>PBYQ01000024.1 GCA_002729695.1 Citromicrobium sp. | reverse complement strand
CTGTGGGTGACGGCCCGCAGTGGGGAAACCAAGAAAGCCGGAGGGGCCCCGCGATCCGCGCGGACAAGCCAGCGATCGGCAGCAATGTGAAAGGAAAAGGCATGGCTCTGTACGAGCATGTATTCCTTGCGCGCCAGGATTTGAGCCAGTCGCAAGTCGACGCTCTGGCCGCGCAAGCCACCGAGATTATCGAGTCGAACGAAGGCAAGGTCACCAAGACGGAGACCTGGGGTCTGAAGAACCTCGCCTACAAGATCGACCGCAACCGCAAGGCCCACTTCGTTCTGCTGAACATCGAAGGCCCCGGTGCGATGGTCGCCGAACTCGAACGGCAGACCCGCATCAACGAAGACGTCATCCGCTACATGACCATCCGCGTGGACGAACACGAGGAAGGCCCCTCGGCGATGATGCGCAAGAACGAACGTGATTCCAAGAAGCGCCGCGAGCGCTCCGATCGGGGAGACGACTAATGGCCCGCCCGTTTTTCCGCCGCCGCAAGACCTGCCCGTTCTCGGGCAAGAATGCTCCGGTCATCGACTACAAGGACGTACGTCTGCTGCAGGGCTTCATGTCCGAACGTGGCAAGATCGTGCCCAGCCGCATCACCGCCGTCAGCGCGAAGAAGCAGCGTGAACTCGCCAAGGCGATCAAGCGCGCACGCCACATCGGCCTTCTTCCCTACGTCGTGAAGTAAGAGGAGCTAGCATCATGGATATCATCCTCCTCGAACGTATCGGCAATCTGGGCAGCATCGGCGATGTCGTGACCGTGAAAGACGGTTACGCACGCAATTTCCTGCTGCCGCAGAAGAAGGCGCTGCGCGCCAACGCCGCGAACAAGAAGGTCTTCGAAGCGAACCGCGAACGCCTGGAAAAGGAAAACGCGGAACGTCGCGGCGAAGCCGAGAAGGCTGGCGAGAAGATCGCCGGTGCGGAAATCGTCCTGATCCGCGCTTCGTCGAACGCCGGCCAGCTGTACGGTTCGGTCAACGTGCGCGACATCGTGGCGGGCCTCGAAGCCCAGGGCCATGAAGTCGACAAGAAGCAGGTCGTGATGGGCAGCCCCATCAAGACGATCGGCATGCACGACGTCACCGTTGCGCTGCACCCCGAAGTGCACGTGACCGTGAAGGCCAACGTCGCCCGTTCGGACGACGAAGCCGAACTGCAGAGCCAGGGCGTCGACGTCCTCGCCCAGATGTTCGAAGACGAACAGCGGGAAATCGAGGAAGCGGCTTCCGAGAACAAGATCGACCCGAACATCGAGCCCGGCGAAATTCCCGCCGAGCTGCTGGAAGACGGCGTGAGCACTCCAGAAGGCGAAACCACCCGCGAAGCGCTGATCGAAGCGACTGCGCCCGAGGGTGACGAAGAGACGCCCGCAGGCGAGTAAGCTTCGGCCTCATACCGAGCTAAGCAAAAGGCCGCTCCCACCAAGGTGGGCAGCGGCCTTTTTCGATTTAGGCGCAGGCGGCGACCCGCCCAACATACTGCTCGCCGGATAGCCTGGCGGACTACCCCGCACCCTTCGTCTTGGTCGCACCGATCTTCGCGCTCTTTTCGATGAATTCGATGATCTGACCGGCAATGTCCTTGCCCGTCGCATGTTCGATCCCCTCGAGGCCGGGTGATGAATTGACCTCCATAATCACCGGGCCGTGGTTGCTCCGCAGCATGTCCACACCGCACACGTTCAGTCCCATGCGCTTGGCCGCGCGCACGGCGGTGCTGCGTTCCTCGGGCGTGATCTTGATCAGCTGGGCGCTGCCGCCGCGGTGCAGGTTGGAACGGAAATCGTCCGCCGCGCCGGTTCGCTTCATCGCGGCGACGACCTTGCCGCCGATTACCAGCGCACGGATATCGGTGCCGCCGGCTTCCTTGATGAATTCCTGCACCAGGATGTTCACGTTCGCGCCGCGGAACGCCTCGATCACGGACTTGGCCGAGGACATCGAGTCCGCCAGAACCACGCCGATGCCCTGCGTGCCTTCGAGCAACTTGATCACCACCGGTGGCCCTTTGACTGCACGGATGATCTCCTCCGCCTTCTTCGGGTCGTTGGCATAGGCGGTCAGCGGCAGGCCGAGGCCGTGCTTGGCGAGGATCTGCAAGGATCTGAGCTTGTCGCGGCTGCGCCCGATGGCGACGCTTTCGTTGAGCGGCCAGCAGCCGCGCATTTCGAACTGCCGCAGGATCGCGAGGCCGTAATTGGTGATCGAGGCCCCAATGCGCGGGATCACCGCGTCGTACCCGATGCAGGGCTCGCTGTCGTAATAGACTTCGGGCTTGTGGCTGGCGATATGCACCGTGCAGCGCAGCGTGTTGAGCCAGTCGATCTGGTGGCCGCGCGCCTCGGCGGCCTCGATCAGCCGTTTGTGCGAATAGAGATTGGGGTTTCGGGCAAGCAGCGCGATCTTCATGGCCTGATCCTCATGGCTTGTGGCCTTTTACGGGTTCCCGGCCGGGGGACTGGAGCCAGGAATTACCCGAATCGACGAGGAATTTTCGTCGCAGGGCGCTTCGCCCTATCAGCATTGGGAACTTCATGTCGCTACGATCTGCGAGACTTATCTCCGCGCGAAAAGTATGGTTCCCCAGCTGCAGTGGCGTCTTGATGACGTAGCGCAGCTGGGTCTCTCCATTCGAGCTGGTGATGCCGCGCACGTCGACATGCACCGCCTCGCACACCTGCATCACCTTGCTGCCGGGGAAGAACACCTCGAAGCGGACGAACTTCTCGCCGTCACGCTTGAACTCGTCGACCACGATGCCGTGCAGCGAGCTGGTGCGCGCGCCGCTGTCTATTTTCGCGGGTACGCGATGCAGACCGAGCTCGGGCAGGTCGACCAGCTCGCGCCATCCGACGGTGATCATGCCAGTCGACGCCCGCCCGGCTCCCGCATCACCATCCGCTCTGCTTGCCCTTGTTCTGCTCGTCGAGCCATTTTTTGAGCGGGGCGAAGTATTCCATCATAGCCTTGCCGCTCATCTCGCGGCTGCCGGTGAAGGCTTCCAACGCATCGGGCCACGGTTTGCTTGCGCCCATTTCGAGCATTGCGTTCAGCTTCTCGCCCACTTCCTTGTTCCCGTAGAAAGAACAGCGATGCAGCGGCCCCTTCCAGCCTGCCTGATCGCACGCAGCCTTGTAGAACTGGAACTGCAGAATCCGCGCGAGGAAGTAGCGGGTGTAGGGCGTATTGCCCGGAATGTGATATTTCGCGCCCGGATCGAACGCGTCGTCGGGGCGATCCACCGGCGGGGTGATACCCTGGTACTCGCGCTTCAGATCGTGCCACGCGGTGTTGTAATCCGTCGGAGTGATCGACCCGTCGAACACGCCCCAGCGCCACTTGTCGACCAGCAAGCCGAAGGGCAGGAACGCGACCTTGTCCATCGCCTGGCGCAGCAGCAGGCCGATATCCTTGTCCGCACTCGGCACGTCCTTGCGATCGAGCAGGCCGATCTGGACGAGGTATTCGGGCGTGATCGACAGCGCGATGAAATCGCCGATCGCCTCGTGGAAGCCGTCGTTCGCACCGTTGAGATAGAGGAACGGCTGCTCGTTATAAGCGCGCTGGTAGTAGTTGTGCCCCAGTTCGTGGTGGATGGTGACGAAGTCGTCCGCATTCACCTTGATGCACATCTTGATGCGGATATCGTCCTTGTTGTCGACGTCCCAAGCCGACGCATGGCACACCACTTCGCGGTCGGCGGGCTTGGTAAACATGCTGCGTTCCCAGAACGTCTCGGGCAGCGGTTCGAAACCGAGCGAGGAGTAAAACCCCTCCCCGATTTTCACCATGTCGAGCGGGCCCTTACCCTGTTCTTCCAGCAGTTCGCCGATATCGTAGCCCAGATCACCCGCACCCTCGGGCGCGACCAGCGGGTAGATGTTGCCCCATTCCTGAGCCCACATGTTGCCGAGCAGATCGGCGCGGATCGGGCCGCTCGCAGGCTGGATATCGTCGCCATATTTTTCGTTCAGCTTGGTCCGCACATAGGTGTGCAGCGCCTGGTAGAGCGGCGCGACTTCCTGCCACATCCGCTCCAGCTCGCCGGAGAATTCCTCCGGCGGCATGTCGTACCCCGAACGCCACATGGTGCCGACATTGTCGAACCCCAGCTCGACCGCGCCCTGATTGGCGATCTCGACCATGCGGGCGTAGTCTTCCTTCATCGGCGCGCCGACATTGGTGTGCCAGCTGGCCCACATCTCAGCGAGTTCGGCGGGCGTGCGTTCGAGATTGCCCATCTCGGCCTCGATGTCCGAACCGCTGATTTCCTCGCCGTTGAGCGTGCCCTTCCCCTTGCCGTACTGGCTGTTGAGGCTGGTCGCGATCTCGTTCAGCTCGGTCGCCGCGCCTTCGGTGGTGGGTGCTGGCAGGACGATGCCGTTGCGCAGGATAGCGAGTTTGCGCGCAACCTCCGGGTCCAGTCCTTCGACCTCGGCATATTTAGCCGCTTCGAGCGCGTATTTGACCGACTTCTCGGTCCCCTCGGCACCGGCCTGAGCGGCCAGCGCATCTGTATCGTGCGTGATGTAGGTCGCGTTGACCCAATAGACCTGGCTCGACCACGCCGTGTAATCGAACAGATCCTTCTCGACCATCGCAACCCAGTCCGCTGCACCCTGCGGCGTCATCGGGTATTGCTCTTCGGCCTGCTCGTTCTGTGCGCCGTGGTCGTCGGCCAGCGCGGGCGTGGCGAGAGTCGCAGCGGCGAGCGCGGCGAGCGAAACGGAAAGGAGTTTCATGGGCGGCATCCTGTCGTAATATTTGTCATTGCGCGCAAAACTACCTTCGCGCGGTGTAATAGCAAGCGGGGGCGTCAGCGCTCTGCCGGGCCAAGCCACTGTGCCATCGCACGGCCCAGATCGGGCTTGGTGACACTGGTCATGTGGGTACCCGGCACCTCGACATAGGTGGCATCGGGAAGCATCTCTGCGAGCTCGTGTGCCGATCCGTTGTCGCGGTCTTCGTCCCCGCAAACCACCAGCGTGGGGCAGGTGATGTTGGCAAGCTCGGCCAGCGAGAGGTCTTCCATCGTATCGAGCAGCAGCCGCGCGGCGACCCGGTCGACCTTCTGCGATTTGAGGAACTGCATCGAGAAATAGGCCGGATCGCCCTTCGGGATCGCATCGAACTCTTCGATGACCCTGATGAAGAACGCCGCCCGCTTTTCCCACTCGGATAGGCCATCGACGCCCATCCCGCCGAGGATCAGCCGCTTAGGGCGCAGCTTGCCCGTGGCCACACCGTGGATCGAAGTACGCGCACCCAGCGAGAAGCCGGCCAGGTCGTAGTCGGTCAGCCCGAGATGCTCGACCAGCGCGACGACATCCTTGATCAGCACGCCCGCCGGATAGCAGGCCGGATCATGCGGAGCCTCGCTCTGCCCGTGCACGCGGAAATCGAGCATCAGGACCTCGTAACCCTGCTCGGCAATCCGTTCGGCATGGCTCCACTTGATCCAGTTCATCTGCGCGCTGGAGAACAGCCCGTGCAGCAGCACCAGCGGCCTGCCCTCGCCCACACGATGCAGCGCCAGTTTCGTGCCGTCGAAACTGCAAAATTTCTCGCTCGTCATTCGGGCACCGATCCTGTTGCTTCGATCCATCTGTTGCTCAGAGCGACATGCTCGGACAGGCGTTTGCGGGGCAAGCCGGACGTATCGATCCAGCTCTCGTGGATCTTTTCGGATGCGAAATGCCAGTGTGGTTCGATGCCGTAGGGCTCGTCCAGGCTACCGACGGTGATATCCATATTCTCACCCTCGTCGAACGCGAAGCCGAGCGGCGTGCCGCACTCCCGGCAAAAGGGGCGCTTGGCGAAAGGTGAACTGGCATACCAGTCTGGCTCGCTCTCCCAGGTCATGTCCGATTTCGGCAGGCCGATGAAGGCAATCGAAACACCGCCCGTCGCACGCTGGCACATGCGGCAGTGACAAAGATAGGCATTCGAAGTGTCGACCTGTGCGGAGTAGCGGACCCGGCCGCACTGGCATCCGCCGGTTTTGCTCACCTTGCTGCTCATCTCTTTCCCCATCGCATCGGTCTCGCGACCATCGCATATCAAACGGCAGACCATCGGCAATCATTGCATTTATAAGTAGCCTTATTATATGCGCCGCGATGGATAAGAATCTTGGCTGGCTGATGGTCGATAACGCGCGCCTTCTGCGCCGCGCATTCGACGAGCGTGTGCGCACAACCGGCATGACCGGACCGCAGGCGCGGCTTCTGCTCGCACTCGAAAGATCGCCGGGTGAAAACCAGGCTTTCCATGCCGAGCGGCTGGAAGTCGAACCGATCACGCTGTGCCGGATGGTAGACCGGATGGAAGAGGCCGGGCTTGTCGAACGACGCAACGACCCGTCCGACCGCCGCGCCCGATTGCTGTATCTAACGCCCAAGGCGGAAAACGAGGCTGCCCGCATTCGCGATGCCCTCGCCGGAATGCTCGATCAGATGGTCTCAGGCCTGAACGACAACGAGCAGGCGGAGTTTTCCCGCATACTCCACCATGTCACCGACAATCTCTCTGCCGACCCCAAATCCCAAGGACACCCCCATGGCTGAGGCCGATCCCGAAATCGCAACCGATGCTCCCGCCAGCGATGAGACTCCTGCGCCTGCACCCAAAAAGCGGCGCTGGCGCCGCATTGCGCTGATGGCGCTGGTGCCGCTGCTGCTGATCGCCGGTGCGTTCGCCTACTGGTCGAGCCTGCAGGGCAAGGTGTCGACGGACAACGCCTACATCCAGCAGGATCGCGTGGCGATCTCGTCCGAAGTCGCCGGTCAGATCGTCAAGGTGCTGGTGGGTGACGGCGACAAGGTGACCAAGGGCCAGCTGCTGTTCCGCATCGACGAGCAGCCGTATCGGGTCCAGATTGCCGAGGCCAACGCCGCCATTGCGCAGGCGCAGGCCAGCCGGACCGCGCTGGGCAGCGACGCAGACCTTTCGGGCGCGTCCATCTCCGCTGCAAAGGAAGACATCGCCTTTGCCGAGGCGAACTTCGCGCGCAAGGACGAGCTGTACAAGCGCGGCTTCCTGACCAAGACAGAGCACGACGCGGCACAGCATCAGGTCAACCAGGCGCGCGAAGCGCTGCGCCTCGCCCTCGCCCGGCAGGCGGCGGCGCAGGCCAAGCTGGCGGACGGCGCGGCGGTGCCGGGGCAGAACCCGGCTATCGCGGCGGGCGAAGCGAAGAAGGCGGGCGCGCAGCTCAACCTGACCCGGACTGAGGTGCGCGCGCCCGTCGCCGGCACCGTGACTCAGGCCGATCGCCTTCAGGTCGGCCAGCAGGCGGTCCAGGGGCTGCCGGTGCTGACGCTGGTCGAGGATGGCAGTTCCTACGTGGAGGCCAATTTCAAAGAAACCGACCTCGACGACATGCAGGTGGGGCAGCGCGCCGAAATCAAGCTCGATGCGTATCCCGGCCTCGTCCTGAAAGGACGGGTAGAGACCATTGGCGCCGGCACGGGTTCGGAATTCTCCGTCCTCCCTGCGCAGAACGCGACCGGCAACTGGGTCAAGGTGACGCAGCGCGTGCCGGTGAAGATCCGCATCACGAGCAAGAGCCCGCGTCGGCTCATCGCCGGTCTTTCCGCCGAAGTGACCGTCTTCACAGACGACCGCTAAGGCCATGGCCACCGCCGCCCGCCCTGCCTCACCCGCCGCCGGTGCCGCACCGGCCGACGACCAGCCGGCACTGGTAGCCCGCAATCAGCCATTGCTGATGGTCGGGATCATGGCCGCATCGCTGATCCAGGTGCTCGACACGACGATCGCCAACGTTGCGATCCCGCATATGCAGAGCAGCCTCGGCGCGACCGCCGAGAGCGTGACCTGGGTGCTGACCAGCTACATCATCGCCAGCGCGGTCGCGATGCCTGCGACCGGCTGGCTGAGCGACCGCGTCGGCGCCAAACGTCTCTTCATCTTCTCGGTCGTGGGATTCATTCTTGCCTCGATGATGTGCGGGATGGCGCAGAACCTCGGCGAGATGGTGCTGTTCCGCGCCCTGCAGGGCGTCAGCGGGGCGTTCATCCCGCCGCTCAGCCAAAGCTTCATGCTCGATACTTCGAAGCCCAGCCGCCACCCGCAGGTGATGGCGATCTGGGGGCTCGGCATCATGATCGGGCCGATCCTCGGGCCCATTCTTGGCGGATGGCTGACCGAGAGCGTGAACTGGCGCTGGGTGTTCTACGTCAACCTGCCCGTCGGGGCGGTGGCTCTGGCGGTCCTGTTGCTTGAGCTGCCGCACCGCGAGGCGAGGGCACGCAAGTTCGACCTGTTCGGGTTCCTGATGCTGGGGATCGCGCTCGCGTCGCTCCAGCTGCTGCTCGACCGCGGGTCGCAGCTCGACTGGTTCCAGTCGGCCGAAATATGGCTGTACGCCATTCTGATGGGAAGCGCCGCCTGGATCGCCGTGATCCACTTCGCGACCGGGCGCGAACCGCTGTTCGACACGGCCATCTTCGCGGACCGCAATTTTGTGATCGCGCTCATCTTCATGCTGGTCATCGGGGTCGTCATGTTCGCCAACATGGCCCTGCTCCCGCCGATGCTGCAGCGCCTGTTCGGCTACGGCGTGATCGATACGGGCATCGTGCTGATGCCGCGCGGGGTGGGTGTGATGCTGAGCATGCAGTTATCCGGCCTGCTGATGCGTCGCGGGTTCGACTCGCGGATCATCGTGGGAACCGGCTTTGCGATCGCGGCCTATTCGCAGTGGATGATGGCGGGCTGGTCGCTCGCGGCAGACGAGTGGCATTTCATTACGACCGGACTGGTCCAGGGCCTCGGCCTGGGGCTGGTATTCATCCCGCTCAACGTCACCGCCTTCTCGACCCTGCCCGGGCGGCTGCGGACCGACGGGTCGAGCTTGCTCAACCTCGTGCGGTCTATCGGCGCCTCGGCGGGGATCTCGGTGACGACCGTGTTGCTCGCCAAGAACATCCAGACCGCCCATTCGGATATCGGCAGCCACGTCACTTCGGCTACGGTCAACGCGGTCGATATCTCGATGGTCGATCGCTATCAGGCCGCGGGCGAGGCGGTCCTTTCCATGATCGATGCGGAGGTCAATCGGCAGGCCGCGATGATCGCCTATATCGACGATTTCTACCTGATGATGTGGATGGCTCTGGCCGCCATTCCGCTGGTCTTCCTCATGCGCAAGGCATCGCCAAGCGCGGGGCCGCGCTAGTCTCGCTCAGCGGAAGTTGCAGGTTTCCCCGCCCCACAACACCGAAACCTGATTATCCTCGATCAGGCCTGAGATGGCCAGCTGGCCATCGCCGATCATGAATTCCTCGCCCAGGGTGCTGTCCGTTAACGCCTCGAAAGTCGGCAGCTTGCGCAGGTCTGCCGCCGACATGCCCAGCTTGACGCCATCCGGTCCGGTGAAATTGGCCCGATCGCTCGGCCCATTGACCATCCACCCGACAAAGCGGTCGTCCTGGAAGTGCGCGACGAACTTGTCGTAGTTGGCGTATTCCATCGGCCCGGCTCCGCACTCTTCGTTGGTGCCGAACTGGGGGCCGCCAAAGATCATCGTGAGCTCTTCCACGACGATTTCCTGTTTGTCGCCGAAATTCAGTATCGTCGCATCACCGCCTGCCTCAGGCGCGGCGATCACGAGACCGTCTGCAATCAGGTTGATCGGGCGGTCGCTGGGCGCATTGGGCGTCTGCGCTGCGATCTGGTCTTCGGTCACAGGCTCGGGTGGCTGCGAGGCCTCGTTGGACTGCTGGCACGCCGCCAGGGCCAGAGCTGCTACGCCAGCAAAAGCAAATCCGAAACGCGCCTTCATGTCACTCTCCTGGAGCTGGAACCAACCCGGACACTGCCCCAGCTCCGCGTGCTTCACAAGCTGTCGTCTTTGTCGTCGGATGTCGTCTCGGAGGCCCGCTGGTCTATGATGACCCCGGCAGGCTCTCCGCCCGCGTCGCGCGGCGTATCGTAGCGGGCAGCGCCCGATGCCTCATGCCAGGAACCGTCGATGGTTTCTCCCATCCCGCCCATCTGCCCGCGCACCCGCTCCAGCCGGTTCGTGAGGAACCGGCGCAGCAGCAGCGGAGCGGCCAGCAAGATGACCGCTATTGGCACAGCGATCCACCACAGCCAGTCGAGCCAGTCGACGCTCTGCGTCAGCAGGAAGATCACTGCGAAGACAACTGCCCAGCGCACCGCCCAGCGCCCCACCAGCCGCACGAAGAAAGCGGACGTCTCGCGCTCTATCTGCTCGATCGAGCGATCCATCTCGCCCGCCATGCGGCGCTGCTGTTCGGGATCGGGGCCGAGCATCGCCTAGCCCTTCTTGAGGTGGCGGCGGCCCAGCAGTTCGGCAATCTGCACCGCGTTGAGCGCGGCACCCTTGCGCAGGTTGTCGGAGACGCACCACAGGTTGAGGCCGTTCTCGACGGTCGGATCCTCGCGCACGCGGCTGATATAGGTCGCGCCATCGCCCACGCTTTCCACCGGGGTGATGTAGCCTTCGTCCTCGCGCTTATCGACCAGCATGATGCCGGGCGCCTCGCGCAGGATGTCCTGCGCCTGTTCGGCGGTGATCTCACGCTCGAACTCGATGGTGACGGCTTCGGAGTGGCCGACGAACACCGGCACGCGCACGCAGGTGGCGGTCAGCTTGATCTTGGGATCGAGGATCTTCTTGGTCTCGACCACCATCTTCCACTCTTCCTTGGTCGATCCATCGTCGAGGAAGACGTCGATGTGCGGGATCACGTTGAACGCGATCTGCTTGGTGAACTTGGCAGGTTCCACCGGATCGCCCACGAAGATCGCGCGGCTCTGCTGGAACAGCTCGTCCATGCCTTCCTTGCCCGCGCCCGAGACCGACTGGTAGGTCGACACGACCACGCGCTTGATCCCGGCAGCATCGTGCAGCGGCTTCAAGGCGACGACAAGCTGCGCGGTCGAGCAGTTGGGATTCGCGATGATGTTCTTTGCGGTGTAGCCGTCGATCGCGTCGGGGTTCACCTCGGGCACGATCAGCGGCACATCCGGGTCCATCCGGAAGTGCGAGGAATTGTCGATCACCACGCAGCCCGCTGCGGCGGCCTTGGGCGCGTATTCCTTGGCAATCGCGCCGCCTGCGGAAAACAGCGCGATATCCCACCCGGTGAAGTCGAAATGCTCGAGGTTCTTGCACTTGAGCATCTTGCCGGTGTCGCCGAATTCGATCTCGGTGCCCTGGCTGCGCGAACTGGCCAGCGCCACGATCTCGTCGATCGGGAACTCACGCTCCGCCAGAACCTGCATCATTTCGCGCCCGACGTTCCCCGTCGCGCCGACAACGGCGACCTTGTAACCCATCAATCACTCCTGTGCGTGCTGCACTGCCACATGGGGCCAAGCGCGCCGCGCCGCAAGCGATTGTGGGTCAAATCAGCTTCCCGTGAAGACGCAGCGAAATACTGCCCCGCTCGCTTGCGCGAAATGCAATTATTCGGGCGGCGTCACTCCATGGCTTTCGAGGAAGCGGAAGATCGTGTTCCATAGATGCGGGCTGATATTCTCGCCCGACACGCGGTGCGTGTAGCCGGGATAAAGCATCATTTCGAAGGGCACATTGCCTTCCTGGAGCGTGGCGATCAGCGCGGAGGAATTCTCGAACACCACGTTATCGTCGGCCAGGCCGTGCACCAGCAGCAGCGGATCGGCAATGTCGGTCGCATCGGGGATCGCGCTCGCCTTCTCATAGGCTTCGGGCACCTTGCGCGGATCGCCCATGTAGCGTTCGGTATAATGGGTGTCGTAGAGTTCCCATTTTGTCACCGGCGCGCCCGAGATGCCCGCCGCATAGAGCCCGGGATCGGCCTCCAGCTGCTTGAGCGTCATGTACCCGCCGTAGGACCAGCCGTAGATCGCGATCTTGTCCGGATCGACGAAGTCGAGCGACTTGAGGTATTCCGCGCCCTTCTTCTGGTCGCGCACCTCGACCCCGCCCATCGCGTGGTAGATCGGCTGTTCGAAAGCGACGCCGCGATTGGCCGAGCCGCGATTGTCGAGTTGGAACCAAATATAGCCCTTGTCGACGACCGCCTGCGCCAGGGCACCGGTCCACCCGTGGGACACCGTCTGGGGGCCGGGGCCGCCGTAGTGCGAGAAGAACACCGGGTAGCGCTTGCCGGGCTCCATTTCCGGCTTGAGCATCATCCAGTGCAGCTCGGTCCCGTCCTCTGCCTGAACCGTACCGAATTCCGGTTCGACATGGCTGGCAAGGTACGGGGCATAGGGATGATCCGCGTCGAGCGCGTTTTCCTCGACCCAGGTCAGTCGGTTGCCCGAAGCATCCGCGAGGTAGGATTGGGGCGGCTGGTCCTGCCCCGAACGTCCGATCAGCAGCGTCTTGCCCTTGCCGTCCATGCCGGCGCCATTGGAATAGCCAAGTTCGGTCAGCCGCTTGCGCTCACCGCCGCTCATCGGAACCGAATAGACCTGCATTTCCAGCACGTCGTCGGCATTGGCGGTGAAGAACACACGCCCCTCTTCCTGGTCGACGCCCACCAGATCGGTGACCACGAAATCGCCGCTGGTCAGCTTGGTGGTCTTGCCCGGTTTACCGTCGTCATCGAAGGCGATGTGGTAGAGATGGCCGAACCCATCGCGCTCAGACCACCAGATCAGCGATCCATCGTCGAGGAAGCGGTAATTGTTCGACAGGTTGATCCAGGAATCCTTCGCGGCATGCTCGCTCAGCGCGACACGGCTCTTGCCGGTCCTGGGGTCGACCCGCAGCAGGTCCAGCTGGGTCTGATCGCGGTTTTCCCGCTGGACATAGAGCGTGCCGTCGGGCGCCCAGTCGACCCGCGCGAGATAGATGTCGGTGTTGTCGCCTAGATCCACCTTGATCCGGTTCTGACCGTCGGGGTCCATCACGTAGAGTTCGACAATCGCGTTATCGGTGCCGGCCGCGGGGTAGCGCTGGTCGAAGGTCTTCGTGCCCGTCGCACCGATCGCAGCACGCGTGACCACGCCGACCGGGCTTTCATCGGTCCGCTGCACGGCGATGCGGCTGTCGTCGGGCGACCACCAGTAGCCGGTGAGGCGGTCCATTTCCTCCTGCGCGACGAATTCGGCCTCGCCCCAACGGATCAGCTCGCCTTCTTTCGGGGTGATCGGGTGCGCATCGCCTCCGATAGGAGCGACCCAAAGCTGCCGGTCGCGGACGAAGGAAACGTAGCCGCCTTCCTGGCTCAGCTTGGGATTGAGTTCGCTTTCCTCGGTATCGGTCAGCTGGGTGACCGTTCCATCGAGCTTCGCGAGGTAGAGATCGCCATCGAGCGGCACGAGCACGCCCTTGCTGTCGGCATTCCACTGGTAGGAGATGATGCCCTTGAGGTTGCCCACGCGCGCACGTTCACGCTGCATCTTCTCGTCTTCGGAAAGTTCGCGGCCCGAACTCAGCTTTTCGCTGTCGACCAGCATGGTCCACTCGCCGGTCTCGCGGTCGAAGCCCCACAGGTCGTAGCGGTCCTTGTCGTCCTCACGGTTGCGCAGCAGCGTCAGATAGCGGCCATCGGGCGAAAGCTTCGCGCCACGCGGGCTCGGCCCGTTCAGGCTGGGACTGGCGAAAACCCGTTCGAAAGTCAGGTCTTGCTTGGCGGTCTCGTCGGTCATGGCGGCGCCATCCTGTGCGGCTAGCGGGGATGCAAGAGCAATGGGGGACAAGGCCAGCAGGGCGGCCGAGGCAAGCAGGTGGCGCATAGGTAGAACCTCGTCATTGCGAGCCGACCCGGACGGGTTCCGGGCGGCGTGGCAATCCATGGACCGATCCTCGGACAGGAAACCGGAGCACCCTGGATTGCTTCGTCGCGTACGCTCCTCGCAATCGCGAGGCAAAATGACAAGCCACAACGAAAAAGGGCGGCCCTTGTGGACCGCCCTTCGGAAATTCTGATAGGAAAAGACGCGCTTAAGCGTTGGTCTTTTCGCCCTTGGCGGGCCGGTTGTCGCGGCGTTCGGCGATACGCGCGCTCTTACCGGTGCGGCCGCGCAGGTAGTAAAGCTTCGCACGACGCACGACGCCGCGGCGAACCACGGTCAGGCTGTCGACGATCGGCGAGTAGAGCGGGAAAACGCGCTCCACGCCTTCGCCAAAGCTCATCTTGCGCACGGTGAAGTTGGAACCCATGCCGCGGTTCGAACGCGCGATCACCACGCCTTCGAAGTTCTGGACACGCTCACGCGTACCTTCGACGACCTTCACGCCGACGCGAACGGTGTCGCCGGGGCGGAAGTCAGGAATATCCTTGCCGAGGTTTTCAATCGCTTCGGCTTCGAGCTGCTGAATCAGGTTCATTGGTCCTGGTCCTTCGTTTCTCGCTGCGCGCCAGAGGCAGACTGGACCGGAGCACCAGTGTGACGCTCCCACAAATCCGGCCTGCGTAACCGTGTCATCTCTTCGCTGCGTTGCTTTCGCCACGCCGCGATCTTCGCATGATCCCCCGATCGCAGCACTTCGGGGATCGTGCGCCCTTCCCATTCCTGAGGTCGGGTGTAGTGCGGGTATTCCAGAAGGCCGTCCTCGAACGACTCCTCGGTCCCGCTTGAAGCCGCGCCCATTACTCCCGGAAGCAGCCGAATGCAAGCGTCGAGTATGGCGATTGCGGCGGTTTCTCCGCCCGACAGGACGATGTCCGCCAGGCTCACTTCCTCGATCTCGGGACGCGCTTCGAACAGCCGTTCGTCGAACCCCTCGAACCGCCCGCACAGGATCGTGACGCCCGGCCCTTCCGCAATCTCGCGAATGCGCGCCTGCGTGATCGGCTTCCCGCGCGGCGTCATGGCGAGGACGGGGACTCTAGCTTCCCCTCCCTTGAGGGAGGGGATTGAGGGGTGGGTGTTCGACGCTTCGGGTGCAGCACGCCCCTCCCCAACCCCTCCCCGCACGGGGAGGGGCTTATCAGTCACACTATCCAGCGCCGCCGCCAGCACATCGCACTTGAGCACCATGCCCACCCCGCCCCCGGCAGGTGTATCGTCAACCGTGCGGTGCTTGTCGGTCGCGAAATCGCGGATCTGCACCGTATCGAGCGACCACGCGCCCTCACGCAGCGCACGCCCGGCGAGCGACACGCCGAGCGGGCCGGGAAACATCTCTGGGTAGAGGGTCAGGACGGTGGCGGCGAAGGTCATCTCAACAATCCTCCCCTCCCTTGAGGGAGGGGATCGAGGGGTGGGTGCGCTGCGCCTTAGGCCAATGCACGCCCCTCCCCAACCCCTCCCCGTAAGGGGAGAGGCTTTATGGGCACGGCATCTGGACGGCGACGGCGGAGGTCATACTCGTCGACTGAATGTGTAGGCAGCGAGCGAAACGCTCACGATTGCAAGGACAACAAAAATTGGAAAGCCGTACACGAGAATAGCTAGCGGCCCCATATATCCATCACCGGGGTGCTGAGCTTGGTGGCGAGCAAACTCGATTGCATCCCAAACCCTGAAATAACCGAACACCACAGCCAACGGGGCCATTGCCGCTATGAAGAGGCGCACCGGCCTGGCAATCATTTTCAGCCGAGACCGTAGGAGCAGCGCAAAGCCGTAAGAACTTCCCAGAGCAAGGACCGCCGGAACAACGAAAGCCAAGAAGGAAAAATCGTCGAGCAAGCCTACCCCCCGCAACCGCCGCAGCCACCGCCGCCACAGCCCGAGCCACCATCGCCATCACCGCCACCATCTCCGGCGTAGCCCACGTCGCCACCGCCGCCGTGCCGCATCGCGTGCAGCGGATCGAACGGCGTGCCTGCCAGCACCGTGGTGCCGAAAATCGCGACACCCAGCGCCATCTGGTCGCGGGTCGGTGCGCGCTTCAAGCCGACATGTTCCTGCCGCGCATCGCGCATCGCCCGGTCGCCTTCACGCGTGCGGCGAATGCCGGCGAGCAGCCGCCAGACGATCACGACCAGCCCAAGCGCGATCAGCACGCCGAGCACGCCGACCGGCTCGCCCAGCGCCTTGCCTTCGTCGAAGCGATAGAGGCCGAAAAGGATGATCACGACCATCGGGATGATCGAAAGCAGCCGCGCCTTCAGCACCTTGCCCGAACCGGTGAGAAGCCCTGCTGCGCGCAATGTGTCGCGATCTTCTTCGTACCCGCTGTCGATCGCGCGCACGAAGGTCTTCCAGCCGAAGGTATCGCCAAGCGATAGCAGCCGCGTCTCCGCCCCGCCCCTCGGCAAGTCGCGGTTGCGGACATGGAAGGTCTTGCCCTCCAGTTCGAGGTGCCCGGAGGCCAGCAGCCCGGCCATCACCGCTTCGGCATAGCGCTCCTTCCCGCTCGCGAGCGCGGCATATTGCCCCGCCGTCTGCGGCACGCCGGGTTCGCCCACAGGACGCAGGATCATCGGGACGATCACCGTCATCAGCCAACCGAACACGATCATCGCCGAATAGATGACGAGGAACTGCCCTGCATCGTATTGCGACAAGCCGAAATCGCTCATCCGTGCCCCCCTACCAGATCGCCGCGAGCAGCAGCGCGGCCAAGGCTAACCCGATCGCGGTGGCGACGCCATAGGCTTGGCCACGCGGCAGGATGACCGCATCTGCCGGATTGACCCGCACGCTGAGCGGATCGACGAGGAATCGCCGCTTCGCATCGGGCCAGATATCGAGCGGTGCGGGCTCGCCGAAATGCGCTTCGTAGCTCGCGAGCGTCTGCGCATATTGATCGTAGTATCGGCTGCGCTCCGCCGTGCCTCCGGCGGTCGGCCCGTGGTGCAACGGCATTTGCAGGACATGTGGACAGAACCGATCCCAGTAGTCGCGGCTATAGGTCAGGTGCAGGTGCCACGCCTGATCGACCGCGTCGGACGGCGTGACCTCGTGCCCGGCTTCGCACGCGAGCCAGCAGAACCGCTTGTACTCGATGACCACACGCTCGGCGTAGTCCGCGCTCCACCGGTTCTCGCGTGCGAGCCGCTGGGCGAAGGTAAAGGCCGCATCGGTTGGGCCGATCTTGTAATCGGCCAGTCGCTGCCAGAGTTCGCTCTCGATGGCCGGCGTTGGCAGCGCTCGCCCGCCCTCGCCCATCAATCGAAGACCGTTTGGGTATCCGGCGATGGCCGCCCTGCCGCGCGCTTCTTGGAGAAGAAATAGGCCGCCGGGAAGCAGACCACTGCGGCAATGAACAGCGCACCGATAGTGAGCCCGGCCACAGGCACTACGGCTTCCGATGTGAAGCCCAGTTCGCTCAGAATGGTAATCATCGGCAGCGACATGGGCAGGAATGCCGCAACCAGCGCCGCCCAGACCGCCCGGCTTTTCCAGGATCTGTTCGGCGAAATGATGTCGAGCAAGAACGCGATGCCGATCGTCAATGCGAGGACAAACGCGAGAAATACGAACAGGCCGACGATAGCGAACATGCGCTTTTAGTCAGCGAATTCCGGCGCGATCACAAGGCGATTTTCATCCCACTCGGGCACTGCAGCGGGGATCAGGGGGACCATCAGGGTCTTCATGCCCTTTTCCGGGGCAGGTTCACGCTCGATTTCGACGATGTCGGTTGCGCCGAAATTGGCCACTTCGATGACCCTGCCGATTGCGGTGCCATCGGTGGTGACAACCGGCAGGCCGATCAGGTCCGCATGGTAGAATTCGTCGTCCCCGAGCGGAGGCAGCGCGTCGCGCGGCACTGTCAGAAGGGTGCCGCGCAAAGCTTCTGCGGCGGTACGATCGGGCACCTCGGCAAAGCGCGCGATGGCGCCGCCCTTGTTGTCGGAGCGGATTTTGGTGGGGGTCAGCGCGCGCCCGCCCTCTGCGGCGTTAAAGGTCTCGTGCGCTTTCAGCGCTTCGACGCCGTCGCCCAGCAGCTTGAGGCGGACCTCGCCCGCCACCCCGTGCGCACCGGTTACGGCGGCTAAAACAATCTCAGGCCGAATGATCGATTTGTCCTTGGCCTCCCCCTCCCGCTTGCGGGAGGGGTTAGGGGTGGGCCTGGCCGGGCGGGTCATCGAGTGACACGCCCACCCCCGGCCCCTCCCGCAAGCGGGAGGGGAGAGGTTTGCATCAGCCTTCGGCCTTTTCTTCGCCGGCGTCTTCGGCGGGCGCTTCGGCAGCAGCTTCTTCAGCCGGTGCTTCTTCGGTCTTCTCTTCCTCGGCCGGAGCTTCCTGGGCGGCCTTCAGCGCTTCGGCGGCTTCGGCTTCCTTGGCGGCCTTTTCCTCGGCGCGTTCCTTGGCCTTTTCGCCCGGCTCGGCCTTGTTCGGGTTGTTGCGCGCCGCACGCTCGCGGATGCCGGCGGCATCGAGGAAGCGGGCGACACGGTCGCTCGGCTGCGCGCCGACGCCGAGCCAGTACTTGGCGCGGTCTTCGTTCAGCTGCACGCGTTTCTCGTCGTCCTTGGCGAGGAGTGGGTTGTAGGTGCCGATCTGCTCGAGATAGCGACCGTCACGCGGATAGCGCGAGTCGGCGGCGACGATGCGGTAATAGGGGCGCTTCTTGGCGCCGCCACGGGAAAGTCGGAGTGCAATAGCCATTTTGGTTCGTCCTTAGGTCTTGATCTGTCGTTTTCGGTTATTTCTTGGGTAAAAGCTTCTGAAGGTCGGGGGGCAATTTGCTCATGTCGATATCGCCCATGCCCTGACCATCCATGCCGGGCAGCGCGCCCTTGCCGCCGCCCATGCCGGGAAGGCCGCCCATTCCGCCGCCTCCGCCAAGCATCGCGGCGAGGCCCTTCATCCCGCCCATCTTCTTGATCTGCTTCATCGCGCGGGACATTTCCTGGTGCATCTTGAGCACCTTGTTGACGTCCTGCACGTTGGTGCCGCTCCCCGCCGCCACACGCTTCTTGCGCTTGGCGTTAAGCAGCGCGGGGTTGGCGCGTTCCTTGGGCGTCATGGAGCCCATGATCGCATCCATGTGGACCAGCACCTTGTCGTCCATGCCGCTCGCCTGCATCGCGGCCTTGGCCTTCTTCATGCCGGGCATCATGCCCGCGAGCATGCCGAGGCCGCCCATCTTCTGCATCTGCTGCAGCTGCATGCGCAGG
>PBYQ01000023.1 GCA_002729695.1 Citromicrobium sp. | reverse complement strand
GGGGGGGGGCCGTCCTGCCTCCGCAATCCCACCCCCCGACCCCCTCCCGCAAGCGGGAGGGGGAGTAGGAAAGAAATGACTCAGTCCCTCACTCCCAAGGCGATCGTCGCCGCTCTCGACGAACATATCATCGGCCAGAAGGACGCCAAGCGCGCGGTCGCCGTCGCACTGCGCAACCGCTGGCGGCGGCAACGGCTGGGGCCGGACTTGCGCGACGAGGTGACCCCCAAAAATATTCTGATGATCGGCCCGACCGGTTGCGGGAAGACCGAGATTTCGCGTCGCCTTGCGCGGCTGGCCGAAGCGCCGTTCGTGAAGGTGGAAGCGACCAAGTTCACCGAAGTCGGCTATGTCGGCCGCGACGTCGAACAGATCGCGCGCGACCTGGTCGAAGAAGCGATCCGTCTGGAGAAAGACCGGCGCCGCGAGGCCGTACGCGAATCCGCCAGCGAGGCGGCGATGGAGCGCCTGCTCGACGCGCTCGTCGGCGACAGCGCCTCCGAAGCGACCCGCCAGAGCTTCCGCGAACGCATCACGCAAAACGCTATGAACGATGTCGAGGTCGAGATCGAGCTGAACGAAAGCCCCGCGATGCCGATGGATATTCCCGGCATGGGCGGCAATGTCGGGATGATCGATCTTTCCGACATGTTCGGCAAGGCGATGGGCAAGAAGCCTACCAGCCGTCGCAAGCTGCGCGTGCCCGAAGCGTGGGATCGCCTAGTCGACGAAGAAGCCGAGAAGCGGATGGACCAGGACGATGTCGCCCGGGTCGCGCTCCAGAATGCGGAGACCAACGGGATCGTCTTCCTCAACGAGATCGACAAGATCGCGGTCAGCGATGTGCGCGGCGGCTCGGTCAGCCGCGAAGGCGTGCAGCGCGACCTGCTGCCGCTGATCGAGGGCACCACCGTGGCCACAAAGCACGGCCCGATGAAGACCGACCATGTGCTGTTCATCGCGAGCGGCGCGTTCCACGTCTCCAAGCCTTCCGACATGCTGCCCGAACTGCAGGGCCGCCTGCCGATCCGAGTCGAGCTGCGCGCGCTGACCGAGGAAGATTTCGTGCGGATTCTCAGCGAGACCCGCGCGAACCTTGTCCAGCAATACACCGCCCCGATCGGGACCGAGAAGGTCACGCTCGACATCACCGAAGAGGCGGTGCGCGAGGTCGCGAAGATCGCCGCGCAGGTGAACGAAGCGGTCGAGAATATCGGCGCGCGGCGTCTGCAGACGGTGATGGAGCGCCTGCTCGAAGACATCAGCTTCGAAGCCGAGGAGCATGAGGGCGAAACCGTCACTATCGACGCGGCCTATGTGCGCGAGCGGCTGGATGACCTTGCGAGGGATACGGACCTCAGCAAGTACATCCTGTAGCGGTCGGGGGCGACCCACGAGGTGACAGGGTTTGTCACTTGAGTGGCTCGTCGTGCCGGCTAGCTTGCCTTCTCGAATTGATGAGGGAAGTCAGCATGCGTAAAGTCGTTACGTCGGCGCTGTTGGCAGCCTTGGCTCTGACGCCCTGCGCTGCCTCCGCTGTAACCTATGAAGAGGCCGCCGCGTCGGGCGTTTCCCCGGACACGCCGGGCGACATGCTCGATTGCAGTTTCTACTGGGACGCGTGGGCGCGAAGCCTGAACCCCGATTACTACAAGGAAGGCGTCGGCATCTGGGACTCGGGCTGGCTCGCCACGTTGAACCCGGCCATCCAGCTCCCCGCGGCAACGGAAACCGCGCAATACTGGTCTGCCCGCGCGAAGGCCGAGTATGAAAAAAAGGGCAAACGGGCGGAATACAACGAGCGCATGAAGAATGCTCCCGACTACGATGTCGAAGCGCTCGACGAACGCAAGTTCATGCAATTGCTCGGTGAATGCGCGCGGCCTGCGAAATGAGGGTTAAGCAGGCCCAGACTTTTGCGGATTGAGGGAGGCTGCGGGTCCGCGGGGGCAGCCGTGGGCCCAGGTTTCTGAAGCAACTGCTTGACCACCGGCGCTCAGGCTCCGAAGGCCGCAAGCGATGACCGCGCAGCCCACTCGCCTCACTACAGCGCAGGAATACTGGCTCGCCGTCGCGGCGGCGGTGGTGACCGCGAATGCATACTACATCCACCCGATCATCGGCGATGTCGCGCGCCATTTCGGCGTCGGGGCTGCGCAGATCGGGTTGGTGCCTGCATTGAACCAGCTGGCGCTGGCGCTTGGCATCCTGCTGCTGCTGCCGCTGGGGGACCGCTTTTCCAACCGCACGCTGACCATCCTGTTCACCATCGGCCAGTGCGGCGGGCTGATCATGATGACGCTGGCGCAGGGGCTGACGCTGTTCACCGTCGGCTCGACGCTGCTCGGCTTCTTCACCATCGCGCCCTACCTGTTGCCCGCCTACGCATCGAAGCGCGTCGCGCCCGAGCGGCTGGGGCATGTCACCGCGATCCTGACCGCAGGCGTGATCTTCGGCATCCTCGTCGCGCGGGTCGGCGCGGGGGTGGTGGCCGAATATTTCGGCTGGCGCACCGTCTACTGGATCGCGACCGGGCTGATGATCGCGATCACGCTCGCACTGCCGACGATCATGGAAAAGGGCGTACGCGATAAGGACGCGAGCCGGCTGTCGTACCTCGGCCTGATCGCCTCGCTCCTCGCGCTGATGCGCGACCGGCGCGAGATCCTGCTGTCGGGCGCGATCCAGGGGATCGGCTTCGGCCAGTTCATCGCGCTCTGGCTGGGTCTCGCGCTGCATCTGACCGGGCCGGAGATGGGCTACGGCACCGATGTCGTCGGCTATCTAGCCGGGTTCGCGGCGGTGAGCGTGTTTTCGACACCCTATTGGGGGCGGTTGGCGGACCGGATCGGGCCGAGGAAGGCGCGGGTTGGCTATTCGCTGGTGCAGGTGCTGGGGATTTCGCTGCTGCTACCCTTCGGCGACAATTTGTGGCTGCTGATGATTCCGATCCTGATCGGCAATATCGTCGGCCCCGCGATCGACGTGACCAGCCGGATGACCTTCCTGTCGCAGGAACCCGAGCTGCGCACCCGGCTGACGACGATTTACATCGTGATGATGTTCCTCGGCGGCGCGGTCGGCAGCATCGCGGGCACCGCGTTGTTCGAGGCGTATGGCTGGGCGGGGACGGCGCTCGCCATCCTTGCCAGCTGCCTGAGCCTGTGCGTGCTCTCTTTCGTGGCGTACCGGCTCTACGGCGACCGGGACCAGCCGACCGGCTGAGCCAGCGCGCTACGGGTGCGGCGCGAGGCCGATCTCCACGCCCGTGCGATCGGTCACCCCGTGACGGTCGACCAGGTCGGCGCTCGCCTCGTTCAGCCCCACGACCTGCACACTGCGCCCGTGCATCCGCATCCGCTCGACCACCTTGTCGAGCGCGCCGATGGCGGAAATGTCCCAGAAGTGTGCGCGGGTCACGTCGATGATCACGTGGTCCGCCGGGTCGGGCTGGAGGCTTTCCGGACCCAGCGCCGCCTCGAATCGGGCGACGCTGCCGAAGAAGATCTCGCCATGCGCGGTGTAGGTGACGGTGTCGCCTTCCTTCGTTCGCTCCACCTCGAACATGTGCATCACCTTTTGGACGAAGAAGATGCCCGACAGCAGCACGCCGACCAGCACCCCGATGGCGAGGTTGTGCGTGGCGACAACCACCGCGACGGTGACGAACATCACCATCGAGCTTTGCCACGGATGCACGCGCAGGTTGGGGATCGAATTCCAGCTGAACGTGCCGATGCTCACCATGATCATGATCGCGACCAGCGCGGGCATCGGCACCTGGCCGACGATCCCGCCGAGCAGGACGAGCATGATGAGGAGCGCAAGGCCCGCGGTGAAGGTGGAAAGGCGCCCGCGGCCGCCGGAGGTCACGTTGATGACCGACTGCCCGATCATCGCGCAGCCGCCCATGCCGCCGAACAGCGCGGCGACGATGTTGGCGACGCCCTGTCCGCCGCATTCGCGCTGCTTGTCGCTGCCCGTATGCGTCATGTCGTCGACGATCTGCGCGGTCAGCAGGCTCTCGAGCAGCCCGACCGCCGCCATGGTGAGCGAATAGGGCGCGATGATCGCCAGCGTCTCCCACGTCAGCGGCACGTCGGGCAGCATGAAGAAGGGCAGGCCCTGCGGCAGTTCGCCCATGTCGGACACGGTGTTGACCGGCGAGCCGAGCCATAGCGACAGGCAGGTCAGCACGATGATCGCGACCAGCGGGCTCGGGATCGCGGTGGTCAGTTTGGGCACGAGATAGATCATCGCGAGGCCACCCGCGACCATCGCGTAGGTGATCCAGTTGACGCCTTCATTGGTCGGATCGAGCTGCGGCAACTGCGCCATGAAGATCAGGATCGCGAGCGCGTTCACGAAGCCGGTGATGACGCTGCGGCTGACGAACTGCATCAGGAGGTTGAGCTTGAGCAGCGCGGCAATGCCCTGAAAGATGCCCATCAGGATCGTCGCGGCGAACAGATATTCGACCCCGTGATCGCGCACCAGTGGCACGACGACCACCGCCACCGCAGCGGTCGCAGCGGAGATCATGCCGGGGCGCCCGCCGGTAAAGGCGATCACCATCGCAATCGCGACCGAGGCATAAAGGCCCACGCGCGGATCTACGCCTGCGATGATCGAGAAGCCGATCGCCTCCGGAATCAGCGCCAGCGCGACGACGATGCCGGCCAGCACATCGGCGCGGACATTGCCGAACCATTCGCTCTTCCATCGGGCTGTTGTGCTGGCGTGCGCGCTCGCGCCGGTCGTGGGCGTCATGATGAATCCGTTTTTTAAAAGGGCAGGGGCGACCCGTGCACGATGCTGCGCTGCAACACAACCCGTGCGCTTGCCCTAGTCCGTAGCTTCGACCTGCTCGGCCTGCTGACGCATCCACATCTCGGCATAAAGGCCGTCGCGGCGCAGCAGGTCGGTGTGATGGCCCTGCTCGGCGAGGCGTCCCTGTTCCAGCACTAGGATGCGGTCGGCATCGGCGATTGTCGACAGGCGGTGCGCTATGGCGAGGGTGGTGCGCCCGCGTGCCACTCGGTTGAGCGTCGCGAGGATTTCCTGCTCCGTCCGCGAATCGAGCGCGCTGGTCGCCTCGTCGAGGATCACGATCGGCGGGTCCTTCAGCAGCGTGCGCGCAATCGCGACCCGCTGTTTCTCCCCGCCCGACAGTTTCAGGCCGCGCTCGCCCACCTGTGTGTCGAAGCCCTCGGGCAGCGATTCGATGAAGGGGAGGATCGCGGCACCTCGCGCAGCCTCGCGGACATCGTCTTCGTCGGCGTTGGCGCGGCCATAGGCGATGTTGTAGCCGATGGTGTCGTTGAACAGAACGCTGTCCTGCGGGACGATCCCGATGCTGGCGCGCAAGCTTTCCTGCTGCACCTTGGCGATATCCTGTCCGTCGATCAGGATGCGGCCCGCGCTGGGATCGTAAAACCGGAACAGCAGCCGCGCGATGGTGCTCTTGCCCGCGCCCGACGGGCCGACCAGCGCCACGGTCTCGCCTGCATGGATCTCGAAATCGAGCCCGTGGAGGATATGGCGGTCGTCGTCGTAGCCGAAATGAACGTTTTCGAAGGTGATGCCGGGTTGCTTGATATGAAGCGCAGGCGCGCCGGGCGAGTCTTCCACCTCGACATCGGCATCCATCAGCCGGAACATCGCCGCCATGTCGATCAGCCCCTGCCGGATCGTGCGATAAACGAACCCGAGCAGGTCGAGCGGGCGGAACAGCTGCGTCAGGTATGTCTGCACGAACACCAGATCGCCGGTGGTCAGCTTGCCCTGGCTCCAGCCCCACACGGTGTAGGCCATCGCGCCTGCCATCAGCAGGTTGGTGATGAACGACTGTGCGATGTTGAGCAGGCCGAGCGATCCGTCCGACTTGATCGCGGCTTCGGAATATTGCCGCGTCGCCTTGGCATAGCGCTCGTGCTCACGCGCCTCGGCACCGAAATATTTGACCGTCTCGTAATTCAGCAGCGAATCGACCGCACGTGCCAGCGCCTGCCCATCGAGATCGTTCATCTCGCGCCGCAGCTTGGTCCGCCATTCGGTGATCATCTGAGTCACCGCGATATAGGCGACCACGGTGACGCCGGTCGCAAGCACCAGCCCGATGCCGAAATTGAGGTAGAAGATCACCGCAACCGCAATCAGCTCGATCAGCGTGGGCGCGATGTTGAACAGCAGGAAGTACAGCATCGTGTCGATGCTTTTGGTCCCGCGCTCGACCGTCTTGGTGATTTCGCCCGTGCGGCGCGACAGATGGAAGCGCAGCGACAGCTGGTGCAGGCGGCGGAACACGTCCTCGGCGAACTGGCGGGTGGCGTCCTGCCCGACGCGCTCGAAGATCATGTTGCGGATATTGTCGAACGCGACGCTGGCGAAGCGTCCCGCGGAATAGGCGATCACGAAGGATATCGCGACCATCGCCACGGCGTTGGTCGGCGTGGTCATCGCGTCGACCGCCGCGCGGTAGGCATAGGGAAGAGCGAGCACGGTCGCCTTGGCGATCAGCACCAGCGTCAGCGCGATCACGATGCGGATGCGAAGGTCGGTGCGGTCCTTGGGCCAGAGATAGGGCAGGAAGCGCCGCAGCGTCTGCCAGCCCTCGGGCGTGTGGGGCTCTTTATCGGAAGATGTGTCGGTCGGCCCCATCGCTGCGCGCTATGTGGCGACTGCCTGCCCGCCAGACAACCCGGCCCGCATCCATGCTGAGTCTCAGGGGCCTTATGCCGGGGCGACCGGTGGTGTCCGGTTGATCACCAGGCGGACCGTCTCGAACAGCATCTCGCGCCGCAGGACATAGATGATGGCGAGATAGGCGATCACGCCTACCGCGACCAGAATGGCCAGTTCCGCTGGCGGGGCGAGGCTGGGCAGGGCGGTTGCGAAAGCGCGAACCACCAGTGCCATGCCGCACGCAGCGCCGAGACCGGGCGTGATTGCGCCCAGCAATCCGCGTGCATCGATGCGCAGTGCCTTGCCACCCATGAGCAGCGCGGTCAGCGGCAGCAAAGGGCTCGCGATCACCCACGCCCAGGCAAGGCCCATTGCCCCGTCGTACATGCCGACCAGGAATGCCGCGATCAGGATCGCGGCGACCACCGCGCTGGATTTGGCCGACAGGTCGGGCCGGTCGATCGCGTTGAATGCGGGTGAGAACAGGATGTAGACCGTGAATGCGGGCATCGCGAGCGCCAGCGTCGCGACGATCGGTGCCATCTCGCCCCACTTGGGCCCGAATGCGGTCAGCACCAGCGGCTCTGCCGACGCGTACATGCCCAGAAAGATCGGGCTCACCACCAGCATGATCGTTCGAATGGCCTTGAGGAAGGCCTGCGCCAGCATCTCGCGGTCGTCCTGCATCCGCGCGAAGCTGGGAAAGGCGACATCGTTCAGCGGGGGAATGAACCGAGCGGTCACGATCGTGACGAGAAAAATCGCCTCGGCATACAGGCCGACCTGATGGGCATCGAGGCGACTACCGGCCAGGAAGATGTCCGCCTGGGTGGAGAGGGTCCAGCAGAAATGGCTCGCCAGCACCCACGACCCGTAGGTGAAGAGATGCTTGCTGCCGCGGAAGTCGAAGCTGGGCCAGTCGAGGCGGCGGGCGGCCACGGTCAGCCCGATCGCGCGGGTCCAGAACAGCGCGATAGGCGCCCAGACCAGCGACCAGACGCCCATGCCCGCGAGCGCACAGGCGAGCGCGACCCCGGCGGAGATCAGCGCAGCGACCACGTTGACCAACGCGGGCTTCCTGAAGTCCAGTTCGCGCATCAGCAGCACTTCTGGGATGGCGACGAACGGAACGGAGAGGAACAGCAGCACCTGAACGCGGAGCAGATGCTCTACCATCGGCTGCCCGTAATACTCGGCTGCCCACGGGGCGAGGGCATACTGGGTTGCCGCCAGTGCGCCGTTGACGAGGATCAGCATGCCGAAGGTCTGCCTCACCAGCTGCCGCTCGATATGCTCGCGCTGGATCAGTGCGCTGGCGAATCCATAACCATTGAGGAAGGCGAGGAAGGTGATCACCACCTGACCCATCGCGAACAGCCCATAGTCGCCCGGATCGAGAATACGCACCACGGCAAGCGTGACGCTCCACGTGATGATCTGCGCCACGATCTGACTCCCCGAGCGCCAGGCAACGGCCGACCGGACGGATTCTGCAAGGCTCATGCGACACCCACTATGGAGGCACCGCTCGGACCGGTGAGGGGAGGGGGCGCGCAAGAAACCGCGTGCTCCATAGAACAGACTCGCACGCGTGCGCGGGCGACGCTCGTCGGGTGTGCGGGTTTGGGCAGGTGAGCATTCATTGCCCGAACGCACCTACCCGCAACGAGGTAAAGATTGGTTTGCCATGAGTCGGTGATTCTCATTGTGATTCCCGGGGCGGGAATCGGAGCGATCACGCAAAACTGCCATTTTTCGGCAGGGCAGGATGGGGCCGTGGTCTTGCCTTGTCGATCGACCAAGCGGAGCCGCATACCCGGTGTGTAGAAATTTCCGTTTCAAATCGGGTATTTATCAAGAGAGTGACAGAAATTTGAAAAAAGGGTTTGACCGAATCCCGACCCCCGCCTAGATGGGCTCCACCGACGCGGCGCTGGCGGCTTCCACCGCCCACCGCATCGGTCGCCAACACTAACGGACAGCCGGCTCCCCCGGTGAAAATCGGGGAACCAATCGCTGTCCGCTATGACTGTCTGGCGGCTCTTTGAAATCGTTGGTTTTTGATGAAGGGACATGTGGGCGACGGCGCCCGGTCTGCGAAGTTTAAGGTCGCAGTAACCGGTATATATAAGCCGAAGCCACATCCATGGGAAACTCCACGTTTCCCACAGATGATGCATGTTCATTCGTATCCATTACGTTTGACAGCAGGTTTCGGCTCCTTGAACTCTTGCTTGTCGGGTTAGCGATCTTCGGATCGTGCCTGGCAGGTGAGTGACACAAACTTGAGAGTTTGATCCTGGCTCAGAACGAACGCTGGCGGCATGCCTCATACATGCAAGTCGAACGAAGCCTTCGGGCTTAGTGGCGAACGGGTGCGTAACGCGTGGGAACCTGCCCTTAGGTTCGGAATAACAGTTAGAAATGACTGCTAATGCCGGATAATGTCTTCGGACCAAAGATTTATCGCCTTTGGATGGGCCCGCGTAGGATTAGCTAGTTGGTGTGGTAATGGCGCACCAAGGCGACGATCCTTAGCTGGTCTGAGAGGATGATCAGCCACACTGGGACTGAGACACGGCCCAGACTCCTACGGGAGGCAGCAGTAGG
>PBYQ01000022.1 GCA_002729695.1 Citromicrobium sp. | reverse complement strand
GGGGGGGGGGGGGGGGGGGGGGGGGATTGCGGAGGCAGGACGGCCCACCCCCAACCCCTCCCGCAAGCGGGAGGGGAGCTATACGGTTTCGAGCGTTACCTGGTCGTTGGTGAAGACGCAGACATCCGCGGCCACGGCCATCGCACGGCGGGCGATCTTTTCCGGATCGGTTTCGTAGTCGGTGAGCGCGCGCGCGGCGGCGAGCGCGTAGTTGCCGCCAGAGCCGATCGCGGCGATGCCGCCTTCGGGCTCAAGTACATCTCCATTGCCGGTCAGCACCAGCATCGTGTCTTTGTCGGCCACGATCATCAGCGCTTCGAGATTGCGCAGGTATTTGTCGGTTCGCCAGTCCTTGGCGAGTTCGACCGCGGCACGCATCAGCTGGCCCGAATACTGGTCCAGCTTGCGCTCAAGCCGCTCGAACAGGGTGAAGGCATCGGCGGTTGCGCCTGCGAAACCGGCGATGACCTTGCCATCCCCGATCCGGCGAACCTTCTTCGCGTTGGGCTTCATCACCGTGTTGCCCATGGAAACCTGGCCGTCGCCCGCGAGCACGGTGGTGTCGCCGCACTTGACGCCAATGATGGTCGTTCCGTGCCACTGTTGCAGGCCGTGGCTGGCGCTATCCGCTGTCATGGCGTGCGATATGGGGGCCATGCGCGCAGCATCAAGCGCGATGCTGCGCCGTCAGCCTCCCGGCGTACCGCCCGCAGCGCCAGCGCCAGCGCCGACCGTGCCGATATTGCCGAACAGGTCTTCCAGGAAGCCGCGCTCACGACCCAGCGTCGGTGTCGCATCGCCATCGGGGGTCAGGAAGACGACCTGTTCCATCCCGCTGCGATCTGCGGCGACCACGTTGCCCGTCCCGTCGAATTGCACGGCGAGAACCGACTGATCCTTGATCCGCGGGCGCACGAAGGGTTTCCGACCCGTCTGGGTCGATACGTAATACCAGGTTTCCGGCCCGAACTGGCTGGTGAAGGTCGGCCGGCCGAGCGTCGCCTCGACCGACTGCTGGTTGTCGATGCCCGGCTGGATCAATCCGATCAGCCGCGAATCGTTAAAATAGCCGCGCGTCTCGCGGATCGAGGTGCACCCTCCCGCTGACACAGCCAGCCCGAGCAACACGACCGGCGCAACAAGCTTCACGATCCGCATAAATTCGAAACCCTCTTCGCAAATTCGGCGCGCGCCCTTTCGTGGACGGACACACACGCTATATCGTGGCGCGAGCCTTACGGCTTCGCCCGCCCCCGCGCAATGCCACCCGCAAAGGCGGTTGCACGAAGCGTGTGCCGCATCTCTTGCGCCCGCGCTTGAATTGCCGCTGAATGAAGGAACCCCCCGCCATGTCGTTCCTCCACCGCCTGCTGCGAACCGCGCCCGATCCGCGCGAGGCCTGGCGGCCGCTCTGGCACCGCCTGGTCATCGCCGCGCGCGAGGAACACTGGTACGCAGACGCCGGCGTGGCCGACACATTGGACGGTCGGTTCGACATGGTTTCGATGCTGACCGCCCTCGCCATCCTCCGGCTCGAGAGCGAGGCCGACGAGGGGATTCCCGCCGCCGCGCGCCTCACCGAACTCTTCGTGGAGGATATGGAGGGGCAGATGCGCGAGGCCGGGATCGGCGACCCCACCGTAGGCAAGATGATCGGCCGGATGATGGCGACGCTTGGCGGGCGCGCGGGCAGCTTGCGCGAAGCGCTGGGCGAAAACGACGACGCCGCACTGGCGGGCGTTGTCGATCGCAACATGCACCTGTCGGAAGACAATGGCGACCCGGCACGCGTGGCGCAGGGCCTGCGCGCCTTCGATGCGCGCCTTGTACGAACCGACTTCGCCACGCTGGAGCGCGGAGAGATCGCCGCATGAGCCAAGCCGCTACCCCAGAATTCTCCCGCCTCGTCTCGCTGCGCCAGATCACCGGCAAGCCGGTCTTCCTGGAAGCCGACGAGAGCGAATGCGCGGCGCTGGCCCGACGCTTCGCAATCACCGAGGTTTGCAGCCTGACCGCCGAGATATCGCTCGACCGGAACGGCGATCGGGTAGCCGCCCAGGGAAGGCTGGAGGCGGATATCGTCCAGCCCTGCGCCGTTTCGGGCGAGGATTTCCCCGTCCATATCGAAGAAGACATCGCTCTGCGCTTCGTCCCCGAAGGTTCGATAGACCCCGCGCTTCAGGAGGGCGAGGAGATCGAGATCGAACTCGGCGCCAGCGATCTCGACGAGATCGAATATACAGGTGAGACGTTCGATCTGGGCGAAGCGGTCGCGCAAGGCCTCGCGCTTGCCATCGATCCCTACGCAGAGGGGCCCGACGCCGACGCGGCTCGTGAAAAAGCTGGCATCAAAGCTGACGATGCCCCCTCCGGGCCCCTGGCCGATGCGCTCGGCGCCGCGCTCAAGGGCAACTGAGGCGGCGCGGTGCGATTTCCGCGTATTGTCCCAAGTGCCCGCTTCCCTGCTCGAACCCGAAGGCGAATTGCTTCTGCGTACGGACCGATGAAAAGTTTTAACAAAAAATGCTAAAGGCCTCTTAGGGAACGCGAATATAACTGATACGCTCGCATCCCTCGGCGGCGGAGCCCGGTTCGCAGCTGAGCCATTGGAAGAGGTACACTATTTCGGAGCCTGAAGTTTTGTCGCCACTTCTCACGTTCGTTCTGGGCGCAACGCTCTCGGCTATCGTATGCGGCATCTTCATGCTGATTGCGCGCGAGAGATTGCAGGCCAGGTTAACCGCGGCAGAGCGCGATCGCGCGTGCCTTACTCTGGCGGAGAACGTCGGTTCGGTTGCCACCTGGATCGTCGACAAGCGCACCGGAACGCTGTTCTGGTCGGATCGGGTCTATGCGATCCATGGCCGTGACAAGGCAAAGGGCACGCCTGAACTCGAGGCTGCGATCGACTATTATCATCCCGACGACCGCGAAAGAGTGCGCAAGACAGTCGAGGAAGCGATCTCCTCTGGCAGCCCGTTCCATCTGGATGCCCGGCTCATCGACGAGCAGGGTGTCGAGAAATCCGTTATGTCGCGCGGCATATGCACCGTCGGGCAGGACGGCGAGGTCGTCGAACTGTTCGGGGTATTCTTCGAGACCACGCCGACAAGATCGTTCGCGGTTCTCGGAAACGAAGACCTGAACACGCTCTCGCTCGAAGAAGATTACCACGCCGACGCGTGACCCGCAGCGGAACGCCGCCCGAGTTACATCGCGGAAAAAGCTTCCAGGTCGTGAATTTTGCCAGAAACGACCAGCTCGTCGCCCGGAAAAATGATCGTGTCGGGCACTGCGTGGATGAAATTCTCGCCTTCGCGCTTCACGCCCACCACTGTCACATCGTATTTCTTGCGGCACTGGCTGGTGACCAGCGGCAGGCCCAGCAGCGGCTCGGGCGCAATCAGCCGGGCAATCGCAAATTCGTCGCCGAAAGCGATGAAATCGAGCAATCGCTCGTTGATGAGGTGAGCCCCCCGCTCGCCCATCCGCTGCTCGGGAAAGACCACGTGCGCCGCGCCGGTCCGTTCAAGGATCCGCGCGTGCTTCTCGTTGGTGGCCTTGGCCCAGATATTGGTGAGGCCCAGGTCGGACAGCGCCAGAACGATCAGTACGCTCGCCTCGATATTGGTGCCGATACCGACCACTGCGGCGTCGAAATCCTTCGCGCCGAGCTGCTCGAGCGTGGTCGTGTCGGTCGCATCCGCTTCCACCACCTTGGTCAGCTCGCCGGCGAATTCCTGCACCAGTGCGGGGTCGATATCGACCGCCAGCACTTCGTGCCCCATCCGCTCCAGCGTGCGCGACACCGCGCCTCCGAACCGGCCGAGGCCGATCACCATGATGGGCTTGCGCCTTTTAGCCGACAATCGGGTTCTCCTGAGGATAGCGATAGGGGCGGTCGCGCCCACCCAGCGCAAGCGCGGTCGCCACGGTGATGGTTCCCACCCGCCCGACGAACATCAGGATGATCAGCGCCACCAGACCACCGGCGGGCAGTTTAGCGGTGATCCCGGTCGACAGGCCGACAGTGGAGAAGGCGGAAATGCACTCGAACAGGATATCGTCGAGCGGCAGGCTGCTGGTCGAGGCGATGTAGGTCGTCGCCGCAAAAACCAGCGTGGCCGAAAGCACCGTAACCGTCAGCGCCTGACGCTGTATCTCGCTGCCGAAGCGACGCTGGAACAGCCCGGAATCCTGCCGCCCGAGAATCTCCGACAGGACGATCGCGAACAGCACGAAAAAGGTCGTCACCTTGATCCCGCCCGCTGTACCCGCGCTTCCCCCGCCGATGAACATCAGGAAGAAATTGGTCATCAGCGTCTCGTCGTGGAAGGCGCCGACATTCAGGCTGTTGAACCCGGCGGTACGCGGCATCACCGAATGGAAGGCGGCGTTCAGGATCTTCGAGCCCCACCCCATCGGCCCGAGCGTTTCGGGGTTGTCCCACTCCATCGCAAGGATCGCCACGAAGCCGAACAGCAGCAGCGCGGCGGTGCCCCAGACGGTGATCTTGGTATGGAGCGACCAGCGCCGCCACGCGATGCCGTGGGCGCGCAGGTCCTGCATCACGGGAAAGCCGAGCGCGGTGATGATGATCGAGATCATGATCGGGACGAGGAACAGCGGGTCGTCCTGGAAACCCATCAGGCTGTCGGAATAGCTGGAAAATCCGGCATTGTTGAACGCGCTGACCGAGTGGAAGACCCCATGCCACAGCGCCAGACCCGGCGTTTCGCCATAGCCGCCCATCAGCCGCGCGGTGAGGATGATCGCCACGACCCCCTCCACCACCACGGTGATGACGAGGATCAGCTTGAGCGCGGAGAGAGCATCGTGCTTCTCCAGCCGGTTACGCTCCACCTGCGTCGCCATCCGGTCGCGCAGGCCGAAGCTTCGCCCGGCCAACAGGCCCAGCAGCGTGGCGGAGGTCATGATCCCGAAGCCACCGACCTGGAACAGCAGCAGGATCACGCCCTGCCCGAAGCCCGACCAGTAGGTCGGCGTATCGACCACGATCAGCCCGGTGACGGCAACCGCGGAGGTGGAGGTGAACAGCGCAGTCAGCAGCGGCGCACGCACGCCGCCAGTGGTCGCAAAGGGCAGGCTCAGAAGCACGGTGCCGACACAGATCGCCGCCAGGAAAAGCAGCGGAATCAGCCGAATCGGGTCGCGCAGCGCAATCACGCAGCGCGCTGTGCTCCTATCCGGCGGCGGAATAAAGCGCCTTTGCGAACCTCGTCGTTCCGCCAGCAGAGCGCGCTTAGGTCAGCCGTTATCTTCTCCCTTTGTGTTCTCGACGATCATCAACAGCAGGCCTGCGAAGACCAGTCCGAAGCCTGCCAGATGAACCCAGCGGAATGCCTCGCCCAGCAGTACATATGACATAACCAATGCTGTTATCGGCATGATCGCCATCGCGCCGGCGGCCAGTGCCCCCGGCGCCTTGCGCACGCCGGCGTACCAGATCACCGGCGCAAGCCCGCCGGTAGCAGCACCCCAGAACGCCAGTGCGCCAAGCCCGAAGGTGGTCGCCCGACCGAATTCGAACGGGTGCGCGTCGAACAGCAGAGCCAGTACGACGAACAGGGGTATCGCCAGCAGCGAGGCGGCAAGTGTCGTTTCGAGAGAGCTTATCCCGGCCGAAAGCTTGCGCGAAAGCAGCGTGTAGGCGGCCTCCATGCAGATCGCCGCGCCGACCAGCGCCGCGCCCAGCAGCAGGGCATCACCGCCCTGCCCGCCTCCGCCGCCACGGAACAGGTTGATGATCGCAATCCCCGCTACGCCCAGCGCAAGCGCGCCTGCTTTTCGCCAGTTCATCGCCGCGCCGAAAAATACCACTGCCGCGATCGCTGTAACGGCGGGTGTCGCACTCATGATCGTCGATCCGATGACGCCCGTCGTCAGGCGCATGCCGTAAAGCATCGTGGCAGTGAAACCGACCATCCCGAATGCGGAAATGGCGGCGATGACCCACCAATCGGCCCGTTTGGCATTGGCGAAACGGTCCGTTGCAAACCAGACGAAGGGGGCAAGCACGACGCTGGCAATAACCATCCTCAGGCACGAGGCGGTGAAGATCGAAAAATGCGCGCCGACGATCTTGCTGAGCGGGGTCGCCGTACCGAACAGCGCCATGCCCGTAAGCAACTGCGCGATCGTGGCTGGGGAGGAAGAGGTATTTCCTGTAGACATGGCCAACATTGGTTAGACCAGTGGCATCTGCCGTAGTTCCGGTCGATGGAAACTGCGCGCCCCCGAGAATGGTCGATTTCGCTGTCCTACATCGGCAGCATCGGCGCATGATCGCGACCGTTCTTTGACATGTTCGATCCGCCGCAGAAACGCGTTGCTCGGGAGGAGAGTTTTTCTCCCTCTGGACACTGTGTCAGGTGCGTCAGGGCCGCCCGCCGCGGCAGCGCGAATCAGAATGGTGCGGGCGGGCCGTAGAACATCCTGACCTCGATGATCCGCGCCACGTCGTTGGCCCAGGTCATCTGGACGTCCACTTTCCAGATCGGTGCATTATGCCCATCGGGGACCACGGTGATCTCGTAGAGCGGGAAAACCTCGCCCTCTGGAGACTTGCGCTCGATCCGCCAGACGTGGTCGAGGTCCAGCGCCAGAAAGGCATCGCGCGGGGCGATCCGGTTCTGGTCGTAGGATGCAGGAGCGCCGCTGGAGAGGTGGAAGAATGTCTTCTGCCCGTTCCTCAGCTTCGCCTGCTCGCTGCGAAGCGCGTCGAGCACCCGGCTCGCCTCGGTCGCATCGAGCGATCGCAGGTGCTGGGCGGGCGCGTCGGCCTGCGCCTGCGCATACAGGGCGCCGGGCGCGCCCAGTGCCCAAGCGAGCGCTGCAATCGTGAGAAGGCGGGGCGAGGAAATACGCATGGCCTCTCATCGCCCCATCATGCTGTCGCGCACGTGAATCTGCGCGGGCGATCAGAACGGAATGTCGTCGTCCAGATCGTCGTAGTTCGAGCCTCCGCCCGAACCGCCACCGCCCTGGTTCCAGCCGCCCTGGTCGCCACCCGATGTGCCACCGCCCGAGCTGCCGCCACCGTAACCGCCGCCGCGCTGGCCACCGCCACCGCCGCCGCTGCCACCCTGCGGGCCGTCGAGCATGGTCAGCGTGCCGTCGAACCCGCGCAGCACGACTTCGGTGCTATACCGGTCCTGTCCGTTCTGGTCCTGCCACTTGCGGGTCTGCAGCTTGCCTTCGATGTAGACCTTGCTGCCCTTCTTCAGGAACCGCTCGACCACATTGACGAGACCTTCGGAGAAGATGGCGACGGTGTGCCACTCGGTCCGCTCCTGCCGTTCGCCGGTGTTGCGGTCCTTCCACTGCTCGCTCGTCGCGATGCGCAGGTTGGCGACCTTGCCGCCGTTCTGGAAGCTGCGGATTTCGGGGTCCGCGCCCAGATTGCCGATCAGCATGACCTTGTTGAGGCTGCCCGCCATGATTCGTATCCCTTCGTGTGTGTTGGGAACGGCCTATCGAATGGCGCGCATCGGGGCCAGTAGGGAAAGCGCCGATGTGAACAGGCTCGCTACAGGCCCAGCGCCACCGCGCTCCAGTAGGTGATCCCTGCGAAGACGTAGGCCAGCGCAAAGAGGTAGCCGACCATGAAGGCGGGCCATTTCCAACCGTTCGTCTCGCGCCGCGCAACCGCAATCGTCGACAGGCACTGCGGGGCGAACACGAACCACGCGAGGAAGGCGAGCGCGGTCGGCAGGCTCCACCGCTGCGAGAGCGTGGAGGCGAGCCCCTCCGCCTCGGCCTCGTCGTCCTTCGCGTCGATCGCGTAGGTCGTCGCGAGCGAGGCCACCGCTACCTCGCGCGCCGCCATCGCGGGGACCAGCGCCAGGCTGATCTCGCGGTTGAAGCCGATCGGTTCGAGCACGACGTTGAGACCGTCGGCAATATGGCCCGCGATGGAGGCATCGACCTGGCTCTCGCCCGGTTTGGCCTGCGGGAAGCTGAGCATCAGCCACAGGATCACGGTGGCGGAAAAGATGATCGTGCCCGCGCGGCGCAGGAAAACCCACGCGCGTTGCCACAGCCCGATGGCGATGTCGCCCACGCTTGGCAGCTGGTAGCGCGGCAGCTCCATGATGAAGCCGGTCGCCCCGCCCTTCGTCACCGTGCCGCGCAGGATCAGCGCGACGACCAGCGCGCCGAGGATACCGGCGAGGTAGAGCGCGAAGAGTACGAGGCCCTGCAAGCCGATCCCCGCACCCACCGTGCGTTGCGGGATGAACGCTGCGATGATGACTGCATAGACCGGCAACCGCGCCGAACAGGTCATCAGCGGCGCGATCAGGATCGTGGTCAGCCGGTCCTTCGGGTCCGCGATGCTGCGCGTCGCCATGATACCGGGGATGGCGCAGGCGAAGCTGGAAAGCAGGGGGATGAAGCTGCGGCCTGAGAGGCCGACGACCGCCATCAAACGGTCCATCAGGAAGGCGGCACGGGCCATGTAGCCGGTCGCTTCCATGACGAGGATGAAGAAGAACAGGATGACGATCTGCGGGAGGAACACCACCACCGAACCGACGCCTGCGATGATCCCCTGGGTCAGCAGGTCGCGCAGGAAACTCTCGGGCATGGCGCCTTCGACCCACGCGCCCAGCGATCCCGCCGCGCCGTCGAGCGCATCGGTCAGCGGGGCGGCCCATGCAAACACGGCCTGAAACATCACGAACAGCAGCACCAGCAGGATCAGCGGACCGACCCACGGGTTCAGGAGCACGCCGTCCAGCCGGTCGCCGATCCGACGTGCCGTCGAGGTCTGGTAGACGGTGGCCTTGGCAATGGTCCGCGCTTCCAGCCGTCGCTCGGTTGCATCCATGCGGGGGCGGTCGGCCAGCGTGCCCACTTCGGGCCGCGCCGCGGCGATGGCGGCTTTGAGCTCGTCAAGCCCGCGACGGCGCACAGCGACGGTCTCCACCACCGGCACGCCGAGCGCCTTGGAGAGGACTTCGATGTCGAGCTTCAGCCCGTCGCGCTCCGCCATGTCGACCATGTTGAGCGCGACGACGGTCGGCTTGCCGATTGCGAGCACTTCCTGCGCGAAAACAAGATGCTGCTCCAGGTTGCCCGCATCGAGCACGAGCACCAGCACATCGGGCTCGGCCTCGCCCGGAAACTCGCCGTGGACGACCTTGCGGGTCACTTCCTCATCCGGGCTGGAGGCGTCGAAGGCATAGGCACCGGGCAGGTCGATCACGTCGGCCTGCGTGCCGTCGGGCAGCGCTAGCACGCCCGCCACGCGTTCCACGGTGACGCCGGGATAGTTGGCGATCTTCTGCCGCGCGCCGGTCAGCTTGTTGAACAGCGCGCTCTTGCCGGAATTGGGATTGCCGAGCAGTGCGACCCCTAAATTCTCGCTCATCGAATTGTCCTCAGGCCGCGTCGAGCGAAATGGCGGCAGCCTGCACCTTGCGCAGTGCGATCGTCATGCGTCCGATCGAAACGGCAACCGGATCCCGCCCGCCGAAGACACCGTGGTGAGCCATCGAAATCTCCACCCCCGGTTCAAATCCGAGCGCGCGCATCCGCTTTGCGTCCGCCGGGGGCAGCGCATCCCAGTCTATCCGGGAGATACGGGCGCTGGTGCCGGGCTTGAGCTTTTCGAGGGTCATGCGCGCGCTTCTGACAAAGCCCGCCGCTAGATGCAACTGATTATCAATACCCCTCGCACGCCTCAGTTGGCGGGGTAGCGCAGGCGACCCAGCAGCCGCACCGGACTGAAGCTTTCCTTATCGGCCCTCCCCAGCAACTGTGCCTTCGCCTTTTCGAACTGCATGACGTTCTCGATCCGGCGGTCGAGAAAAGCGCGCGTTTCCGCCTTGTCCTCGCTCTCGTCGTCTATCCAGACCAGGAGAGTGGCGCTGTAGAGCGAAGAGAGGATCGCGCGCTTTGTGTAGTGATTGTAATCGGTCGCGGTGTCGCCGGCGAGCCGCCACATCAGGTCCGCGCTGTTCCATGCCCCGCGCAAGGAAGCCCGCACATTCTGCGGCATCGAGCCAATCGCTAGCGCGCGCCTCATCGCCTCTTCCTGCCCTGCCACCGCATCGAGCCGGTAGAGCACGAGATCGCGGATCTTTTCGCGGATCTTCCGGGTGGCGAGCACTACTTGCGACATGTCGCGCGCCATCGCTTCGTCGATCGACTCGATCCAAGCCGCGACCATCGTCATCGCGGCCGATTGGCGTCCTCGGGGCTTGAATGCCAGCCTGGCCAGCGCCGGATCGACCCCTTCCATCTCTGCTGCGGTGAGAAGCGCGGTTTCGCTCCAGCCATCGAAGATCGCCGAATCGGCAATTGCGGGGGCGAGCGCGGTACGCAGCTCGTCGAGCGTCAGATTGGCGGCGTTTTCGATCATCGTTTAAAAGCTCGGTCCGTATTGTTCGGCCGACTGGCTCTTGTCCGCCGCCGAAGCGAAGGCATCTGTCAGCCGGGTTTCGTCGATCAGTGCGACATAATCGCGGGCGGAACGACCCGAATTATCGGTCCGGTCGGGATTTGCTCCATGTTCGAGCAAAACCTGCACCAAGGGAATATCGCGCTTGTGAACCGCGAAGATCAGCGGGGTCTCCCCGGTCGAGGTGACCGGATCGACCCGGGCGCCCGCTTCGAGGAGGGCGGTCACGCTTTCGGCATCGCCGAGCCGGGTCGAAATCTCCAGTGGGGTTACACCCTGCTTGTCGGTCTGGTTGGGATTGGCGCCTTTCTGCGTGAGGAAACGAATCCATCGCGTATCCTGACGCGCCGCGACGATGTGCAACGCCGTTTCGCCGGTCCCGATGTCCCTGCTGTTGATCAGGACGCTTGCGGTGGGGCTTTCCACCATCGTCGTCACCGCAGTCGCGTCGCCTTCGCGAACGGCTTTGAGGAACTTGTAAGCGTCGGACCGGATCCCGCCCGCCTGGGCGAGCGCAACGCCGCTCAATGCGAGGAGAGAAAGGATGGCCACGCGGGCCCAATTGCGGATAAACGGCGGCGACACCTTAAACACTCCTGTCATTGCCCCTAGTTCCTGTAAGGGGCCGCTATTCCTAGCCCGCAATTAGCAGACGCTGAACCCGATTGCCATGAGCCACCCGATCAAATCCTTCGTCCTTTTCGCCGCGCTCGCGGCAGGCCTCGCCGCCTGTTCACCGGGAGAGCAGACCGCTGCGCCCCCGCCGCTCGAAGGCGCTGCCATCGGCGGCCCCTTCACGCTCACCGGAGAGGACGGCGAGCCGGTTTCGTGGAGCGATTTCGACGGCAAGTACCGCACGCTCTATTTCGGCTACACCTTCTGCCCGGACGTCTGCCCGGTCGACGTCGGGCGCGCTATGGCAGGCCTCAAGAAGTTCGAGGCGGCGTCGCCCGATCGCGCGGCCAAGGTCCAGCCGCTGTTCGTCAGCGTAGACCCGGAACGCGATACGCCTGCAGTGCTGCGCGAGTTTACCGACCAGTTTCACCCCCGCCTGATCGGGATGACGGGCAGCAAGGAACAGCTCGACAAGGTGACCAAGCAGTTCGCCGCGCAGTATTCGCTCGGTGAAAAGAACGAGGAAGGCGGATACCTCGTCAATCACACCAGCATCACCTACCTGTTCGGGCCCGACGGCGAACCGATCGCGATCCTTCCGACCGATGCAGGCCCCGACGCGGTCGCTGCCGAGCTCGACAAATGGGTGCGCTGAGGGATCGCTTCTGGGAGCGTCCGCTGGCCGAGCTCACGCAGCCCGAATGGGAGGCGCTTTGCGACGGTTGCGGACGATGCTGCCTGCACAAGCTGGAAGACGAGGACACCGGCGAATTGGCGGAAACCAACGTCGCGTGCCGCTTGCTCGACTGCAAGACGGCGCGCTGCCGCGACTACGCCAACCGCAAGGCCTACGTCCCCGATTGCCTTCGGCTGACGCGTTCGCTGGTCGGCAAGCTGCCCTGGCTGCCCGAAACCTGCGCTTACCGCCGCCGCGAAGAAGATCGCGAACTGCCGCGCTGGCATTACCTCCTCACCGGATCGCGCGAGGACGTTCATCGCGAGGGCGCAGGGATCGCAGGACGGGTGATATCGGAGACCGACGCCGGGCCGCTCGAACATCATATCGTCGAGTGGGACGGATGATCGACTGGCTGCGGGCACCTGCCGATCCGGTGGTCGTGCTCGGCACCGGCGAACTGCCCCTGCACATCCGCCGCCACCCCCGCGCCACCCGCATGACGCTTCGCCTTGGTGACGACGGCGAGAGCGCCCGCGTCACTTTGCCACTCTGGGGCACCACCAGAGAGGCGGTGAAGTTCGCCCAGTCGCGCGCAGGGTGGCTGGAGGCGCAACTGGCAAAGCGCCCTCCCCGCACAGAGCCCCATCCCGGTGGCACCCTCGCCTTCCGGGGGCGCGAACTGACGATCGATTGGCACGCCGACCTCCCACGCAAGGCCGTGTTGCGCGACACTGCAATTACGCTTGGCGGGCCACGGGACACGCTCGCGCCCCGGCTCAGGCGCTGGATGCAAGGCGAGGCGCGCGCGCTGTTCGCCGACGATCTCGCCTTCTACGCCTCGTGTGCCGGACTTTCCGCACCCGACTTCGCGCTCAGTAATGCGCGGCGGCGCTGGGGCAGCTGTTCATCGAGCGGGACGGTGCGGCTCAATTGGCGGCTGGTGCAGGCACCCGACGAGGTGCGTCGCTCAGTCGTCGCGCACGAGACCGCGCATCGCGTGCATTTCGACCACTCGGCGCGCTTTCACGCACTGCTTGGCGAGCTGTTCGAGGGCGACCTGCCTGCGGCCGAACGCTGGCTCAAGGCGAACGGGCCAGCGCTGTTCAGCAGCTTCGGCTGACCCGTTTGCGCTTCGACACTGGCGGGGCGGCGTGGCGTGCCCTATGTTGGCCCCATGCGGATCAGCCCGAAATACGATGTCGCCGGCGGTGTTGGCGACCTGTGGACCGAACTCAAGCGCCCCCAGCCCTATCGCTGGCCGATCCTCTTCGCGTCCTGCGCGCTGACCGGCCTCGGGCTCTATCCCTTTTTCAAGGAGCGGGTCTATCCCCCGCCCCCCAAGCCCGACATCGTCTACCTCACCACGTTCGCGCCCGACCGGACCGACGCGGAGATCATCGCCTCCAACGTCGAGAATCAGGAACGCAAGGACGCGCGCCAGCGGCTTCTGGACGCGCAGATCGAGAAGCGGCGCGAGATGTACCGTGCGCTGGGCCAGGCGACGGGCATCGATACCGACAAGATGGAAGCCGAGATCGCCGCCGAGAAGGCACGCGAAGAGGCGGCGGAGAAGGCGCGGATCGAGCAGGCCACCGGCGGAGCGGGCAACGACAGCGCCGATGACCGCAGCGAGTGATGCGCGCTGGCTGGCCGCAGCGGCGCGACTGGCGCTGAGAGGCCGCCCCGCCAGCGCCCCCAACCCCGCCGTCGGTTGCATCGTCGTGAAGAACGGATGCGTCGTCGGGCGCGGCTGGACGCAGAGCGGCGGACGCCCGCATGCCGAAGCGATGGCCCTGCACATGGCTGGCGGAGCGGCGCGCGGCGCGGACGTCTACGTCACGCTGGAGCCTTGCGCACACCAGTCCGAACGCGGGCCCGCATGCGCCGACCTGCTGGTGGAGGCGAAGCCTGCGCGGGTGATCGTCGGTGCCACCGACCCCGACACACGGACTGCCGGGAAAGGCATCGAACGGCTGCGTGCGGCGGGCGTCGAGGTCTCTAGACCGGCCTGCCCGGACTGCGCCGAAAGTCTTGCAGGCTACCTCACCCGCGCCCGCTTCCAACGCCCATACGTCACGCTCAAGCTGGCCATGTCGCTCGATGGGTGCATCGCGCTCGCCGATGGCAGCAGCCAGTGGATCACCGGCAAAGCGGCGCGCGCGCACGTCCACTCCCGCCGCGCGCTGGCCGATGCGATCCTCGTCGGCGGCGGCACATGGCGCGCCGACGCACCGCGCCTCGATGTCCGCCTGCCGGGGCTCGAGCATCGTAGCCCGGACCGCTGGGTACTGACCTCGCACGATGTGGAGGGCGCGCAGACCATCGCCACACCGCAGGACATCGCTCGCATCCCTGCCCAGTACCTCTACGTCGAAGGCGGCGCGCAGACCGCTGCGAGCTTCCTCGCCGCCGACCTTGTCGACCGGCTGGAGCTTTACCGCGCGCCCATCATCATTGGAAACGGGCTGCACGCAATCGGCGACCTCAGCCTCGTCACGCTTGCAGAGGCGCACGGACGCTGGCAGCCGGTCGAACAATGCAAACTCGGGCCCGACAGTTTCGAGGCCTTCGTGCGAACTCGCGGAGAAAGCTGAATGTTCACCGGAATCGTCACCGCCATCGGCACCGTCGCCAGCGTCGAGCAGCGCGGCGACCTGCATGTGCGGATCGCCTGCCCCTACGATCCGGAGAGCATCGCCATCGGCGCCTCGATCGCGTGTTCGGGCGTGTGCCTGACCGTGGTCGAGCGTGGCGGCGTAACCGGCGATCCGTGGTTCGCGGTCGACGTATCGGGCGAAACGGTATCCCGCACCGCCCCCGGTCAGTGGGAGAGTGGACGCCGCCTCAATCTCGAACGCGCGCTGAAGCTGGGCGACGAACTGGGCGGGCACATCGTCACCGGCCATGTCGACTGCGTGGGCGAACTGGTCGGCAAGCGTGAGGATGGCGACTCGATCCGCCTCACCATCCGCGCCCCGGCTGAATACGCCCCGTTTATCGCTCCAAAGGGCTCGATCACCGTCGATGGCGTCTCGCTAACCGTGAACGGCGTCGACGATCTGTCCGATGGCAGCTGCACCTTCACGCTCAACATCATCCCGCATACCGGCGAGGTGACGACGCTGGGCGCGCTGGCAGAAAACGATCGCGTGAACCTCGAAATCGACGTCCTCGCTCGCTATCTCAAACGGATGCAGGCGCTGGCCGGGTAACGGGGAACGAGACGATGATGACCTACGGGATATTGCTGGCGCTGGCGCTGTTCATGCGGTGTGGCCCGGATATCCCGCTCAGGCGGTCATTGAACCGGCATCTGGTGGAGTGTCCTCTCGACATCCTGCTGGCACGCAAGCGCCACCAGTACCTCTTCATCCTCATCGCATCGGTCATGCTGCTGATCAGCGGAGAGGCGTTGCTGCTGTTTGGACCCGAACTGATGCTGGTCTACGCCGCCGATCTGGCGCTCTACGTCGATGTGGTGGTGATCGCGGCGGCGTCCGCCTCATGGAGCCGTACCCATGCCGTCCTGTCGCGCTGGAGGCCGCGGTTCGGCCGACATCGGGTCGACGCGCGCAAGGTGGGCAGCCCAACGCCGCGCGCCAAGCGCAACCAGCGCACCCCGGCGTCTCTGTCCAAGGCGAACGACGACGATGGCGACGGACCGGATGCCGGTTTTGCCGCGTCCACACAGCGCTTCGCAATCGCCGCCTGACACACCTGACACAGTGTCCAGGGGCAGAAAACACGGCCCACCCAAGATGCGACGTTTCGGGCTGTCGACGGTGTGAAAGAGCAGTCGCCAACCTAGCGCCACCTAATGATGTAGGACAGCGCGTATGCTTGCCCGGGATGATCGCCACCGGTTTCGCTAGACGCCCGCCGACTCGCCTTTCCTGAGCGTCAGGACCTCCACCCCGTCTGCTGTCACCGCCACGGTATGTTCGAACTGGGCGGAGAGTTTCCCGTCGCGGGTCACGACCGTCCAACCATCGTCGCGCGTCACGGTCGCCGCGCGGCCCAGATTGACCATCGGCTCGATCGTGAAGGTCATCCCTTCCCGCAGACGCAGCCCCCTGCCCGGCCTTCCGTGATTGAGCACCTGAGGCTCCTCGTGCATCTCGCGCCCGATCCCGTGGCCGCAATATTCGCGCACCACGGTGCAGTTGTTCTTCTTGGCGTGCTTCTCGATCGCATGGCCCACATCGCCCAGATGCGCGCCGGGCCGGACCGCGCTGATCCCCGCCCACATCGCATCCTGCGCCACGCGCGCGATCCGCCGGCCCTGCGGCGAGACATTGCCGACAAGGTAGGTCTTGCTCGAATCGGCGATGAAACCGTTCTTTTCCAGCGTGATGTCGAGATTGATGATGTCGCCGTCCTGCACGATCACTTCATCGGAGGGCACGCCGTGGCACACGACCTCGTTGATCGAGCAGTTGAGCACGTATTCGTAGCCGTACTGCCCCTTGCTCGCCGGGCGCGCGGCGCAATCCTCGCTAATGAAGCGCTCCACCAGATCGTTGATCTGCATGGTCGAGAGCCCTGTGAGATCGAGCGTGTCGAGCATCTCGAACACCGAGGCGAGCAGTCGCCCCGATATGCGCATCAGTTCAAGTTCTTCGGCTGTCTTAACCATCTCAGGCAGCGGCGCGGGTTTCTCTGCCACCCTCGCCCTCAGTGGCAAGAGCCAGCTCCCGCTTCACGATATCGTTGAAGGAGAGCGTCGGATTGGCTTCGGCCAGCCGCCCGATCTTCATCCAGAATTCCGCCTGCGCGTTGATCGAGCGGCACATGACCGTGCTCGCAGCGCGCACCTGCTCGTGGAGTTCATCGTCGATCTTGACCAGACCCATTGTTCGACCCTTATACGATTCGTATACGTACCGTATATTGACCGCACATTCCGTACAGTCCAGTGGCTATTGTCCGGCAGGTCTTCCGCGCGACTTTGGCCCCGGTTCGCGGTCAGGCCTTCGCGGCTCTGGCGGCCTTGCTGCCAGAGATGGCGATGGCACGCGTTGCCTCCGCGAAATTGCGCAAGACACCAAGTTCTCTGGCGGACAGGCCGTCCAAACCGGATTCGTTTCGATAGGGCATATCCGGGCAAGCCATGCCAGCGGCGATCGTTCCGCAAAGGCACTAGAAAAATATTCTTATTCAATGCCTTGTATCAGCGGTCCATGTGCAAAATCGTCGCGAGTGATCGCGTAGACAAGATGCAGAACGCGCTTTCCCCGATGTTTGGAGAGCTCGGTCCGCCGGGTCTGCTGCGCTCCGATGTTCTCGAGAGCGATGCGGCTACGCCAGTTCGCTTCGCCCACGCGGAAGTCGACGCGCTCGACGCTCTGGAGCGCGTGGCCCACCATCAGCCGCTTGACCTCACGGTTGGCACCCTTTCCCCAGTAGCGCGGGGCGAGAAAGGTCCAGCCGATCTCGACCGAGCTTTGCTCTTCCTCGTCGTCTTCGGCACTCTTCAGCGCCTGAAAGCGGGATGAGCCGATGATCGAGCCGTCGCGCTTGTCGATGATCGCCAGCGCACCGTCCTTGGCCAGCGCGTCGTCGAAGAAGACGCGGAATACGTCCGCACGCCACCGATCGGTCATGGGGTGCTGTTCCCACACCGCCGGATCCGAAGCGACTGCGTAGAGCTCGCTCCAGTCCTCGGCGGTGAGTGGCCTCAGCAGGTACCGCTCCCCCTCGAGGAGCGGCTGCCGGTCCATCTCAGGCGGCGACATCCGCGAGCGCAGCGATGAACTTGTCGATATTGCCCTTGGTCAGCCCGGCAATGTTGATCCGGCCAGACCCAGCCATGTAGACCGCGTGATCCTCGCGTAGCCTGGCGATCTGGTCCTTGTTCAGCGGCAGCATCGCGAACAGGCCGTTCTGCTCTTCCAGATGGGCGAGCGGCACGCCCTCCACCTTGTTGTCCGCCCCTGCCAGATGCGCACGGACCCAGCGCAGGCGCTGGCGCATACCGTCGAGCTCGTCCAGCCACTGCTGGCGCAGGTCCTCGTCGCGCAGCACGATCCGCACCGCCGCGCCGCCGTGATCGGGCGGCATCGACCAGTTGGCACGCGCCAGCGCAGCCGCGTTGGACATCGCCGCGCCCATCTGCGCCGGATCGGCAACTTTGGCGTACATAGCGCCGACACGATCGCGGTAGAGGCCGAAATTCTTGTCGCAGCTATAGGCGATCAGCGCGTCGGGCACCTTGGCGAGCACCTTGCGCAGGCCTGCCGAGTCTTCCTCCAGCCCGGTTCCGAGCCCCTGGTAGGCGCTGTCGATGATCGGGAGCACGGGGCTGTCCGCCAGCGCATCGGCGATCGCATCCCACTGTTCGTCGGTGTAATCGATGCCCGACGGGTTGTGGCAGCAGGCGTGGATCAGCACCGCATCGCCTTCGCGGCCCGCACGAACGATCTCGATCAGCGCGTCGGCATCGGCGCTGCCGTCTTCGTTCGAATGGCTGAAGGTGACGGCTTCCAGGCCGACATCCTCGATGATCGGGATATGGTTGGGCCAGCTCGGCGTGCCGACGAACACGCGGCTCACGCCCGCGCGCTGCGCCAGCGCCACGGCAAGGCGCACCGCGCCCGTGCCGCCCGGCGTCTGCACGCCTTCGATCCGTCCGCCCATCGTCGCGTCGCTGCCGAAGATGATAGGCATCAGCGCGTGGACGAACCCGCGGTCGCCTTCGGGCCCGAGGTAGCTCTTGGAGTCCTGCTCTTCCCACAGCCGCTGTTCTGCGGCCTTGATGGCGCCGAACACGGGGGTCGCACCATCGTCCGTCCGGTACACGCCGACGCCGAGGTCGATCTTGTCCTCACGCTCGTCGGCGGCGAACTGGGCGATCAGCGCAAGCAGCGCATCGGGCGGAGTGTCTTTCAGGCGTTCGAGCATGCGCGTCCCATGCTATCGCAGGGACCCGAGAGCAACCGCTAATATGCGCAGTAGCGCGGTTAGAAGGGCAACCAGCGCTGCTTCTTGGAAAACTTCATGTAGCCCGCATTGATGCCGAGCCGCAGCCCCGCCCCCATGCGAATCGGAATCAGCACCGTATCGCCCTTGCGCAGGTAGCTCGCGGTGACGCCGCCGATCAGGTAGGCCTGCCCCTCGCCTGCAGGGAAGCGTTCGTAAAGCTGCTCGGTATCGAACAGGTTGTAGACCAGCACGAAGGTCTTGCCGCCGTTCGCGCCCACATCGAACCCGATGGAAGGGCCGGTCCAGTAGACGGGCATCTGCCCTTCGACCTTGTGATACAGCGTGCCCGAACCGTAGCGTGCGCCAATGAAGAACGCGCCGCCCGCCTCGCGCCCGACGATATATCCGTTGGGCTTGCCCTGGTCGGCCAGCACCTTCTCGATCATCCGCGCGATACCTTCCGCGTTTTCGCCGAAGAAGTTCTGCGCTGCGCCGATCAGGTCGTCGTCGCGCCAGGTGCCGTCGTCGCCGGAAGCGACCGCTTCTTCGGCGGCGTAGGCGTAGTTCTCGCCATGCGCCATCGTGCCTTCGCTCGGCTCGCTCTCCGGCGTCAGGTCGGTCCAGTTCGCGACGCTCGACTGCTCGGTCTGCGGCTGCGGTTCGGGCACCGGATCGCGATCGTCGTAGATCCACGGTTCGCCGGGATTCTCCGAGAGATCCCCGTCGATCGCCTGGCTCGGGTCGACCGTCTCGATCGACTGTTGCGCCGCGAGCGGCGTGGCGAACATCGCCATCGTGGCGACGAGGACAGCGGCAAGCCGGCGGATGCTGAGAGTGCGGGTCATGGACCTCGCTCCTTCACGAAATGGTTTCAGGACAGTCCCGTCGATAGACTGAATCCGATGAACCTCCCGCATCAAGCCGCAAGGCGATGAAGCGAATCGAAAACAGGGCGAGTCGAGTCCGTGGCCGGGAACATGTGCGCCGTGGCTCACGCCCCTTGTGCCTTGCGTGCACCGTGGTTATAGCGCGCCGCTCTCGGGCCGCAGTTAGCCAGCGGCGCGTGTGCGGAGACGTGGGTGAGTGGCTGAAACCAGCTCCCTGCTAAGGAGCCATACCTCTATCGGGGTATCGAGGGTTCGAATCCCTCCGTCTCCGCCATTCATCTTCAATGCCTCCATCTTAAAGTACCCCGCATCCGCCGGGCAGCGCCTGCTGGCGTTTGCGACAGAGAGCTGCGGTTTCGGCGCCATGAACCGATAATCGGGTTTCGCTGACGGCAGCGCTGCGATTTCGCGCGACATCGACTATGGCTGCCCGACCGATTCCCCCAACTCGCTTACAGGGTGCCCCGATGCCATCGATCCAGACCGACCGCCGGAAGTTTCTCGCCGGGACCGGCGCTGCCTTCGGGGCGCTGCTGGCCAGCGGCTGCACGACGAACAGGATGGTCGCATCGCCGGGCACCGCGAACCCGGCGGCATACGGCCCGCTGATACCCGATCCCGCAGGAATGCTCGATCTGCCTGCGGGCTTTTCGTATCGCTTGCTGTCCAGCCTCGGCAATCCGATGGACGATGGCGGGACCGTGCCCGACAAGGCGGACGGCATGGGCTGCTTCGATCTGGGGAACGGCGAAATCGCTCTTGTCCGCAACCACGAACTGGTGCCGGGCGATGGCGCGGGCGGGCCGATCGCCAAGGGCTTCGGCACCCGCGACGGCACGATCGTTCCGGGCGGCACGACCAATATCGTGCTCGACGCGGCAACGCTGGAAGTGAAGCGGCAATTCCGCACGCTGGGCGGCACGATCCGCAACTGTTCGGGCGGGGTGACGCCGTGGAACACGTGGCTGACCTGCGAGGAATCGCCGACCGGACCCGGCCAGCGCTATGGCGACGGGCTGGCCCGCAACCATGGCTGGGTGTTCGAAGTCCCCGCCAACGCAACCGGGCTGGTCGACCCCGTTCCGCTGACCGCGATGGGCCGCTTCAACCACGAGGCCGCTTGCGTCGATCCCGAAACCGGTATGGCCTACCTGACCGAGGATCGCGACGATGGCGTGCTCTATCGGTTCGTCCCGAAAGAGCGCGGCAATCTGCGCGCTGGAGGAAAGCTGCAGGCGATGGTCGTCGACGGCATAGCCGATACGCGCAACTGGAACGCGCCGACCATGCCGGTACAACAACTGTACGAGGTGCGCTGGGTCGACCTGGAAAACGTCGAAGCCCCGCAAGATGACCTGCGGATGCGCGCCGCAGCCAAAGGCGCAGCGATCGTTGCGCGCGGCGAAGGCATCCACATGGGCACCGACGAGCTCTACGTCTGCTCGACCAGCGGCGGAAACAGGCGACTGGGGCAGATCTTCAAACTGATCCCGGGCCGCGGTCGCCGCCCCGACATGGTCGAGCTGTTCTTCGAGAGCGAGAGCGAAGACCAGTTCAATTTCGGCGACAACCTGACCGTTGCACCCAACGGCCACCTGATCGTGTGCGAGGATCAGTATACCGACGTCGTCGACAACCACCTGCGCGGGATCACGCCCGACGGCCGTGCCTACGCCTTCGGGCGTCTGACGATGCAGACCGAGCTGGCAGGCGGGTGCTTCTCCCCCGACGGAAAGTGGTTCTTCGTCAACGCATATTCGCCGACGCGGACCGTAGCGATCACCGGGCCGTGGGACCGCTTCGTGGCGTGATCTCCAGCGAAGCGATGGAGTGACCTCGCACCCGTTTTAACGCAGAAAGACACGCGCCGGTGATGCCTGCCGCAGGCGCGCGCAACCATTCTCCCCCTTCGCTCGTTCAATGGCTTCAACGAGGCCGGAAATGGAGAGATGATGGCTGCGCGCGCATATTGGCAGGGACAGATCAGGCTGGCGCTGGTGTCGATCCCGGTAGAGATCTACTCCGCCTCGCAAAGCGGGGCGAAGATCAGCTTTCGCCAGATCCACGAACCTTCGGGAAAGCGCATCTCATACGAAAAGGTGGTCGAGGGCGTCGGCCCCGTCGACCGCGACGACATCATCCGCGGCTACGAGCTGTCCAAGAACAATTACGTCCTGCTGGAGGACGAGGAGATCGAGGCGGTCAAGGTCGAGAGCAAGAAGACGCTCGAACTCGTCCAGTTCGTCGACCAGTCGGAGATCGACCCACTCTATTTCGAGAAGCCCTATTACGTCGTCCCCAAGGACGATCTGGCCGAGGAAGCCTTCATCGTGCTGCGCGAGGCGCTGCGCAAGGCGAAGAAGACCGCGCTGGGCCAGCTGTCGGTGCGCGGGCAAGAGAAGCTGGTCGCGATCAAGCCCTGCGGCAAGGGCATGCTGCTGGAGACGCTGCGCTATGCCGACGAGGTTCGCGAGGGGCAGAAGTTCTTCGGGAGCATCGGCGACGACGAGCCCGAGAAGGAGCTGCTCGACCTCGCCAGCACGCTGATCGAGAAGAAGTCCGCTCCTTTCGACGCGAGTGAGTTCGAAGACCGCTACGCAGAGGCGCTGCACAAGCTGATCGAGAAGAAGGCTAAGACCAAGGGCAACAAGAAGATCATCGAGGATGTCGAGGAGCCTTCCGGCGACGGTGGCAACGTGATCGACCTGATGGCCGCGCTCAAGAAGTCGGTCGATGGCGACAAGCCCGCCAAATCCTCCGCGAAGAAGAAAAAGAGCGCCTAGGCGATGGCGAAGAAGGACGATCCCCTCGCCGAATATAACGCGAAGCGCGATTTTACCCGCACCAAGGAGCCTGCGGGCAAGGCGGGCAAGAGCGGCAAGGATCGCATCTTCATGGTCCAGAAGCACGACGCAACGCGGCTGCACTGGGACCTGCGACTGGAGGCCGACGGCGTCCTGAAAAGCTGGGCGGTGACCAAGGGCCCCTCCCTCGACCCGGACATCAAACGGCTCGCGGTGCGGACCGAAGATCATCCGATGGACTACGCGACCTTCGAGGGCACCATCCCAGCGGACGAATATGGCGGCGGCACGGTGATGCTGTGGGACCGCGGCACCTGGCATCCGATCGAGGGCAAGAGCGCCGACGATATCGAGGAAGGCCACCTGCACTTCGTCCTCGATGGCGAACGAATGAAGGGCGAATGGCTGCTGATCCGCATGAAGCCGAAGAAGGGCGAGAAGCGCGAGAACTGGCTGCTGCGCAAGCTGGACGACGAATACGCGCAGGAAGGGGATGCGCTGGTCGAAAAGGCGCTCACCAGCGTCGATACCGGACGCTCGATGGCGGAAATCGCCGCTGGGCGCGAGCCGGATAAAGCAACCGGCGAAGACGAGGCGGTCCAGCCTCTTGCGAAGATGAAGCACGCCCGTCGCGGCAAGAAGGCAGGCAAGCCGCCGAAGTTCGCCAAACCCCAGCTCGCCACGCTGGTCGACGACGTGCCAACTGGCAATGGCTGGATGCACGAGATCAAGTTCGACGGCTATCGCGCGCTGATCGCGGTCGCGGGCGACGACGTCACCGTCTGGACCCGCAACCAGAAGGACTGGACCGATAAATTCGGCCCGCTGGTACAAGCGATCGCCGCGCTCGACCTTCCTCCGGCGCTGATCGATGGTGAGATCGTGGCGCTGGACAAGAACGGCAATCCGGATTTCTCGACCCTGCAATCCGTCCTCAAGCGCGGGCACGGCTCGCAAGGCCCAAAGGATAAGCTCGCTTTCTTCGCGTTCGATGTGCTCGAAGTGGATGGCGAAGACCTGACCGGACATACGAATATCGAACGCAAGGAGCACCTCGAAGCGCTGCTGCGCGATGCCGAGCCGCCGATCCACGTCGCGGACCATATCATCGGCGCGGGCGAAAAACTTTACGCGCAAATGTGCAAGGCGGGACAGGAAGGCATCATAGCCAAGCGGATCGACGCACCCTACCGCCACAGCCGGACCAAGAGCTGGGTCAAGGTGAAGTGCATCCAACGGCAGGAGTTCATCATCGTCGGCTGGTCCGAAAGCTCGGCCAAGGCGCGACCCTTCGCCTCGCTGCTGCTCGCCACGAAAGATGGCGACGAGCTGATCTATCGCGGCAAGGTCGGCACCGGGTTCGACAGCGACGATCTCGACCGGCTCGGCAGCAAGCTCGATCGGCTGGAACGCAAGACACCGCCGCTCGATGTGCCCAAGGCCGACGCGCGCAAGGTGCACTGGGTCACGCCCAACCTGGTCGCGGAGGTCGCTTATGCCGAGCTGACGGCGGAGGGTCGCGTGCGTCACGGCAGCTTTCTCGGGTTGCGGCAGGACAAGGACGCAGGCGATGTCGGCAGCGAACGCAGGAGCACTGCCCCCTCCCCTACCGCCGGCGTAGAGATTTCCAGCCGCGATCGGGTGATCTTCCCCGACAGCGGAGAGACCAAGGGCGACCTTGCCGATTACTACGAAGCCGTCGCGCCGATCATGCTTCCCTTCGCCGCCGAGCGCCCGCTCAGTCTGGTACGCTGCCCGCAGGGGCGCGCGAAGAAGTGCTTTTTCCAGAAGCACGACAATGGCGGTTTCGGGGACGCGGTGAAGGCGGTCCCGATCAAGGAGAAGGACGGCGGGAGCGAGGACTACCTCTTCGTAACAGATGCCCGCGGCCTGCTGCAGTGCGTGCAGATGGGCACGATCGAGTTCCACGGCTGGTGCGCCCGCACGGGCGCTGTCGAGAAGCCCGAACGGATGGTGTTCGACCTCGATCCCGACGAAGGGCTGGCCTTTGCAGATGTCCGCAAGGCAGCGATGGACCTGCGCAAGCACCTTGCCGATATCGGCCTGACCAGCTTCGCGATGGTGACAGGCGGCAAGGGCGTGCATGTCGTCGTGCCGTTGACGCCTGGCCATTCCTGGGAGGAGCACAAGAGCTTCGCCGAACGCTTCGCCAAGGCGCTCGCGCAGGCGGAGCCCGACCGTTTCACTGCCACGATGAGCAAGGAAAAGCGCAAGGGCCGCATCTTCATCGACTGGCTGCGCAACCAGCGCGGCAGCACGGCAGTGATGCCCTATTCGGCGCGCGCACGGGAGAATGCTCCGGTGGCGACGCCAGTTGCGTGGAACGAGCTGGCGGACATGAAAGACGCGCACGGTTTCACCATCTCCGATGCGAAGAAACTGCTCGACCGGGCTGGCTCCAAATCGCTGGCCGGTTGGGGCTTCGCGGATCAGCGCCTACCGGAAGTCTGACACCCGGGCGTGGCGCCTCGCAGCCCGTGTCGAGCGGGCAAGCGACAAGACTAACCGTTCTTGTCATCGCCATGACCGCACTTGTCAGCGGACATTCGCTTGCCTGCCGCCGATACCATCCCCCGGATAATCATGTGCTCCGGGGGTGCGCAAATGCAGTTCGATTTCAAGAAAATGACTGGAGTTTCGATCGGTGTGCTGGCGTTCGCCATGGCTGCGCCCGCCGCCGCGCAAAACTCAGGTGACGACGCCGAGACGCAATATGCGGAGCTTACGCGCCAGCAGTCCACTCGCGCCGGCGATCCCGCCTACGATTATGCGTTCGCGACCGCCGCGATCGACGCTGGCCATTACGGCGAAGCGATCATCGCGCTACAACGGGTGCTGGCGGTACAGCCCAACAATGCCCCGGCGCGCGCCGAACTCGCCCGCGCCTACGCCATGTCGGGCGATATCGACACGGCACGGCAGGAATTCGGCACCGTGGTCAACGACCCGACCCTGCCCGATCCGGTCCGCCAGCGGTTTACCGGGCTGATCCAGCAGCTCGATAACCAGATCGGCGGCGGGGGCGACGATGTCTCCGGGTTCCTCGAGGCAGGAGCCGGGTACGACAGCAACATCAATGCGGCGACCGATCTCACCCAGATCACGATCCCGCTTTTCGCGTTTCTCGGACCGGGCAATCTCGGTGCGGCGGCACGCGCGCAGGATGACGGATTCTACGAGATCAACGGCGGTGCCAGCGTCGTCTCGGCGGTCGGTCGGCAGGATCGCGTGTTTGCGTCCGCCCTGTTCAACTGGCGCGACAATTTCGACAGCGACACGTTTGACATCGCCAGCCTCACCGGCACGGCAGGCTACGCGCACAGCTTCGGCAATTCGGACGTGATTTCGCTGTCGGGCCAGGTGCAGAAGCTGTGGCTGGGCCAGGATGGCTACCGCACCGCCTACGGCGCGATCGGCCAGTACACGCACCTGCTCGACGGCGGGAATGCGATCGCCGCGTCGGCGCAGTGGACGCGGCTGGACTACGATACGGACCCGCTTCGCGATGCCGACCGCTACGCCGTGGGCCTGGGTTTCGTCACCCGGCAAGCCTCGATCAACGCGAGCTTCGGTCACGAGGAAACCCGCGATCCGCTTGGCGATGCGCAGTCCAACACCTTCTTCCAGATCGGAGCCGGCGCGGAAGTACCCGTGGCCGATCGGATTGCCGTTATCGGCGGGGTGGGATTCGACCTGCGCCGGTACGACGCGCCCGACACGCTGTTCCTGACCGAACGCGAGGACGAGCGCGTCGATGCGTCCGTCGGAATCAAGATCGCGATCACCGACAATCTGCTGTTCCAGCCGCGCGCCACCTTCACGCGCAACTGGAGCAACATCGCACTCTACGATTACGAACGCTGGTCCGCCTCGGCCGCGTTGCGGTTTGAATTCTGAGGGGGAGACTGAACATGCTGCTTCGCAACTCATCGCTTCGCAACGGCTGCCGGGCCCTGCTGGTCTCGGCCTCCATCCTCGGCCTGGCGGCGCACGCTTCGGCAGAGCCCACCATCCTGTTTTCCAGCAGCGGAGCCTCGCAACTCCCTGCGCCTGGAGAAACGGTCACCCAGACGGGCGGCGTCACCCAGCTCAAGCTTGATGACGGGACGGTTATCTCGATTGTCGGCGAGGCCAGCTACACGCTGGACAACGGCGGCGTCTTCGAACTTCTCTCGGGTGACATCACAGTTGTCACCCCTGCCGGGGCGGGCGCATCCGTTCGTTTGCCGGGTGGCGTCCTCGCATCGCTAGTGCCGGGCGCATCGGCCGGGTTCTCCGCAGAGAACGGCGATATCGATGGGCACGCGATCACGGGCACCATGCGGATCGGCATGGGCGGGGGCGGCCGTAATTTCGTCTCCGGCGACAAGCTGAAAATCTCCAACGGGCGTATCCACCAGACTCTCGCCGTGGGTCCCCAGGCGACGCCGCAGGGCCCGAGTGGCGCGGCGCAGAACGGCATGCCGGTGGTACTGGGCGACGCTCTTGCCGCGATCGGTGCCTCGGGCGATATCCTGTTCGCCGCGGACCGCATCGACGCCTATCTTGCCAATCCCGCGGTCGGCACGCTGCCGACAGGCGATGTTGAGCTTCTCTCCGGCTATCTTGCTCGACTGGCGAGCCTGACGGGCGGACAGTTCTTCAATGATGTGGAGGCGCTGCAGACCTTCCTCGACTACCTCACGGCGGGAGGCCTGCCGGGCAACTACAATCCGAACCCGACGCCTAATCCAACTCCAACTCCAACACCCACTCCAACACCTACTCCCACACCGACACCGACACCGACACCGACACCCACACCCACACCGACACCGACACCCACACCTACGCCCACCCCTACGCCGACGCCGACGCCGACGCCGACGTTTACCTACGAAAGCGGACGTGCGGTCGTGTATGCGGGCAAGGACGTCGGCCTCGATGCACGCGGCGAAGCCGATGTGGCCTACGACGACGCCGGACGCCCCATCGCGTATGTCTGGACCCTCAACGACTCCACCCTGGAGAACGAGCGACCGACCATAGGTACCGCATCCATCGCAGAAGGCGGCAGCGCCTCCGACGGCGAGATTTCCTGGGCTCGCTGGCACGACGGGACCACTGGCGGGCGTTACTTCGGTGCCCCGACGTTCGACCTGGGCGCGGACGACGGCTTCCATCTGACCAGCGTGGTCCGGGCGACCGATCTTCCGACCAGCGGCACGGTAGATTACGTGCTCGCCGGGGCGACCGCGCCCACGGTGGGCAATGGCAGCGTCGCACCAGGGACATTCGACGGATCGCTCTCCGTCAACTTCGGAGCGGAGGCGACCGCAGATTTCGACTTCACTGTCGGGATCGACAGCGGTTCCTACAACTTTGGCGCCACTGGCCGACCGGTCGAAACCAGCGGCGATTTCTTCGGTGAATTCGGCGGCAACAATCTCGCAGTGACCGGCACCGGCACGGTGTGTCCGGCCGGTGCGTGCGAGGCGAGCGTGCGTGGAATCCTGGGCGGGGTCGGAGGCCGCGTTGCAGGCATCTCGTACAATTTCGGCGAGACCGGCAATGTCGATCTGTGGACCTATGGTGCCGCGGCCTTCGTGGCCGACGGATCCTCTACGCCGACGCCCACCGGCTTCACCGGGACGCGGACCGGGCAGCCACTCTATCTCGGCCGGACCGGTAACGGTCTTGGCAATTCCTTCGCCGGCACCGGGACCTATGTCGATGGTGAGCTGCGCCGGCTGGAGATGAACGATACCAACTATTTCGACATCGGCACGGCGACCGTCGCCGAGTCGGGCGATCTGGGCGACGTCGCGTGGGCGCGCTGGACGAACGGCACCGTCACCGAACGCGGCGGCCCCTTCACCGTACCGACTGTTCTGGGCGCCAATGGTGGCTGGTATGTGATGTCCGGCAACCGGGCGAGCGACCTGCCCACGACGGGTATCGTCAATTACGATCTGCTGGAGACCACTCCGGTTGCCGAACTGAACGGACCGGAACTCGGTACGCTCACCGGCGACATGGCGGTCCAGTACGGCGCGCAGAGCACCGTCGGCTTCGATTTCGCGATGAGCTATCGCGGGATGGGCTGGGCAGTTTCCACACCCGGCGGTGCGGCTGACCCCGGCAGCGGGATCGCGCTTGAATCTAGCACGCTGCAGGTCGGCTTCGACACCGCTTTCACCAGCGATGCAGGCAACGTGACCGGCACCGGAGGTGCCTGCGCGGACTACTGCGAAGTGCAGGTCGAAGGCGTTCTGTTCGGCACCGGCGGGCAATATGCAGGGGTCGGCGTCGGGGTCGAAGACCGCGGCTCTTCCGCAGGCACGATCAAGGCGTCGGGGCTCGCGATCTTCCAAGCGGGTGGCGTGACGCCAACTCCCACACCGACACCCATGCCCACTTCGGGCGGCTACACCAGCGACTTCACCGGCACGCGTTCGCCGGTCAACTACTACACCTTCACCAACGGATCGCTGGCGACCGGCTTTGGCGGGGATGCCGAACTCGAAAACGGCGCGCCGGTCAGCTTCACCTCGTTCCTCGGGACCACCAGCAAGGGCACTGCCTCCGTCGCAAACGAAGGCGACGTGGGTTCGCTGGCCTGGGCGCGCTGGACCGGCGGCACCGTGCAGCAGAACGGTACGACCGTCGACGTAGGGCCCAACGGCGGTTACCACGTGTTCGCAGGCACGCCGACGATCGCGCTGCCATCCTCGGGCAAGGTCGACTACGAACTGATCGCAACCACGACCGCGACCGACAATCAGGGTTCGGCACCCGGCACGATCACCGGCGATCTCTCCATCGCATACGGGTCGACAAGCCTTGTGGGCTACGATCTCGCCATGAATGTGGGCGGGAAAGGTTGGGCGGTCTCGACCGCCGGGGGCGCAGCAAATCCGGAGCAAAGCCAGATCAACCTGAGCGTGAGCGGCAGCTCCTGGAGGTTCGGCGGCACCTACACCAGCACCTCGCAAACGGTCAGCGCCAGCGGCGGGGCATGTTCGGCTTCGTGCATCGTGACCATTGGCGGCGTGATGTTCGGCGACAATGCCGGGTATGCCGGGGTCTCGATGAACGTCATCGACGCAAGCAACGCGGCAACGATCGGTGCGTCCGGGGTCGCCATCTTCGGGCGAGAGGATGCGACGACCTCGGTGATGCCGACAAGCGTGCAGCCAGTGGCTGCGTTCGATATCCCTGACCCCGTGATGCTCGCACCGCAAGCCTTCGGTGTAGCCAGATCCCGCGACTGGAGCAGGTGGACCGCCGTCTCCCCGCGCGACGCGAAGGGATTGTCCGACTTGCAGATCGCGGGCGAGCGTTCGCCCCTGGGGAACAAGCTGCACGACGCAGGCAAGCTGCTTGGCGACATGATCACCTTCACCGATCCCGAATAGGTCGCACATTGTGGAAGCAGGCGGAGGACCGCCCCGCCTGCTTCCTAACGGCTCTCGTCATATCCTTGACAGGCATGGTCACTGGGACCGCGCGAGCGCGAGGCGCAAGATGGACCTCACTCGGAAAAAGAGGGGAGAACCAAATGAAAACCGCATCGATACTTACCGCCAGCGCCCTTGCGCTCGCGCTGACAGCACCCGTGCCTGCAATGGCAAAGGACGCCGATATCGCGCTGGCCAAGTGCGACGAAAGCCTGGGCACCATCGCAGTCGTCGATGGCGACACGCAGGGCTGGTCCGAATACGGCCTCGGCAGCCCGCGCGAATTGCTGAACTCGCTCGCCATCGAATCGGGCTGCTTCACGCCGCAGAACGCCGCCAGCGGCGTCCCGGCGGACTTCCTGATGAACGTGGTCGCGGGCGACAGCGAGGAAGTCGACAAGTCGATCGAGATGGCCAAGGGGGCCGCGATGGAGGGCCTGTGGCGATCGGGTGCGGCCACCAGCGTTCTGTCCAAGGTGCCCGGCGCGGGTGCCGTGCTCGGCATGTTCGGCGGCCTCGGCGGCAAGAAGAAGCGCGTCGCCGCAGGCATCAAGCTGCTCAGCCCGGCAAACGGACTGACCATCGTGACCGGCAGCGGCGAAGTGAAGAAATCGACGCTTAGCTTCGGCGGCAGCGGCGGGTGGAACGCGGGCGCAGCTGCCTCGGGCTATGGCAGCAACAAGAACGGCAAGATGCTCGTCGAAGCCTTCGTGATCGCCTTCAACGAAGTCGTCGCGCAGAAGCAGACCATCGCGTCGGTCCCCCGGGTCCAACCTGCGGTTGCTGCAGCTCCGGCTGCGCCTGCCACGGTAACGGCGGTCGATACCGTGATGCGCGTCTCGCCCGATGCGACAGCGGCCGAAGTCCGCGCTCTGCGCAGCGGCACCGAACTCAAGCCGACCGGCGAACGCAGCGGCCTGTTTATCGAGGTCGAGGACAATTACGGCACAAAAGGCTGGGTCTCCGTGGAAGACCTGAGCTGAGCACATGGGGGGTGAAGAAAGACCCGCTTGTCCGGGCAACCAAGCGGTGGCACCTTCGGTGTCGCCGCTTGGCGCACCGGGGGAGAATATGGACGCTGCGCTCGATAACCTGCGTATCCTCTATGTAGAGGACGACGCGCGCGCGACAGCCGAGGTCCGCGATCTTGCCCGTGCGCGAGGGGCGCAGATCGTCTGCGAGCAGAGCGGTGCCGGCGGCCTGCTGCGCGCCGGGATGGAGCAGTTCGATGTCATCATCCTCGACCGGATGCTCGGCGACCTCGACGGCATCACGATCATCCAGCGCCTGCGCGAAAGCGGGGTCGGCACCCCGATCCTGATGCTCTCCGCACTCGGTCGCACTGCGGACCGGGCCGAGGGGCTCGATGCAGGGGCGGACGACTATCTCGCCAAGCCGTTCGAAGCCGACGAATTGTTCGCGCGGATCAAAGCGCTGCACAGGCGCGCCAAGGGGCAGGAGCACAGCGCAGTGATCCTGTTCGGGGCGTTCGAATGCCATGTGAAGGCCCGCACGGCCTTTCGCCAGAACCGGCACCTTGCGCTCAGCCCGCGCGAGTTCGAGCTGTTCCGCTATTTCATGGAAAATGCGGGCGAAACGGTCACGCGCGAGATGCTACTGCGCGATGTCTGGGGCATATCCTTCGATCCGCAGACCAACGTGGTCGACGTCAATATCGGTCGCCTGCGTCGCAAGCTGGAAGAAGGGTTCGACAGCCCGGCTCTGGAAACGATCTGGGGCTCCGGCTACCGTCTGCTCGACGGGAGGTAGGGTCCGTTTCACGCACTTCGATCTTTTCGCGGCTCGTGTGGCTGGCCATCGCCCTGTCGGTGCTGCTGGTGTTCTGCCTGTGGGCGATGACCGACCAGACCATCCGCGCGGCCAACCGGGCATCGGTAGAGGAGGCGGTCGACGTCGATCTGGCGGGCCTCGTCGACATCTACGCTAGCGGCGACCAGCGCGAGCTTGAGCGTCGGATAGCAGACCGTCTGGCGATTACGCCCGCTGGCCGCAGCCAGCCGCACTATCTGCTGACAGATGGCGCAGGCTCCCTGATCGTCGGCGATCTCGACCGCTGGCCCGACCTCGACCCCAAGGTGTCCGAACTGGGGGCGGTGACCGTGCTGGACGGGCTGCCCGTGCTCGCGCGCGCGACGCAGCTGGGGCCCGACCTGCGGCTGGTGGTCGCCTACGAACGCGATCAGGCCGATCCCGTTCTGCGCCGCGTGGCGTGGCTGTTCCTGTTGGGGGGCACGATCTTCGTGCTTGTGGTCGGGCTGTTCGGAAGGCAAGCGGCGCGTGGCCTGCAATCGCGCATCGAGCAGATCAACGCCGCCTTTCGCACGCCAGAAAACGTTCGGGCCATTGCCACCCCCTCCTCTAAGAGGCGCAGGGACGAGATCGATGAACTCGCAGACCACAGCACGCGCGCGCTTCAGCGTGTCAGCCGCCTGCTCGAAGCCTATCGGGAAACCACCGACCAGGTGGCGCACGAAATCCGCACCCCGATCATGCATCTCGACCAGCGGCTGGTGAAGGCCCTCGCCGAGCCCCTGCCCGCCAGCGTGTCGCAAAAGCTTATCGAGGCGCGCGCCGAAATCCGCCGCATCGTCAGCATGCTCGAATCGCTGCTCGACATTGCGTCGAGCAAGGCGCGCAAGGGCGACCGGCACGGCCTCGCCCCCGTCAACCTGAGCGAGCTGGCGACGCGGATCTGCAACCTCTACGCCGACAGCGCGGAAGAATCGAACCACAGCTTCGTCTGGGATATCGCGCCCGGCGTATGCCTCGATGGAGAAGAGTCCCAGCTCACCCGTCTGATGACCAACCTGCTCGACAACGCATTCAAATACGTGCCCGAGGGCGGAACGATCACCCTGACCCTCCAGCCGGGGCCGGTATTGACCGTCGCCGACGACGGGCCCGGCGTGCCCCCCAACCATGCGGAGCGGATTTTCGAACGGTTCTATCGCGGCGACGGGCGCGAGGCCGGGCAGACGGGTTCGGGGCTCGGCCTCGCACTCGCCCGAGCGATCGCCGAACGGCACGGATTGACGATCACGCTCGAACCGGTCGATAAGGGTGCCAGCTTTCGGGTCGGGAGGGAGACCGAATGACGGCCGTTCTGAGAACTGCCTGCGTCGCGGCGCTGCTCAGCGCTTGCACGCCCGTGGCAAACGCCCCGCTGGCGCGATCCTCTTCTCCCGCTGCGTCCGTCGCGCAGGATCGATCTGCCCTTGTCGCGACCGATCTTGCCGCAGCTGATCTCGCTTTCGAACAGGGCGATACCGCGGCGCTCGCACCGCTGCTCACTCGCTTGCGCGCACAGGGCGCGCACCCGCTCGACGCCAGCGATGGCGATCCCGTTGCCCAGTGGGAAGCCGCGACCGGTACCGACGAGCCCCCCTTCAGGGGCCGCGTTCTGGGCCCGGGCTACAGCCGTGGCCGCCTCGCGCCGGGAGCAAATGCGGTCCTTCAGCAGACCTTCTTTTCCGGCCAGAAAACCGCACTCTCGATCGGCGAACGAAACCCCGCGACGCTGCGTCTGCGCGTTTTCGATTCCAAGAGCCGGCTCGTGTGCGAACACGCGCCCGCACATGGCAAAGTCTGCCGGTTCACCCCGATTTTCACGCAGCGATACAAGATAGAAATTCGCAATGGGGGGCAACGGGATGCGGTCTATTATCTGGCGGTCGAATAGCGCGCGACTGCTGTTGAGCGGGGCCGCGCTGACGATCCTGTCGCCTGCCCTGCCCGCATTCGCTCAGGACACCGTCGACGGCGCTGGAGAGACTTCGACCGAAGACACCGCCCCGCTCGATCCCGAAGCGGCGCAGATCGTCACAGAGATAGAGGCGATCGCGAACGGCGATCCCTCCGCCGATCCTGAAGGCGACCTTGCCAAGCTCGCCGAGCTTCGCGCGCGTGCGCAGGCAAATGGCAACGTCCCGCTGACCGATCTGGGCGTGCTCGAAAGCCAGTTCGGCGCGGCCTATTTCTACCTGCGCGATTTCGAGAAGGCGCTCCCCTATTTCGACGCTGCCGCCGATCTTTACACGCGTGGCAATGCCCCGCTCGATGAGATCGCCGGGCTATACAACAACCAGGCAACGATCCTCGCCTCTCTCGCACGCTATCCCGAATCCGAGGAATATCACCGCAAGGCGCTGGCCATCCGGCGCGAGATGGAGGGCGAGCGCGGGCCCTTCGTTGCCTCCTCGCTGTTCGGCCTTGGGCACATTGCCTATCGGCAGGGGCGCGTCCTCGAGGCGCTGGACTACTTGCGCCCCGCAGCCGAGCAAACGCTGGAGTTCCTCGGCCCGGAAGACATGCTCACCTCGCTGCGCCTGACTTCGCTCGCCTCGGTTCTGGGGCGCGCAGGTTACGATGCGGAAGCAGTCGAGACAGCCCGCCTCGCGGTCCGCCTCTCGCGCGAACACCTGGGCGAAGATCACCAGCTCTACGGGATTGCGGTCAACAATCTCGGCCATGCGCTGATGGAGGCGCGCGTGCTGGGCGAGGCGATACCCGTCCTGCGCGAGGCGCTGCGCCTTCGTGTCGCGACCGTCGGCGAAGATGCCAGTGGCACCGCCGTAAGCCTGCGCAACCTCTCGCAGGCGCTGATGCTCGACGGCAAGACCGAAGAGGCCGAAACGCTGCAGCGCCGCGCGGTGGAGATCTATGAGAAGACCGGCGAGGTCGAAAATCCCTTCGCGCTGGCGACGATGTACGAAGCGCTGGCCGAACATTACGCCATGCGCGGCGACTGGCAGGGATATGACGAGTTGACCGGCAAGGCGATCGCCTCGGCCGATGCGGCGATCGAAAACGAGAGTGTGGAGCAGGCCCTCATCCATCTGCATCGCGCGGAATGGTGGATGCGGCGTGGCCGCCATGCCGAAGCGCTCGCCGAAGCCGAACATTGGGTTCCGATCGTGCGCGAAGCCTTTGTCGAAACGCACGAGGACCGGATCTGGAGCGAACTCCTGCTCGCCCGGCTGCGCCAGTTGAATGGGCAGGACACCTCGGCGTATCTGCCGGGTGGCGACGCAGCGATGGACGTTATCTCCGGACGGCTGGCGGATGTCGCCGTGGCCGACACCACGCTGGTGCGAGAAGCGCGCGCTTTGCGAGAAGCGGCATTGCTCTACCTCGAACTGGGCGCCGCGCTCGATGATCCGGCGCGCGTCATTCGCGCGGCGCAGGTGGCCAATATCTCGGAGCTTGCCCGTGGCCAGCAGTTCGCGCGCTTCGGGGCCGACGACGCGGCGACGCAGGAGCGCGAACGGCTGCTCGATCTGGCGCGCAAGACAAACGAGCTGCGCACGCGCTACCGCGCTGCACTGGACGAGGAAGACGAGGCGACGGCGGCAGGTCTGGCGCTTGAGGTCGAGCAAGCTGAACGCGCCGAACACGAAGCCGCCGATGGTCTGGTACGGGCCTACCCGGAGTATGTCCGTCGTTTTCGGCCGACCCCGGTCGATCTGGCCGATCTTCAGTCGCGGCTGCAGCCCGATGATGTGCTGGTCGTGCCGGTCGAAGGCGATCGGGACAGCTGGATCATCCGGGTCGACACCGAAGGCGCATCGTGGAATCCGCTCGACAGTGGCCACCTTGCCGAGGACGTGACCGCGATCCGCGACGCAGTCGAGCGACCCGCCCAGGGCATGTACCCGCTTGCCTCTTCGCAGCGGCTGTTCGAACAGATATTCCCCAACGGCACGCGAGACGCGCACCGCGTCCTCGTTTACGGCGGCCAGCGGCTCGCCTCGATCCCGTTCGGCCTCCTGACAACGGCCGACCACGACGGCGATCTCTCTGCAGCGCCGTGGCTGATCCGCGACGCTGCGGTACAAGTGGTCGGCAATCTCGATCTGCTCGGCGAGCAGCGCGGTCCTGCCACGACAAAAGCCACTGTGCGGTTCGCAGGTATCGGCGGCGTCGAACTGCCTGGGCAAGAAGCCGCAGGCAGCAGCGGAGGCGTAAGCGCCCTGTTCCGTGGCGGTCGACCCGATGCGGCCTCGATCGCCGCGTTGCCCGCCCTGCCGGGTGCGACGACCGAACTGCGCGAGATCGCCGATGCGCTGCAATCGCGCGAGAACGTGCTGTTGATCGGGGCGGACGCAGCCGAAGACAACGTCAAACGTACCGATTTGAGCTCGATCGACATCCTCGTATTTGCAACGCATGGCCTCGTCGCAGGCGAGGTGACCGGGCTTTGGGAACCGGCCCTCGTGCTTGGCTCGGGCGATGCCAGCTCGGGCGAGGATGGGCTGCTCGGCGCGAGCGAGATCGCCCGCATGCGCCTGCCCGCGGACTGGATCATCCTGTCGGCCTGCAACACCGCTGCCGGTATCGACGGCGACGGCCCGACCTATTCCGGGCTAGCGACCGCCTTTGCCCAGGCGGGAGCGCGTGCGATCCTGCTGTCGCACTGGCGCGTGCGCGACGATGCGGCAGCGCGGCTGAGCGTCGACACGGTGCGCGCGTCGCAGGCCGGCGCGACCCGCGCCGAGGCGCTACGGCAGGCGCAACTGGCGCTGCTCTCGAATACGGATTTGGCAGACGCGGCAAATCCTGCGGTCTGGGCACCCTTCGTGCTTATCGAGAACTGAGCCTGCTGCCCGGATTGCCACCGATGCGAATGCCACGGGCCGGAAGGGAGAATTGCGGATACTCGCCGCTGACGCGTGACCTTCACGCAATCGCTGCTAGTCTCCCCTCCAAATGAGTAGCGAACCTTCCGAAACCAAAGCCACGCGCGTCACCTCGTTCGACGTTGCGGAGCGCGCCGGCGTCAACCAGTCCACCGTTTCACGCGCGCTTGCGGGTTCCCCGCAGGTCACGCCCGCCACCCGTGAACGGGTGCTCGCGGTCGCGCGAGAGCTTGGCTATACCGTCGATCAGCGCGCATCGGGCCTGCGAACCGGGCGGACCGATACCGTTGCAGTGGTTATCCTTCAGGGCCCGGAAGACAAGGCGCCGTCGGGCAATCCCTTCTACTTCGAACTGCTGGGGAGCATCTGCGAAGCCGCATCGGCGCGGGGCCTCGAAACGCTCGTGTCGCTGCAGTCCGAAGATGGCAGGCTTTCGGGCGATTACGTCAAACGAGGCCAGGCCGACGGTACCATCGTCATCGGATCGGCTCGCCATTCGTCCGCGTGGACCTATTTCCAGCAATTGCAGCGCAGCACCGGCAACCTGGCCTTCTGGGGCTCACCATTCGACGATGCGCGCTGGGTGCGTTCGGACAACCATGGTGGGGGCCGGATCGCTACCAGCCACCTGCTCGATCGGGGCTATCGCAAGATCGCATTTGTCGGGCCACTGGGCACAGGCCCCGGGCAGTTCGCCGAGCGTTTTGCCGGATATCGCGAAGCTCTGGCGGAACGGGGCGCGCAGCCGATCGAGGCGAGCATCTATCCCGATGGCGACCGCAAATCCCAAGGTTACCACGCCGCGCGCGACATGATCGAACGCGACGGCTCTATCGACGCGTTCTTCGCCGCCAGCGACCGGCTCGCATTCGGTGTGCTCGACTACTTGAAAGAGATTGGCCGCGACGTGCCTGAAGATGTGGGCATCGTCGGCTTCGACGGGATGTCCGCCGGGACGATCAGCAGCCCGCCGCTGACCACTGTAGCGCCCGATCTTGCGAAGGCCGCAGAAGCTCTGCTGCGAATGGCCATCGACGGGGAGACAAGCGTCACGCAGCGCGTGAACGTCAAACTGATCGAACGCGCGAGCGTCCGCCCGGCCTGATCTTACCGCACTTCAGTGGGAAGGCGGATCAGCCCTGCGCCCCGCCCCCATCCGAAAATTCGAACTGCGGCAGACGATTCACCGCTTCACGCAGCGACAGGCTCCATTGTTCGGATATCCGTCGGAAATACGGGTCGTTCTCGGCAATCCGCTGGCTGTGACCAATCTTGCACGCATCACGCTCCTGAACGGCGAGGTCCAGCGGCAGATCGACAGCCAGGTTCGACCGGATGGTGGAATCGAAAGAGACCATCAGCAGCCGGGCAGCGTCTTCGAACGGCATGGCCGGATCGTAAGTCCGCACGATGATCGGGCGCCCATACTTGGTCTCGCCGATCTGGAAAAAAGGCGAATCGTCGCCCGCCTCGATGAAATTGCCTTCGGGATAGATCAGGAACAGGCGCGGTTCGCTGCCCGCGATCTGGCCGCCAACGATCAGGCTGGCGGAAAAGGGCGAGGCAGCGGCCTGCTGCTTCTCACCTTTGAGGTTGGCGATCACTTCGCGCAGCGTGTTCCCGATGATGGTGGCGACCTGGAACATCGAAGGGGCCGAAAGGATCGACGGGTCGCGTTCGGAAGGGGCCTTGGTCCGCTCGTCCAGCAAGCTGACGACTGACTGCGTGGTGGCGAGATTGCCCGCCGAAAGCAAGGTGATCGCCCTCTCTCCGGTGTTTTCCCAGTGGCGCATCTTGCGAACCTTCGACACGTCGTCGACGCCCGCATTGGTGCGCGTATCGGACATGAAGATCAGACCGCGATCCAATCGCATGCCCACGCAGTAAGTCATTTCCAGTAATACCCGTTGTGGCGTTGCGGCCAGATTATTGCTCGACCCGCAGGCTGACAAGCACGCCCTCGCCGCTTCCCCCCATCCGCATTCCGTTGATGGGGGCTGCTTCGCGAAAATCGATGCCGGTCGCGACTCTTATATAGCGCTCGTCGGGCGAATAACCGTTCGAGATATCGAATCCGACCCAGCCGAGGCCTTCGAAGAAAGCCTCCGCCCACGCGTGGCTGGCATCCTGTTCGACCCGGTCGTTCATCATCAGGTACCCGGACACATAGCGGGCGGGCAGGCCCAGCAGGCGGGCAGCCGAACAGAAGATATGCGCGTGATCCTGGCACACGCCGTGGCCACCTTGCAGCGCCTCTTCCGCCGTGGTGCCGGAGTGGGTGTTGCCACCTTCGTAACCGACCGTGTCGAGGATCGCGGCGGATAGATCGTGCCCCAGGCCGAGGCTGGTCTTGTCCGCATCTTTGAAAGCGCTGGCGAGCTTGCGAATACCCTCGCCCGCCTTTGTCAGCGGGGACGATCGCTTGAAGTGCCACAGCGGCAGGAACCCCTGGTGTTCTCCCACCACGCCATCGCTCGCCGTGTTCTCGACCAGACCGACGCAGCGGATCGCGGTTTCGGTGCGCCCCGGCTCGATGCCGATCAGGTCGACCATGTTGCGGTTGTGATCTTCGTAGTGAAGCTCGATCTCCCCGCCCTCGATGGTCACTTCCCAGTCGAGCACTTTCTGGCCCCGCACGTCCTTCGGGCGAAGGCGCGTCTGCTGAAGCCCGTAGGCAACCGGCGCGTCGTAGCAATAGCGCGTTTCGTGTTCGACCCGCAGCCTCATGAAGTGACCCCGAAAGAATAGTCTTGTGAAATCTGGGTCGCGAGGCGTCCGTTTGCCGCCAGGAAGCCCTCGATATATTCGTGCAGGCCATCGTCGAAGATCTTGTCCATCGACCGGCCCAGGTAATCGAGGTGGATACGGTCGGCCATTTCGCACGCTTCGGTGCGCAGGTCGTAATTCTTTGCCAGATAGCCGAGATTGTCGCAAATCTTGTTGTAGCAGAACGCGAGGCTGCGCGGCATCTGTTCGTGCAGGATCAGGAATTGCGCGATGTCTCGCGGATTGACCGTCGCCCCGTGGAGCCACTGATAGCTGCGCAGCGCCGAGACCGATCGCAGGATCGTCTCCCACTGCTTGATATCGAGCGCCGACCCGACCTGGCTGATCGAGGGCAGCAGCAAGTAGTACTTCACGTCGAGGATGCGCGCGGTGTTGTCCGCGCGTTCAATGAAAGTACCCAGCCGCACGAAGTTGTAGCCGTCGTTGCGCAGCATCGTGCCGTTGGTCGCGCCGCGCACCAGCGCGTTCTGCTGGCGGATCGTGGTCAGCGTGTCGGGCAGGTCGGCTTCGGGGATCTTGCCGGTGAGCAGCTTGTCGAGCGTCATCCAGCTCTCGTTGGTCGCTTCCCACACCTCTCGCGTCAGGCCGATGCGCACGCCGCGCGCATTGTCGCGAGCGGACTTCACCATGCAGATGATGCTGGAGGGATTGTCGCGGTCGGTGAGGAGGAACTCGATCACCTTGGACGAGGTCGCCTCTCCGTGCCGCTCGCGGAAGGCCTGCAACTGGCCGACCGTGGTCAGCACCGATTCCCATTCGGAGCGCGAAGACCCCGCGCGGGTCAGGGCGATGCGGAACCCTGCATCGAGCAGACGCGCGGTCGCTTCCGCCCGTTCGAGGTAGCGGAACATCCAGAACAGGCCCGATGCGGTCTTACCTAGCATGGCGGACCTCCGGTTTCGTGGAGCGATCAGTCATCGAGCACCCAAGTATCTTTGGTGCCGCCGCCCTGGCTCGAATTCACCACCAGAGACCCTTCGTTCATCGCCACGCGGGTCAGCCCGCCGGGCACGATGTCGATCGAGTTGGGCGACATCAGCACGAAGGGGCGGAAATCGACGTGGCGCGGGGCGAGGCCCTGTTCGGTGAAAATCGGCACGGTCGAAAGCGCCAGTGTGGGCTGCGCGATATAGCCTTCGGGGTTTTCCTTCAGCTTGGCGCGGAATTCCTCGATCTCGGCCTTGCTGGCGGTAGGCCCGATCAGCATCCCGTAGCCGCCCGATCCGTGGACTTCCTTGACCACGAGCTCGTCCAGCTTGTCGAGCACTTCGGCCAGCTGGTCCGGCTCCGAACAGCGCCAGGTGGGCACGTTCTGCAGCAGCGGGCGCTCGCCGGTGTAGAATTCGACGATGTCGGGCATGTAGCTGTACAGCGCCTTGTCGTCGGCAATGCCCGTGCCCGGCGCGTTGGCGATGGTCACACCGCCCGCGCGGTACACATCGAAGATGCCCGGCACGCCCAGCATCGATTCCGGATTGAAGTTGAGCGGATCGAGGAAATCGTCGTCGATCCGGCGGTAGATCACGTCGACCGGTTTGTAGCCTTGCGTGGTGCGCATCGCGATGCGCCCGTCGACCACTTTCAGGTCCGATCCCTCGATCAGTTCGGCACCCATCTGGTCGGCGAGGAAACTGTGTTCGAAATAGGCGGAGTTGAACACGCCGGGCGTCAGCACGGCCACGGTCGGCCGGTCGAGACAGGCGGCAGGCGCGCAGGCCGACAGCGAACGGCGCAGCCAGCTGGGGTAATCGCCCACCTCGCGGATCGGGATGTCCGCGAAAAGTTCGGGGAACATCTGCAGCATGATTTCGCGGTTTTCGAGCATGTAGGACACGCCCGAGGGGGTGCGGGCATTGTCTTCCAGCACGTAGAATTCGTCGGGCCCGGTCCGCACAATATCGGTACCGATGATGTGCGTGTAGATCCCGCCGGGCGGATCGAAGCCCATCATCTTGGGCAGGAAGGCCGCGTTGTTAGCAATCAGGCTGGCAGGCACGCGCCCCGCGCGCAGGATTTCTTGGCGATGGTAGATATCGTGCAGGAAGGCGTTGATCGCCTTCACGCGCTGTTCGATCCCCTTGGATAGCTTGCGCCACTCGTTGCCCGAAAGCACGCGCGGCACCACGTCGAACGGGATCAGTCGCTCGTCCGCTTCATCTTCGCCATAGACGTTGAAGGTAATGCCGATCTTGCGGAAGAAATTCTCCGCCTGTTCGGACTTTCTGGCGACGCGCATGTCAGGTTGCGAGTCGAGCCATTTGCGAAATGCCTGATAGGCCGGCCGGACATCACCCGACTTGCCCCCGTCTTGCCCAAGCATCTCGTCGAAGCTCAATTCGGTCCCCGGCTTTCCCTGTTATTGCATGCGTCGCGATTTTGCAGCGCAGCATTAGTTATCCAACCGCCCAGCCCCGTCAATTGTTCCGTTATGCGAATTGTTCACCATCAGGAATCGACCCGCCCCTCGATCAACCGGTCGACCAGCGACGGGTCGGCCAGCGTCGACGTGTCGCCTAGCGACCCGTAGTCGTTCTCCGCGATCTTGCGCAGGATGCGGCGCATGATCTTGCCGCTGCGTGTCTTGGGCAGGCCGTCGGTAAAGTGAATCCGGTCCGGCGTCGCCACGGGCCCGATTTCCTTGCGCACCCATTGCCGCAGCTCTGCGGCCAGCTCGTCCGAACCTTCGTCGCCCGCGTTCAAGGTGACATAGCAGTAGATGCCCTGCCCCTTGATATCGTGCGGAAAGCCCACGACCGCCGCTTCGGAGACGTGCGGGTGCAGGACCAGCGCACTCTCGACCTCGGCCGTGCCCATCCGGTGACCCGACACGTTGATGACGTCATCGACACGCCCGGTGATGCGATAGTACCCCTTCTCGTCGCGCTGGCAGCCGTCGCCCGTGAAGTACTTGCCTTTGTAGGTGCTGAAATAGGTCTGCACGAACCGGTCGTGATCGCCGTAGACCGTGCGTGCCTGACCCGGCCAGCTGGCGATCAGGCACAGATTGCCCTCCGCCGCGCCTTCGAGAATCTGCCCCTCGTTGTCGACCAGCTGCGGCTGCACGCCGAAGAACGGCAGGCCAGCGCTGCCCGGCTTCATCGCGTGGGCGGCAGGAAGTGTGGTCAGCATCACACCGCCGGTTTCGGTCTGCCACCAGGTATCGATCACCGGCACGCGGCCCTCGCCCGGCACGTCGCGATACCAGCGCCACGCTTCGGGATTGATCGGTTCGCCGACGCTTCCCAGCAGGCGGAGCGACGATCGATCATGCGCGGTTACGAAGCTGTCGCCTTCGCGCATCAGCGCGCGGATTGCGGTCGGCGCGGTGTAGAAGATGCTGACCTTGTGCTTGGCAATGGTCGCCCAGAAGCGGCCGTGATCGGGATAATTGGGCACGCCCTCGAAGATCACCTGCGTCGCACCGTTGAGCAGCGGCCCGTAGGTGACGTAGCTGTGCCCGGTGATCCAGCCGATGTCGGCGCTGCACCAGAACACGTCGTCGGGCTGGTAATCGAACACGTAGTGGAACGTCGTCGCGGTCCACACGCCATAGCCGCCGGTGGTGTGCAGCACGCCCTTGGGCTTGCCGGTCGATCCGGAGGTGTAGAGGATGAACAGCGGATCTTCCGCATTCATCGGCTCGCACGGGCAATCCGCGTCGCTGGCGAGGTCCGCATACCAGTGGTCGCGCCCGTCCTTCATCGCGATGTCGGCGCCGGTATGCTTTACTACCAGCACGCCCCTCACCGGGGTATCGTGTTCGTCGAGTGCGGCATCGACATTGGCCTTGAGCGCAATCGGCTTTCCGCCGCGCAGCCCCTCGTCAGCGGTGATCACGAAATGGCTGTCGCAGTCGATGATCCGGCCCGCGAGCGCCTCGGGAGAGAAGCCGCCGAACACCACCGAATGCACCGCGCCCAGCCGCGCGCAGGCGAGCATTGCGACCACGCCTTCGACCACCATCGGCATGTAGAGCGTCACCCGCGCGCCCTTGGTCACCCCCATCGCCTTTAGCGCATTGGCCATGCGGATCACTTCGGCGTGGAGAGCGGCGAAGGTCAGCCTACGGACCGCGCCATCCGGATCGTCGGGCTCGAAAATCAGGGCGGTCTTGCCCGAATTGTCCGCAAGATGGCGATCGACTGCGTTATGGCACAGGTTGAGCGTACCATCGACGAACCACTTGATCTCGACCGGATCGAAGGACCACTCGCCGCCTTTCGTCGGCCGATCGATCCAGTCGAGCCGCTTCGCCTGCTCCAGCCAGAAACCGTCCGGGTCGGACAGGGAGCGGGCATAGTCCGCCTGGTACTGCGCGGCGGTGCAATTGGTCTTGTCGGTCTGCAGTGGCTCGATGAATTCGCTCACGGCGGCAAGTCTCCCAAACGTGTTTTGCAATCCGCTATCGCATCGCCGGTGATTTGGCGACCGCCTTGGCGTTCGGGTGACATGAAGGCGGCGACCATAGCCTGACGAACGGTCCAGCCTGTTCGATAAACGACATGGGCGCGCCCTTGCGTTGCCTCGACGCGGCCAATAGCCAGTAACACTGTAACATCGGCGCGAGTCGCGCGATGTGCAAAAATCCAGGGGAATCAGATGCGTAATAAGGTGTTTTTCATCGCGGCCCTCATGGCGGGCGTCGCGGCACAACCGCTCAGTGCGAAGGAGGGGATGTTCACCCCCGACCAGTTGCCCGAGATTGCCGCAGACCTCAAAGCAACCGGTCTCGAAATCGATCCGGAAACGCTCGCCGACCTGACCGGCTTCCCGATGGGTGCGGTCGTCAGCCTTGGCGGGTGCTCGGCCAGCTTCGTCTCGCCGCAGGGTCTGGTGGTGACCAACCACCACTGCGCGCGCGGATCGGTGCAGTACAATTCGACCGCAGAGAACAACTATCTCGAAAACGGCTTCCTCGCGAAGACCATGGGCGAGGAACTGCCCGCCGCTCCGGGTTCGCGCATTTACGTCACCACCGAGCTGACCGATGTGACCGAGCGCATGCGGGCCGGGCTCGACTCGATGGAGCCGAACGCCCGCTACGACGCAATCGAACAGCGGATGAAGGACATCGTCGCCGAGTGCGAGGAAGAGGCTGGCTATCGCTGCCGCGTCTCGTCCTTCTACGGCGCCGACCAGTACAAGCTGGTGAAGCAGCTCGAAATCCGCGACGTGCGCCTTGCCTACGCCCCCGCAGACAGCGTCGGGAAGTACGGCGGCGACGTCGACAACTGGATGTGGCCGCGCCACACCGGCGATTTCAGCTTCTATCGCGCGTACGTCGCGCCCGATGGATCGCCTGCGGACTATTCCGAAGAGAACGTGCCCTACAAGCCCGATCACGTGCTCAAGGTGAGCGCGGGCGGGCTCGAGGAAGGCGATTTCGTGATGGCGGCAGGCTATCCTGGCTCGACCCAGCGCTACGCCCGGCTCGCAGAAGTCGAAAACACCTTCGACTGGAATTATCCGACCTACGTCACCCTCCTCAACGAGTGGATCGATACGATCGAAGAGACTGCGCCTGACGGTTCGGACGCGCGGGTGAAGTACGAAGCCACCCTCGCCGGTCTCAACAACTACGAAAAGAACCTGCGTGGACAAATCGAGGGTGCCCGCCGGGTCGGCCTGGTCGATCGCCGTCGCGAGCGTGAGGAAGCGCTCGACGCATGGATCGCAGCAGATCCCGCCCGCGCAAAATACGGCAAGGCGATTACGCAACTCGACGCACTGACCGAGGAAAATGCCGCAGCGACGCGCAGCAGCTTCTGGTACGGCTTCGCCACCCGATCGGCGCTCCTTGGCGTTGCGGAGCGGCTCTATCGCCTGTCGATCGAACGCCAGAAGCCCGATGCCGAGCGCAAGCCCGGCTATCAGGAGCGTGACATGGGCTTCTTCAAGCAGGGCATGCAGGCGCTCGACCGCCGTTTCGACCCTACCGTCGACAAGGCCGTGTGGATGCTGTTCCTGAACAAGTACCTCGATCAGCCGAAGGACGAGCGGGTTGCCGTTCTCGATGATGCGATGGGCCTGACCTCGGGCATCGATATGGATGCGGTGTCCAGCAAGCTGGCAGGGTACTACGATGCAACCTCGCTCGACGAGGCCGCAACGCGCATGGCGCTGATGGATGCGAGCCCCGAAGATTTCCGCTCGAGCTCGGATCCCTTCATCAAGCTCGCCGTCGCGCTGTACGACTACAACGACCAACTGGAGACCGAAGCCGAAGCCCGCGCGGGTCGCGAGCTGGTGCTGCGCCCCGGTTACATGGATGCGATCGTCGACTGGCAGCGCAGCCAGGGCAAGGTCACCTATCCCGACGCCAACAGCACGCTGCGCGTGACCTACGGCACGGTCATGGGCGGTTCGCCGCAGGACGGGTTGATCTACACCCCATTCACCACGCTCGAAGGTATCACCGCGAAGGATACGGGCGAGGCGCCGTTCAATGCTCCTGAGAAGGAACTGCAGGCGATCAGCGACAAGGACTACGGCCGTTACGAACTCGAGAGCATCGGTTCGGTCCCGGTCAACTTCCTGACCGATCTCGACTCGACCGGCGGCAACTCGGGCTCGGCGACGCTCAATTCGCGGGCCGAGCTGGTCGGCCTGCTGTTCGACGGGACGTTCGAGAGCGTCAATTCGGACTGGGATTTCGACCCGCGCACGACGCGTACGATTCACGTCGACACCCGCTACATGCTGTGGGTGATGGACAAGGTCGACGGGGCGGACAACCTGATCGCGGAAATGGACATCGTCGACTAGGCGCGTCCACCACAAACGGAACTGATGAGGGGCGGCCTGCAGGTCGCCCCTTTTTTACGGCCCGGCGACGCCAGCTTGCACGCTTCCCCGGTGCCACCTTCAATCTTTGTTAGCGATGAATGGCTAGCATCGCTGACATGAGGATAGACGAGAGGCTACCGGCCCCCTCGCACGATCGACCCGAAGGGCGACTGGGTGCAAGGAGCGGCGTTCTGCCATGGCTTATGCGGTGGAGCCATGGGACGCCGCAGGAAGTGCGCCCCTTCATGTGCGGCGCCCTGCTCTCATCTCCAAGCGCGATCGTCATGGGTGCGATCAACGGCCTGTTCGTCGCCGGTCTGGCCCATCTCGCGATCGGCGGAATTGCCTTTCTGCTCATCATGCTCGCCGAAGTCGTCGTGCTCTACATACGGCTCGCCAGCCTTCGACAGGTCAGGTCGGTGCGTGCGAGAGGCGAAGTGCCGCAGATCGACAAACCCATCAGTCTTTCGATCCTGTGGTGCAGCCTGCAGGGACTGCTTTTCTTCTTCACGATGCGCACGGGCAATACCGCGATCATGGTGATCACCGCCGCCCATTGCATGGGCCTGGTCGGCCCGCTGTGCGCGCGCAACTATGCCGCCCCCAGGCTCGCACTGCTGCTGGTCGGGCTTTGCGTTCTGCCGTTTGTTCTCGGCGCGGCCAGCACCGGTGAGCCGCTGATGCTCGCCCTGATCGCGCTGCTTCCCGGCTTCGTGATCGGCGTCCTGCAATTGATGGGACACTACCGGGGAGCGATGCTGGCTGCCCTGAGCGCGGAATTGAGCAATGCCGAACGCGCACGCCACGATCCGCTCACCGGCCTGCTGAACCGGCACGGGCTGGAAGGGGTGATCCAGACCGTGTCGCGCAATCAGGTCTTCTCGCTCGTGTGCCTCGATCTGGATCGATTCAAGCCGATCAACGACCGCTTCGGCCACGCAGCAGGCGATCAGCTGCTATGCGAGGTCGCGAACCGGATGAAGGCAGCGCTGACCGAAGGGCAGGTGCTGGCGCGGATCGGGGGAGATGAATTTCTCGCACTGCTTCCCGGTCAGGGGCCGGAAGAAACGCAAGCGACAATCGGCGCGATGATCGCCGGGGTATCGGGCCCACCTTATGCCGTCGACGAGGAAAGCCTGGTGCATATCGGGGTAACGGCCGGATTCGCATGCTTCCCCGACGACGGGTGTGGCATCACCGAACTGCATGTCATGGCGGACCGCGCGCTGTACGCGGCAAAGAAGGCCGGCAAAGGCTTCGGCGCGCGCTACGAGGCGTCGATCGCCGCCTGAGGCACATGCGGCACCGCACCTGTTGCGTCAAACGCAACAAAAGATACCGAACCGGCGCTGGAAGAAGGGCGCACTCTTCTATAGATCGCGGCCATGTTCGACGGCACCGACGCAATCCTGCTCGCCCGCATCCAGTTCGCCTTCACGGTGAGCTTCCACTTCATCTTCCCGGCGTTTTCGATCGGGCTCGCGAGCTATCTCGCCGTGCTCGAAGGGCTGTGGCTCAAGACCGGCAAGCCGGTCTACATGGACCTGTTCAAATACTGGCTGAAGATCTTCGCGATCGCCTTCGCGATGGGCGTCGTCTCCGGGATCGTGATGTCCTACCAGTTCGGCACGAACTGGGCGGTCTTCTCCGACAAGGCAGGCGGGGTAATCGGCCCGTTGATGGCGTACGAGGTGCTGACTGCCTTCTTCCTCGAAGCCGGTTTCCTCGGCGTCATGCTGTTCGGTATGAACCGCGTAGGCAAAAAGCTGCATTTCGCCGCCACGCTGATGGTTGCGATAGGCACTTTCATCTCAGCGTTCTGGATCCTCAGCGCGAACAGCTGGATGCAGACCCCGGTGGGTTACGAGATCGGCGCCAACGGGCAGTACCTGCCGGGCGACAGCTGGCTGACGATCATCTTCAACCCCAGCTTCCCCTATCGACTCGTCCACACCGTGCTCGCCGCCTATCTGACCACGGCCTTCGTCGTCGGCGGCGTGGGCGCGTGGCACCTGCTGAAGGACCGCACCAACCAGCACGCCCGCAAGATGTTCTCGATGGCGATGTGGATGGCTGCGCTGGTCGTGCCGGTCCAGATCTTCGCCGGCGACGCGCACGGGCTCAACACGCTGGAGCACCAGCCGCAGAAGGTGATGGCGATGGAAGGCCATTACCAGAGCCACCCCGACGGCGCGCCGCTGATCCTGTTCGGCATCCCCGACAGCAAGGAACGCGAGGTCAAGTACGCGGTCGAGATTCCCAAGGCATCGAGCCTGATCCTGAAGCACGATCTCAACGCCCCGCTCGACGGGCTCGATACGATCCCGCTCGACGAGCAGCCCCCGGTCGGCATCGTATTCTGGTCGTTCCGCATCATGGTCGGCCTCGGCTTCGCGATGCTCGGCGTCGGGCTGTGGAGCCTGTTCGCGCGCTGGCGCGGCAAGCTGTACGATTGGCGCTGGCTGCATCGCGCCGCACTTGTGATGGGGCCCGCAGGCTTCGTTGCGGTGATTGCCGGCTGGATCACCACCGAGGTCGGGCGCCAACCTTACGTGATCTATAACCTGCTGCGCACCGCCGATGCTGCCAGCCCGCTCGACGCGCCAGCCGTCGGCGCCTCACTCATCGCTTTCGTGCTCGTCTATTTCGCGGTGTTCGGCACCGGCACGTGGTATATCCTGCGCCTGATGCGCAGCGCGCCCCGAAATCTCGAAACCGGGGTCAAGCGCGGCGACACCGGCCCGATCCGGACCGCCGGCATTACTCCGGGCCCGACGCAGAACCCGACCGATTTCAGCGCCGACTCGATCTCCTCGATCCGCTACATCGAGCCGCATCGAGAGGAGTCGGACAAATGAGCGTCAGCGCAGACCTGACCACGATCTGGGCGTTCATCATCGCCTTCGCAATCTTCGCCTACGTGGTGATGGATGGCTTCGATCTCGGAATCGGCATCCTGTTCCCGACCTTTGAGGTCGGGCGAGAGCGGGATCGGGCGATGAACTCGATCGCGCCGGTGTGGGACGGGAACGAGACCTGGCTGGTCCTGGGCGGCGGCGGCCTGTTCGCCGCCTTTCCCCTCGCCTACGCGGTGATCCTGCCCGCAACCTACCCGCTCATCATCGCAATGCTGCTGGGCCTCGTCTTTCGCGGCGTTGCGTTCGAGTTCCGGTGGCGCGATCCGTCGCACCGCAAGCTGTGGGATTTTGCCTTCACCGCGGGATCGATCATCGCGGCGCTAGCGCAGGGGATGGTGCTGGGCGCACTTTTGCAAGGCATCGAAGTCACCGACCGCGCCTATTCGGGCAGCTGGTGGGACTGGCTGACGCCCTACACCCTGCTGACCGGGGTGGGGACGGTTGCCGGTTATGCCCTTCTGGGGGCCGCATGGCTGGTCTGGAAGCTCGATGGCGACGGGCAGGCGCACGCCCGCAAGCTGGGCAAGATAACTGCCGTGGCAACGATCGCGCTGATGGGCGCGGTGAGCCTCTACAATCTGGTCCTGCGCCCCGAATATGCCGAGCACTGGCTGAGCACGCCTGTGCTCTACTGGGTCGCCCCCATTCCGGTCGCCACTCTGATCGTGGCCGGGTTCCTGTGGCACGCACTGTCATGCGATCGGCATTCGAAGCCCTTCTGGCTTTCGCTTGGGCTGTTCCTGCTCGGCATGGCCGGCGTGGGCGTCACCATCTGGCCTTACGTGGTGCCGCCCGGCCTCACGATCTGGGACGCCGCCGCGCCGGAACGCAGCCAGGTCTTTATGCTGGTAGGCGTGGCGATCACCATGCCGCTCATCATCGCCTACACCGCGTGGGCCTACTGGGTGTTCCGCGGCAAGGTGGGCGACGAAGGGTACCACTGATGCGCCATGACGATGCCGGGAAAGCCGCCGACGAAGCACCATTATGGCAGCGGGTCGGCTGGATGGTGGCTATCTGGGCGGCGAGCGTCACCGTGCTCGGCGCGGTCGCATTCGTGATAAGGTGGTGGCTGGCGCCCTGAACCCGCGTTGACGGGCGCGCCCGTCAGAAGATCTTGCGCCGTACCAGCATGGCGCCTGCCGCGAGCCCGAACAAAATCACGATCGGCGGCGCAGGTACCTTTACGGGCGCTGAGGCTGGAAGCGGTTCCGAAACCTGTTCAACCTGTTCGACCGGAGGGGCCTTCGCCGTTGGCGCGGGTGTGGCAATCGCCATGACCGCGATTCCTGCCAGTCCGAACAGCATAGCCAGATCCCCCCATCTGCCAAACGATCCCACCCGCTAGAGGTTCGAGCGGCCCCCCGGCCTCCCCCTGCAAGGTGTCAAGCGGAGCGCGCCCGCCCCGGGCACGCGCCCCAAACCGCAATCAGGCGGTTTTGCGCCGCATCATCACGGCACCGGCTGCAAGGCCGAACAGGATGACTACCGGCGGCGCGGGTACGGGGGTCGAACCACCGCTCGAACCTGTTCGGTCGCCGTGCGGATCGCTGTCTGGCGGGGTGTTGTAGGCGGCAGCCGGGGTCGCGAGCGTCATGAACGCGATGCCTGCCAGTCCGAGAAACGTCTTCATGTCCGGTGCTCCCGATAAATCCGCAATCAACCTGCGCTTTCGAGCGCGCGTGTCGATGCGACAGATAGGCACTGACCTGATTTGGAACGCTCGGAGCCCCAATTATTCCGCAGCTTCGGCAGGAACATTCTCGTCCACCAGGGGGTGTTCGAGCTTGTCGAGCATGTCGCGCGGACACACCTGCCAGAAGTTCGCCAGCACATCCTCCCACTTGTCGAGCAGGCAGCGCGCGTGCGCGCTCCCGGTCATCTCGACATGTCGTTCGACCGCCGATCGCAGTTCGCCGCGCCAGTGATCGCTGGCTAGGCGTTGCCACAGGATCGAGCCTGCATTGGCCATCTGCGGGAACCTGCCGCGCTCGTCGAAGACGAAGGCCATGCCGCCCGTCATCCCCGCGCCGAAATTGCCGCCCACGGGACCGAGAATGACCGCCATGCCGCCGGTCATGTACTCGCAGCCGTTGGCACCGCAGCCCTCGATCACCGCCGTCGCGCCCGAGTTGCGGACCGCAAAACGCTCGCCTGCCTTGCCCGCCGCGAACAGCGCACCCGAGGTTGCGCCATACAGCGCGGTGTTGCCGATGATGCCGTTTTCCTGGCTCTTGCGCGGAGCGTCGGCTGGCGGATGCACCGCGATCTCGCCGCCCGACAGTCCCTTGCCGACGTAATCGTTGGCGTCGCCTTCGATCGTAAGCCGGATGCCACGCGCCAGAAACGCGCCGAGCGACTGGCCCGCATTGCCCTTCAGCCGGATATCCAGTGTCCCCTCGGCCAGGCCGTCAGGCCCATGCCGGGTAACGACTTCAGACGAAAGCCGGGTACCGACTGCGCGATGCACGTTGCGTACCGGAAAGCGGAGCGTGGTCTGCGTCCCGTTTTCGATTGCATGCCGAGCGTCGTCGAGCATTTCTGCGTCGAGACTGTCGGGCACCGGGTTGCGATGCTGGCCCTCCTCCAGCTGGTACACACGCGGTTCGTCCGTCTGCACCTTTTGCAGGATTGGATTGAGGTCGAGATCGTCGAGATGCTCGGCCCCGCGGCTTACCTGCCGCAGCAGTTCGGTGCGCCCGATCACCTCTTCGAGTGTCGAGACACCCAGCTTGGCGAGGATACGGCGGACATCTTCGGCAAGGAAATCCATCAGCTGGATGACCTTCTCCGGGCTGCCACCGAACATCGCGCGCAGGCGCGGGTCCTGCGTACACACGCCCACCGGGCAGGTGTTCGAATGGCACTGGCGCACCATGATACAGCCCATCGCAACCAGGCTCATCGTGCCGATGCCGAATTCTTCCGCCCCCAGGATCGCCCCGATCACGATCTCGCGACCGGTCTTCAAGCCACCGTCGACGCGTAGTTTCACCTTGTGGCGCAAGCCATTGAGCGCGAGCACCTGGTTGACCTCGGCCAGCCCCATTTCCCACGGCGTTCCGGCAAACTTGATGCTCGTCTGCGGGCTTGCGCCCGTGCCGCCGGTGTGGCCCGAGATCAGGATTGCGTCGGCATGCGCCTTCGCCACGCCCGCCGCGATCGTGCCGATCCCCGCCGCGCTGACCAGCTTCACGCACACGCGGGCGCGCGGGTTGATCTGCTTGAGATCGTAGATCAGCTGCGCGAGGTCTTCGATTGAGTAGATATCGTGGTGCGGCGGGGGCGAGATCAGCGTCACGCCCGGCGTCGAGTGACGCAGCTTGGCAATTACCTCGTCCACCTTGAAGCCGGGCAGCTGCCCGCCCTCGCCCGGCTTGGCCCCCTGCGCGACCTTGATTTCGATCTCTTCGCAATTGTTGAGGTAGTGCGCGGTGACGCCGAAGCGTCCGCTCGCCACCTGCTTGACGCCGCTATTGGCGAGGTCGCCATTGGCGCGCGGAGTGAAACGTTCGGCGGACTCGCCGCCTTCGCCCGACACCGCCTTCGCGCCGATCCGGTTCATCGCAATCGCCAGCGTCTCGTGCGCCTCTGGCGACAGGGCACCCAGGCTCATCCCCGGAGTGAGGAAGCGCGTGCGGATCGCCTCGCCACGCTCGACCTGATCGAGCGGCAGCGGCTCGGCAGCCTCGTCGATCCCGAGCAGATCGCGGAGGTAGATCGGCGGCTGGTTCTCGACCACGTCGACAAAGCGCCGCCATTGCTTCTCGCTGCCCGTGGCGCACGCGGTCTGCAGCGAGTGCATCCCCTCCGCACCCCAGGCGTGCGTCTCTTCTCCAGCCCGCTGACGATAGAAGCCGCCAATCGGCAGTTCGGGATGCCGAAGGCCGAAGGCCCTGCTGTGCCGGTCCTGCGCGCTCAGATGCAGCGAAGCATAGCCTTCGCCCGAAATCTTGTTCGGCATTCCCGGAAACAGGTCGTCGGTAATGGCCCGGCTGAGGCCCACCGCTTCGAAGTTGTAGCCGCCGCGATAGCTGGAGACGACCGAGACGCCCATCTTGGCCATGATTTTCAGCAGGCCATCGGCCAGCGAGGTGCGGAAATTCTCGACGGCCTGCTCCAGCGACATGTCACCATAGAGCCCGCGCTCGTGCCGCGCGACCAGCGCCGCCTCCGCAAGATAGGGGTTCACCGTCGTCGCGCCCACACCGACCAGGACGGCCAGCGTGTGCGTGTCGAGGCATTCGGCGGACCGCACGTTGATCGAGGTGAAGGATCGCAGGCCCTTGCGCGTCAGGTGCGTGTGCACTGCCGCTGCGGCAAGGATCATCGGAACGCCCACGCGGTTCGGCCCGGTGGCTTCGTCCGTCAGGAAGATTTCCGCCTGCTTGCCCTTGGCCATGGCTTCCGCCTCGGCGCGGATGCGCTCGATCGCGAGGCGCAGGTCCGCAGGCTCGCCGCCAGCCCTCAGTGTACAATCGATCGTGCCGACCTTGTCGCCGAAACCCGCCCGCAGGCGCGCCCATTCGCTCGACGTCAGGATCGGGGTTTCGAGGACCAGTACATTGTCGTTCTGGTCGTCTTCTTCGAGGATGTTGGCGAGGTTCGCGAAGCGCGTACGCAGGCTCATCACATGGCGTTCGCGCAAGCTGTCGATCGGCGGGTTTGTGACCTGCGCGAAGTTCTGGCGGAAGAACTGGCTGACGCTACGCGGCTTGTCGCTGATCACTGCGAGCGGCGTATCATCGCCCATCGACCCGATGGCTTCCTTGCCGTCGAGCGCCATCGCATCGAGGATCAGCTCCATATCCTCGTTGGTCATCCCCGCAGCGGTCAGGCGACGGGTCAGGTCCTCGGCATCGAACTGCGGATTGGCGGTGTCGGGGGTTTCCGGGAGATCGTCGATGCCCCGGAATCCGGCCACCAGCGCGCCGTAATTGGCTTCGCGCGCGATTTCGGCCTTGAGTTCTTCATCGCGCAGCAGCTTGCCCGAATGAAGATCGATGGCGATCATCTGGCCTGGGCCAAGGCGCCCCTTCTCGACCACGCGGTTCTCTTCCAGCGTGACCATTCCGGCTTCGGAGCCGACCACCAGCAGTCCGTCATCGGTCCGCGAAAAGGCGAGCGGTCGCAGCGCGTTGCGGTCCAGTCCGGCGACCGCCCAGCGACCGTCGGTCATCGCGAGCGCGGCAGGCCCGTCCCACGGCTCCATCACCGAAGCCATGTACTGGTACATGGCGCGGGTTTCGTCGGCCATGTCGGGCGATGCCTGCCACGCCTCGGGCACCAGCATCGACTTGGCGGTCGGCATCGCCTTGCCCGAACGCACAAGCAGTTCGATCGCCGCATCGAGGCTCGCGGTATCCGACGCGCCGACCGGAATGACGGGTTTGATATCATTGGCGGTGCCCGCAAAGGCGAGGCTCGCCATCTTGATCTCGTGCGTCCGCATCCAGTTGCGGTTGCCCCGGATCGTGTTGATTTCGCCGTTGTGCGCCAACGTACGGAACGGCTGCGCCAGCCACCATTGCGGGAAGGTGTTGGTCGAATACCGCTGGTGGAGGATCGCCATCCGGCTGGTAAAGAGCGGATCGCGCACGTCGGGATAGAAGGTCGCAAGGCTCTCCGCGAGGAACAGGCCCTTGTAGACGATCGATCGCGCTGACAGCGAGCAGATGTAGAAATCGCGCAGCTGCGCTTCGACGATCCGACGTTCGATCCGGCGGCGCACGACGTAGAGCTGCTTTTCGAACTCGTCGCTCGATTGCTCGTGCGGCTCTGGCCCGGCGATCATCACCTGTTCGATCTCGGGCCGGGTCTGCTTCGCCTTACGACCGATCACGGACGCATCGACCGGAACCTGACGCCAGCCGTAGACGAACAGGCCGGCGCGGATCAGCTCGGCCTCCACGATTGTGCGGCACGCATCCTGCGCGACCAGGTCCGTGCGCGGCAGGAAGATGACGCCGACCGCAAGGCGGCCGGGCCGTACTTCATGGCCGCTTGCGTTGATGGCGCTGGTGAAGAATTCCACCGGCAGATCGAGCAGCAGGCCCGCGCCGTCGCCGGTCTTGCCGTCGGCGTCCACCGCACCGCGGTGCCAGATCGATGACAGCGCCTCGATCGCGGCATCGACCACCCGGCGGGTCGGCTTGCCCGAGGTTTCGCCGATCAGACCGACGCCGCACGCGTCGTGTTCGCTATCGGCGTGATACATCCCATCCCGCGCGAGGCGGAGGGCTTCGGATTGTTGCGGGGTCATGCTGCTGCAGCGCTCGGTTTGCGTTGGTCGACGAGGTAGGCGTCGATTTTCTGTGCGACGTCGCGTCCGTCACGCACGGCCCATACCACCAGGCTGGCACCGCGCGAAATGTCGCCCCCGGCAAACACACCGGGAAGCGTGGTCATCATGTCGTCGTCGCACTCGAGCGTGCCCCAGTCGCTGACCGCGAGGCCTTCCTCGCCGAAGATCGCAGGCAGCGGCTCGGGCTCGAAGCCCAGCGCAAGGATCACGAGATCGGCATCGAGCGAGAAACTGCTCGACGGGTCGACCACCGGGCGGCGACGACCATCGGCATCGGGCTCGCCCAGTTCCATGCGGTTGGCCTGCACCCGCTCGGCCTTGTCGCCACCTTCGATCGACGCCGGGCCGGACAGCCACAGGAATTCGACACCTTCTTCTTCGGCATGGGCGACTTCGGTCCGGCTGCCGGGCATGTTCTCCCGGTCGCGGCGATAGAGGCACTTCACAGACTTCGCGCCCTGGCGGATCGCGGTACGGACGCAGTCCATCGCGGTATCCCCGCCGCCGATCACGACGACATCGCGGTCCCTGGCAAACAGGCTGCCATCGGCATGCTCGGCGACGTCGTCACCCAGGCCGCTGCGGTTCGAAGCGGTAAGGAAGTCGATCGCGCGCACGACGCCTTCCTTGTCCGCACCGTCGACGGTCAATTCGCGCGACTGGTAGACGCCGGTGGCGACGAACACGGCATCGTGCCGCTCGCGCAGCTCGGATAAGGTCACGTCCTTGCCGACCTCGACCCCGCGATGGATGGTGATGCCACCCTCTTCGATCCGCGCGACACGCCGGTCGACCACACTCTTGTCTAGCTTGAAGGCCGGGATGCCGTAGATCAGCAGCCCGCCCGCACGGTCGTGCCGGTCGTAGATGTCGACCTCATAGCCTGCGCGGCGCAGGTATTCGGCGGCAGTCAGCCCGGCAGGTCCTGCGCCGATGACACCGACCGACTGGCCGGTCGGCGTGCCCGGCTCGATCGGGCGGACCCAGCCGTTTTCCCACGCATTGTCGCCCAGATATTTCTCGACGCTGCCGATGGTGACGGCGCCGTGACCGGAGAATTCGATGACGCAATTGCCCTCGCACAACCGGTCCTGCGGGCAGATTCGGCCGCAGATTTCGGGCATGGTGGAGGTGCGGGTGGAAAGATCGTAGGCTTCCTGCAGCCGCCCTTCGGCGGTCAGGCGCAACCAGTCGGGAATGTGGTTGTGCAGCGGGCAGTGCGACTGGCAATAAGGCACGCCGCATTGCGAGCAACGGCCCGCCTGCGCACGCGCGGCATCTTCTGCGAAAGGCGCGCCGATCTCGAGAAAGTCGGCCCGCCGCGTATCGGGGGACCGCTTTTCCGGATAGGCCTGCGCACGCTCGACAAACTTGTTGGTGGAATTACGTTCTATCGGACTGGCCCAGCTGACATCGTGAAACTTGCAGATTCGGAAAGTCGCCGCGCCTCTTGGCGCACGACTTTTACAGCATTGGCCAATGCGGGTGAAATTTTCAATGCTAAAATGTTGCGCGTGCGAAGGCGCGCCCGTCCGCCGCGAGCCATTGCGATCTGTCGAGGGTGGGGGATGGTGGACCCTGCTGGGCTCGAACCAGCGACCTCGATATTAAAAGTATCTTGCTCTACCAACTGAGCTAAGGGTCCAACCAGGGCGCGTCCCTACGGTTGCCGCGCGGGCGGGTCAAGCGTGCCTGCAAATGCCGCAAGCTCATACCGGTAAACGGGTCGCGCCAGGTGGGCGAAATCGCGCTTGCCGGGCCCAATACGAAGCCACGTTCGCGAAAATGCATGTGCGGGATGGCAAGACCGCCCTCGTCCCACACGCCGCCGCTCCACAGCACGATATCGAGGTCCAGCACGCGATCTCCCCACGCCTGCCCGCTCCGCCTGCCGAAGCTGCGCTCCTGTCGCTTCAGCTCGCGCAACAGGTCCGGCGGAGTGAGATCGCTCTCCAACTCCGCCGCCGCATTGGCGAAGCGGCGTTGCGCGGGGCCGACCGGGGCACTCTCTATCACGGGACTGCGCTTGGTGACCGTGCCGAGCGCCGCCAGTTCTTCCATCGCAGCACGCACCACCTCGCGCGGACGACCATGCTCGCCATGTCGCCGGTTTGAGCCGAGCGCGATGATGTAGGTCGCGCCCAGATCAGACGTCCTGCGCCAGTCGGCCATAAAGCTCGGGCCGTCGGTCGCGGAAGAAGCCCATCCCCGCGCGGTGCTTGGCCGCGGTAACGAGGTCGAGCGTAGCGACCAGCACGCCGTCCTCGTCGCGGCCGAACTCGACCAGCTTGTCGCCCCATTCGTTGGTGATGAAGGAATGGCCGTAGAAGGTCTGCCCGTCTTCGGTCCCGATGCGGTTCGCCGCGATCACCGGCATACAGTTGGAGACCGAATGCCCCTGCATCGCGCGCTGCCACATGCGGCTGGTGTCGAAACTGGCGTCGTAAGGCTCGGAGCCGATCGCGGTGGGGTAGAACAGCAGTTCGGCCCCCATCAGCGCCATCGCGCGCGCGGTTTCGGGATACCACTGATCCCAGCACACGCCGACGCCGATCTTCGTTGAGCCTCCATCTTTCAGGGGAACGTCCCACACCTTGAACCCGGTATTGCCTGGGCGGAAGTAGTACTTCTCTTCGTAGCCCGGCCCGTCGGGGATGTGGCTCTTGCGATAGACGCCCATGATCTCGCCCTCGGCGTCGATCATCGCGAGCGTGTTGTAGTGGTGCGGCCCGTCTTTCTCGAAGAAGCTGGTCGGGATCGCCACGCCCAGCTTCTTCGCCAGCTTCGCCATCGCGCGCACGTTGGGATGCTCGGCGGTCGGCGCGGCGCGGGCGAACAGCGCCTCGTCCTCGTGCTTGCAGAAGTAGGGGCCATCGAACAGCTCGGGCGGCAGGATCACCTGCGCGCCGCGCGACGCCGCTTCCTCGACCAGCGAGGAGACCGCCTCGATATTCTCTGCCTCGTCCTGGGCTCCAAGCTCCAGCTGGAGCGCCGCTACGGTAATCTCACGCATGGCTGCCGGTTACTTGGGCACCAGCGCGAAGTCCACCTGCACCGAGACGCGGCTGGTCGTCTGGCCGGGCTGGATCACCCCGCCACCTTCCTCCGGCATGGCCTGCGTGCGGACCACCGGCGCGACCGGCGGCGGCGGAGGCGGTGCACCGGGAATGTAGCGATCGCCCTGCGCGCCGCCGCCATCGCGGATCGTCAACACGCGCGCGATCTTCATGTCGGCAGCATCGGCATAGGCCTGCGCGCGGGCCTTCGCGGCCTTGAACGCTTCGCCATAAGCGGTGTTCGCCGCCTTCTCGCTGTCCGAAATACGCAGGTCCGGGCCGGAGAACACGTTGGCACCCGCTTCGGTCGCCGCGGTCACTGCGTCGCCCGCCTTCTCGATATCGCGTACGGTGACCGCGACGATGTTGTTCGCTTGGTACTGGCCCTGGCGATCGCCGTACTGGATCCGCTGGATGCCGACGGTCCGCGTCTGGATATCCTTCGCCGGAACGCCCGCCTGCTTCAGCGCGGCGACCACCTTCGCGATATCCTTCGCATTGGCATCGCTCGCCGCCTTGCCGGTCTGGCCGAAATTCTCGACCCCTACCTGGAAGAAGGCCTCGTCGGGCCGCACTTCGGATTCGCCCGTCGCGCTGACCGACAGCAGCGTCTCGTCGTGGTCGACCCCGCGCGGATCGTAGGGCTTGTCGCACGCAGCCAGCGCAAGCGGCGTGACGAGCAGGGGCAGGTGCATCATTTTCATGGCATATCCTCGAATGAGATCATGTCTCATGCAGCCTTTGCCCCCCGTCACCTGAACCGCTTCTGACAGGCCTCAGCGCTTGCGGAACAGCAGCGTCATCCGGTCACTCTCGCCGATGTCCTTCAGCTCGGGCTTCTTGTCGCCCCACACCGGCGGCAACTGCCACACGCCGCCTTCGTGATCGGCGGTGTCGTTCGGGTTGGCGTTCACATCGCTCATCCCGACCAGTTCGAACCCATGCGCCTCGACCAGCGCGATCACGTCGTCCTGCCGCAGATAGCCATTGGTGCCGAGCGTGTAGTCGGCCGGCGCATCATCCTTCGCGCGGTGCTGCACGATGCCGAGCATTCCGCCATCTTTGAGCATCGAGCGAATGCGGGTCAGCTCGGTGTACATCACGCCGGAGCGCAGGATGTTGTGCATTTCGCGGAAGATCAGCGCACGGTCGACGGTGCCCTTCATCGCTTCTGGCACGTCCTGCGAAGCATAGACGCTGACCGGCGCGCCGGTGAGGTTCCAGCCGCCATTCGCCGCTTCGAACTTGCCCGGCAGGCCGCCGAAATATTCCGCGAAACCATCGGCATCGGCCGCAGCCGGATCGGGCGTGATGCCGATATAGCGTCCCTCGCTGCCGAGATAGGGCACCAGGATGCGCGTGTACCAGCCGCTCGCAGGCATGTAGTCGACCACGGTCATGCCCGGTTTCACGCCGAAGAAATCGAGCGTCTCGAACGGGTGGCGCCATTGGTCGCGCATATCGTCTTCACCGCGCACATCGGACGCGATCGCCTCTGTCAAGGCATGATGGTGCGCGTGGCTTTCCCCCATCATCGCTTCGCCGTGATGATCGGCAAGCGCGGGCGTCGCAAAGGCAATTCCGGCGGCGGCAAGAAGGGCAAGGCGCATGGTGAATTCTCCCCAAAATGATGTTGCGCGCACCCTAGAGGCAGTCCGCCCCATGACAAGTGCGGGCGGGCTTCCTACCTCGCCTTGCAACAAGGAGAATGACGATATGAGCGAGACCGCGATTTTCGCAGGCGGCTGCTTCTGGTGCACCGAGGCCGTGATGAATGACGTGATCGGCGTCGACACGGTCGAAAGCGGCTATATCGGCGGCAGCGTCGAGAACCCGACCTACAAGCAGGTGTGCGGCGGCGACACCGGCCATGCCGAGGCGGTGCGGGTGACCTACGATGCCGACACGATCAGCTATGCCGAACTGCTCGACATGTTCCTCGGCACCCACGACCCGACCCAGCTCAACCGGCAGGGCAACGACGTCGGCACGCAATACCGCAGCGCGATCTTCCCGCTCGATGCCAAGCAGCAGGAAGAAGCCGAGGCCGCAATCGGGCGCTGGAATGCTGCGAACGGCAAGATGGCGGTCACCACCATCGAAGGCCTGTCCGACGGTGAGCAGAGCGCGACCTGGTATCCGGCCGAAGGCTACCACCAGGATTACTGGGAGGGCGAAGGCCAGCGCAATCCCTATTGCCAGGCGACCATTCCGCCCAAGCTGATGAAGCTGCGCAAGAGCTTCCAGAAATACGTGAAGGACGACGCCTGAGTCGCCCGACCGGACAAGCCGCCTGCCCCCTGCCCTGACACACCTGACACAGTGTCCAGGGGCCGAAAAACCACCGCCGGTTCGGACGTCGAAAAAGACGGTTCCGACCGGCGTTTTTGTAACGTGGCGCATAACGCGAGGATGGCACGCCTGCGGTGCTGTAGGACAGCGTGTTTATCGGCGTATTCAAACTTCGGGGTTGCGCCTCGCACAGATGGCCCCACGTTGGTGCGCATCGAATATTCCCGTGGCCGCAATATTTCTGCCGCCCTCACCCCTCAGTCAGAGAGGAAATACCTTATGCCTACCGCCAAGCAGGGCGACACCGTCGCCATAGATTTCGTCGTGAAGACCGATGCCGGACAGGTCGTCGGCAACACCGAGGAAAGCGGCCCGCAGGTCGTCACGCTCGGCAAGCAGGAAATCTTCCCGCAGATCGAAGCCGCGCTCGACGGGATGGAAGTCGGCTCGGTCCAGCAGGTCAAGATCGACAGCGAAAACGCCTTCGGCCCGCGCCGCGAGGAACTGGTGATCGACGTGCCGCGCGAGAACCTGCCCGCAGAACCCGCCCCGCAGCCGGGCATGCAGCTTTCCGCGCAAGGCCAGGACGGCCAGCCGATCCAGCTCGTCATCACCGAAGTGCACGACAACTCGGTCAAGGCCGACGGCAACCACCCGCTGGCAGGCGAAGACCTGACCTTCGGCGTGACGCTGGTCGAGATCAAGGAAGCCGCGTAGGGCTGTTCCGGCACCCGCCGGGCTTGCGTCTATCGGCGCGCCCGGCGGGTGCCCTTCCTGCCATCCGTGTTTCGAGCGAGCCCCGATCGCAGCGCATGGCTTTGGTCTCGAACGCGCGCTAGACCCGTTTGGTGCTAAACAGCCTCCTTCGCTCCCTTCCCTATCTGATCCACACGAACCGCGAGTTCGGCCTGATGATGGCGGGGCGAAAGCCGATAGCGGTTTTCGTGGACGGGAAGGACCAATTCCCCGAAGTCGTCGCCCGTTACATTCGTCTGTTCGACAGGCATGTGGCAAGCAACCGCATCATGCGCAGCGATTATTTCCTGCCCGGTGCCGGGGTACGCCCCTACACCGCCCATTGGATCTTCTTCGCACTTCCCGGGGAAGAATGGCGCGCAGACGCCTATCTCGCGCTGCTCCACGGCGACGAACGCTGGACTGCTGAGCATGAGCGACGGCAGGGCGAATTGCTCGGCTACGAAGACTGGATGAACGACTATTGGATCGAGCATATTTGTTCGAACCACTAGGGTCGGACGATTATGCGGAACGCGCAGATTGCGCCGGGGTTCGTTTTGGCAGATGCACAAGGAATCTTCCGGATGCCCAAACCTGACAGAAAAATGATCGCCCAGACCATGCGGAGCATGGATCTGTGCATGATGACCACCCACGGCCCCGACGGCACGCTCAACAGTCGTCCGATGAGCAAAAACGCGCAGGTCGATTACGACGGCGACAGCTATTACTTCACATCGCCCGACACCCGCAAGCTACGCGATATCGACCGCGACGATCATGTCGCACTAGATTTCCAAAGCGATGGCGTGTGGCTGACGATCCGCGGCACCGCGAGCGTCCACGACGACCCCGAGCTGATCAAGGAACACTGGACGCCCGACATCGAAAAGTGGTTCGGCCATGGCCCGGACGAGCAGGACGGCGTGCTAATCGTGAAGGTAACTGCGACGGAAGCCGAGCTTTACGGCGAGAACGAAGGCGTGGTCGATATGGGCGGCTAGTATCCTCCTCCCCCTAAAGGGGGAGGTCGGGTGGGGGTGTGCCCACGCCAATGGCGTAGATCCCCAACCCCCAGCCCCTCCCCCAAGGGAAGGGAGTTTTGTGGCTAACTGTTCCGCCAGCGTGCGATGAAGAATCCGTCCAAACCGCCGTGTTCCGGCAGCATGCCGGGGTCGGTGCGCAGGGTGCCGTGCGCGGTGGGTGACAGGCCTGCGGGCAGTTCCTCTGCGCTGATTGGCTCGCGCGGGAGCCAGACTTTCTCCGCCTGGTCCTCACCTTCGTCGCTCTCCAACGAACACACCGCATAGACCAGCATCCCACCGGGCGTGAGCCACCCGCTCGCGCGCTCGATCAGGCGCGCCTGCACTTCGGCCATCTGCTCGATCTGGCGCGGGCCGATACGGTGGAGCACATCGGGGTGGCGGCGTGCGGTCCCTGTGGCGGTGCACGGCGCGTCGATCAGGATCGCGTCGAACTTCGCGCCATTTTCCGTTGGGGGCTCCCACTTGAAGGCATCGGCGGCGATTACCTCGGCTTCCAGTCCGGTGCGCTTGAGGTTTTCCTCCAGCAGCTTGAGCCGCTTGGCCGAGATGTCGAGCGCGGTCACCTGCCACCCCTGCGCTGCGAGTTGCAGCGTCTTGCCGCCCGGCGCGGCGCACAGGTCGAGCGCGCGCTTGCCGCCACCCTCACCCAGCAGGCGCGCGGGGAGCGAGGCGGCGAGGTCCTGCACCCACCATGCGCCATCCTCGAACCCTTCGAGCCCGTGCACCGCCTGCCCACGCGAGAGGCGCAGGTGACCGGGCATCAGACTGTCCGCGCCGAATTTCACCGCCCATTCGGCGGTCTGTGCGGGATCGCGCAGCGTCAGGTCGAGCGGCGGCGGCTCAGCGAGGCCCCCGGCGATGGCTCCGGCACGTTCACCCCAGCGTTCTCCCACCGCTTCGGGCAGTGTGGGCGCGGCGGGCAGTTCTACCCCACGCTTGGTCAGCGCGCCGAACACGCCATGCGCCAGCCGCTTGGGCCCGCCCGACAGCAGCGGCAGCGCGGTCGCGACCACCGCGTGCGGCGGCGTATCCAGCCGCAGCCATTGCGCGAGCATCAGCCTAAGCACGGTGCGCGACTTGGCATCGTCGGGAAGAACCTCGCGCGTCACGCTGTCGATCAGCGCATCGAAATTGACCAGCCAGCGCAAGGTTTCCGCCGCGATCGCGCGCGCCAGCCCCGCGTCGGGCGCGGGCAGACCGCGCAGCGCCGCCGTCTCGTTCTGCTCCAGCGTCTCACCCCGGCGCAGCACGCCGTCGAGCAGGCGCAGCGCCGCGCGGCGTGCGGGCAGGCCGGGAACCTCGCTACCGGCTTTAGCCATGCTTGAATTCGCGAACGGACAGGATCATTTCTCTCATATGAAACGCGCTACCGAACGCCCCGAAGACTTCAAGAAGCCTGCGCACTGGAAAGACGATCCCGCGCCTGCGCCCGAACCCATCGACGCGAGCGTGGAGGACCCCAAGGGCCTCAGCCCCACGCGCTACGGTGACTGGGTGAAGGACGGAATCGCGATCGATTTCT
>PBYQ01000021.1 GCA_002729695.1 Citromicrobium sp. | reverse complement strand
ATTCGATTGGTTCTGGGGTATCTATGCCCGTTGGACAGTAGGGGGCTGATATGGCTAACACCGACTATACCCGTCACGCGAAATACTTCCTGCTGCAGGATTTCTATCACGGCTTGAAGCTGGGCATTAAGTATATGTTCAAGCCCAAGGCGACGATCAACTACCCGCACGAAAAGGGCCCGTTGAGCCCTCGTTTCCGTGGGGAGCACGCCCTGCGCCGCTATCCCAACGGGGAAGAGCGTTGCATCGCGTGCAAACTGTGCGAAGCGGTGTGCCCGGCGCAGGCGATCACCATCGAGTCGGAGCCGCGCGCGGACGGATCGCGCCGCACCACGCGCTACGACATCGACATGACCAAGTGCATCTATTGCGGTTTCTGCCAGGAAGCGTGCCCGGTGGATGCGATCGTCGAGGGTCCGAACTTCGAATATTCGACGGAAACCCGCGAGGAACTGCTTTACGACAAGGCCAAGCTGCTCGCCAATGGTGACAAATGGGAACGCGCCATCGCAGCGAACCTTGAAGCCGACGCGCCCTACCGCTAGGCGCGCCACAGACCACTCGCGGGGCACTTTTTCAAAGCCATGATCCAGGCCATAGCCTTCTACCTATTCGCAACGATGGTGATCGCCAGTGGCGTGCTCACCATCATGAGCCGCAACCCGGTCCATTCGGTGCTGTGGCTGATCCTGGCGTTCTTCAACGCGGCGGGCCTGATGGTGCTGCTGGGCGCGGAGTTCATCGCGATGCTGCTGGTCGTCGTTTACGTCGGCGCGGTCGCGGTGCTGTTCCTGTTCGTAGTGATGATGCTCGACGTCGACATGGCCGAGCTGCGCGCCGGGTTCATCAAGAACTTCCCGCTGGGGATCGCGATCGCGCTGATCCTATTGGCGGAGCTGGTGCTGGGCATCGGTGCCTTGCAGGCGGGCGCGCTGGAACTGGGGACGGCCACAGGCGAGAACGCGCCCAACCTTGCGGTGAGCAACATCACCAATATCGGTGCGCTGCTCTATTCGAAGTACATCTTCGTGTTCGAGGCGGCGGGCCTGATCCTGCTGGTGGCGATGATCGGCGCGATCGTGCTGACCCACCGCGACCTCAAGACCACGCGCGGCCACCAGAACATTACCAAGCAGGTTCGTCGCAACCCGAAGGAAGCAACCCAGATGAAGCAGCCGACCGTCGGCGAAGGGGTCGAGCTATGATCGGCATCCAGCATTACATCATCGTCAGCGCGATCCTTTTCGTGCTCGGCGTGCTCGGCATCTTCCTCAACCGCAAGAACGTGATCGTCATCCTGATGGCGATCGAGCTGATCCTGCTGGCGGTAAACATCAACCTCGTCGCGTTCAGCGCCTTTCTCGGCGACCTGACCGGGCAGATCTTCGCGATGTTCGTGCTGACCGTGGCGGCGGGCGAAGCGGCCATCGGGCTCGCGATCCTCGTCATCTTCTTCCGTGATCGCGGCACGATCGCGGTCGACGATGTGAACCGGATGAAGGGCTGAACCACCCGTGCAGTCTTCGATCCTCCTCATCGTCTTCCTGCCGCTGGCGGCTGCCTTCGTTGCCGGGCTTTTCGGTGGTGCCATCGGCAAGGTTCCGGCCAAGCTGATCACCACCGGCGCGCTGTTCGCGTCGTGCGCGCTGAGCTGGCCGATTTTCCTCGGCTTCCTCGGCGGATCTGCCGATGCGCAGGTCGTTACCGTTCTGCAATGGGTCGCCTCGGGCGATCTCGCGTTCGACTGGGCGCTGCGCGTAGATACGCTGACCGCAGTCATGCTGGTGGTCATCACCAGCGTCTCCGCGCTCGTCCACCTGTACTCCTGGGGGTACATGGACGAAGACCCGAACCAGCAGCGGTTCTTCGCCTATCTCAGTCTCTTCACCTTCGCGATGCTGATGCTCGTGACGGCAGACAATCTGGTGCAGATGTTCTTCGGTTGGGAAGGCGTCGGCCTCGCTTCCTACCTGCTGATCGGCTTCTGGTATAAAAAGCCCAGCGCCAACGCCGCCGCGATCAAGGCCTTCGTGGTCAACCGCGTGGGCGACCTTGGCTTCATGCTCGGCATTTTCGGGACCTTCCTGGTGTTCGGCACGGTCTCGATCCCCGCGATCCTCGAGGCGGCTCCGGCGATGAGCGGCAGCTCGATCACCTTCATGGGCATGCGCCTGATGACGATGGACATCCTGTGCCTGCTGCTTTTTGTCGGCGCGATGGGCAAGTCGGCTCAACTGGGCCTGCACACCTGGCTCCCCGACGCGATGGAAGGCCCGACCCCGGTCTCCGCGCTGATCCACGCCGCCACCATGGTGACCGCGGGCGTGTTCATGGTCTGCCGCCTCTCGCCGATGTTCGAAACCGCACCGGTCGCACTCACGGTCGTCACGGTCGTGGGCGGGGCGACCTGCCTGTTCGCGGCGACCATCGGCACCACGCAGTGGGACATCAAGCGGGTGATCGCCTACTCGACCTGCTCGCAGCTGGGCTACATGTTCTTCGCTGCCGGAGTGGGCGCCTACGGCGTGGCGATGTTCCACCTGTTCACGCACGCCTTCTTCAAGGCGCTGCTGTTCCTCGGCGCGGGCGCGGTGATCCACGCCATGCATCACGAGCAGGACATGCGCTATTACGGCGCGCTGCGTAAGCGCATTCCGATCACCTTCTGGGCGATGATGGCGGGTACGCTCGCGATCACGGGTGTCGGCGTGGTCGATGTGTTTGGCTTTGCGGGCTTCTACTCGAAGGACGCGATCCTCGAAGCGGCGTTTGCCCGCGGAACGGCCTCTGCCAACTTCGCCTTCTGGGCGGGTGCGATTGCGGCGATGCTGACCAGCTTCTATTCCTGGCGCCTGATGTTCCTGACCTTCTGGGGTAAGCCGCGCTGGGCCGACAGCGAGCATATCCAGCACGCAGTCCATCACGGTCACGACGAGCCGGAAGAGCACAATCCCGCGGCGCAGGAAGATGCAGGGCACAGCGTGGCGCACCACGTCCCCTCGACCGACGAGAAGGACGGCACCGCCGGTTACCATCCGCACGAAGCACCGTGGGTCATGCTGATCCCGCTGGTCGTGCTGAGCATGGGCGCGGTGTTCGCCGGTTTCGTTTTCTACGAGCCTTTCGTGAATGCCGAAGGTTTCTGGAATGGCGCTGTGTTCTTCAACGAGAACCTCGTCCACGCGATGCACGGCGTGCCGATGTGGGTGAAGCTGACCGCCACGGTCGCTATGGCCCTCGGCCTGCTGACCGCCTGGTATTCCTACATCCGCAACCCCGAAGTGCCCGAAGCTGCGGCGCAGCAGCTCGGCCCGATCTACCGCTTCTTCCTCAACAAGTGGTACTTCGACGAGCTCTACAACTTCCTCTTCGTGAAGCCTGCCTTCTGGCTCGGCCGCGTGTTCTGGAAGGTGCTCGACATCGGCATCATCGACCGCTTCGGGCCTGATGGCGCGGCGTGGGTGGTCCGCCAGGGATCGGTCGGGGCCAAGCGCTTCCAGTCCGGCATGCTGAACACCTATGCCCTGATCATGCTGCTCGGCCTTGTCGCCGCTATTACCTGGGTGCTGCTGTAATGGAGGGCTTCCCGATCCTTTCGCTGATGCTGCTGGTGCCGCTGGTCGGTGCAGTGCTGTGCATGTTCGTCAATGCGTCGACCGCGCGCTGGGTTGCGCTGATCGCCACGCTGATCGACCTGGTTCTGGGCATTGTCCTGTGGGCCAGCTTCGACATCGGCGGCGCGCAGTGGCAGTTTACCGAGCGCGCAAACCTCTTCGCGGGCTTTGAATACAAGCTGGGGATCGACGGTATCGCGCTGATGCTGATCATGCTCAGCGTGTTCCTGATGCCGATCTGCATCCTCGCCAGCTGGACCAGCATCACCAAGCGTGTCGGCGAATACATGGCCGCCTTCCTGGCGATGGAACTGCTGATGATCGGCGTGTTCGCCGCTCAGGACATCATGCTGTTCTACATCTTCTTCGAAGCAGGCCTGATCCCGATGTACCTGATCATCGGCATCTGGGGCGGGGCGGACCGCATCTACGCCAGCTTCAAGTTCTTCCTCTACACGCTGCTCGGCTCGGTCGTGATGCTGATCGCGATGCTGTGGATGATCAACACTGCGGGCACGGGCGACATCCCGACGCTGCTGCAATACGATTTCCCGCCTGAGGCACAGACGTGGCTGTGGCTGGCCTTCTTCGCCAGCTTCGCGGTGAAGATGCCGATGTGGCCGGTCCACACCTGGCTGCCCGCCGCGCACGTGCAGGCGCCGACCGCCGGTTCGGTGATCCTTGCGGGCGTGCTCCTGAAGCTGGGCGGTTACGGCTTCATCCGGTTCAGCCTGCCGATGTTCCCCGAAGCTTCGGCGCAGTTCATGTGGCTGGTCTTCGGCCTGTCGATGGTCGCGGTGGTGGTCACCAGCCTGATCGCTCTCGTCCAGCACGACATGAAGAAGCTGATCGCCTATTCCTCGGTCGCCCACATGGCGATCGTGACGGCAGGCCTGTTCGCGTTCAATTCGCAAGGGATCGAGGGCGCGATGGTGATGATGCTGTCCCACGGCCTCGTCTCGGGCGCGCTGTTCCTGTGCGTGGGCGTGATCTACGATCGGCTGCACACCCGTGAGATCGACCGTTACGGCGGCCTCGCCACGAACATGCCGCGCTATGCGCTGTTCTTCATGCTGTTCACCATGGCGAGCATCGGCCTGCCGGGGACCAGCGGTTTCGTCGCCGAGTTCATCAGCCTCGCGGGCGTGTACCAGGCGTCGAGCACCACGACCTTCGTGCTGACCACCGGGATCATCCTTGGCGCAGGCTACATGCTGTACCTCTATCGCCGGGTCGTGTTCGGCGAGCAGAAGAACGCGGACGCTGCCGCGATGCCCGATCTGAACGCGCGCGAGTGGCTGATGCTCGCGCCCGTTGCGGCCGCGGTGCTGTGGATGGGTGTCTATCCCGAGAGCTTCCTTGCGCCCATGCGGACCGACATTGCCGCGATCGAAGCACGCATCGCGCGCGCCGCGCCGCAGGGCGATGCCGAGCTGGCGGCGGGCAAGCCGAGCGCACATGAAGCGAACTACATCGCTGGCGAGCATGGCACTGGTGAACATGGCTCCGGCGAGGGCGAACATGGCGGTTCCGAGGGAACCGAGGGCGAGCATTGATGGATTACGCAACTTCCTTTGGCCGGGTCATTCCCGAGCTGGTGCTGACCGGCTCCGGTCTGGTGCTGCTGATGATCGCGGCTTTCGGCGGCGAGAAGGCGAGCCGCCTCGTCTCGATCCTCGCAGCAGTCGCGCTTGGCGCGGCAGCGGCACTGACTATTCCCGCGCTGGTGAATGGTGCGGGCGGTGAGAGCGCGAGCGCGTTCTACGGTCAGATCAGCGCAGACGCCTATTCCTCTTTCGCCAAGCTGCTGATTTATGTCGCAGCGATCGTCTGCCTGATGATCGCACCGGCGTTCTTCACCCGGCTGCGCTCGATGCGGCCCGAATACCCGGTGCTCGTGGTGTTCGCGACGCTCGGCATGAGCATCATGGTCTCCGCAACCGACCTGATGACGCTCTACATTGGTCTCGAGCTCAACAGCCTTTCCGCCTACGTGCTCGCCAGCTTCCTGCGCAACGACAGCCGCTCCGCCGAAGCAGGCCTCAAGTATTTCGTGCTCGGTGCGCTCGCTAGCGGCATCCTGCTCTACGGTATCAGCCTGACTTACGGCTTCACCGGCACAACCAGCTTTGCGGGCATTCGTGCAGCGCAGGAAGCCGGGCTTTCGACCGGGGCGCTGTTCGGGTTGATTTTCGTGCTGGCTGGGCTCGCGTTCAAGATCAGCGCCGTGCCGTTCCACATGTGGACGCCGGACGTCTACGAAGGCGCGCCGACGCCGGTGACGACCTTCTTCGCCACCGCGCCAAAGGTGGCAGCGGTCGCGCTGACCGCGCGCGTGGCGCTCGACGCGTTCGGATCGCAGGCCGATGCGTGGCGGCAGATCGTGATCTTCGCCGCGCTTGCCTCGATCGTGGTCGGCGCGCTCGGCGCGATCGGCCAGAACAATCTCAAGCGGCTGCTCGCCTATTCCTCGATCAACAATGTTGGCTTTATACTGATCGGGCTCGCTGCAGCGACACCAGCCGGGACCAGCGCGATGCTGTTCTACCTCGCGGTCTATGTCGTGATGTCGCTCGGCAGTTTTGCGGGCATCCTGATGTTGCGCAATGGCGATGGCGACAACCTTGAGACCTTCGAGGATATCGCTGGGCTTTCCAGCACCCGGCCCGCCATTGCCTGGTGCCTGCTGATCCTGATGTTCAGCCTTGCGGGCATCCCGCCGCTGATGGGCTTCTTCGCCAAGCTGGAAGTGTTCCGTGCGGTGGTCGAGGCCGGTCTCATCCCGCTCGCGGTGATCGGGATCGCGGCGAGCGTGATCGGCGCGTTCTACTACATCAAGTTCGTCAAGGTGATGTTCTTCGACGAGGCTGTGGACCGCGTGACCAAGAGCGCCACGGCATCGCAATGGGCGATCCTCGGCATCTGCACGATCCTGATCTCGCCGGTGGGCTGGTTCCTTTCGCGCGGGCTCGAAACGATGACCACGGCCGCTGCTGCGGGGCTGTTCGCAGGCGTGTAAGCCTGCCGACGCCCGCCGCGCCTTGATCCGGACAGTCCCCGAAACCGGCTCGACCAACGCCGACCTGCTGGCTGCGCTGCGCGACGGCGATCCAGTTCGCGAGGGCGATTGGTTGGTCGCTGACCGGCAGATTTCGGGGCGCGGCCGTCAGGGGCGGGGATGGCACGACGGCCGTGGCAATTTCATGGGCTCGACGATCGTACGCACCCAGCCGGGGCAGCCGGCGGCGCATACCCTGTCGCTGCTCACGGCAGTCGCGCTGTTCGACACGATCCAGGAGCTGCTTCCGACGCCGCATCGGCTTGTGCTCAAGTGGCCGAACGACCTGCTGATCGGCGATGCGAAGCTCTCGGGAATACTGCTTGAGGCAGAGCGCGACGCGGTTGTGATCGGCATCGGCGTCAATCTTGTCTCCGCTCCCGACCTAGCCGACCGGAAGAGCGCTGCGCTGACGCAATTCGGACCTGCGCCTGATCGTGACGCCTTTGCAGAGAGCCTCGCCACGCATTTCGCGACCGAGCTGGAACGCTGGCGGACCTACGGCCTCGAGCCGCTGATCCGCAGCTGGACCGCAGCAGGCACGCCCAAAGGAACGACGGTGAGCGTGCACGAGCCCGATGGAGGCAAGGTGAGCGGTAAGTTCGATGGGTTGGAAGCCGACGGATCGATGCGACTGCGCTTGGCCGATGGCACCAGCCGTGTCATTCACGCAGGCGATGTGATCCTGGCGGAGGACAGCTGATGCTGCTCGCAATCGATGTCGGCAATACTAACCTCGTCTTCGCGCTGTTCGACGACGATTCCGGTTCGGGCCCGGGGCAGGCTGATCCGCGCGCACGCTGGCGCATTTCCACCGACGGGCGGCGCACTGGCGACGAATATGCGGTGTGGCTGTTCCAGCTGCTCGGCATAGAGGGCGTCGCGCGCGAGGATATCACGCACATCATCTTCGGCTCGGTCGTCCCGCGCGCGAACCACAACCTGACCGTGTTGTGCGAGAAATATTTCGGCATCACCCCGATCGTCGCGGGGCAGGGCGACGCGGCGTGGAATTTCGAGATCGACGTGGATCTGCCGAGCAGCCTGGGGGCAGATCGGGCGCTCAACTGCATTGCCGCGCACGCTCTGGTCGGGGGCGACATGATCGTGGTCGATTTCGGGACCGCAACCAAGTTCGAAGCGGTGGATTTCAACGGCGCCTACAAGGGCGGCATCATCGCCCCCGGCATCAACCTGTCGCTCGACGCGCTGGTCGGTAAGACCGCCAAGCTGCCGCGCATCGCGATCCACGCGCCCGATACGGATAGCGTGATCGGCCGCAATACCGAGGATCAGATGCTGATCGGCGTGTTCTGGGGCTACGTCGCGATGATGGAAGGCCTGATCGCGCGGATGAAGAAAGAGATCGGTCGCCCGGTCAAGGTGGTTGCCACGGGCGGCCTGTCGGTCTTGTTCGACGACCACACCGACATATTTGATGTCGTAGACACCGATCTGACGATCCGTGGCTTGCACCTGCTCGCCCGTCGCACGATCGCTAAAGGATAATATGAAAAAGAACTTCAAGCCGGAGAACGAGCTCCTGTTTCTTGCGCTCGGTGGATCGGGCGAAATCGGGATGAACGTCAACCTCTACGGCTGCGACGGCAAGTGGCTGATGGTAGATCTGGGCATGACCTTCGGTGCCAACGAATATCCGGGAATCGAACTGGTTTTCGCCGATCTCGAATTTATCGAGGAACGCGCCAAGGACCTGCTCGGCATCGTGCTGACCCACGCGCACGAAGATCATATCGGCGCGGTGCCGTACTTCGCGGCCGACCTCGGTGTGCCTCTGTACGCCACGCCCTTCACCGCCGAACTGGTCCGCCGCAAGCTGCAGGAAGCAGGCTTGCAGGACGAGGTGCCCCTGTACGTCGTGCGCGAAGGCGACGACGACATGCAGATCGGGCCTTTCGGCATCCGCTACCTGCCGCTGGCGCACTCGATTGCAGAGGGCAATGCGCTGCTGATCGACACGCCCTACGGCAAGGTCTTCCACACGGGAGACTGGAAGCTCGATGAAGACCCGATCATCGGCGAGCCGACCACCGAAGAGGAACTGCGCGCGATCGGAGACGAAGGTGTGCTCGCGCTGGTGTGCGACAGTACAAACGTCTTCAACCCGGAGGCGAGCGGATCCGAAGGCGCCGTGTTCAAGGGCCTGCTGGAGCAGGTGCAAAGCTGGCCCGACCGCCGCGTCGTCGTCACCACCTTCGCTTCCAACGTCGCCCGCCTGCATACGCTGGGCGAGATCGCCAAGGAGACTGGCCGAGAGGTCGTGATCGCGGGGCGCTCGCTGGACCGGATTATCGAAGTCTCGCAAGGCTGCGGCTATCTCAAGGATTTCCCGCAGCCGGTGGACTGGGACACCGCGATGGGCATGCCGCGCGGCAAGGTGCTGATCCTCGCCACCGGCGGGCAGGGCGAACCACGCGCCGCGCTTGGCCGGATGGCGGACAAGAACCACCCGCTGGAGCTGGCGCGGGGCGACGTCGTGCTGTTTTCCAGCCGACAGATTCCCGGCAACGAAATCGCGATCGGCAAGGTGATGAACCAGCTGGCCGAGCGCGGAATCGTCATGGTCACCGACCGGCAGAGCATGATCCACGTTTCGGGCCACCCCGGTCGCCCTGAATTGCAGGCGCTCTACGAGTGGCTGAAGCCCGAGGTGCTGGTGCCCGTCCACGGCGAAATCCGCCACATGCAAGAACAGGCACGGCTTGGGTTGGCCGAAGGCATTCCCCACGCGATTTTCCAGAAGAACGGCGACATCGTCAGCCTCGCTCCGGGTGAGCCGGGCAAGGTTGCCAAGGTGCCGACCGGGCGCCTGGTGCTGGATGGGGATATTATCGTCCCCGCAGACGGAGGTGCGATCACCGATCGGCGGCGTCTTGCTCGCGACGGAGTGCTGATCGTGGTGCTCACGGGTAAGGAGGACATAACGATCCGAGCGCTCGGCATACCACTGGACGAAGACTTCGACGATTTCGTGGCAGAAGCGACCAGCGATGCGCAGTCCGCGCTGCGGCGCTTGCGCGGTCGCGACGCGAGCGATCCGGCGGCCCGGCAGGAGGCCGTGCGGCTCGCGACCCGACGTGCGGCCAACCGCTGGTCGGGCAAGCGTCCGCAGGTTCAGGTCGTAATTCCGGAGGCGTAACGTGGCATTCTGGTCGATCCTCGCGATTTACTGTCTCGTCTGGATATTCGTCGCCTTCGCGATGCTTCCCTTTGGCGTGCGCACGCACGAGGAGATGGGTGAGGAACTGATCCCCGGGCAGGCAGACAGCGCGCCGGCCAATTTTCGACCCGGTAGGCTGGCTTTTCGTGCGGCAGTCATCGCTGCGGTTCTGACCGCGATCTGGGTACTGAACTGGGAATATGGCTGGGTAACGCTCGACGCGTTCGATTTCCTGCAGCCGCCCAGCCAGCGAGGCTGAGGCGTTTCGCAGGGTTTCGGGTCAGGCGGTTCGCAGCCGCTCCAGTGCCTGCGCCATCGCAACGTAGAGCTTGCCGACTTCCGATCCCAGCAGGGTCACGGCAAGCGCGTTACCGTCGCGCGTCGACAGCAGCGTGCGCAGCATCGCCTCGAAATCATGGATATAACGATTGACGTTCTCGCGGAAGTCGTCGTCGTCATCATAGAGTTCTGCGATCTCGCGCGCCTGGGTGTTATCGAGCAGGCGGACGGCACGGCGGGTGAAGATGCCGCGATCGCCGCGCAGGTAGCTTGCCCAAGCGGTGTCGCTCACCTCCGCAGATAGCGATTTGGCGATGTCTATCGCGTTGGAATTGAGGCTTTCGGTAATCAGCGCCACTCGGCGCGCGAAGTCGTTGTCGACCTGTTCTTCGGCCCGTTCGCGGGCAACCGCCACCCTCGTTTCGAGATTGCCGGCAAGCTCGTTCACCAGAGCCAGCTGATCGCGAAGCTGGCGAGCGGCCTCCCGCGCAGCGTCAGCAGAGCGCGTGGTCGCTTCGCGCAATTCCAGCAGCGTTTCGTCGGTCTGTTCACGGATCGTCGCGGCTATCGAGCTGGCAGCGTTTTCGCCGATCTGCGTGCCAAGGTCCTGCCCGTCTTCCGCCGCGTAGCGTGTCATCGCATCGCGTGCCTTTTCGGCGGCGCTTTCGAGCTGGGCGACCGCTTCGGTCAGGGTCTTCGATAGCTCGCCGGATACCACGTCGGCCTCTTCGTCGAGCAGGGCGAGCGCCGTGCGCAGCGAGGCGATGTTCTCGCTCATGGTGTCGCGCGTTTTGGCGAGGCGATCGTCGATCTGGTCTGCGACGCCGAAGATCTCTTCGCCCTTCTCGCGCGTCTCGATCACGTAGGCAGCCAGCCGTTCGCTGCGTTCCGCGCCTTCTTCGATCGTGCGTCGCAGCCTTTCGCCGTTTTCCTGCAGCGCGTTAAGCCTTGCCTCGGCGGCTTCCATCGCGCCCGGCAGAACTTCGCGGCTGTGGCTTGCGCCGGCCTGGATCAGCTCGAGAAGGCGAACGCCTGCCTCCGTAGCCGTATCGAGAGTGCCCTGGAGCGCGGCAAGATCGGATGCGCCACTATCGAGCCGCGATTCGAGCGTCTGTGTCGCCCCGAGCACGCTGTCGCGCGCACCGATCGCCGTCGTCGCGATGTGCGCGATCCTCTCGCTCGCCTCGGCAAGCCGGGTGGCGGCCGTATCGCCTGCGTCGGCGATATTTCGTGCGATAGCTTCGTGGCTCTCTCGCCGCTCTTCGACCGCGCTGTCGATCGCTGCAAGACGCTCTTCGAGCGCCTCCAATGCGAGCTGTTCCACCTCGTTAAGTCTAGCTCGCCGTGCATCGACCCACTCGACGAACTCTTTGTCGCGAGCCTTCATCGACGTGTCGATCTGCTCCGCTTCCTGGCGCAATGCCGAAAGGCGCGCCTGCGCAGATGCCATCGCACCATCGTCAATCGCCTGTACTTCCCCGATCGCGTCGGTCAGCCGTTCGCGCAGCTTCTCGATCCGGCCCTGGGCAGCGGCAAGCGCCTCCACTTCGCGACCATCGAGATCGGCGCGGAAACGCTCGCTCTGTTCGCGTAAGGCTGCGAAGCGAGCATCGGCCATCGCCTCGAGCTCCGATACGCGATCGCCCAGCGTCGTCAGCGTGCGATCGACCTGGCTGCGGAAATGTTCGACATGCCGATCGCTCGAGGCGCCGAATTCGTTGATCTGCGAAAGCCCGGTTTCCAGCTGTTTGAGCGCGGTTTCCGCACGCTCGCCCGCCGAACCGACTGCATTGGCCGCATCGCGCGAGGCACTGGTGATGACCGGCAAATCGTCGCGAAGCCGCGTCATGTTTGCGAGCGCGGTTTCCGATACCCGTGCGATCCGCTCTACCTCTTCGCCATTTTCGGCCACCAGCGACTCTATCCGATCCGCATTTTCGGTGAGGCGAGAGGCGGCAACGCGGCCCAGCGATTCGAGCTCACGTGCCTGCTGTCCGAGAAACTCACGAGCGAGGCTGAGTTCGCGGTTGATCTTCGAAAGCCGGGTTTCCAGCTCCGTCACGTCGGAGGCGGCAGCCGCTGCGATACCCCGGACCAGCGCGCTCTGCCTGCCGATCCGCTGGCTCACCGCGTGCCAGACGAACACGATCAGCAGCGCAGGGATGGCCCAGGCGGTGATCGCCTCGCTCCATCCCGAGAGGTCCATCGAGACGAAGCTGTCCGGACTGCGGGCGATAACGAAGAAGGCCGTCCATCCGATCAGTGCCAGCAGCGCTATGCCTGCGGCAACGGGACTGACGATCAAGGGAGCGCGGGGTGAGGTGCTTTCCGGTGCGTCCTCGAAAGCGTCATCTTCGGTAAGGCTCAAGGGGGAATCTCCCGTGCGCGACGCTTCGGTCGCGGCACCCTCTGCCACGGGCCCATTCTGCCCCACCGCTCTGATCGACGAACCCCCGCTCATACCTAACGACCTATCATGTTTCCAATGGGGTTAAACCCCGCGTTAACCGTTCGGTCCGTACTGAACGGCCTATGGCTTTCGAAAATGCCGCCTTTGCCGCCACCCTGTCCGCTGCTGCGGGAGACGATCCCGTGCTGCTCGCGGAGCTGCGCGGTGCATTTCGTGAAAGCCTTGCTCAACAGATCGATCTTCTGCGCCGCGCGCGCTGCGATGGCAACTGGTTGATCGCAGCCCAGCGGATCAAGGGCCTAGCCGCCAGCTTTCACGCGGACGAGCTGATCGGCCTTGCGCAGGGCGCCATCGACGCTGCGCCGGGCGACCCGGTCGCGCTGCGCGGGCTCGATGCCTTCCTTGCCGATTTCGACAAGGTGGCTGTCGGCTAACCTGCTATTGTGCTTGCGATCGACCGATTGGATCGCAGCGAAATCATCCTAAATTCCGGTATATCGAAAGATGCACAGGCACGATGATGCAGGGCCTGCGCTGCTTCTCTACATGTGCTAAGGGAATGCGCGCTTTCGATCAGGGATAATTCGCCCTTAACGATAGCAGGCTAAGCAAGGACGGTGACAGAAAGTCAGATGACCAGCGTGCCGGATGCGATCCCCGAATCGATGCACGCCGACCAGCAGGTTGACGCGTCCCTGCGTGCCGAATTGGCGCGCGGGGATATGGCGCTGTCTACGCTAACCCCCGTCCTCACCCATTTCCTCAATACCCAGGACCGCTCGCTCTTCAGCGATTCGATTGTCGCGCGCGTGCGCGGAATGCTCCGCAGCGCGTCGTACCGGCTGCTCAGGGTCGAAGCGGAGGAAATCGGCGCCAACGATGTGTTCGCCTATGCGGAGGCGCGGGCAGACACGCTTGCCGAAGAGCTGGCGCGCCATGCAGGCTTCCTCGGCCATTGTCATGCGCTCTCGATCGAGTGGCAGCTGGCCGACCGGTTACGCACGCGCAACGGGATCGATCCGATCCTGTCGCCGCTGCTGCAATCGCTGATCGCAACGGGTGACGCGCAATTGTCCGATGCGGCGATGGGTACCCTGGCGGCTCAGGCGCGTTTCATCGAACAGCAGAAGCGCATGGAAATGCCGCTGGCAGAGCTGCCGGAAGAACAGTTCGCCAACTTCATTTCGGTCTGGCGGCGCCAGCGAGAGGATCTGAGCGACGATCTGGCCGGCAGCGTCGAGGCGCGCATTCGGCAGATGCGGGCGGAGAACGAGGCACGACTCTCTTTGCTCGAGCGCACGGCGGCGGGCCTTGGCGCGCGTGCCGATGTGGCGCTGTCGCTGACCCATGCAGGTGCCGCACTGTTCCTCACCACGCTTGCGCACAAGGCGGGGCAGGATCGCGACATCGCCGTGGTGTCGACCAATGATCGCCAACTGGTGCGGTTTGCGCTTTCGCTGCGCGCTGCGGGGCTCAGCCCTGCGGAAACTCGCGCGCAGCTGCGCTGCCTGCATCCCGATGCGACGATGCCTGCCGCAATCGGGCAGGTCAGCCGCGCGGATGCACGCGCGCTTCTCGAATCTTCGCCCTTCGGGCATGCCGAGTAGGGACGATGGAAGAGCAGACGTATATTGCGCACGCGCACACCGACGCAAACGACCGCCTCGTGGCCGCCGACGAGCCTCTGGCGGCGTTGCAGCGCCGTTGCGGGGGTGAAATTCCCGGGACGATCGCGATTCCCGAGCTGCGCGAACAGGTGCGCAAGGCGCGCCGCACGAACCTGCGCCTAGGGCGCACGATTCACGCCTACGACGGCAGCGACCGGATCAAGGCATGGATGGAAATCGTGCCCGGCGATCAGGGGGAGAGCCGCGATACGGGCTGTTCGATCGGCATCGTGACGTGGCAGGCAAGCCCGCCGCCGGTGGAGCGTGACGACGATGCGGCCCAGCGCCGCGATGCGATCGACGATGCGCTGGCCGAGCTGCACGCGCGGCTCGACCCGGACCAGCGGGTGCTGACGGTTCATACCGAAGCGGAGGACCTGCAGCCTCTCTATGCCCGGATGAGCGAGAACCTCGGCAAGGTGTGGACCGATTTCGTCCAGATCGACGGCAGCCAGCACGCGCAGCCGCTCCACTGGAGGTTGCTCGACCAGGCACGCGTCGTCATCGACGGCAGTCCGCGCAACTGGACCGCGCGGTTGATACCGCTGGGCGAGCCGACGCCCGGATCGCAAGGTTTCGAGCTGTACCTGATCGCCAACCGCGCGTGGGTTCACCGTACCGAACGGCGCGATCGCCGTGCCGAGGATGGAGCCTCCATCGGTCGCGATCTCACGCCGATCCTGCGGCAGCCGATTGCCCGCATCGTGGCCAATGCAGAGACAATCCGCTCGCGTCTCGCGGGGCCGATCGGCGACGAGTACAGCGATTATGCGCGCGACATCGTCAACGCGGGCCAGCACCTGCTTTCGCTGGTGGACGACCTGACCGACCCCGAAGTGGTCGAATCCGACGGCTTTCGCGCAGCCCCCGACGCCATCGACCTGGCCGATGTCGCCCAGCGCGCGGCGGGTATCCTGGCGGTCCGTGCACAGGAGAAGCGCATCACCATCGCCGTGCCCCCGCAAGGAGCCACGCAGCCTGCGACCGCGGAATTTCGCCGGGTGCTGCAGGTGCTGCTGAACCTGGTCGGCAATGCCATCCGCTATTCGCCCGAAGGTTCGACGATCACCATCGCGTTGGGCAGCGACGGCGCGAAGGCACACGTGTCCGTGCGTGACGAGGGGCCGGGGCTCGACGAGCAGGCGCAGCGGATCGTGTTCAACAAGTTCGAACGTCTGGGCCGCAGCGGCGGCGGCGGCTCGGGGCTCGGGCTCTACATTTCGAAGCGGCTTGCGCACGCGATGGGCGGCGATCTGACCCTGCAAAGCAGGCCGGGGGAGGGCGCGACCTTCACGCTCTCCGTTCCGATCGGGAATGCACGCGCCTAAGCTGCCGGGAGCGTAAGGCTCTTTGCACCCCGGGAAGTGCGGGCCAGGCAGTGCCTGGCCCGGTTATCTCAGCACCGATTGGATCGGCGCCTGCTATCTTAGCGCTTGTCGACCGGCACGTAATCGCGTTCGGTCGGGCCGGTGTAAAGCTGACGCGGACGGCCGATGACCTGCGCGGGGTCGGAAATCATCTCGTTCCACTGCGCGACCCAGCCCACGGTACGGGCGAGGGCGAACAGCGCGGTGAACATGGTGGTCGGGAAACCGATCGCCGAGAGGATGATGCCCGAGTAGAAATCGACGTTCGGGAACAGCTTCTTCTCGATGAAGTAGTCGTCGTTCAGCGCCATTTCTTCAAGCCGCAGAGCGGTTTCGAACACGGGATCGTCCACCTTCAGCGCTTCGAACACTTCGCGCACGGTCTTCTGCATCACGGTCGCGCGCGGGTCGTAGTTCTTGTACACGCGGTGGCCGAAGCCCATCAGGCGGAACGGATCGTCCTTGTCCTTCGCGCGCTCGATATAATGCGGGATGTTCTCCGGACGGCCGATCTCGCGCAACATGTTGAGCGCGGCCTCGTTGGCACCGCCGTGCGCGGGGCCCCACAGGCACGCGATCCCGGCGGAGATGCAAGCAAACGGGTTCGCACCCGACGAACCGGCGAGGCGCACGGTGCTGGTCGAGGCGTTCTGTTCGTGGTCGGCGTGGAGGATGAAGATCCGGTCCATCGCCTTTTCGACCTCGGGAACCACCTCGTAAGGCTCCGCCGGCACGCCGAAGGTCATGCGCAGGAAATTGCCCGTGTAGCTGAGTGAGTTATCCGGTTGCATGAAAGGCTGGCCGATCGAATACTTGTAGGCCATCGCCGCGATCGTCGGCATCTTGGCGATCAGGCGGTGGCTGGAAATTTTGCGATGTTCCGGGTCCGCGATGTCGGTGCTGTCGTGGTAGAAGGCCGATAGCGCGCCGACCACGCCGCACATGATCGCCATCGGGTGCGCATCGCGGCGGAAACCGCGATAGAACGTCATCAGCTGCTCGTGCAGCATCGTGTGGCGAGTGATCGTGTAGGTGAAGTCGTCCAGCTCGCTGGCCGAGGGCAGCTCGCCGTTCAGCAGCAGGTAGGACACTTCCATGAAGCTGGAATGTTCGGCCAGCTGCCCGATCGGATAACCGCGGTGGAGCAGCACGCCTTCTTCGCCATCAATGAAGGTCAGCGCGCTTTCACACGACGCCGTGGACTTGAATCCGGGATCGTAGGTGAACTTTCCGGTGCTGCCGTAGAACTTGCGGATGTCCATCACTTCGGGGCCGCAGCTCCCTTCCATGATCGGGAATTCCTGCGTGGTTCCGGCAATATCCAGCTTCGCGGTGTTGTCCGCCATGGGGGTTCTCCTTAGTCGTGTGCCTGATCTGCCCGAGCCGCCTGCGCTTCAATCCGCGCGAGCGACTCTTCTTTTCCAAGAAGGGCGAGAACATCGAAAATTCCGGGGCTTGTCGTGGAGCCGGTCAGCGCCGCCCGAAGCGGCTGCGCCAGCTTCCCGAGACCAAGCTCGAGCCGCTCCGCAAGCGCCTTGGTAGTCGCTTCGAGCCCATCGGTCGTCCAGTCGGTTTCATCCGCCAGCGCGGCATGAACCTGCCCCAGCCGCACGCGCGCCTCGTCATCGAGTAGCGCGGCGGCCTTGTCGGTCATCTGGAGCGGGCGCTTGGCGAAGAGGAACCGGGCGTCTTCAGCCAGTTCGTGCGTATCCTTCGCACGCGTTTTGAGCACCGGCATGGCCCGCGCCAGCAGGTCGCGATCGATATCGCCGGTACCATTCGTCGCCAGCTCGGCAGCGACGAGATCGGCCAGTCGCGTATCGTCCGCCTCGCGGATGTAGTGCCCGTTCAGGTTCTGCAGTTTCTTCAAGTCGAAGCGTGCAGGGCTCCTGCCCACGCCATCGAGATCGAATAGCTCGATCGCCTCGGCCTGCGTGATTTCCTCGCGGTCGCCGTGGCCCCAGCCGAGGCGCAGCAGGTAGTTGAACAGTGCCTCGGGCAACACGCCCAGCTCGTCCCGATAGGCTTCCACGCCCACCGCGCCGTGGCGCTTGGAAAGCTTGGCCCCGTCGCTGCCGTGGATCAGCGGGACATGCGCGTAGACGGGGTCGTTCCAGCCGCCTTCGATCTGCTGCATGGCGCGGTAGATCGGCAGCTGGCGGAACGCGTTGTTCAGGTGATCGTCGCCGCGGATGACGTGGGTGACGCCCATGTCGTGATCGTCGACCACCACCGCGAGCATGTAAGTCGGCGTGCCATCGGCGCGCAGGATGATGTAATCGTCGATTTCTTCGTTCTTGACCGTCACCGTGCCCTGGACTTCGTCGACGATCTTCGTTTCGCCTTCCTTGGGCACTTTCAGCCGGACCGCGAAGGGTGCTCCCTCTTGCTCGGGGCCGGGCTCGCGATCGCGCCAGCGCCCGTCGTAGCGCATCGGCTGCTTGTTCGCGCGCTGCTCGGCGCGCATCGCTTCCAGTTCTTCCGGCGTCGCATAGCAGCGATAGGCGTGGCCATGCTTGAGCAGCATGTGCGCCACCTCGGCATGACGCTCGACCCGGTCGGTCTGGAAAACCGGGGGCGCGTCGAAATCGAGCCCGAGCCATTCGAGCCCGGCGAAAATCTTGTCGATCGCATCCTGGGTGGAGCGTTTCGCGTCGGTATCTTCGATCCGAAGCAGCACCTTGCCGCCGTGATGGCGTGCGTATAGCCAGTTGAACAGCGCGGTGCGGGCGCCGCCAAGATGCAGGTAGCCGGTCGGCGATGGGGCGAAGCGGGTAATGATCGTGCCGGTTTCGCTTGCCATCGAAGCGTGCTTCCTTTCCATTTCGCGATTATGGCGACGCAGCACCCGTGTGATCCAACGAACGGTCGCGAAACTCGATCCGAACTCGCGGTCCGCGCGGGCAATGGTGCAGCGCAGCGGCGGCTTTGGCAGGTGGCCGGGCTCGTGTCCAGTCCGGTGGCATGGGCTCGCCGTCTCGCAAACCTCGTGGATGCTGCACTGGCCCGCGCCGGGCTGGAGCGGGGGCCATGGCTGGTTGTCGCAGCGATTGCCGGAGTGTCGCTGTGGTTTGTTCTGCCCGACGTTACGGCATGGCTGATCTCGCTCGCATTGGCGCTGGCTGTCGCGGCCTTGGGGGCATGGCTGCTGGCGGTAAATCGGGTCGCCGATCTGGCGCTGGCGCTGCTGGGGGCGGGGCTCGCCATAGCTTTCGGAATTGGGCTGATCTGGGCTCGTTCGGAGGCCGTTGGCGTGTCTGCGATCGACCATCCGCAAATGCAGACGATGAATGCGCGAATCCTCGAGCGGGAGGAGCAGCCTGCGCAAGACAGGATCCGGCTGATACTGGCGGCGCGCGACCAGGAAACGGGTGAAGCGATCAAGCTGCGGGTCAACGTGCCGCTCGCCACGACGGGTCCGGACGCTGCGTCCGCATTGCAAAAGGGCGCGGTGATCCGTCTGACCGCGCGGCTGATGCCGCCCGCTCCGCCGCTGGTCCCCGGCGCGTACAACTTTGCACGGACCGCATGGTTCGAAGGGCTCGCCGCAACCGGGTCGGTCGTCGCGCCAATAGAGGTGATCGACCCACCAGCGCCGGGGTGGGGTGGGATCACGCAGGTGCAGCGCGATCTTTCCGCCCATGTGCGCTCGCAGTTGGGCGGATCGGCGGGGACAATCGCGGCGGCCTTCGCCAGCGGAGACCGGGGCGCGATTGCTGAGTCGGACGAAGAGGCGATGCGCGATGCAGGCCTGACCCACCTGCTGTCGATCAGCGGCTTGCACGTGAGCGCGGTGATTGCGGCAGCGTATTTCCTTGCGCTCAGGCTGCTCGCACTGTGGCCGTGGCTGGCGCTGCGCGTTCGCCTGCCGGTGGTCGCTGCGGCGTTCGGCGCACTGGCGGGGCTGGGGTACACCCTGCTGACCGGTGCCGAAGTGCCGACCGTGCGAAGTTGTACCGCTGCCGTGCTCGTACTGATTGCGCTGGCGCTGGGGCGCGAGCCTTTGACCTTCCGCCTGCTGGCGGTGGCGGCGGGCTTCGTGCTGTTGCTGTGGCCGGAGAGCGTGGTGGGCCCGAGCTTCCAGATGAGCTTTGCTGCCGTCCTCGCCATCGTGGCGTTGCACAACAGCGCGCCGGTGCGCGCGTTTCTCGCCCCGCGCGAAGAGGCATGGTGGATGCGCCCGCTGCGCGGGGGTGCCATGCTGCTCGTGACCGGGCTGGTGATCGAGATTGCGTTGATGCCGATCGTCCTGTTCCACTTCCACCGTGCGGGGATGTACGGGGCGCTGGCCAACATGGTGGCCATTCCGCTGGTCACCTTCGTCTCGATGCCGCTGATCGCGCTCGCGCTTGTGTTCGACCTTGTGGGAGCGGGCGGTCCGGTCTGGTGGCTGGCAGGCAGTTCGCTCGACCTGCTGCTCGGCATTGCGCATCTCACGGCGAGCCAGCCCGGTGCGGTCAAGCTGGCACCGCATATGGGTGGGCTGCCCTTCTTCCTGTTCGTGGGCGGCGGGTTATGGCTGGCGTTGTGGAGCGGGCGGGGGCGCTTCTGGGGCTTTATCCCGGCTGCCATCGCTATCCTTCTCACCATTGCTACGCCGCGGCCCGACATTCTCATCTCGCGGGATGGGCGCGACGTGGCGATCATCGAGGATGGCGCGCTGCTGAGCCTGCGCGAGAGCCGATCCTCCTACGCCAGCGACACGCTGGCAGAGCTCGGTGCGCTGGACGGACCGCCGATGCCGTTGGCGCAATGGCCCGGAGCGCGGTGCAGCGCGGAATTCTGCATTGCGACGATCGAGCGTGATGACCGGACCTACCGCCTGCTGCTGGCGCGCGGGCGCGAATACGTGACCGAGCGCGATCTTGCGGCGGCCTGCGCGCGGGTCGACATCGTTGTCGCGGACCGCTGGCTACCTTGGAGCTGTCGCCCGCGCTGGCTCAAGGCCGACCGACGAATGTTGGAGCAGACTGGCGGGCTCGCGATTCGTCTGGGCGCGCGCGACGTAGAAACCGTTGCGCAAGGGCAGGGCGAGCATGGCTGGTGGCGGGGCAGCGAAAGCTCGCGCCCGCGTCCGCCAGCGCCAAACCGCCCCTAGTGGTAGCGGCGCAGCAGCCCCGCCAGCTTGCCCTGAACCTGAACGCTGCGCGCATCGTAGACCTGCGGTTCGTAACTGGCATTGGCCGGATCGAGCCGCACCCGGCCGCCTTCGCGCCAAAGGTATTTGAGCGTCGCTTCCTCGTTGTCGACCAGCGCGACCACGATATCGCCATCGCGTGCGCTGTCGGCGCGGCGGATCAGTGCGTAATCCCCATCGAAAATGCCCGCTTCGATCATCGAGTCGCCAGACACTTCCAGCGCGAAATGCTCGCCCGGGCCGAGCAGCGCGGCAGGCACCGGCAGGCTACGGTGTTCTTCCAGCGCCTCGATCGGGGCGCCGGCGGCGATCCGGCCATGGAGCGGGATGTCGATCACATCGTTCGCCGCCTCGGGAATGTTTGCGGGTACGCTGGTCGTCCGCGCGCCCAGATCGTTGGCCGGCTTGGGCATCGACCCTGCCACCGCGCTCTCGGGCATCTTGAGCACTTCCAACGCACGCGCACGATTGGCGAGGCGGCGGATGAAACCGCGTTCCTCGAGCGCCGAAATCAGGCGGTGAACGCCCGACTTGCTCTTGAGGTCGAGCGCATCCTTCATCTCCTCGAAAGAGGGCGAGATGCCGGTCTCTTCCAGACGATCATGGATAAACCGGAGCAATTCATGCTGCTTGGCCGTCAACATCGCGTCCACTCTCCGCGTAACCTGTTCGCGTCAGTGCGAACGAATGCGGAACAATTAGGCAACCCTTTTTTACAAGTCAAGCATATGCGCCATTTCGGAGCGGAAAACATGGAACAAACGCGCCCGTCTCCATGGCATCGGCGTGGCGCGGTCGGTCGATCAGGACGTCAGCCTGCGCGAGTGGGACCAATGCCGAACTGTCCTGCTGGGGGAAAGCCCGCACCCCCTCTCCACTCCATGCGGCACGCAGGAATTCGCGACGCCCGCCACCTTCGCGCAGCGGTTCGGCAAGCGGCATCGCGATTGCCCGTGGCAGGCATTCGCGCGCACCGGCCAGCTTCAGGATCGCAGGCAGCATGAACAGGAACCCGGTGACGAAGCTCGATACCGGATTGCCCGGCAGGCCGAGGACCACCGTATCGTCGCGCCGCGCCACCAGCAGCGGCTTGCCGGGCTTGATTGCCACCCGCCAGAAGTCGAGCGTGAAGCCCGCAGCTTCGAGCGCCGGTTTGACCAGATCGTGCGGACCCACAGATGCACCGCCGCTGATGACCACCAGCGCAGCATTCCCGCTTGCCTCAAGGATCGTGCGCGTGATCGCGTCGGCATCGTCCGGCAAGGGGCCGTAGCGAGCGACATGGGCGCCCGCATCGCGCGCCATTTCTCCCAGCATCGCACCATTGGTCGAAGGGATGAGGCCGGGCGGGCAGTCGGTGGGGTCAGCGCAAAGCTCGTCCCCGCATTCGATCACTGCGACCCGGGGCCGAACATACACCACGACCTGGGACAGACCACCCGCGCGTGCGAGCGCGATCTGTGCAGCACCCAGCCGCACTCCGGGTTCCAGCAGCGTGTCGCTGGCATGAAAATCGAACCCTGCACGGCGGATGTACCGCGGCGTGGGCGGCTCGATCGCGACCAGTCGATCATCCTCGATCCGCGCATTTTCCTGGATCAGTACCGCATCGGCGAGGAAGGGCATCTGCGCGCCGGTCGAGATGCGCACGGCCATGCCTTTGCTCGGTGCCTTGGGGAACGGCGCACCGGCGCGCGACTCTCCTGCCAGTTCCCACGGGCCATCGCCGACGGTGGCGTAACCATCCATCGCAGACAGGTCCGTCGGGGGTTGGGTGCGCCGCGCAGTGACCGGCTGTGCCAGGAACAGCTGCGCTGCGGATTCGACCGGGAAAGGGCGCGACGGCGTCGGAGCCAGCAGGTCGAGCAGCCGCGCCTGAGCGTCTTCGAGTTCGAGCGGCGAACTCATCCTTGTGCCTCGTCCGCGCGCCAGTCTCCCGATTTGCCGCCGGTCTTGGAGAGCAGGCGCACTTCTTGGATGACCATGCCTTTGTCGAGCGCCTTGGCCATGTCGTAGATCGTCAGCAGAGCGATGTTGCACGCGACCATTGCCTCCATCTCGACCCCGGTCTTTCCGGTGAGCGAGGCCGTGGCGGTGACGCGCACGCCGTCGTCTTCGACGGTGCAATCCACGCTTACGCTGTCGAGCGAGAGAGGGTGGCAGAGCGGGATGAGCGTGCCGGTCCGCTTCGCGGCCATGATCCCGGCAATGCGCGCTGCTGCAAGGACGTCGCCCTTGGGCACGGCATCGTCGCGGATCGCGGCGAGCGCGGCGGCATTCATGGTGATGCGCCCGGTCGCGGTGGCGGAGCGCGCGGTTTCGGCCTTGTGGCCGACGTCGACCATGCGCGCAGAGCCCGATTCATCGAGATGCGTGAGGCCGCTCACAGGACTGCTCCGTAGTGGGGCCTGACACACCTGACACAGTGTCCAGGGGCGAAAAAACTCTCATACCTGTCAGGGGTGAGACGTGGAGCGATGGAACGGCGGTTGGGCAGGGTTCGGGCCATTCGCCGATTATGTCACGAGCGAAGCGTGTAGGACAGGGCCTCGAAAGCCGATCGGGGACTATCGGGCAAGGAGCGCGCGCGTCGCCGCCTCGACATCCGCCTGCCGCATCAGGCTTTCTCCGACGAGAAAACCATGCGCGCCTGCCGCCTCCAGCCGCGCGCAGTCCGCAGCGGTGGCGATGCCGCTTTCCGAGACAAGGAATGCGCCTTCCGGGGCGAGGGGGATCAGAGCTTCGGTGGTCGCGATATCGGTCGTGAAGCTGCGCAAATCTCGGTTGTTGACCCCGATCAGGCGCGATTTCAGTTTATGCGCGCGCTCCATCTCGGCGGCGTCGTGGACTTCGACCAGCACGTCCATGCCGAGTTCGAGCGCGGCCTCTTCGATTTCGGTGGCCTGCGCGTCTGACAGCGCGGCTACGATGATCAGGATCGCGTCCGCACCCATCGCGCGCGCCTCACCGCACTGCCACGGGTCGACCATGAAATCCTTGCGCAGGGCAGGGAGGTCGCATGCCTCGCGTGCGGCGATGAGATAATCGGCGTGGCCCTGGAAGTAGGGCGCGTCGGTGAGGACCGAGAGGCAGTTTGCGCCAGCTGCTGCGTAGGCCTTCGCGTGGTCGGCGGGATGGAAATCCTCGCGGATTAATCCCTTGGATGGCGAAGCTTTCTTGATTTCTGCGATCAGCGCGCGGCGGCGATCCGCATGGGTCTTGCGCAGAGCAGCGTCGAACCCGCGCGGCGGGGCCTGTGCGGTGATCCGGGCGATCAATTCACTGACATCTGTTTGCGCCTGCCGCTCGGCGACTTCGTCGCGCTTGGTGGCGCAGATTTCTTCGAGTCTGTTCAACAGTCTAACCTCAATGTCCGTCCACCCTGAGCTTGTCGAAGGGGCGTATTTTCCCTTTCACGCGACGCCAGAGTAAGGACGGTCCTTCGACAGGCTCAGGACGGGCGGAGCCCTTCGACCCTATCGCGCCATCGCAATCCAGCGATCGAGCAGCCGCTGCGCCCCGCCGCTGTCGATCGCCTCGGCAGCAGTGGCCACGCCCTCTTTCCAGTCCTCGGTCTCGCCCGCTGCGATCAGCGCGGCGGCGGAGTTGAACAGCACCGCATCGCGATAGGGGCCGGGCGTGCCTTGCAGCAGCGCGCTCAGAGCCTTGGCATTGTGCTGCGGGTCGCCACCCCGGATCGCCTCGACCGGCGCGTGTTCGAGCCCTGCCATGTCCGCATCGACACGGCGCATCGCGAATTCGTGCCCGGTCACGTCCGCCATCTCGTTCCCGGCGGCGAGGCTGAGTTCGTCGAGACCTTCGTCGCCCGAGACGATCAGCGTCCGCTCGGTGCCGAGGCGCGCGGCGGCCTCGCCATAGATCGAGACATAGCCGGGGCGCGCGATGCCGATCAGCTGGCGCTTCACGCCCACGGGGTTCGACAGCGGGCCCATCAGGTTGAAGATCGTCCGGCGGCCCAGTTCCTTGCGGATCGGCTGGATGCGCCGCATCGCGGGGTGGTGGTTGGGCGCAAAGAGGAAGCAAATGCCGATCTCGTTCAGCGTTTTCTCGGCGGTACGCCCGGCAGCTTCCATGTCGAGGCCGAGCACTTCCAGCGTATCCGCCACGCCCGAAAGCGAAGAGATCGCACGGTTGCCGTGGCGCGCCACGGGCACGCCGCAGGCTGCAACCACGAGCCCGACGGCGGTCGAGACGTTGAGCGTATGGTGCCCGTCACCGCCCGTGCCGCACACGTCGATCGCATTGTCGGGCCCGTCGACCGGGATGTAGCGCGCCCTGAGCGCCCGCGCCGCGCCCGCGATCTCGTCGGCGGTTTCGCTGCGTTCGGTCATCGCGAGCAGGAAGCGGGCGATCTCCTGATCGCTGGCTTCCCCATCGAGGATCCAGCCGAAGACCTCCTCGGCCTCGGCCTCGTTCATGTGCGGGACGGCGAGCGGGAGCGATTTCATGCCGCCTGCCTTTCGCGCGTTTCGATTCCGCAAATGGCAAGGAAATTGGCAAGCAGCTCGTGGCCGTGCTGCGTGGCGATGCTTTCCGGGTGGAACTGGACGCCGTGGATCGGGAGTTCGGCGTGGCGGAAGCCCATCACGCTGGTGCCGTCGAGCCCCGGCGTCTCGCTGGTCGCGTTGATGTGCAATGCCTCGGGAATGTCCTCGACGACCAGCGAGTGATAGCGGGTGGCGTTGAACGGGGAGGGCAGGCCGGCGAACACCCCGCTGCCGTCATGCGTCACCGCGCTGGTCTTGCCGTGCATCAGCCCGCCCTGGACTACTCTTCCGCCGAAATGCTGCCCGATCGCCTGATGGCCGAGGCACACGCCCAACAGCGGCAACCGCGCGTCGGCGCAGGCGGCCACGGTATCGAGCGTAATCCCCGCCTCATTCGGCGTGCGCGGGCCGGGGGAGAGCAGGATTCCCTTCGCGCCGCTCCCCACCGCCTCGCGCGCGGTCAGCGCGTCGTTGCGCTCCACCCGCACCTCCGCGCCCAGTTCCTGCAGGTAGTGGACCAGGTTGAAGGTGAAGCTGTCGTAATTGTCGATGACGAGGATCATGGGAAACTTCGGCCTAAAGCTGTTTGGCGGGGGACGATTTCAAGCGTTGAACGAGAGCCGACAGGCTTTCTGTATCAACGTCCGCCTTAACGATGGAGTAGAAGAATTGGGGCGCGCGATAGATTAGCAAGTAGTCCGGGCCATCGTGCCACGCATAGAGATCGCTCCAAGCGAATTTCCCGCCGACATAATCGTCCTCAATTCGCATCTGCTCATCGTCGAAAACGTAGGTTGTCTGCCCCTCTTCGATCCCAAGCTGTTTCATCCGCGTAGCGAGCTGGCCCTTCAAGCCAACCCTATTCCAGCGTCGCGGAAACCATGCGATCAGTGCCGAAAGGCCGAGCGACAACGGTATCCAAGGCCAGTAGGCTGCCAGTCCGGTATCACTGCGCATCCCGAACAGCGCCCAGGTGAGGGCCAAAAAGGTCACAGCCAGAATCAGAAAGATATTTCTCCGTTCGGCCTGCGAGCGGCTGACATGCGTGTGAATTTCATAGGCGTCTACAGTCCGGTCGAGGTCATACGGTTGCGTGAACCGGTATTCACGCATCGGCCAGCTTGTCCGTGGCCCTCACCAGCCCGTCGATAATCCCCGGCTCGCCCGCCGAGTGGCCCGCGTCGTGGACGATCCACAGCTCGGCTTCGGGCCACGCCTTCTTCAACTCCCATGCGGATACCGGCGGGGTGCACACGTCATGGCGGCCCTGCACGATGATGCCGGGGATGCCCTTCAGCTTGCCGACATCGCGCAGCAGCTGGCCTTCTTCGAGGAAGAAATTCTCGAGGAAGAAGCGCGCGCAGATGCGGGCGAAGGGGACGGCCTTGGCCGGGTCCGCGAAATTGTCGAGCAGTTCCTTGTTGGGCAGCAGCGTGACGACGTTGCCTTCCCACAGCGACCATTCCTTTGCCGCGGCGAGGCGGGTTTCCTCGTCGTCGCTGGTCAGCCGCTTGTGATAGGCCGCAACCAGATCGCCGCGCTCTTCCTCGGGGATCAGGCCGGTGAACTTGTCCCACTGTTCGGACATGATCTCGCTCGCCCCGTAGGTGTAGAGCCAGTCCTTCTCTTTCTGGCGGCCAAGGAACACGCCGCGCAGCACGATCTCGCTGGTCCGTTCGGGATAGGTCTGCGCGTAGGCGAGCGAGAGCGTGGCACCCCAGCTGCCGCCGAAGACCTGCCATTTCTCGTGCCCGCACATTTTGCGAAGCCGCTCGATATCCTCGACGATCCGCCAGGTGTCGTTGTTCTCGATCTCGGCAAACGGCGTCGACTTGCCGCAGCCGCGCTGGTCGAACAGCAGCACGTCGTATTTCTCGGGGTTCCACTGCCGGCGATGATCGGGGCTCATCCCGCCGCCGGGGCCACCGTGGAGGAACACCGCAGGCTTCGCACCCGGCGTGCCGACCCGCTCGTAATAGAGCGAGTGCCCCTCACCGACATCGAGCATACCGCTCTCGTAAGGTTCGATCTCCGGATAGAGGGTGCGTTCGTATTCCATCATCATTCCTTGGTTTCGACGACCACCAGCGGGCCGAGATCGGCGCGCGTGTCCATACGGCCTCGCGCAGGGTCCCACAAAGAGGACACGGTGCCGTCGAGATAGAGCGCGTTGGGAGTCTTCGCCACATCGCGGAAATAGCGTGCGAACTGCCCGAAGCTGACCGGGCTGGCGGCGATCACGAAGTGTGCCTTGCCGTCCCTGTCCACGCCCACGCCGTTGCGGATGCGCTTGGAGGGGCCGTCCTCCGAAATCTGCGGATGGACCTTGCCTTCGATCAGCAGCATCGGGCCGCTTTGCGTGCCGAAATCGGGCCGGTCGCCGACGGTGCTGTAGAAGTCTTCGCTGGTCTTGATCCGCCAGGTGCCGCCCGTGCCGTAGAACACGCCATTGGGCTTCATGTGGAAATTGCCCGAGCCGTCGTTGAGGTTGAGCTCGTGCAGCCGCTCGCGGTTCTCGACGAAATAGCCGATCGGCTTGCCTTCGCCATCGAACATGCCCGCGTTCATCGCGAAGGCGACGGGTGGCGCGTTCTCCGGCCGAGAGGCGGAGAATTTGGCGAGGCTGCGGTAGGGCGGCGAGCCGAGCACCATGCGCACGCGATGCCTGGCCGGGTCGGCGACGCATTCAGTGAACATGACATCTTCGAAGCGGACCGGCTTGCACGCGGAATCTTCCGGCGTGGCGGTTTCGCTCGGCGTCGCAGTGGGGCTGGGCGAGGGCGCGGGCTTGGTACTATCGTCGGCGCGCGCGATCTCCTTGCCCTTTTCACCGCTGATATCGGTGCGGATGACCGGATCGCCGGGTTGGGGCTGGTCGCATGCCGACAGACCGAGGACCAGGAGGCACGCGGCAAAGAGGTGCTTCGTGCGGGTCATTGCCCGAACCCCGGTTCGTTCGCCACCCGGACCGCCTCGCGTGCGGCTGCCAGAAGCGCGCCCGCCTTCGCCTCGCACTCGCGCTGTTCGGATGCCGGATCGCTGTCCGCAACGATGCCCGCCCCGGCGGTGACATGCAGCATGCCGTCCTTCACCAGCCCGGTACGCAGCACGATGCACGAATCAAAGCTGCCGTCGGGCGCGAAATAGCCCACGCCGCCTGCGTAAGGCCCGCGCTTCTCCGGCTCCAGTTCGGCGATGATCTCGCACGCGCGGATCTTGGGGGCTCCGCTGACCGTGCCTGCGGGAAAGCCCGCGAACAGCGCATCGAGCGCGTCCTTGCCTTGCCCAATCCTGCCGGTGACGTTGCTGACGATATGCATGACGTGGCTATAGCGCTCCACGGCGAAACTGTCCGTCACTTCCACGCTTCCCGCTGCCGCAACCCGGCCGACATCGTTGCGCCCCAGATCGAGCAGCATCAGGTGTTCGGCGCGTTCCTTGGGGTCGGCCAGCAGTTCGCGCTCTGCCGCGCGGTCGGCTTCCGGCGTCGCGCCGCGCGGACGCGTGCCCGCGATCGGGCGCACGGTCACCTGGTCCTTCCTCAGCCGGACAAGGATTTCCGGGCTCGATCCGACCACGCCGACGTCGGGCAGGTCGAGCAGGTAGAGGAAGGGAGAAGGGTTCACCCGCCGCAATGCGCGATAGAGCGCCATCGCGGGGAGCGCGAAGGGAGTGGTGAAGCGCTGCGCCAGCACCACCTGGAAAATGTCGCCCGCAACGATGTAGTCCTGCGCGCGTGCCACCCGCGCGGCGTAGTCCCGCGCGGCGACCGTGGGGGTGAAGGCAATGTCCTCGACCGCGATCCGAGGTGCGGAGGGGCCCTTTTCGGCAGCCCCCACAGGGTGTGCCAGCCGCCGCAGCGCCTCTTCGATCCGTTCGGAAGCTGCCTCCAGCAGCGCATCGGGTTCGCCCTGCGATGGCCAGACCGGGGCGATCACGAAGACCTCGTCGGTCAGCGCATCGAACACCAGCACCAGTCCGGGCCGGGTGAAGACCATGTCGGGCAGGTCGAGTGGGTCTGACTCGGCGCGCGGAAGCTTTTCGACCAGTGCGATCGTCTCGTAACCGAAATAGCCCACGAGGCAGGCGAGCGCGGGGGGCAGCGCCTCGGGCATCGGCATGGCTATTTCTGCGAGCAGCGTCCGCAAAGCTGCAAGGCCATTGCCGGATGCCTCGGTGAAGGCGGTGCGGTCGGCGCGCCAGTCGCGGTTGATCCACGCGCTGTCGCCTTCGGCGCGCAGCACCAGATCGGGATCGATCCCCAGCAGGCTGTAGCGCCCGCGAATCTCTCCACCCTCGACCGATTCGAGCAGGAAGTCGCCACGGCCTTCCTCCATCAGCGCCAGTGCGGCCCCCACGGGAGTCACCGTGTCGGCGACATGCCGCTGCCACACCAGTGCGGGCAGGCCTTGGGACAGCCGCTCGCGCGCTGCGTCGAGATTGTGCGGCACGCCTAGCGGTTCGCGCCGGACAGATCGCGCCGGACGGTTTCGATGGCATCGGGGTTGCGCTCGACACCCACTTCCTTGCGGATGGCGATGCGCAGCTGATCGCCAAGCTCGCGGCTCAGGATGTTGCCGTAACCGGTGGCCGCCTGCTTGATCAGCGGATCGTCCTTTTCGACCTTGCCCGCGGTGATCTTGTCCAGCGAGACGAGGTAATAGCCCGCGTCCCCCGAAGCCGCGAGCCGCTTGGCGCTATTCGCGGACATGGCGAACATCAGCGCGAGCGGGGGGCTGCCCTGCTGCTGCATCAGCTCTTCGCGCGAGACGTTGACCGGCTGCACGCCCGGCAGGGGCTTCTTCTCGGCTCGAACGGCCTCGGCCAGCGAGCTGCCCTCACGGACCCGCTTGAGGATGCGATCGGCAGCCTTTTTCGCTTCCTTCGCGCCTTCCGCCAGCTTCCATCCGTCGACGACCTCGTTGCGAATCTCCTTGAGCGGCGGGGTCGCCGACCCGGTGATTTCGGAGGCTTCGAAAAGGGCGAAGGCTTCGCCCGGGCGGACTTCCGCGATCTGGGGCTTGCCCTCGCGCATCTGGAATGCGGTGGCGACCAGCGGCATCACAATGTCGGGCGCACGCTCTCCGCGTGCGCCGTTGAACACCGCGCCCGACGCCAGCAGCGGTTCGGTGGTCTTCACCTCGAGCTTCAGGCCCTTGGCGATATCGCTCAGCGATTCGCCGCTGTTGACCCGCGATTCGATGTTGGCAGCCAGTTCGGTGAGCGCGGTGCGCTGCTTTTCGGCGCGCAGTTCGTCCGCGATTTCCGAGCGTACCTGGTCGAGCGTGCGGGCGCTGGTGCGCTTGACATTGTCGATCCGGACGACGTGATAGCCCAGCGGGCTGCGCGCGACCTTCGCCACACCGCCATCCGCAGCGGCGAACACCGAGTCGGCGACCGCGCTGTTGGTGGAACGCGCCAGGTCTTCCTTGGTCACAGGGCCGATGCTGGCAGTTTCCAGCCCGGCTTCTTCGGCGACCTGGCCGATCGAGGCCCCGTCGGCGATCCGCTTGGTGAAGCTATCGGCTGCCTGCTTCGTGGGTACGATCACCTGGGTGAAGGTGCGTTCCTCGCGCGCGGCGTAGGCGCTGGCGTTGGCCTTGTAGCGCTGGGCGATCTCCGCGTCGGTCGGCTCGATATTCGCGCTCACAGCGTCGGGACCGAATTCGGCGTAGCGAATCGTGCGGCGTTCGGGCCGGCGGAAGTCCGCCTTGTTCTTCTGGTAGAAGGCTTGCAGCTGCTTGTCGGTCGGATCGGCGTCGGGCGCGTAGGCGGCGGCGGGGATGATCCCGATCGACCCCTCGCGCCGTTCCTTGAGCTGGCTGACGTAGCGAGTGACCATCGAATCGGGCAATTTTGCGCCGAACACTGCCGGAATCAGGACCTGCCGGGCAATCAGGCCGTCGGCCAGATCCTCCCGCACGATCTGATCGGTCAGGCCCTGGCCGCGCAGCGTCGCCCGGTAGACGTCATCGCTGAAATTGCCATCGGGGCCACGAAAGGCCGGGATCATCTGGATTTCGCTGTTGATCAGGTTTGTGCCCGCGCGCAGCCCCAGCATTTTTCCGAACTCGGTGACCGCCGCCCGGTCGAGCAATGTGTCGAGCACCTGCTTCAGCCCGCCCTCGGCAAGGAAGCTGTCGATCGTCGTGGTCGGATTTTCGCTCTGCACCTGGCGCAGGGCATTGGTGGTCGCTTCGCGCAATTCGGCGGTGGTCACATCCTCGTCACCCACGACCGCGACGCTGTTCGTGCCCGAAAGCCCTCCGAATGTCCCCGTGTTGCCGATGTCGCCGGCGGCAAACGCCAGCGCAATCAGGACGAGAAAGCCGATCGTCAGCCCGAGGCCGAGCTTGGACTGGAAGAACGAGCGGAAAAAATTGATCATCGAATGGTGGGCCTTGGCGGTAGGGCGGGGCTGGCGGGTTCGAGGCTGCCTTCACGGGGAAATATGGCCCGCGCAAGCTGGCGCGACCCTTAATTCGGCAGCGGTGTTGCCGCAAGGCATGCGTTTGGCGATTCGACGGGGGTGATCGTCCAGAGGGTTTTGACTGTCTGCGCGACCTTCGCTACCGAGCCGCTCTCGTGTTTGGGTATCAGCCCCATCGCGGCTATATTTCTTAAAACAACAGGACACTTACCGGAATGGCGAGCCGCCCTTTCATCGTTGGCAACTGGAAAATGCACGGCACGCGCGCAATGCTGTCTGAAGCGCGCGCGATCGATCGTGCAGCGCAAAGGCTCATGCAGGTCGAGATCGCGCTTGCCCCGCCGTTTACCCTCATCCACCCCGTCCGCCGCGAAGCCGAGCAGATCGGCGTAGGCGCGCAGGATTGCCATCCCGCCGATGGCGGCGCGCATACCGGCGATATTTCCGCCGCGATGGTTGCCGATGCGGGCGCGGGCTTCGTTATCCTCGGCCACAGCGAGCGTCGCGAGGGCCATAACGAAAAAGACAAGCTGATCGCCGAAAAGGCCGCCGCTGCATTCGATGCGGGGCTGAAGGTCATCCTTTGCTGCGGCGAACCGATGGAAAAGCGCGAGGCCGGCAAGGCCGTCGATCACGTGCTGCGCCAGCTCAAGGCTTCGCTGCCCGACAACGTTCCCGAAGCGGGGGAACGCCTGACGGTGGCATACGAACCGATCTGGGCGATCGGCAGCGGCGAGGCTGCCAGCATCGAGGATATCGTTGCGATGCACACCGCGATTCGCGAATTCCTGGTGAAGACCTTCGGCGAGGAAGACGGTGCCGCGATCCGCATCATCTACGGCGGCTCGGTCAATCCGGAGAACGCTGCCGAAATCATCGCCGGGGACGAAGTCAACGGCGCGCTGGTTGGCGGGGCGAGCCTGTCCGCCGAAAGCTTCATGAATATCGTGCTGGCCGCGCAGGACGTTGTTGCCAGCCAGTCCTGAGTAATGGGCACCCGCTTGCGCTGTGCGCGGCGGGTTCCTAATTGCCGCACAACCAAGTTTTCCGAAAGCAGCTTTACCAATGTTCCTTTTTCTCACCGTCCTTCAGGCTCTGGTCGCGGCAGCGCTGGTCGGGGTCATCCTGATGCAGAAATCCGAAGGCGGTGGCCTGGGGATCGGTGGTGGCGGTTCGCCCGGCGGGATGATGAGCGCGCGTAGCGCGGCCGATTTCCTGACCCGCGCGACTCGCTGGCTGGCTGGTGGTTTCGTGGTGCTGTCGATCGTCCTCGCCGCGATGGCGGTGGATATGTCTGGCGGCGATGCGATCGAATCGACGCTCGACCGGACGGTCGCGCCCGTGGCTCCGGCCGATCCGCTGGCGCAGGATGGTGCGCAAGGCGAAGCGGCCCCCGCCGATTCGGCCCCCGCAGCCACTCCGTCGGGCAACCCGGATCCGCTTGGCGGCGCAACCGAGTAAGCCCCTTTTTTTCCAAAATGCGGTGAATTGCCGGGCGATTATCGTCGCGACGGCTTGCGTTCGCCCACTTTTCCCCCGTAAGGCCCACCTCCCATGGCGCGGTATATTTTCATCACCGGCGGCGTGGTTTCCTCGCTCGGCAAAGGTCTCATGGCGGCATCGCTCGGCGCGTTGCTGCAGGCGCGCGGCTACAAGGTCCGCATCCGCAAGTTCGACCCGTATCTGAACGTCGATCCGGGGACCATGAGCCCCTATCAGCACGGCGAGGTCTATGTGACCGACGACGGCGCTGAGACCGACCTCGATCTGGGCCATTACGAGCGGTTCACGGGCGTGTCCGCGCACCAGGGCGACAACATCACCTCGGGCCGGGTCTATCAGGACATCATCGCCAAGGAGCGCCGCGGCGATTACCTCGGCGCGACGGTGCAGGTCGTTCCGCACGTCACCGACGCGATCAAGCAGTTCGCGCTGGCCGACCAGGGCGACCACGATTTCATCCTGTGCGAGATCGGCGGCACCGTGGGCGACATCGAATCGCTGCCCTTCATGGAAGCGATTCGCCAGCTGCGGAACGAGCTGGAGCCGATGCAGACGCTCAGCGTCCACGTGACGCTGGTGCCCTACATTGCGGCCGCAGGCGAACTGAAAACCAAGCCCACGCAGCACTCGGTTCGCGAACTCGCCAGCCTCGGCATCAAGCCCGACGTGCTGCTGTGCCGCGCCGAACATCCGATCCCCGATAGCGAACGTCAGAAAATCGCCAATTTCTGCAACGTGCGCCAGCAGGCGGTTATCCCAGCGCTCGATGCGAAGTCGATCTACGCTGTGCCGCTGCAATACCACGAGGAAGGCCTCGACGCCGAGGTGCTGCGCGGTTTCGGGATCACCGAGGCGCCCGAACCCAACCTCGATCCGTGGCGCGAAGTCACCGATCGCTATTTCCACCCCGAAGGCGAAGTCACCATCGGCGTGGTCGGCAAGTATGTCGGCCTGAAGGACGCGTACAAGAGCCTCAACGAAGCGCTGGTCCACGGCGGCATGGCGAACAAGACGCGGGTGAAGGTCAAGTGGATCGACGCCGAGATCTTCGAGCGCGACCCGTCCGAAATCGTCGCCGAGCTGGAGCCGTTGCACGGCATTCTGGTGCCCGGCGGGTTCGGTGAGCGCGGCAGCGAGGGCAAGATCGCCAGCGTCCGCTTCGCGCGCGAGCGCAACGTGCCTTTCTTCGGCATCTGCCTCGGCATGCAGATGGCCTGCATCGAAAGCGCGCGTGCGGCGGGCGTCGAAGGGGCATCCTCGACCGAGTTCGGCGAAACGAACGAGCCGGTGGTCGGCATCATCACCGAGTGGATGACCGAGGAGGGCCTGCAAAAGCGCGAGGAGGGCGGCGATCTGGGCGGCACCATGCGGCTGGGCGCCTACGATGCGAAGCTGCAGGCAAACAGCCATGTCAGCGCAATCTATGGCGGCGCGACCGAGATTTCGGAACGCCATCGCCACCGCTACGAGGTCAATGGTGCCTATCGCGACCGGCTTGAAAACGATGGCCTGGTCTTCTCAGGCATGTCGCCCGATGGGCTGCTGCCCGAAATCGTCGAGCGGCCCGATCATCCGTGGTTCGTCGGCGTGCAGTTCCACCCGGAATTGAAAAGCCGCCCGTTCGATCCGCACCCGTTGTTCGCGGGCTTCGTCGCGGCAGCACTAAGGCAATCGCGCCTCGTCTAAGGCTTTAAAAGCAAAACCTAATCTGGATTAGGTTATGACGAAGTCGAAGCCCCCTTTATTTTAACCATGTTTTGCGTCATAGCCGCCGCTCGCGTTGTGGGGGCAGCGCTGTATTTGGGGGATTCCAAATTCAAGAGCTTGTCCCGGGTTTGATCGTCTTCTGCGACCCGGACGGCCAGACTCGGTCAAGGCGGCAAACGCCGTGGGGCGGTTCCTTCGGGGACCGCCCCGAATAGTATCAAATAGTTATATTCGAAAAAGAAAACCCGCCCCTCTTTCTGGTGAGAGAGGCGGGTTCGTCATTTTCACGCGCCAGCCACGCTGGCGGAGGATCGGTTACGCGGCGTCGCGATCCGATTCGTCGTCGCTCGATCCTTCGACCAGACCCAGCGAGGGCGCCTGTTGGCCGTTGATGGCGATCTTCTTCGGCTTCATCGCCTCGGGCACTTCGCGTACGAGGTCGATCACGAGCAGTCCGTCGGCCAGATCGGCGCCGGACACGCGCACATGGTCGGCCAGTTCGAAGCGACGCTCGAACCCGCGGTTGGCGATGCCGACGTGCAGCATTTCGCTCTCCGCGCTGCGCGCTTCGTCCTGCTTGCGACCCGTGACGGTCAGCAGGTTCTGCTGTGCGGTGATGTCGATATCCTCGGGCTTGAAGCCCGCGAGCGCCAGCGTGATGCGGAAATCATCGTCGCCGCGCTTCTCGATATTGAAAGGGGGGTAATTGTCTCCGCTGTTGCGGACCGAGCTTTCGAGCAGGTCGAACAGGTGATCGAAGCCCACGGTGCTGCGGCGATAGGGGGTGAAATCGATACGTGCCATTGAAACAAATCCTCCATTGAGCGATTCTGGTAGTTACATGGTGTCCGGATCGACCCATTGTGGCATCGCCGGACACGACAAATGTAGGGTGCACTCGATGCGGTGCAAGAGCCCTCTCACAACGCGAAACGAAGGACGATACCAGTGGCAGCGAAAGTTGATATCTACACGAAGTTCGGTTGCGGTTACTGCTACCGCGCCAAATCGCTGCTGGAAAAGAAGGGTGTCGAATTCAACGAATACGACATCACCATGGGCGGCGAGAAGCGCGACGAGATGCGCGAGCGCGCGCCCAATGCGACCACCGTGCCGCAAATCTTCATCGGCGATACGCATGTCGGCGGGTCCGACGATCTTGCCGCGCTGGAGCGCGAGGGCAAGCTCGACGCCTTGCTCGAAGGTTAGACGCAGCCACACCGTGAGCAAGATTGCGGTCTTCCAGATGACTTCGGGCACCGACCCGGAGGTCAATTGCAGCGCCATGATCGCGGCGATGGCCGACGCGCGCAAGGGCGGGGCGGACATGCTTTTCGCGCCCGAGATGGCGCTGCTGCTCGACCGTGACCGGACGCGGGCGGCAGAAAGTATCGATGGTGCAGGTTACGCAGCGCTCGTCGATCGGCTGAGCGCGGCCGCCGCAGACAATGCAATCTGGGCGAGCTTCGGCCTGCCGGTGCGGTTGGGGGGCGGCAAGCTCGCCAACCGTTCGCTGCTGATCGCGCCTTCGGGTGAGATCGCCGGCCAGTACGACAAGCTGCACATGTTCGACGTCGATCTCGACAGCGGAGAGAGCTGGCGCGAATCGAACGCCTACCAGCCGGGCGAGGCGCTATCCGTCACCGACAGCACGCCAGCCGGGCGGCTCGGCCTGACGATCTGCTACGACATCCGTTTCCCCGCACTGTTCGATGCGCTGGGCCGTGCTCAGTGCGACATGATCGCGATTCCCGCCGCTTTCACCGTGCCCACCGGCACCGCGCACTGGCACACGCTGGTGCGGGCGCGGGCTATCGAGGCGAGCGCCTTCGTGGTCGCAGCGGCGCAGGTCGGTGAACATGCAGACGGACGCACGACTTACGGCCACAGCCTGGTGGTCGACCCGTGGGGCGAAGTGCTGCTCGACATGGGCGGGGAGGAGGCGGGGCTTGGCTTCGCCGAGATCGACGCAGAGCGGATTGCCAGGGCACGCGCGCAGGTACCCAGCCTTGCCAACCGGCGCGCAATTCCCGATCTGGCGACGCGATGATCGTGTTCGACCTTTCGTGCGACGGCGGCCACCGCTTCGAAGCATGGTTCCGCTCGTCCTCCGCGTTCGAGGAGCAGGGCAGACAGGGCCTGCTGGTTTGTCCGCACTGCGGTTCGAGCGAAGTCGCAAAGGCTCCGATGGCTCCCGCCGTGCCCGTGAAAGGCAATGCGCGCGCCGACGCACCGGCGAAACGGGAGCAGGAAACGACCAGTCAGGGCGGAGCGCTTCCGCCCGCGATCCGCGAGGCGATGCAGAAACTCGCCAGGTTGCAGGCCGAGACGATCAAGCAGAGCACCTATGTCGGCGACCGCTTCGCCGAGGAAAGCCGCGCGATGCATTATGGCGAGAAGGACAAGGCGCTGATCCACGGCAAGGCCGATGCCAAGGAAGCGCGCGACCTTCTGGAAGAGGGCATCACCGTCGCCCCGCTGCTGATCCCGTTCACCCCGCCCGATGAGACCAATTGAGCGCGTTGCGAGCGCGGTCATGTGCGGTTATGGCACCGCTTGGCGCGCCCGTAGCTCAGTCGGATAGAGCATCAGATTCCTAATCTGGGGGCCACAGGTTCGAATCCTGTCGGGCGCACCATTTCCGTTCGCTTCGAAGAAGCGGGTTGAAATGGTGGGTGATGCAGGGAGCGAACTTCGGACTCGCAGCCGCGCAGCGGCCAGAGGGGGTGAGCGCAGCGAAGTCCAATCCTGTCGGGCGCACCATTACGGGCCATCTGTCACAAGCCGTTCACGCCGCCCACTCGCGTCGCTATAAGCGGCTGCGAGATTGGGGGCATCGATGACGCATAAATGGACCAGGGGCCTGTCATGGCTCGCACTCGTACTGGCGCTCGGCGCGACGATTTTCGCGTTTACGGGGATGACGCTCGCGCGGGTCGACCGGATCGGCAAGCTGGAGGGTTTTAGCTACCTCTACCAGTCTGCGCCGGTGGCGGCGGGTGCGCTGGGACTTGCGATCATCGCGCTTATTCTGAACTGGCGGGCTGGCTGGCCCGCCCGGCGCGCGGCGCTGATCGGGTTTCTCTTCGCGGCAGGCTTCGTCGGATCGCTGGCCATCCGCGTGGCGATGGCGGGCGGCGCACCGATGATCCACGATGCGACCACCGATCTGGCCGATGTCCCCCAGTTCGAGGCGATCACCCTCCCGGACGACAATCTGCGCGGCGTCGATACCGAGGCCAAGTGGATCGCCCTGCATAAGGAGGGCTACCCCGAACTGCGCAGCGTGGTGCTCGACCGGTCGGTCGAACAGACGATCCGCGATGCCGAGAAGCTGGCGAAAGAACGTGGATGGACGATCCGCGCGGTCGATCCCGCCAGGGGGCGGATGGAGGCGACCGCCTATGCCTCATACATCCGCTTCGAAGACGAGGTGGTCCTCCGCGCGCGGCCCGACGGCGCCGACCGCACGCTGATCGACATGCGATCGGTCAGCCGGGTGGGCATCGGCGATCTCGGCGTGAACGCGCAGCGAATCCACGACTTTCTCGAGGATCTCGCTGCGGTCAGGTGACGGACTAGCCCTCGACTGCTTCGCCCGGATCGCGGCCGAGCGGCACGCACTCCTTGAAGGTGTGGGTGATGTAGGGGAACGGGATTTCGATCCCCGCATCGTCCAAGGCGCGCTTGATCGCGCGGATCACCTTGTCCTTGCTCTCCCACATATTGCGCGGGGTCGAACCGGCCCACCAGCGGACCTTGAAGTCGACCGAGCTTGAGTTGAACTCGACCGCGAAGACATCGATGCCCTTGTCGCGCTCGACCACGTCCACGCTTTCGACCGCCTTGCGGATAACCTCTGCCGCGTGGTCCAGATCTGTGTCGTAGGAAACGCCCGCGATCACCTCGTGCCGGCGCATCTGCTCGTCGGTCAGAATCTCGACAGGGTTCTTGAACAGCATCGAGTTGGGCACCAGCGTGACCTCGCCCGACAGTTTGCGCACATGGGTTTCGCGCAAGGTGATGTGCTCGACCTTGCCGATAATCCCTTCGCACTCGATGACATCGCCGATGCGCATTTTCTCGCGCAGCATGATGAGCACGCCGGCGAGGAAATTCTCGAAGATATCCTGAAACGCAAACCCGATCGCGACCGCGCCGATGCCGAGGCCGGCGATCAGGCTGGCGGGCGTCATCCCCGGCATGACCACGATCAGCGCGATCATCAGCCCGACGATCCAGATGCCGAGCTTTACGACGGTGTCGATCAGGTTCTGCAGGGAAGGGCGCATATCGGTCTTGCCGATGGCGCGGCTTACGCCCCGCACCGCGATACGCGCGACGATCCAGGTGATCACGATGATCACGAGGGCGATCGCCATGTTGGGCAGGGCGCGGACGAACCCCTCCGCCATGTCGACCAGCTGGTCCTGCAACGTAGCCAGCGTGTCGACGGTCTGGTCGTAGGTCTCGTCCGAAGGCGTGGTCGTCGGTGTAGTCATCGAATTCCCCGTTTTGCGTCACTAACGGCGGCAAAACGGGGAGGGTTCCGAAAATCAGGGCAGGTCCGGCTCTTCTGCAGCCTTCGCCTTCGCGTGCTCCTCGCGTGCGAGTTCGTGCAGCCAGGCGGCGTGTTGCGGTGCCTTCTTGGTTTCGCTCCACTCGTCGAGCATCGGCATCGCGACGCGCTTGAGCTCGGCATATTGCCCGTCGGTGCCGATGTCGGCGGCCAGCTCGACGCGGTGGCCGTTGGGATCGAAAAAGTAGATCGACTTGAAGATGCCGTGGTGCGTCGGGCCGAGGACGTCGATGCCGAGGCCTTCGATGTGGCTCTTCGCCGCGATCAGCGCGTCCTCGTCTGCGACCTTGAAGGCAAGGTGCTGGACCCAGATCGGCGTGTTCTCGTCGCGGCCCATATCCTTCTGGTTGGGCAGTTCGAAGAAGGCGAGGATGTTGCCGTTACCTGCGTCGAGGAAGACGTGCATGTACGGGTCGTACTCGCCGGTGGACGGCACGTGATCCTCCGAAAAAGCGCTGGTATATTCCATACCCAGCACCTTCTCGTACCACTCGACGGTCTCTTTGGCGTCCTTGCAGCGATAGGCGGCATGGTGGACGCCGCCGAGCGTTACGGGGTGGGATTGATCAGCGGGCATTTTGAACTCCGTTCGTGCTGAGCCTGTCGAAGCGCGAAATAGGCCAGGTGCTCCGTCTGCCCTTCGACAAGCTGAGGACGAACGGAGAATTGGTTGGCCTATTCGGCGGGTTCCGACACGGTCTTCGCGTCTTCGACGTTCAGCACGCCACGGCGCACCTGATCGCGCTCCATGCTTTCGAACAGCGCCTTGAAGTTGCCTTCGCCGAAGCCTTCGTCGCCCTTGCGCTGGATGAATTCGAAGAACACCGGCCCGACCTGCGCCTCGGCGAAAATCTGCAGCAGCAGGCGGGGCTGGCCGCCTTCGGTGGTCCCGTCGAGCAGGATGCCGCGCGCCTTCAACTCGTCGACCGGTTGGCCGTGATCGGGCAGGCGCTCGGGCAGCATTTCGTAATAGGTCTCGGGCGGCGCGGTCATGAAGGGCACGCCGAATTCCTTGAGCTTGTCCCAAGCGGCGATCAGGTCGTCGCAGATCAGCGCGATGTGCTGGATGCCTTCGCCGTTGAATTCGCGCAGGAATTCCTCGATCTGGCCGCCGCCACCCTTGGCTTCTTCGTTGAGCGGGATGCGGATTTTGCCATCGGGCGCGGTCAGCGCCTTCGAGGTCAGACCGGTATATTCGCCCTTGATGTCGAAGAAGCGGATTTCCTGGAAGTTGAACAGGTTCTCGTACCAGTCGGCCCAGTAGGCCATGCGCCCGCCGTAGACGTTGTGCGTCAGGTGATCGATCCGCTGGAAGCCAGCGCCTTCGGGGAATTTCTCGACCCCGTCGAGATACTCGAAGTCGATGTCGTAGATCGAGAGGCCGTCTGCGCTGCCTTCGCCGTTGGCATCGGCATAGCGATCGATGATGTAGATCAGCGCGCCGCCGATGCCCTTGATCGCGGGGATGGAGAGTTCCATCGGGCCGGTCTGCGTATCGACCGGCTCGGCACCGGCCTCCATCAGCCGGGCCCATGCCTGCGAGGCATCCTTCACACGGAATCCCATGCCGCACGCGCTGGGGCCGTGCTCGCGGGCGAAGTACCAGGCCGCGCTCATCGGTTCGTAATTGGTGACAAGGTTGATGTTGCCCTGCCGCCAGAGCTGCACATCCTTGGAGCGGTGATTGGCGACGTGGGTAAACCCCATCGCCTGGAACACAGGTTCGAGCACGCCTTTCTCGGGCGCGCTGAATTCGACGAACTCAAACCCGTCGAGACCCACGGGATTTTCGAAAAGGTCGGCCATATTCGGCATCCTCCAATGAATGGTGGCGGGCAGCGGCAGCGCAGTGCGGGGGAGGCGTGCCCGGAATGGGGCGGAGCTAGGTCTGCAATGCCAGCCTGTCAATCTTAGGAACGGTTGCGCAGTCGGCTCGGTTCCGGGTCGGCGTGCGCCGCGGGCAATTCGGCGCTGACGCTACGCTTTTGGGGCTTGCCTCTAAGACTCGCTTATGATTCAAGGGACTGCATGAACATTGGCAGGCAAGCCCTCGTAACGCAGGGCATGGTGAAGCAGAACAAGGCGGCGCGGCGCGAACGGCTGACCCAGGGTCTGGCACTTGCGGCGCTGTTGCTGATGGGCGGGATGGCCGTCGCCGGTCCCAGCGGCATTTTCGCATGGAGCGATGCGTCCACCGCGCTGGCGCAGCGTGAGGCGCGCATTGCCGATTTGCGCAAGGAGCGTGACGAGCTCAAGCAGCGGGTCGACGCGCTCGATCCCGACAATGCCGATCCCGACATGGTGATCGAAACGATGCGCCGGAATCTGAACGTGGTGCACCCCGACGATGTGATCCTGCCCAAACCGAAAGCCGATCCGGCCCCGTAAGCCTTCGCAAGATTCTGCGTCGGTGCCGGTCGCGTGCGCAACCATTCGCCGTGCATTCGATTTCACGAGCCTCGCAACCATTGCAAGCTGGCGGACGTTACGTCATGGGCATGGCTCAGCGTTGTGCCATCTTTTTTGAAGGCGTGATCGGGCCCGAACCGGGTCGGCCACGCGAAGGAGTACCACTTGGCCAAGAAACCCGCCGCGAAGAAGCCCGCCGCCAAGGCACAAAGCCCGGTAGATGCTCAGGACGAGGATTTCGTCCTGCACTCCCTGCAGGAAGAGTTCGACAAGAACCGGACCTTCGATGCCGATGCCGACCAGATGATGCGCTTCTACGAACAGATGCTGCTCATCCGCCGGTTCGAAGAGCGCGCGGGCCAGCTGTACGGGCTCGGCCTGATCGGCGGCTTCTGCCACTTGTATATCGGGCAGGAAGCGGTCGCCATCGGGCTCCAGTCCGCGCTCGATAACGACAGGGATTCGGTGATCACCGGATATCGCGATCATGGCCACATGCTCGCCTACGGGATCGACCCCAAGGTCATCATGGCCGAGCTGACCGGGCGCCAGGCCGGGATTTCGAAGGGCAAGGGCGGCTCGATGCACATGTTCAGCACCGAGCATAAATTCTACGGCGGCCACGGTATCGTCGGCGCGCAGGTGCCGCTGGGTGCTGGCCTGGCGTTCGCGCACAAGTACAACGAGGACGGCGGCATCTGCCTCGCCTATTTCGGTGACGGCGCGGCCAACCAAGGCCAGGTCTACGAAGCGTTCAACATGGCCGCGCTGTGGAACCTGCCGATCTGCTTCGTGGTCGAAGACAACCAGTACGCGATGGGCACCGCGACCAAACGCTCCAGCGCCGAAACGCGGTTCTATCGTCGGGGCACCAGCTTCCGTATTCCGGGCATGGAAGTCGACGGGATGAACGTGCTCGAAGTACGCCAGGCCGCCGAGGTCGCGTTCAAGCATATTCGCGAGGGCAACGGCCCGGTGCTGATGGAGTGCAACACCTATCGCTATCGCGGGCACTCGATGTCCGACCCGGCGAAGTACCGCACCCGTGAAGAGGTGCAGGACCAGAAAGATCACCACGACCCGATCGAGCGGATCAAGAAGACGCTGATCGAACAGGGCAAGAGCGAAGACGAGTTGAAACAGATCGACAAGGGCATCCGCTCGCAGATCGCCGAAGCGGCCGATTTTGCCGAGAACTCCCCCGAACCGGAAGCGGCCGAACTCTACACCGACGTTCTGGTGGAGGAGTATTGAGCATGGCGACCGAACTGAAAATGCCCGCGCTTTCTCCGACGATGGAGGAAGGCACGCTCGCCAAGTGGCTCAAGTCCGAAGGCGACAAGATTGAGATCGGCGACATCATTGCCGAAATCGAGACCGACAAGGCAACGATGGAATTCGAAGCGGTCGACGAAGGCACGCTGGCGAAGATCATGGTCGACGAGGGCACCGAAGGAGTCGCCGTCGGCACCGTCATCGCGATGATGGCCGACGAAGGCGAGGATGTCGGCGATATCGAAGCGCTTGCCGCGAAGTCCGATGACTCTTCGGAAGACAAGGAAGACGTAGAAGGCGAAGGCAAGGATGTCGGGCGCGAACCGTCCGAGGCCGAAGTGACCGAAACGGCCGAAAAGCCGACCCGCTCGCCCGCCAGCGATCCTGCCATTCCCGAAGGGACCAATATGGTCTCGACCAGCGTGCGCGAAGCTCTGCGCGATGCGATGGCCGAGGAAATGCGCCGCGACGAGCGCGTGTTCGTGATGGGCGAGGAAGTCGCCCAGTATCAGGGTGCGTACAAGGTCACGCAGGGCCTGCTCGACGAATTCGGCGACAAGCGCGTGGTCGACACGCCGATCACCGAATACGGCTTTGCCGGTCTCGGCACCGGTGCTGCGATGGGCGGCTTGCGCCCGATCGTGGAGTTCATGACCTTCAACTTCGCGATGCAGGCGATCGACCACATCATCAACTCGGCCGCGAAGACCAACTACATGTCGGGCGGCCAGATGCGCTGCCCGATCGTGTTCCGCGGCCCCAACGGCGCGGCATCGCGCGTGGGCGCGCAGCACAGCCAGAACTACGGCCCGTGGTACGCCAGCGTGCCCGGCCTGATCGTGATCGCGCCCTATGACGCGGCCGATGCCAAGGGCCTGATGAAGGCTGCGATCCGCAGCGAAGACCCGGTCGTCTTCCTCGAAAACGAGCTGGTCTACGGCCGCAGCTTCGACGTGCCCGAGCTCGACGATTACGTGCTGCCGATCGGCAAGGCGCGGATCGTGCGCGAAGGCAGCGATGTGACCATCGTCAGCTATTCGATCGCGGTCGGCCTTGCACTGGAAGCGGCGGAGAAGCTGGCCGAGGACGGGATCGACGCCGAGGTGATCGACCTGCGCACCCTGCGTCCGCTGGACAAGGAAACCGTGCTCGAAAGCCTCAAGAAGACCAACCGCATGGTGGTCGCCGAGGAAGGCTGGCCGACCTGCTCCATCTCGAGCGAGATCGTGACGATCTGCATGGAAGAGGGCTTCGACTACCTCGACGCACCGGTACTCCGGGTCACCGACGAGGACGTTCCGCTGCCCTACGCCGCCAACCTCGAAGCGATGGCGCTGATCGACAGCGACCGGATCGTGAAGGCGGTCAAGAAGGTCTGCTACGTCGAATGAGGGCGCAGGTTAGAGTTTCAGCGCGCAGATGAGCCCCAGGATCAGGCAGTCCTCGTCGTCCTTATCTCCGGGCGGATCGACATCGCATTTCGGATCGTAAGCGCCGTCGTTTGCGACTTGCTGGCTCAAGTCGCGATCGTCGCGTATCGGGAAGGCAGCTTCCTGTTTGATGACCTTGTTCGGCAGGAACATGTCACCAAACAGGCCCTGATATTCGTAGAAGATTTCGACGTACATCACGGCATCGTCTTTCGGTGCCCTGATTTCGCGACCCTTCGGGCCCATGCCGACGAAGCTCTTGTTGCTCGACTCGTTGGTGTTTTCGGGGCCGTAATCGGAGTCGTAATCGGCAAGCCCCATGCAGCGTTGCCAGCGAATGGTCTGCTTGCCGCTGCTGCCAAGCGTTTCAAGACTTGAGAGCACCACACGCCCATTGCGGAGCAGGTCGATATTCTCGCCCTGCTTGGCGGCACCTGCAAAAATCGAGTTGATGTCGGATCGATAGATCGTCTTTGTCGAGCTGCTGCTGCCGGTCTGCCCCATGCGCGCCGCGTTATCGGCGATGGTCAGCGAAATCTGGCTGACGTTCATGCTGGTCACCGCATACCAGGCGACTTCGACCCCGAACATCCCGAGACCGAGAAACAGCGGAAGGCTGAGCGCGAATTCCAATAGGGCCAGGCCGCCGGTATCGGCGCGCAGGCGACGCGCGAAATGGCGCATGGGTTGGAAGCGGGGCAGCCTCAGGGGCATGGCTTGGTCTCCGGCGTCGCTTGGTCGCCCTGCTGGCCGTAGGGCTGGTTCATGAGCACCGTGCTGATGCTCATTTTCCCTTCCTGGCTCATCCCGAGCAATCCATAGAGTGGGAAGAGTTTGTCGTAAGTGACGGTCACCGTGTACATCACGATGTCTCGCGGGCCGCCGAAACCGATCGCGCCGACGTCGGAATCCCATATATTGTTGCCGTTTTCGTCTTCGAAAGTTTCGCCGGTATCGCATTTGCCATTCGCCGGCGCATTCTCGTTGATCGTCTCGGCACGTTCGACGTCGGTAAAATCGTAATAGCTCTTCCGGTCGAAATCGACCTTCGCACTCTTCGCGATGTCCTGGACGATCGACTCTACACGGTCGTCAATGGCAGCCTCCGCAGCCTTCCCCGTTTCCAGCGTCGAGTCGCGCGCCGCCTCGTGGATGGAGCCGTTGAGCACGGCGCGCAGATAGACCGAATAGCCAAGATCGAACGCGCCCATCAGCATGATCATGAAAGTCGGCGCGATGATCGCGAATTCGACCAGTGTCGCCCCCGCCTGATCGCGGCGAAGCGCCCGAAACATGGAGCAAAGCCGCAGCATCAGTCCGTCAGCCTCAGATCAGCGATCTGCTCCGCGATCTTCTGGAATGCGGTGTTCAGGCCGGCGGAATTGCTTGCGGTGAAGCTGCTGTTCGGGCTGGCGCAGTTGGTCATGTCGGTGGTCAGCGTCGTGTTGAACGCGACCACCCACAGGCGGATGCCCTTTGCCTTGATCGCCTTGCACAGCTCCTTGTAACGCGTGGTATAGCGCGTGAGCTGGGTGGCTTCGATCGCTGAGCCATCGGTCGATGTATTCATCCCGGTGATCCGGCCGTCGTGCCGTTCGATTCCATACGCATTGTAGTAATTGTTGCCCGGGTCCAGCTGGCCATCGGTCATGAAGACGATGTGCCTTCCGACATACTGGTTATTGGTCGGCGCTTGCAGCACGTTGCTCGAGAAGATGCCGTCTTCGGAGCTCAGGCGTGCGCCCCACAGCAGGCCTATGTCGTGGTACGTACCCCCATCGGGTGCAAGATTGGTCGTGTAGGACTGGAAGTTCGACAGGTTGGCATATTCGGCGAGCAGCTTGCTCTTGTAAGGGCAGCTGGTTTGCGGAGATGAGCCGCTGGTGGCCGTGGTCGTATTGTACCCGCGGTAGAACGTCACCTCGGGCCAATAGGGCCGCCACTTGGTCGCGGCGTTGGTCGGCGCACTGTCGATATCGAGATCGTACAGGCCGGAGGGACTGAACGTCTTGCTGCTGGAATTGAAGGCGATCGAACCGGAGGCGACGGTATCGCGCTCCATGATGCAACCGTCCCACTTGTAATTGTTGCTCGTTACGCCGGTGGGGTCGCTGGTCCACGAGAAGGTTTTGTAGGTCGAGGTCGGATGGGTGACCGCCTTGTAGTTAGTCTCCCAGTTCGTGGTCGCCGGGTGCAAGTCCTTCCACACGCATCCGCGGTAGCTGCTGTCGTACTGGCCATAAATGCGGTCGCCGTGCCAGGTGCCGTAGAAGTTGCTGCAATTCGACGTGTAATAGCTGTTCTGGCTCTGGTAGTGAATTTCGTAGGCTGCGGGCGTCGTCACCTGCTCCCTCTTGCGCGACTGGTAGGTCACGCTGTCGGCAATATAGTTTTGTGGCAGCAAGGCACCGACATTGACCGTTCCGGTATAGGGCACGAAGGCATACCGGATCCGAGCGCCGCTGTTGGCGGCAGCCGACTTCAGCGTCGTGTAGAAGCCGTCCATCGCGGTCTTGAGTGCGCTCATCCGTGAAGTTGTGGAGAGCGATCCATAGCTGCGGCCCTGCTGCGTGCCGTAGTATGAAAAATAACTGCTGCATTGGGAATCGTTGGCGTCGCTGGGGCATGCCATTGAGCCGGTGGTGTCGAGCACGAAGGTAACGTCGGAGTTCGCAACATCGAACTTCGCCTCGCACGACACCGCGACAGCCAGCTTGTCGATCGTGAAGAAGTTCATGATCACCGTCGGCACGTCGACCGACGCCACCCCGCGCACATTCGATGTGCCGCTGGGGTTTGTGGGGGTGAAGCTGACACCAGACGTGCCGAGATAATCGCTCGCGAAGTTGACTTCGAAATAGTCGACTGCGGCGTCGTGGGCGGCGGTATTCCAGCCCCCGTCGGCCATTTCCTTGCGCCCGGCGAGCACGCCCGCGTCGCACGCCTGCTGCAGGCGCGACTGGACCATGTAGGCGCGGCTCATATCGACCCCGCTGCCGATCATGGCGACCAGCGGGATCATCGCTGCGGCCACGATGGCAAGCGTGTTCCCCGCGACATCACGGCGCAGGCGCGTCAGAAATTTCAATTCAGCCCCCTTGTCGTCATGCCGATGTCAAAGCTCGTGCCTGCGGTTCAATCGTGCCGGGGGAGGATTTCCGAAGCCTTTGTTCTCTGGCCGGATAATCCACCCACTCTCGGTTGCATTTGCCGGATCAGGGTTGAAGACCCGTTAAGACCCGCGCATGCGCGGGCGATGGCAAAGGATCGGACAGCGGTAATGAATGATCTGGATGGCGATCCCGCAATCCGGCTGGCGCTCGCCTATGCGCGAGCCAGTGACCGTCCGGTGTTCGAGGCGCTGTTCGCGCTCGACCGGCGGCTGGCCGATGCGGTGCGGCAGGCGAGCGAGCCGATCATCGCGCAGATGAAGTTGGCGTGGTGGCGTGACCGGTTCGCGCAGGATCGCGCCGAGTGGCCGAAGGGCGAGCCACTCCTGGAACGCTTGGCAGGCTGGGACGCCGATGTTGCGCGCCTCGGCATGCTGGTCGACGGGTGGGAGGCTCTGCTTCAGGAGGGAGCGCTGATCGACGAGGCGATCGCAGCATTCGGGGAAGGGCGAGCTACGGCATGGAGCGTCGCCGCCCGGACGGTCCATCAGGGTGAAGCTTCGCCGCGATATGACGCATCGCTGTGGGCCTACGCCGATCTTGCGGCGCACTGCTCATCGCCGGAGGATGCGGAGCGGGTCCGGGAAGTCGCGCGAAATCAGGGTCTGCTCGATCGGGCTCCGCCCCGTCTTCCGCGCCCGTTGCGAACGCTCGGCGTGCTGGGCGCGCTCGGGCGGCGCAGCCTGCGTAGCGGTCGCCCGATATTGTCCGGCGGGGGAGACTTCCTCGCCGCGGTCCGCACAGGTATGCTAGGTCGCTGAAGCGGTATTCGGGGGAATCATCGGTGAAGGGGCAGGGGCTGGATCGGTTGGTGTTGGGGACCGTCCTCGGCCTCGTACTCGCTGGCGTCGGCATATTCTGGTGGCAGGGGCGCGCTCAGGTCGAACAGTCGGCCCCGCCGCCGCCCGCCCAGGAGGAGGCACCTGGCGAGGAAGAGCTACCCCAGGCCGACCCCGCCGATATGCGCGGCCCGGCACCCCCAGAAGCGACCGAGCTGACGCGCGAACAGCGGCGCTTCTTCCGCTACGACCGCAATCGCGACCTCAAGATCACCCGGAACGAAATGCTCTCGACCCGCAGCGATGCGTTCCGCAAGCTCGACAAGGACGGCAACAACCTGCTCGATTTCGAGGAATGGGCGGTGGCGACGGTCGACAAGTTCGAAGGTGCCGATGCGGATGGCAACCGTGTGCTGACGCAGGCCGAATTCGCCACCACCGCGCCCAAACCGAAGAAAAAGCCGCGATGTAGCTGCTAGGCGGGCACGCGCTCGCGCGCCGCAAGCCATTCGCCCAGATCCGCCTTTGCGCGGCTGGTATAGGCTTCCTTGCGCTGTTTCTTCTTCACCTCGTGCAGCGGCGGGAAGAGCCCGAAATTGACGTTCATCGGCTGGAAGGTCTCCGCCTCGGCATCGCCGGTGACGTGGCTGAGCAGCGCCCCCAGCGCGGTGGTGCGCGGGGGAGGGGACCAGTCCTCGCCGCGATGCTCCGCCGCGACCATCAGGCCCGCGAGCAAGCCGATCGCCGAACTTTCGACATAGCCTTCGCACCCGGTGATCTGCCCGGCAAAGCGGATATGGCCCGCGTTCTTCAGCCGCAGCTGCCGATCGAGCACCAGCGGGGAGTTGATGAAGGTGTTGCGGTGCAGCCCGCCGAGCCGCGCGAATTCGGCGTTCTCCAAGCCGGGAATTGTACGGAACAGCTCAACTTGCGCGCCGTATTTCAGCTTCGTCTGGAAGCCGACCATGTTCCACAGCGTGCCCAGCTTGTTGTCCTGCCGCAGCTGTACGACAGCGTAGGGCCAGCGGCCCCGCGGATGCTCTTCGGTGGTGTCGTAAGGGTTGTCGAGCCCGACGCCCTTCATCGGGCCGTAGCGTAGCGTCTCGACGCCGCGCGATGCCATCACCTCGATCGGCATGCAGCCGTCGAAATAGGGGGTGTCGGCCTCCCATTCCTTGAACTCGGTCTTCTCGCCGTCGATCAGCGCCTGCACGAAGGTCTCGTACTGCTCTTTCGTCATGGGGCAGTTGATGTAGTCGCCGTCTTCGTTGCTGGCCTCGGTCCGCTTGTTCCAGCGGCTCTGGATCCAGCACTTGCTCATGTCGATCGAGTCGCGGTGGACGATGGGGGCGATGGCATCGAAGAAGGCGAGCCGATCCTCGCCGGTCGCCTGCACAATGCTTTGCGCCAGGGTCTGCGCGGTCAGCGGCCCGGTGGCAACGATGGTGAGCCCGGTGTCGGGTAGGGTATCGATCCGCTCTCGCACCACGGTGACGTTGGGGTGCTCTGCCAGCCGGCGCTCTACCTCTGCCGAGAACACGTCGCGGTCGACCGCCATCGCGCTGCCTGCGGGCACGCGAGCCTTTTCGCCAGCGGACATAACGATCGAATCCAGCCGCCGCATTTCGTCGTGCAACAGGCCGACCGCGTTCTTGTCGCTGTCGTCGGAGCGGAAGGAGTTGGAGCAGACCAGTTCGGCCAGCCCATCGGTCTGGTGCGCAGGCGTCATCTCGCCGCTGCCGCGCATTTCCGACAGGCGGACCTTCAGCCCTGCCTGCGCCAGTTGCCACGCCGCCTCGCTGCCCGCGAGACCGCCGCCGATGATGTGTACGTCATGTGTCATTGCCAGCGCACCTAGGCGCAGTGCGGCAAAAGTTCAAAGCATGTGGCGAGGAGGCGACAGCCGCGTTAGATGCACCCCATGCCACGCCGCGCCCTCGTCCAGCATCGCCCCTGGCTCGTCCTGAGCCTGATCGCAGCTATCGCCTTGCCGTTGCTGGAAAAGACCGCGATGGGCGGGCTGTGGCTAATGGCCATAAAAACCTGCGCGGTCGGCTTCCTCGCGGTTTATGCTGCACAACGCACTAAGGGGCTGCGCGCCGGGCTGTTCGTGCTGGCGCTGGCGTTGAGCGCGCTGGGCGATCTGGCAATCGAACTGTCCCTGACTGCCGGCGGTGCGGCCTTCTTCGCCAGCCACATCGCCGCAATCCTTTTCTACCGCCGCTACCGCCGGCCCGAACCCAGCATAGCACGCAAATGGGGTGCACTTGCGCTGTTTATCGCCGTTCCGCTGATCTGCTTCTTGCTTAGCGGGCAGTGGACCATTGCGCTTTACGGTCTGGCGCTGGGCGGAATGGCGATGGCTGCCTGGCTCAGCCTGTTTCCGCAGTCGCGGGTGGGGCTGGGTGCGCTGCTGTTCGTCCTTTCCGACTGGCTTATCTTCAGCCGAATGGGCCCGGTCGATCTGGCGCCGCTGCCCGATCTGCTGGTGTGGCCGACCTATTACGTCGGCCAGCTGCTGATCGCGACCGGCGTCGTTCAGACGCTCCGACGGTTCCGCAGATAAGCGATACGGGTCCTTGGCCCGACAAGGACGGATCAAATATCCGTCGGTGTCGGATCGTCCCGGTCGAGCGTGGTGTGGGGCGAGGTTGTCTGGTTCTCACGCGCCATGCGTTCGTCCATGATCGCTTCTTCGGCAGGATTCTCGGGATCGGCATCCTCGTCGATCCGCGCCGCGCCGACGATATGCTCGCCCTTGGCGACATCGAACACCTTCACGCCCGAAGAACCGCGCCCATAGATCGACCAGCCCTTGTGGTTCTCGAACCCGTCGGGGATGAGATGGCGGAAATCGATCGGCAGGCGGATCAGCTTCGCCTGATCGGTCACCAGCATCAGCTGCATGCCGTGGCGTACGGGGAAGCTGGCGACGACCGGCCCGTTACGGCTGGCATCGCTCGGTTCGCCGATATTGGTGATCCCCTGGCCGCCGCGCCCGATGGTGCGGTATTCGTAGGCCGAGGAAATCTTGCCGTAGCCATTGGCGGTGAGGGTGAGGATGAACTCTTCGTTCTCCTCCATCTCAGCCGCGATCTCGGCGTCGAGCGTGTGATCGTTGTCGTTGTTCTTCCACACAGCGCCGCGCAGGTATGCCTCGCGCGTCTCCATGTCGTGCGTCAGCGGGTCGAGCACCGCGAGGCTGACGACCTTGTCGCCTTCCTTCAGTTTCATGCCGCGCACGCCGATGCCGGTGCGGCTCTTGGTTTCGCGCGCGTCGGTGGCGGCGAAGCGGATCGCCTTGCCCGCGTCCGAGGCGAGGAAGATTTCCTGTTCCTCGTTCAGCAGACGCACGCCGATCAGGCGGTCGCCGCTGCCTTCGACGAAGCCCATCGCGTATTTCCCGTTGGAAGGAACGTTGGTGAAGGCATCCATCGAGTTGCGGCGGACCATACCCTGCTCGGTCGCGAACACGATGTTGAGCGCGCTCCACTCGGCTTCGTCCTGCGGCAGCGGGAGCACGTTGGTCACGCGCTCGTCCTGGTCCAGCGGCAGCAGGTTGACCATCGGGCGGCCCTTGGTGGTCGGACTTCCCTCGGGCAGCTTCCAAACCTTCAGGCGATAGACGCGGCCCGTATTGGTGAAGAACAGCACCGGATTGTGGGTGCTGGTGACGAACATCTCGACCACCGCATCCTCCTCCTTGGTGGCCATCGAGCTGCGGCCCTTGCCTCCGCGCGCTTGTGCGCGGAAGGCGTGGAGCGGGGTGCGCTTGATGTAGCCGCCGTGGGTGACGGTGACGACCATGTCTTCCTGTTCGATCAGATCTTCGTCGTCGACGCCGTCCCACGCGGGCGCGATTTCGGACATGCGCGGCGTCGCATATTGTTCGCGGATCGCTTCGAGCTCTTCGCGCATCACCTGATAAAGCTTACGACGGTCGGCGAGGATCGAGAGGTAGTATTCGATCTTGGTCGCGAGTTCCTTCAGCTCGTCGCCGATCTCGTCGCGGCCAAGCGCGGTCAGGCGGTGCAGGCGCAGGTCGAGGATCGCCTTACCCTGCCGTTCGGAGAGGCGGTAGGTGCCGCCATGCTCGTCTGAAGTCGGCTCGATCGCTTCGACCAGCGCAATATACTGCGCGATATCGCCGATCGGCCATTCCTTGCGGAGCAGCTTGCCGCGCGCTTCGGCGGGATTGGACGCGCCGCGGATGATCGCAACGACCTCGTCGAGGTTGGAGACCGCCACCACCAGGCCCAGCAAGATGTGCGCCCGATCACGCGCCTTGTTCAGTTCGAACTTCGTGCGCCGCGTGATGACCTGTTCGCGGAACTGGATGAAGGCCTGGATGATGTCGCGCAGGGACAGGACTTCGGGCCGCCCGCCGCGGATCGCGAGCATGTTTGCCGGGAAGCTCGCCTGCGCGGGGCTGTAACGCCACAGTTGGTTGAGCACGACCTCGGGCGAGGCATCGCGCTTCAGGTCCACGACGACGCGCACGCCTTCGCGGCTCGATTCGTCGCGGATGTCGGAAATGCCTTCGATCCGCTTGTCCTTCGCGGCGTCGGCGATCCGTTCGACCAGCATGTTCTTGCCGACCTGGAAGGGGATCGAGGTGAGCACGATCGACTGGCGGTCGTTGCGCCCGGTTTCGATCTCGTGCCGCGCACGCATCATGATCGAACCGCGCCCGGTCATATAGGCCGAACGCGCGCCCGACTGGCCGAGGATCAGCGGCGCGGTCGGGAAATCGGGGCCGGGGATGTACTCGATCAGCTCTTCGGTGGTGATCGCCGGGTTGGCGATGAAGGCAAGGCACCCGTCGATCACTTCGCCGAGGTTATGCGGCGGAATGTTGGTCGCCATGCCGACCGCGATACCGCCCGCGCCATTGACCAGCAGGTTGGGGAAGCCCGCAGGAAGCACGGTCGGTTCTTCACGCGAACCATCGTAGTTCTCCGCGAAATCGACAGTATCCTTGTCGAGATCGTCGAGCAGCGCGTTGGCGACCTTCTCCAGCCGCGCTTCGGTATAACGCATCGAGGCGGGCGGATCGGGGTCCATGCTGCCGAAGTTGCCCTGGCCGTCGATCAGCGGAACGCGCATCGACCAGCTTTGCGTCATTCGGGCGAGGGCATCGTAGATCGCGCTGTCGCCATGCGGGTGATAGTTACCCATCACGTCACCGACGATCTTCGCGCTCTTGCGATAGGGACGCCCGGCGACGAACCCGCCTTCCTGGCTGGCGAAGAGGATGCGACGGTGAACGGGCTTCAGGCCGTCGCGCACATCGGGCAGCGCGCGGCTCACGATCACGCTCATCGCGTAATCGAGATAGCTCGTCTTCATTTCATCGACGATGTCGATGCGATCGTACTCGCCCATGGGGCTGGGCGGGGTCAGGGTATCGGTCTCGTCGCTCAAGGGAGGTCCGCTCGCTTAGTTTTTTCGGGTGCGTCTGACGCGCAATGGCAGGAGGCTAGGGGAAAGGCGCCGGGGGTGCCACCAGACGTTTCCCAAGATGGGGGCTGAGGCACGATTTTTCCACATTTTTGGCGGAGTTTTGCGCCAATTTTCAAAAGTGCGTCATTCAAGCACGGTTCAACCGGTTCGTGCAACTATCTGGACCTTCCCGCGGCACTAACGCATAGGCCGCGCGTATTTTTCATAGGAACCCCGGTAACCCCCGGGCCCGCGCACCGCGCGGCGCCAGACAGGAGAGAATAATGCCCTTTTTCGTACCCAGTTCGCGCAAAGCGTCCAAGCTCGCCCTGGCGGCAGCTATTATGGGCGTCGGCGCGTTCGGCCTCACGGCGTACGACGCCCCCGCCTACGCCAAGAAGGAAGAAAAGAAGAAGTCGACCGCCCAATTCTCGGACGCCTTCCAGAAAGCTTACCCTCCGGTCGAGGAAGCCATGAAGGATGAGTCGATCTCTCAGGAGAAGATCCTCGAGATGATCCTCGAGACCGAAAGCGCGGTCTCGACGCCCGACGATCAGCTCGTGTTCGGCAACGGGCTCTACAACACCGCGCTCGACCTCAAGAATTACGAGTTGGCTGGCAAGGGCATGGAAATGATGCTCGACAGCGGCAAGCTGCCTGCCGAGAACGTCGCGCAGTACAGCTTCACCGCTGGGCAGCTCGCTTACAACAATCACGACTACGCGAAGGCGCGCCAGCGTTTGCAGGAAGCTGCGGATCTCGGGTTCGACGATCCTGAGGTGAACCGGCTGATCGCCCAGAGCTTCGTCCTCGAAGACAATCAGGAAGGCGGCCTGACTTACCTCGACGGTGTGATCGGCGAGCAGGTCGAAGCAGGTGCGACGCCGACCGACGAAATGCTCGAACTGGGCTTTTCGCTCGCTTACGAAAACGGCTCTTACGACAAGGCTGCGGACTACGCGCTCATGCGGGCCGAGTATTACCCGTCCGACACGACGTGGCGCAATGCGATCGCCGTGCAGCGCAACTTCGGCGAGTTCAGCGACGCCGAGATTCTCGACCTGATGCGCCTGATGCACATCACGGGTACGATGAGCGAAGGCAACGAGTACGCCGACTACATCAACGCCGCCAATTATCGTCGTCTCCCGGCCGAAGTCCTCGAGCTTGCCGAGGAAGCGGTCGCCAAGGGCCTGCTTGACCAGAACGACACGCTGGTTGCCGAGGCGATGAACGAAGGCCGCGAACGTTCGCCGGGCCTGCGTGCCGACATGGCCGAGCTTGCAAGCGACGCCAAGGCTGCCGGCGCTAGTGGCAGCCTCGCGATTGCTGCGGGCGACGTCTACCTCAACTTCGGCGAGTCCGCAGACGCGGCAGCACTGTACGAAGTGGCGCTTACCCGTCCCGATGTCGATCGGAACACCGCGCTGACCCGACTGGGCATTGCGCAGGTCGAGACCGGCGATTTCGCTGCGGCGCAGGAAACCTTCGCCAAGGTGCAAGGTAACCGCGAATCGATTGCGAAGCTGTGGGCCGCTTACGCCGCGCAGGAAGCTTCCGCCGGTATCGACAGCTAAGTCGACCGACTGAATTCGAATGTTGGCGGCGCGGGGGCGAAAGCTTCCGCGCCGCTTTTTTATCGCAAACGCCGGACGTAAAGCTGCTCGTCCTGCCCGCGCTTCATCTCGAACCGGTCGAGCGATCCCACCAGCTCGGACAACCGCTTGAAGCCGTAGTTGCGCACATCGAAACTTGAACGGTTGCCTGCGATCTGGCCGACCTCGTGGAGGCGGGCAAACCCGGCATCGTCGCGGCTGGAGGCTTTCCATGCGTCGCCGAGCAGCTGAATCAGCTCATCATCGACATCGACCTTTTCGGGCTTGCTGTCCGTCGCCGAATCGCGCGACTGCCCGCGCACCAGCTTTGCGGTGTCGATAAAGCGCGTGCAGGCGCGCTGCAGCGCCTGCGGGGTCTTCGCATCGCCGAAACAGTACACCGGCAGCCCATCCTGCCGCAAACGCGTGACCAGCGGCGTAAAGTCGCTGTCCGAGCTCATGATCCCGAACCCGTCGACCTTGCCCTGATAGAGCAGGTCGACCGCGTCGATTGTCATCGCCATGTCGGTCGCGTTCTTGCCGCGCGTCAGGTCGAATTGCTGGTGCGGCCTGATGCCATAGCGATTGGTGATATCGCCCCAGCGCTTGAGCGCGTCCTTCGCCCAGTTGCCGTATGCGCGGCGGATATTCACCTGGCCCAGCTCGGCTAGCACGGTGAGCACCGCATCGATCCCGCTGGGATCGACATTGTCGGCATCGATGAGGAGGGCGATGTTGTGGGCCTGCATTTCTGACATGACCGCCACATGGCCTTCGCCGCCCCTGCTGGCAAGCCACGCCATTGCTACATCGCGGGCAGGCTCCTAGATGGCGGGTCATGAACGACCTTTCTTCCGCCCCCGAGCCTAAAGACAACCGCGAACCGCGCCAGCGCAAGCCCGACTGGATCAGGGTCAAGGCACCGGTGAGCAAGGGCTATCACGAGACTCGCCGCCTGATGCGCGATCTCAGCCTGAACACCGTGTGCGAGGAGGCAGCGTGCCCGAATATCGGCGAGTGCTGGGAGAAGAAGCACGCGACCGTCATGATCCTCGGCGACGTGTGCACGCGCGCCTGCGCCTTTTGCAACGTCAAGACCGGGATGCCGCGGCTGGTTGACCCGATGGAGCCGGAGAACGTGGCGGTCGCGGCGGGGAAGATGGGGCTCGAACACATCGTCATCACCAGCGTCGACCGGGACGACCTGCCCGATGGCGGGGCAGGGCAGTTCGTGAAGGTGATCCAGGCGCTCCGCCGCGAGACGCCCAACACCACGATCGAGATCCTGACCCCCGATTTCCGCGGCAAGATGCGCCCGGCGATCGAGGCGATCTGTGAGGCCGGGCCGGACGTGTTCAATCACAACCTCGAAACCGTACCGCGGCTTTACCCGACCATTCGCCCAGGCGCGCGCTATTATGCATCGCTGCGCCTGCTCGAAGAGGTGAAGTCGCACGATCCGCTGATCTTCACCAAATCGGGTATCATGCTGGGGCTGGGCGAACAGCGTTTGGAAGTGCATCAGGTGATGGACGACATGCGCAGTGCGGATGTCGATTTCATCACGATGGGCCAATATCTGCAGCCCACGCCGAAGCACGCGAAGGTCGAGGATTTCGTCACGCCCAAGGCCTTCGATGCCTTCGGTTCGATCGCGCGGGCCAAGGGCTTCCTGCAGGTCGCCGCGAGCCCGCTGACCCGGTCGAGCTACCACGCTGGCGACGATTTCGCCCAGATGAAGGCGGCGCGTGAAGAACGCCTGGCGCGCGAGGCAGCACGCAAGGACGCACGCTGATGCCCGGCATCCACCAGAAACGGGTGCTGCCTTATACGTGCGAGCAGATGTTCGATCTGGTCGCGGATGTGCGCAGTTATCCCGATTTCCTGCCGTGGGTCATCGCAACGCGCATCCAGTCCGACAGCGAGACCGAAATGGTGGCGGACATGGTGGTCGGCTTCAAGGCGATCCGCGAGAAGTTCACCTCGCGGGTCGAGAAGAAGCGGCCCGAGAGCATCCATGTGCATTACATCGACGGCCCGCTCAGCGATCTGCACAATGCGTGGGAATTCGCCGAGGTGGACGGCGGGTGCGAGATCGACTTCTGCGTCGACTTCACCTTCAAGAGCCGGATTTTCGAGCGGCTGGCCGGGGCCTATTTCGACCGGGCGTTTCGCATGATGATGACCGCATTCGAAAAGCGTGCGGACGAGCTTTACGGCAATAGCAGCTCCAGCGCGCATAGCGTCGCCTGACGGCGCACCTCCGCCCGGCCGATTTCACCGAACGACTTGAGCTCGCCTTCGGGCTGGTCTTCCTGACCGCGGGTCGCGCGGGCGAATACCACCGTGCCGACCGGCTTGGTTGGTGTCCCGCCACCGGGACCGGCAACCCCGCTGATCGCGACAGCCACATCGGCCTTGCTATTGGCAAGCGCGCCCTGCGCCATCGCCCAGACGCAGGCGATGGAAACCGCGCCGAACGTTTCGATGATGTCGGACGAGACGCCCAGCAGCTCCATCTTTGCCTCGTTCGAGTAGGTGATGAAGCCCCGGTCGAGCACCGACGACGAGCCCGCGATTTCGGTGACTGCGCCGCACACCAGCCCGCCGGTGCAGCTTTCCGCGAGTGCAATCGTTCGCCCGGCCTCGCGGTTCTCTTCTACAACGCGCGTAGCGAGCTGGATGATGTCGGAGGAGAGAAGAGCGTCGGTCATTCCGGTAGCACCTCGCAAATTTGCATCGCGCCGTCCTTCTTCCCGACGAACCCCATTAGCGTCGCCACCAGAGCGCCGTAGTTTTCGGGCGGAAGCGGGGCGAGCAGTGGAAGCAGGGCATTTGCCTTGCCACACGTGTCGGGCTCGATTTCTTCTGCGATCAGTTGAAGCGCAAGTGCATCGACGAAGGGGCGCAGATCGTCACCCTCCATCCGCATGAGCGTTTGCATGATGCCGCCCGTTCCCGGTGCGGCCTGATCGGCCCATTCGCGCTTCGCGCCGGTCTTGCTCTCGATTGCGCCCACCAGCAGCCGCCGCGCACCTGGCCAGGCGCTATCGCGCAAAGGCTCGAACTCGGCGGAGAAATCTTCGCCCTCGTTCATGATGAAGCTGTTCGCCGGAAGCACTTCGGTGCAACGCGATTGCAGGGCTTCGATGACCAGCGGCATGGCATAGGTCGCGGCATCCGCAACATCCTCCTGCTGAACGCAACTGCCCTGCGCAAGGACGGGCTGCGATAGCGCGAGAAGGGCGGCGGTTGCGGTGAGACGAAGAGGCGGTCTCATTCGAAGTCCTCCCTGATCAGGGTTGCGGCGGCCTGAGCGGCAATTCCTTCGCCGCGCCCGGTAAAACCGAGCCTTTCGGTCGTGGTCGCTTTTACGCTTACAGCATCGACCTGAACACCGGCCAGTTCGGCGATCTTTTCGCGCATCGCATCCTTGTGCGGCCCGATCTTGGGCGCCTCGCAGATAATGGTCAGGTCCAGATTGCCGACCCGGTATCTCGCCTCCGCTGCAAGGCTGACCGCGTGCGCGAGGAATTGGCCCGACTCTGCACCGCGCCATCTTTCGTCGCTGGGCGGGAAATGCGTGCCGATATCGCCATTGCCGACAGCGCCCAGAATGGCGTCGACGAGCGCATGAAGGGCAACGTCTGCATCGCTGTGGCCGGAGAGGCCTTTGTCGTGCGCAATCCGGACGCCGCCGAGCCACAATTCCTCACCCTCGACGAGCTGGTGAACGTCGAAGCCGGTGCCGGTGCGGACGGGCGCTGCCTGCATCGCGAAATCCTCTGCAAAAGTCAGTTTGGCGAGTTTCGTCGAACCTTCGACCACGGCGACCTCGCCGCCGCTCGCCCGCAGCACCTGCGCGTCGTCGGTCGGCTCGCTGGGGTTATCCCATGCACGGTGTGCAGCCAGAATGTCGTCGAACACGAAGCCTTGGGGGGTCTGTACCCGGGCGAGTGTGTTGCGGTCTTCCTGTCCCGTCATCACGCCATCCTTCGTGCGTGCGATGGTGTCGACTACCTCTAGCGCGGGGATCGCGCCGGGATGGGTTGCGAGCGCGGCAAGCACCCGGTCGATCACCGGTTGGGGAAGGGTGGGGCGTGCGGCGTCGTGGATCAGCACGCGCTCCGGCGCGTCTACCGCCAGCGCCTCGAGCCCGGCGGATACGGACTCGCGGCGGGTATCGCCACCCTCGATCAACATGATCGAGTCGAGCCCTGCGAGCGCTTCGCGCGCCAAGTCCGCCGCATCGGGCGCAATGGCGACCACCAGAGGCGCGGCTCCTGCTGCGAGCAGCGATTCCGCCGAGTGGCGCAGCACCGGCTTCCCGCGCCAGCGAACATATTGCTTGGGGATCGCCTGTCCGGCGCGCGTGCCGGTGCCTGCGGCAACGATAATCGCGGCGAAACGGGGCGGGTCTGCGGGAGAGTGACGGAGTTGGGCCATCGACGATGGGGCTACGCGCTTGCGGGAGCGGCGGCAATCCACTATTTGGCGCGCTTCCCCATGCTTGAAGTGCCAACCCCTCCTTCGGCTCCCAAGCCGATCGCCATCGGCGATGTGCGCGTCGAGACGCCTGTCGTCCTCGCGCCGATGACCGGCGTGACCGACATGCCGTTCCGTACGCTGGTGCGCCGCTATGGCTCGGGCCTCAACGTGACCGAGATGATCGCGAGCGAGGCTGCGATCCGCGAAACGCGGCAGAGCGTGCAGAAGGCCGCGTGGGACCGGATCGAGGAGCCGGTTTCGATGCAGCTCGTCGGCTGCGACCCGGCAAGCATGGCCGAAGCCGCGAAATTGCAGGAAGGCAACGGCGCGGCGATCATCGACATCAATTTCGGCTGCCCGGTGCGAAAGGTCGTCGGCCAGCTGGCGGGCAGCGCGCTGATGCGCGAGGTGCCGCTGGCGACCAAGCTGATGGAAGCGACGGTCAAGGCGGTCGACGTACCGGTCACGGTCAAGATGCGCATGGGCTGGGATCACCAGAGCCTCAACGCGCCCGAACTGGCGCGGATTGCCGAGGATCTGGGCGTGAAGATGATCACCGTCCACGGCCGCACACGCAACCAGATGTACAAGGGCAGCGCCGACTGGTCGTTCATCCGCAAGGTGAAGGACGCGGTCAGCATCCCCGTGATCGTGAACGGCGACATTTGCAGTATCGACGACGCTGCCAAGGCGCTGGAGCAATCGGGCGCAGACGGGCTGATGATCGGGCGCGGGGCCTATGGCCGCCCGTGGCTGCTCGGCCAGGTGATGCACTGGTGGCAGACGGGCGAGAAGCGGGCCGACCCGCCGCTGAACGAACATTATGCCGTCGTGGTCGAACATTATCGGCGGATGCTCGATCATTACACACCGGCGGTCGGCGTAAAGATCGCTCGCAAGCACCTCGGGTGGTACACCAAGGGGCTCTACGGATCGGCCGATTTCCGCAAGACGATCAACTTCATCGACGATCCGGCGCAGGTGCTGGGCGAGATCGACCGGTTCTTCGAACCCTTCCTGGTGCGAGACGCCGCCTGAGCCGAGGCATTTTCGCTAGCGATTGCCGTGAGGCGTTGCCGAAATGCGACGCGAAGTGGGACGACACGGCCTTTGTAACTTGTATTACAGCAACAGCAATGTTGTAAGTCGGCAACGATGGCGACCTCTCCCGTCAAGACAATACGCGGTTCTCGCTTTGCACGGCGCATGGTCGTCGCTTCGCGGCGCGCCAACCTGTTCCGGTTGCTGGAAATCGGTGCGGCAGTCGCGCTGGCGATCATGGTCTTCGCGACGTGGAGCGCTTTCGCGAAGACGCCCGACGAGACCGATCTCCTTCCGACGCGGCAGATCTCGATCCTTCTGATCGGCACGCTCGTGCCGGCGATGGCGCTGCTGGTTTTGCTCGGACGCAGGCTCGCATTGCGTCGCGCCGCTGGCAGTACCGCAAGACTGCACGTCCGCCTCGTCTTCGTGTTCTCGCTGATTGCTGCGGTTCCAACGCTGCTCGTGGCGACGTTTGCTGGGGTGCTGTTCCAGTCGGGCGTCGATTTCTGGTTTTCGAGCGATTCACGAGGGCTGTTCGAGAGTACGAACGAATTTGCAGAGAGCTATTTCGAGCAGAACCAGTTCGAGGTTGCTCAGGAAACCCGCACGATGGCGGGTGACATGCTCTACCTGTTGCAGGGCCGCGATGCGGACGACCTGGCCAGCCGCGAGTTCCAGGAGGATTACCTCTACCAGATGCAGGCCCGCGACATCAGCGAGAGCGCGATCTTGCAGGCCTTTCCCAACGGCACGGTCACAACCGCGGTGGCAATCGGGATTGTCGCCGGCAATCAGCCGGCCGAGGCTGGCGCCCGCGCGCTGCCCAAGTTCGAGGCGGGCGAGAACGAGGTCATCTTTGCGGATCAGCAGCGGATTGAGGCGATAACGCCGATCGACCGCGCTGCGGGCATCTACCTCTACAATGCGCGCAACACGACGGCACTGTCCTTCACCAATTTCCAGCGCGCGACCGACATCATGGTCCAGTATCGCGAGCTGACCCAGCGTGCCCGCGCGCTGCAACTGCGCTTCAACCTGGCATTGTTCTTCGTCAGCCTCGCGCTGGTGGGTTTCGCTGTCTGGTTCGCGCTGCGCTTTGCGGACCGCCAGGTCGAGCCGCTGACCGATCTGGTCGCCGCGGCGCGCAAGGTCGGGGCGGGCAATTTCGCGTTGCGGATCGAAGGGCGCACCGGCGCGGACGAAATCGGCCTGCTCAACCGGGCGTTCAACCGGATGACCGCGCAGCTCGAAACGCAGACCGACGACCTGATGCGGGCAAACCGCGAGATCGACGAACGGCGCGCCTTTATCGAGGCGGTGCTCGAGTCGATGAGTGCAGGCATTGTCTCGATCGACGAGGGTGGCGCGATCCAGCTGATGAACACCTCGGCGCGGCTCGTGCTGTTCGAGGATGCGACCGAGGAGGGGCGGGGCAAGGCCTTTGTCACGGTCGCGCCGCAGATCGCCGCGCTGCTCGACAAGGGGGTGGAAGGCGGCATCGTCACCGTGACGAAGGGTGCCGACCTGCTGACGCTGGCGGTGCGGATCGCGCCCGCAACCGGCGGGCATGTGATCACCTTCGAGGATATCACGCGCCAGTTGCTCGACCAGCGCCGCGCTGCCTGGTCAGACGTTGCGCGTCGGATCGCGCACGAGATCAAGAACCCGCTCACCCCGATCCAGCTCGCAACCGAACGGCTCAAGCGTCGCTATGGCAAGAAGGTAGGCGACGACGATACGCTGTTCGACGAGCTGACCAGCACGATCGTGCGCCAGGTCGGCGCGCTGCGGGCGATGGTCGACGAGTTCTCCTCCTTCGCCCGCCTACCAAAGCCGGTTTTCCGCGACGAAGACGCGATCGATCTCGTGCGTCAGGCAGTCTTCCTTCAGGAGGTCGCGCATCAGGACATTGCATTCAATGTCGAGGCGCAGGATGGAAACGTGCCGCTCAGCTGCGATCGTCACCAGTTCGGCCAGGCAATGACCAATGTTCTTAAGAACGCGGTCGAAGCGGTGCAGGCGCGTGCGTCGGACGAAGGTGCCGATTTTACCGGTCGGATCGCGGTATCGATCGAACAGGGCAACGAACTCGTCGAAATCCGGGTTGCGGATAACGGCGTTGGCCTGCCAGCCGAGCGGGACAGGATCGCCGAGCCTTACGTGACAACCCGCGAAAAGGGCACCGGGCTGGGGCTCGCGATCGTCAGCAAGATCGTGGAGGAGCATGGCGGCGACATGTCCTTCACCCCGGTCGCGGAAGGCGGCACCCAGGTCATCCTTCGCTTCGCCCGTAACCCCGAGCCCGCAGCATCCGAGGAACAGGCCGCATGAAACAGACACACCCCGAAAGGAGGCGCTGATGGCGCTCGATATCCTGGTCGTCGACGACGAACGCGATATTCGCGAACTGGTTTCCGGCGTGCTGACCGACGAAGGCTACGAATGCCGCGTCGCGGGCGACAGCGGAACCGCGCTGCAAATGGTCGACGAGCGGCGGCCGAGCCTCGTCCTGCTCGATGTGTGGCTCCACGGCAGCCCGATGGACGGGCTGGAAGTGCTCGATGCGATCAAGGAACGCGAGCCGGAGCTGCCGGTGATCATCTTCTCGGGCCACGGCAATATCGACACCGCAGTCTCCGCGGTCAGCCGCGGCGCGATGGACTTCATCGAAAAGCCGTTCGAGACGGAGCGCTTGCTGCTGCTGGTCGAACGCGCGACCGAAACCGAACGTCTGCGGCGCGAGAACACGCGCCTGAAGCAGGACAATGGCGGCCCGGGCGAGGAGTTCACGGGCAACTCCGCGCCGGTCAACCAGGTGCGTGCCACGCTCAAACGGGTCGCCAATACGGGCAGCCGGGTCCTGATCAGCGGCCCGGCCGGATCGGGTAAGGAAGTCGCTGCACGGATGCTGCACAGCTGGAGCGGGCGTTCCTCCGGCGCCTTCGTGACCGTCAATTCCGCGCGGATCACGGCCGAGCGTTTCGAGCAGGAGCTGTTCGGTGAAGAGGCCGATGGCAACCTGATCCGACCGGGCCTGCTCGAAATGGCCGACGGCGGCACGTTGTACCTCGACGAAGTCGCCGACATGCCGCTTTCCACGCAAGCGCGCATTTTGCGCGTGCTGACCGAGCAGAGCTTCGTGCGCGTGGGCGGCAACCGCCAGATCGGGGTCGATATGCGGGTGGTCAGCTCGACCTCGCGCGATTTACAGGTCGAAATCGAGGAAAAGCGGTTTCGCGAAGACCTCTTCTACCGGCTCAATGTCGTCCCCGTGACAATTCCGTCGCTGGCCGACCGGCGAGACGATATTCCGGCGCTGGCGACCCATTTCTTCGCCCGCTACGCGACCGAGCAGGGGCTGCCGCCCCCAGAGATCAGCGAAGAGGCGCTCGCCACGCTGCAAGCCTATGACTGGCCGGGTAATGTGCGCGAATTGCGCAACGTTGTGGAACGCACAGTTATCCTTTCGCCGCGGGACAAGCTGAATGTCATCGAACCCGAGATGCTGCCCGCAGAGATAACCGAGGGCGGGGTGAAGGGCGGCATCGGGCTATCGAGCCTGATGGGCGTTCCGCTGCGCGAGGCACGCGAGGAATTCGAACGCGAATATCTCGCGATCCAGATCCGGCGTTTTTCTGGCAATATCTCGAAGACTGCCAATTTCATCGGGATGGAGCGGTCGGCATTGCACCGGAAGCTCAAGATTCTCGGGATGACCGATCGCAAGGACGAGGGCTGAGAGGAGCGACGCCTAAGTCACTGGAGGAGCACGACGAATCGAGCCAAAGGAACGCAAGTCCGCAGCAAGCATTTTTCGAGATAAGTGCTGCCTTCAAACGGGGCAGATGGATAGAGCGATGCTACACCGCTCCTCGCACGTGTGGCCAAAAACAGGAACAGGGTTATGCCTGCAGGAAAAACGCTTTCGATAAAGACCAAGCCAAAGACCGAAGATGAAGCGCCGGAGCGCGCATCTGCGGCCAAGACCCCCCACAAGCGTGCGCCCACCCGCAGCGAAACAGGCTCGGCAGACAAGCAGCCCGGGCTCCAGGACGGGTTCCTGAATATCCTGCGGCGCGAGAAGGCGCCGGTCACGGTATTTCTGGTCAAGGGTGTGAAGCTGCAGGGCATCATCACCTGGTTCGACAATTTCTCGCTGCTGCTGCGCCGCGATGGCCAGTCGCAACTCGTCTACAAGCACGCGATCAGCACGATCATGCCCGCGCAACCCATGGATGCCGAACAGTTCGCCAATCGCGACGGCGGCAAGAAGCAGCGCCAGTTGCAGGACGTGTTTCTGGGACGCGTAAGCGAGGCAGAGGTGCAGGTGACCATGTTCCTGGTCAACGGCGTGATGCTGCAGGGGCGGATCGCCGCCTATGACCTGTTCTGCACGCTGCTGGAACGCGAAGGATACGTGCAACTGGCGTACAAGCACGCCGTTTCGACCATTCAGCCGTCCGAGCCTGTCGACCTGAGCGACTGGGAAGACGACGAGCACGATTACGAATGATAAGCGAGGACCGCTAGATTTTCGAAGATGACCTGCAAGGCGAGGTGACGCGCGGAGCGCGCGCGCTCGTCATCTGTCCCGACATTCGTGGCCAGTCGCACGATCTGCCAGCCGAGGAACGGCTTGCGGAGGCGCTGGGGCTTGCCAATGCCATCGGCATCGTCGTTGCGGAAAGCTATATCCAGCCCGTGCGTGATGTGCGGCCCGGTACGCTGTTCGGGGCAGGGCAGGTCGAGCAGATCGCCACGCAGGCCGAATTGGCCGAAGCGGAGCTCGTCATCGTCGACGGGGCGCTCTCGGCGATCCAGCAGCGCACGCTGGAAGAGAAGCTCAAGCGCAAGGTGATCGACCGAACCGGACTGATCCTCGAGATCTTCGGCGAACGCGCGGCGACCGCAGAAGGCCGCTTGCAGGTCGAACTGGCGCATCTCGATTATCAGGCGAGCCGCCTGGTGCGCAGCTGGACCCACCTCGAACGGCAAAGGGGCGGCTTCGGCTTTCTCGGGGGCCCCGGCGAAACGCAGATCGAGGCCGACAGGCGGATGATCCGTTCGCGCATGGCGCGTCTCCGGCGCGATTTGGAACAGGTGCGCAAGACCCGTGCGCTGCATCGGGAGCGCCGTACCCGCGCGCCGTGGCCTGTCATCGCGCTGGTTGGCTATACCAACGCGGGCAAGTCGACGATTTTCAACCGACTCACCGGCGCGGACGTAATGGCGGAAGACCTGCTGTTCGCCACGCTCGACCCCACGATGCGGGCGATCGGCCTGCCGGGGGTCGAAAAGGCGATCCTGTCCGACACGGTCGGGTTTATTTCCGACCTGCCGACCCAGTTGGTCGCTGCGTTCCGGGCGACGTTGGAGGAGGTAACCAACGCCGACCTGATCCTGCACGTGCGCGACATCGCAAATCCCGCCAGCGCTGCGCAAAAGACGCAGGTGCTGGAGGTGTTGCGCGGACTAGGCGTCTTTTCTGAGGGAGAGGAGGGCGAAGAGCCCGTCAGCGCGATTCCGATCCTCGAAGTGTGGAACAAGTGGGATCTGCTCGCGGAGGACGCGCGCGAGGACTTGGCCGCCCGGGCCGAAGAGGACGAAACGGTGGTGCCGCTCTCGGCTGAAACCGGCTTCAATATCGATGTTCTGGAAGCGCGGATCGCCCAGGCGCTCACACGGGAGGCAATCATCCGTGAAATCGTGCTGCCGGCGTCTGCGGGGCGCGAAATCGCGTGGCTTCACGCGCATGGCGATGTGCTGGAAGAAGAGGAAATCGAAACCCAAGAAGGCGCGCCACAGCACCGCCTAGTCGTGCGGCTTGGCCCCAAGGAATTGGGCCAGTTCGAAACAATGGGCGCCGACGCCGCCGGTTGACTGTCATCCCGGCTATGCCGAAGAGAAGGCATGATCGACGGGCTGACTACCGGGCATGAGCCCGCATTCGATTTCCCGCATTTCGCCGGTCTGCCGTCCAGACCCTACCTTCTGGCAACGACGCCGCGATCGGGCAGTTCGTGGTTCGGCCACCGTCTCTGGGAAACCGGCTGCCTTGGTGCGCCGCTCGAGTATCTGAACTTCGCTCCGGGCGGTCCGCTAGGGGAGCTTTCGGAGGATCGGGAGGCGCAGGAACGCCACTGGCGATCCGTGCTGGCAACGCGCACCTCGCCCAACGGCGTGTTCGGCCTCAAGGCTTTTCCACTGCAATTTGAAGACCTTGGTGCGATCAATTCACACTTGCTCGACGCAGTGATGCGCTTCCTGCTGGCGCGCGGAGCGGATACACGCGTCATCCATCTGGTCCGCCGCGAACGCAAGGCGCACGCAATTTCCTATGCCCGCGCTTCGCTGTCGGGCCGCTGGCGTGCGGCGCAGGAGGGGGAGGGGCAGGCCGAACCGCCTTTTTCCCGGCGTGCGGTCGATAACGCCGCGCGACTGATCGAGCGGCAGGAGAACACCTGGGCCGCAATGTTCCGCGATCTGAGGATCGCGCCGTTGCGGATCGCCTACGAGGATGTGCGGCACGATCCGGAGCGTGCGATGGTCGCGGTGGCGGATTATCTGGGCGTCACGATCGATCCTGCGGCACGGGTGAGCGTCCCCGAGATCGAACGGCAGAACCAAGACGGCGCACGTGCTTGGGCCGAAGCCTATGATGCGGGCGAGGATGCCGGGGAGGGGAGCGCCTAGTCGCGCTCCTGCTGCTTCACCGCCTGCCACAGCGCTTCCTGCGCATCGAGATCGAGCGAAGAGAACGCGCCGTTTGCCAGCGTTTCCATCCCGCGATAGCGCCGCTCGAACTTGTCGTTGGCGGCGCGCAAGGCGGCTTCGGGCTGGATGCCATAAGCGCGGACCACGTTGACCGCGGCGAACAGCAGATCGCCCGCTTCCTCCTCGCGTGTGGTTTCGTCAGCCTCTGCCAATTCCGTCGCTTCTTCGGCCAGCTTGGCGGCCGCGCCCGAGGGATCGGGCCAGTCGAACCCGTCGCGCGCTGCCCGCTTCTGCAGCTTCTCCGCGCGAAGCAAGGCGGGAAGCGCGCGCGCAACTCCGTCCATCGAGCTGGCCTGGCCTTTTGCCTCACGTTCCTGCGCCTTCAGCATCTCCCAGCGTGCTTCGTCCATCGTGCCGTCGGCGGAGCCGAAGATGTGCGGATGACGCGCTTCCATCTTCTCGGAAATGCTCTGCGCGACGTCATCGAAAGCGAACAGGCCTTGCTCTTCCGCTATGCGGGCATGGAAGACGACCTGGAACAGCAGATCGCCGAGTTCTTCACGCAATTCGTCCATTGCGTCACGCTCGATTGCGTCGGCGACCTCGTAGGCTTCCTCGATCGTGTATGGCGCGATCGTGCCGAAATCCTGCGCGAGATCCCATTCACAGCCGCGTTCCGGATCGCGCAGTCGCGCCATGACGGCAAGAAGTCGGTCGATTGGGCGTGACGGGTTGTCGGTCATGGATGGGGCATAGGGCTCCGCAGCCGCGCCGTCAGCACAGACATAAGATGGATAATATATATTATGTAAAATAAAGGAGCCATTCGTAGTAAGGGATCGCCCTGTGCCTTACTGGATTGCGCTGACGAGCAGCATCAGGCCGGTAATGATAACCGCCCAGATCAGCATGTGCCGCAGCGAGGTCTTCCAGCTCAGTCCGTACGAAGCGAAAGCGCCGACCGCCAATATCAGCCAGCCGACCAGCGCGATGATCTGGACGATATCGAACTGGTTCATGCCGAAACCGTCAGCCCATCATATCCCACGATGACGCCTTTCGGAACTTCCCCCTGTAAAGTCTTGTAATCCATGCTTTTATCGAGGTGGGTCAGGACCAGCTTTCGAACACCGCAGCGCTTTCCCAAATCGAGCGCCATGGCGAGGTTTGCGTGCGTGGGATGCTCCTCTCGACGCAGACAGTCGCACACCAGCACGTCCACGCCCGTGAAAAGCTCGACCATTCCGGGCGTTATCTCACTGAAATCAGTGGCATAGCCGATAGACTTGCCATCGCATCCGAACCGAAAACCGGTGCTTTTGGCCGGTCCATGCGGCATGACGGTCCAGCCGACGGTGAAGCCTGCAAAGAGGCGCAAGCGGTCGAGCACCTCGATGTTCACGATCGTCGGATAGCCATGCTCGCCGGCAAACACGTAACTGAAGCGTGCGCGCAACCTTCGGACGGTTTCCTCCACGCCATAGCCCGGCAACGGTCCGCTGCGCCCGTATCTCAGCGAGCGCAGATCGTCGATGCCGTGACAGTGGTCGGCGTGGTCGTGCGTCCAGAAGACGCCATCAATATTGTCGATCCCGCAGCGCAGGAACTGGTCGCGCAGGTCCGGCGGTGTGTCGACCAGCACGCGGCTGCCTGCGTCGTTTTCGACCACGATGGCCACTCGCGACCGGCGATTGCGCGGTTCTAAGGGATCGCACGCACCCCAGTCGCCATTGATGCGCGGAACACCTGTCGACGTACCCGAGCCAAGCAGCGTGACCTTCACGCCGTCGCCTTGTCTTGCTGGCGCGTTTTCGAGAACAAAGCGTGGAAATTGCGGGTGGTCTGCTCTCCCAGCTCTTCGACGCTCGTGCCGCGCAGATCGGCCACGAATTGCGCGGTGTTCGCGACGTAGGCGGGTTCGCAGGTCTTCCCGCGATGCGGCACCGGCGCAAGGAACGGGCTGTCGGTTTCGACCAGAAGCCGGTCGGCCGGGATGACCTTGACGACCTCCTGCAGATCCTTGGCGTTCTTGAAGGTCACGATCCCCGAAATCGAGATCGTCAGACCAAGATCGAGCACGCGCTGGCCGAAAGCCGCCGATGCGGTGAAGCAGTGGATCAGGGCGGGGTACGTTCCCTTCCCCATCTCGTCTTCGAGGATCGCGGCGGTGTCTTCCTCGGCATCGCGCGTATGGATGATGAGCGGCAAGCCCGTCTCGCGCGCGACATCGATATGCATGCGAAACAGCGCCTGCTGCGTCGTGCGATCGGACTTGTCGTAGAAGTAATCGAGCCCCGTCTCGCCGATCCCGACCACTTTGGGGTGATGCGTGGCGTCCAGCAATGTCTCGCGCGCCAGATCCGCATGGCCGTCGGCATTGTGCGGGTGAATGCCGACGCTGGCCCACACGTCATCCTCGCGCGCGGCGGTAGCGACGACCTGGTCCCACTCGGCCTGCTTGGTCGAGATGTTCAGGAAGCCCTGAACCCCGGCAGCGCGAGCGCGGGCGAGCACCCCGCCCTGATCGTCGACCAGACCCTCGTATTCGAGATGACAATGGCTATCGATCAGCATCAGCTGGCCTCTGCGGTTTCCGGCATTTCGAGACGCGGGAACAGCGGCGTCGGCGGTTCGACGCGGTATCCAGTGGCGATCAGCGCGCCGTACCAGCCTTCGTCGGCCATATCTTCGTAAGTACGCGCGTCTTCGGCAATTCCTAGCATGGTCAGCAGGTGGCCCGACTTTTCGGGAATGACAGGCTGGATCGCGATGGCGAGGTCTCGCAGCACGATGAACAGCGTTTGCAGCACGGTGCGCATCCGCTCCGGATCCGTCTTCTTCAGCGCCCAGGGCGCCTGTTCGTCGACATACTGGTTGCAGGCGTAGACCGCCTTCATCCAGGCATCGATCCCGACCGAGAAGGCGAGCTTTTCGAACTGCTCCGGGAAAGCTTCGCGGCACGCATCCTGCACTGTGGTCAGCAGCGCCTTGTCGTCGCCTTCGGGCCGGTATTCGCCCAGCACTCCATCGAGGTTTTTGGCGATCATCGACAGGGTACGCTGCGCGAGGTTGCCGAAGCTGTTGGCCAGTTCAGCATTCGCGCGCGTTACGATCGCTTCGGCTGAGTAGCTGCCGTCCTGCCCGAAGGCGATTTCGCGCATCAGGAAATAGCGCAGCGAGTCGACGCCGAACTGATCTGCCAGTGCAACCGGATCGGTCACATTGCCGAGTGATTTGGATTCCTTCTGCCCGCGATTGAGCAGGAACCCGTGGCCGTAGACCTGCTTGGGCAATTCCACGCCCGCGCTCATCAGGAACGCCGGCCAGTAGACCGTGTGGAAGCGGATGATGTCCTTGCCGATCAGGTGCAGGTCGGCGGGCCAGTACTTCCAGTTCGCGCCTTCTTCCGGGTAGCCCAGACCGCTGATGTAGTTGGTCAGCGCGTCGACCCACACATACATTACATGCTCTTCGCTGCCCGGCACGCGCACGCCCCAGTCGAAGCTGGTGCGGCTGACCGAAAGATCGCGCAACCCGCCTTCGACGAAGCGCATCACTTCGTTGCGGCGGCTGTCGGGCTGGATAAAATCGGGCTGCGAGGCGTAGAGGTCGAGCAGCTTGGCCTGATATTTCGACAGGCGGAAGAACCAGCTTTCCTCGACGGTCCACTCGACCGGCGTACCCTGTGGGGAGAGCTTTTCCCCCCCTTCCCCTTCCCCTTCGACCAGCTCCTTCTCGTCGTAGAAGGCTTCGTCGCGGACCGAGTACCAGCCTTCGTAGCGGTCGAGATAGAGATCGCCATTGGCTTCCATCGCGCGCCACAATGCCTGGCTGGCGGTGTGATGCTCAGGCTCCGTCGTACGGATGAAGCGGTCGTAGGAAATGTTCAGCCGGTCGAACAGATCGCGGAAATGGCCGCTCATCTCGTCGGCCAGTTCGCGCGGGGTCTTGCCCTCGTCCTGCGCCTTGCGCGCCATCTTCAGTCCGTGCTCGTCCGTGCCCGTCTGGAACCGCACATCGCGGCCCTTCAGGCGCTGGAAACGCGCGATGACATCGGCGGCGACCGTCTCGTAGGCGTGGCCGATATGCGGCTTGCCGTTGGGATAGTGGATCGCGGTGGTAATGTAGTAAGGATCAGCCATTGCGCGTGGCTCTATGCTGGGCAGCGGACGCGAGCAAGGTGCCGATTTCCATCGCGAGGAAACCGGGATCGAAATTGTAGCTTTTCGCCTGTCCCGAGATCGTTACCAGCCGCGCGTGCGCCTCGACCAGCGCGGGGATGCCTGCCGGGTCCGGGTCGTCGAGTTTCTGGGCGAGCACGGTACGCGCCAGATCGAGCGTGGTCGCAAGCCGTTCGCGATCCGGACGGGCGCCGATCTCTTCGCCCAGCTTGCCGCGCAGCGTGAAATCCGGGTCGCCTTCCGATGCGATCCTGCGCATCAGGGCTTCGGCCGGGCCAAGCTGCTGCGCAAGGAAAGCCAGCCCCGCGCCCGTGGCACCGCCGGAAGCGCGCGCGGCTAACGATATATCGGCCGGATCGGCATCGGGCGCTGCGGCGTGCAAGGCGCCCTCTACCTGATTTGTTGGTAGAGGCGCGAACCGGAGGATGCGCGCGCGCGACCGGATCGTGGGCAGCAGCATGCCGGGGCGGTGTGTCACCAGCAGGAAGAACGTGCCCGCTGGCGGTTCCTCCAGGCTTTTGAGTAGTGCGTTCGCGGCGTTACGTTCCAGATCGTCCGCCGGGTTGATGATGATCGCGCGGTACGCACCCAGCGTGGGACGGGTCGTTAGCCGGGCCTGCATCGCGCGCACCTGGTCGATCGCGATATTCCGCTTGGTTTCGAAAGCCTCGCCCTTCTCGGCCTTCTTCGCTTCCTTGTCGTCCTTCGGCAGGTAGCTCAGCACCTGCACGTCGGGATCGTTTTCGGACACGGGTGTTTCGCGTCCCGTTGCGACCAGCTCGCGCGCGGCGGCCAGTGCGAATTCGTGCTTGCCCAGCCCCCTGCGCCCGGCAAGGATCCATGCATGGTGCATCCTCGGGCTGGCCAGCGCTGCACGCCAGCTGCGCCACTGGGGCCCGTGCGGATCGCTCACGATGCCGGGACGAGCAGTGGCTCGATATTGTGCATCACGGCGGCATGGACCTCGTCCTCGGTGCCCGATGCGTTGATCTGGACGATCGATTCATCGTCTTGCGCCAGACCGGCGAAACCGCGCGCGACATCCGCGTGATAGCGCGCATTGCGCCCGCCGATGGCGTCCGCCTCGTCGCCATCGCGCCTGCGCAGGCGTTCGTTGACCTCGTCACCCGGAGCTTCGAGCAGGAAGGTCCGACACGGCTGGAGCCCCCCGCTGCCGATCCGGTGCAGCGTTTTCACTTCCTCGTCGCCGAGGCCGCCGGCAAGGCCCTGATAGGCGCGGCTCGAGAGCACGAAGCGATCGCAAATCACCCACTTGCCCGCCATCAGCGCCGGCTTGATCGCCTTGGCCACATGGTCCGAGCGTGCAGCAGCGAACAGCATGGCTTCGGCCTGCACCAGCCAGCCCGTGCCCGGCGGATCGAGCAGCAGCTTGCGGATCATCTCCGCCCCCTTGGTCCCACCTGGCTCGCGCGTGAGCAGCGCCTCGATCCCGCGCTCCGCAAGCGCCGCGACAAGGCGTTTGGCCTGGGTCGACTTTCCGACGCCTTCACCGCCCTCGAAGGCGATGAAGCGGGCTTTGACTGCTGGTTGCTCTGCGGGCGCGGTCATCCGAACAGACCTGCAAAACCATTGGCAATCCGACCAAACATACCGGCCTCCTTCACCTCTTGCGATGCGTAGAGCGGCAAGGTGGCTTTCTCCATGCCGGGCACTGCGATTTCGAGCGTGGCCACGGCCTCACCCTTGGCGATCGGTGCCCGTAGCGGCCCATCGTAATGGATGGTGAGTTCCGCCTTGGCACGGTCGCCGCGCGGCACGGCCACGCGTACGTCCTGATCCGCGACCAGAGGCACTTCGCCGAGCGATCCGTTCTGCACCCGGGCGGAAGCGATCGGCTGATTCTTGCGGGCGAGTATGCGGCTGTCGAACGCCTTGAAGCCCCATTCCATGAAGGCGCGCGAGGCGCGGTTTCGCTCGCTCCCCCGGTCGGCCCCGGCAACCACCATCACCAGGCGGCGTCCGTTTCGTTCGGCAGTGCCGAGGAAACCATAGCCCGCCTGATCGGTGAAGCCGGTCTTCATCCCGTCCGCGCCTTCCACACGGCCCGTGATGGGATCGTGATTATCCTGCGCGATGCCATAGGCCTTGAGGCCGCGCCGCCCGTAGTAGAAATCGAACTTCTCAGGATGATGGCGCAGGATCCGCTCGGCCAGCGTTCCCAGATCCCGGGCGGTCACGAAGGTGCGTCCCTCGTCCGGCCACCCGTTGGGCGTGCCGAAGTGGCTGTCGTGCATGCCGATGCTGTGTGCGGTCGCGTTCATGCGGTCCGCCCAATTTTTGACGCTGCCGGCGGCTCCTTCGGCCAGCACTACCGATGCATCGTTGGCGGAAACCGTCGTGATTCCGATCAGAAGCTCCTGAACCGTAGGCCGCGCGTGCGCGGGCAGGAACAAGGTCGAGCCCTTCCGGTGCCATTCCTTGAAGGTCTCGTCGCGATAGGGGACGCGCTGGTCCGGCCGCAACTTGCCGTCGGCGAGCATGTCGAAGGCAACCAGGGTGGTCATCACCTTGGTGATCGAGGCGGGCACGAAGCGCCGGTCGATGTCGCGCGCGTACAGGGTCTGCCCGCTGGACAGGTCGATCATGTAGGCGATCGGGGCCTGTTCGGGCGTGGGGGGAGCCGGGCGCTGGGACGACTGGGCGCTGAGATTTGTCGGCAGGGCGAGCATCATGGCCGCAACCAGCGCAGTCGCACGATGTCGCTTAACCAGAATTCCTGCCAATGCCGCCGCTCCTCTGCGCGTTGCCGCGCGCTCAGCCTCACGGGGCGCCGCGACGAATGCCTATCCGCTCGTATCTACGAACGCGTCTCTATATCCCGCGTTTCGGGCTTTGGCGAGGGCAGCATCGGCTTCTCCCCGACTGACGAACGGTCCCAATCGGGTGCGGTAGTATCCCCCGGCGGTCACGACGAAACCGGCGAGATCGTCGGCCGCGCGTATGGCATTGGTCTTGCTCGAAAAGGTTGCGACCTGGACGATATAGCGCCCTCGGCGAGGCGGTGCCTGGGTCGTCCGTGTCGGCGCTGGCGGTGCGGGGCGCGTGGTGCTCACCGTAGGCTCAGGCATGCTCCGACGCGGCGACTCGGGCAGTCGCGCAACCTCGACCGGGTCGGGACGCGGCGCCCCTCCGGTCGGTCGGTCGCCGATCGGCGCCAGCGCGTAAATTGTGCTGCGCGGCGTCGTGGGCACGGAGGGCGTACTGTAGTCGTCGAAATTGTCCGCGACCGCGCTCGATGGGCCGGGCTCGATCTCGGCGAAGGCTTCGTCGAAGTCGCTGTCGCGCGCCGATCCGCGCGGATCGGTTCTGGCAAGATCGACCGATCCGTAGGCGGGCAACTGTTTCCGCAGGACCGTCAGCAAAGTGTCCGGCGTATCGAGTCGGTTGCCGGCAGGCTGGCCCGACCGCAAGGCGGCGCGTTCGTATTCCGGCGGGTTGACGCGGCGCACCCGGATCGGGGCCCCCTCGCCTACACCCAGTTCGCGCGCGGCACCTTGGGAGAGGCCCACGATCCGGCTGGACGTCATCGGACCCCGTCGCTCTGCGCGCGCCAGGATCGTCTTGCCCGTATCGAGCGAGGTCAGTTCGACGTAGCTCGGCAGCGGCAGCGTCTTGTGCGAAATCGTGACGCCGGCCGAGTCGCCCCTGTCGAGCGTGGCATAGCCGACCGCGTCGTAGCTGAGCACATCGGCCGGGGTGAACGTCTGCCCGTCGACCACGTATGGTTCGCCCAGGACCTGGGGATAGTCCGCCTGCGGGCCGCGGTAGGCCCCATCCGGGCTCTGGCCCGCGCCGTTTCCGGCGTAGTAATCCGCGCCGGGCGCAAGATCGTAATCCGCGCTACCGGTGGCGCAGGCGGAAAGCGATGCGATCAGTCCGATCGCGATCCCAAATTTCCGGACATTACCGGGCAATCTCATCGGCCAGAAGCCCCACACTCATCGCGTAATAGTTGGAGCAGTTATATTCGAGGATAACGCGATAATTTGAGGTTAACAGCCACGCAGGAGTTCCCGGCCCGTCCGGCTGGAACAGGCTGACCAGCGTGCCGGGGGGCAGGCTGCTGTACGGCGTCACACCCAGCGCGCGCCACTCTTCGACGGTTTTCCACTGGCTATGGCGTTCGTGAACGCGCGGGCAGACCGGTGCGACCAGCTTGGTCCGGTAGGCATCGACATCGAAACCGGCGGGAATGCTCGCGCCAACACCCCACGGAATGCCCGGTCGCCAGCCCGCATCCTGGAAATAACGCGCGATGGAGGCCATCGTGTCGGCCTGATTGGTGAAGATGTTGGCCATCCCGTCGCCATCGCCATCGGTGGCGAGGCGCAGATAGACGCTCGGCAGGAATTGCGGATTGCCGAAGGCCCCCGCCCAGCTGCCGACCAGCCGTTCGCGCGAATAACCTTTGTCCGCGACTTTCAGCAGCGCAATGAACTCGCTCTCGAACAGTTCGCGCCGCCGCCCTTCCCACGCCAGCGTGGCGAGCGAGCGTGCGAGATCGAAATTGCCACGATAGCCGCCGTAATTTGTCTCGTGACCCCAGATTGCGATGACGATTTCCGCAGGCACGCCGTATTGCTGCAGGATCTGCCCGTGCATGCGCGCGGTTTCGTTGTAGACCGCGCGTCCGCCGTTGATCCGTGCGGTGTCGACATGGGTGTCCAGATAAGGCTGCAGCCGCGGATAGCCCGACGAGGATGACGAGCCGGGCTGCGACTGGTCGAGCTCGATCACGCGTGGATTGGGCGTCAGGTCGAACGTCATCCGCTCGATCGTGCTCTCGCTCACCCCTTCGGCGCGCGCCTTGGCGATGACGAGCTGCATGTAGGCATCGAAAGGCAGGTCTTGCGCAGCTGCCGGAACGGCGCAGAGCGAGGACAATGCTGCCACGAGGGCGAAAAACAAGCGGGGGAATCTCATGCGCCGAATATGTGTCACAGTGGACATGACTCGCCAATGACTTAGGTGCGCAAAATCGCGCATGCGTGCCGGAGAGTGACAAATGCCAGCCGAGGCGTTAGCCGACATCGCGCGAGTAGGACAGGTGGCCGAGTGGTTTTAGGCAGCGGTCATGGGGTCGGAGGCGAAGCCGGAGACGTCACCGCAGGTGACAAAACCGCCGTTCGGCGTTAGCCGATATCGCGCGAGTAGGACAGGTGGCCGAGTGGTTTAAGGCAGCGGTGCTTGGAGTCGGAGGCGAGGCCGGAGACGTCACCGCAGGTGACAAAACCGCCGTTCGGCGTTAGCCGGCAACTCGCGAGTAGGACAGGTGGCCGAGTGGTTTAAGGCAGCGGTCTTGAAAACCGCCGTGGGTTTACGCTCACCGTGGGTTCGAATCCCACCCTGTCCGCCAGCACCTCGCGCGCCTTACGCAACAACTTAACAAACGTTTAGAGCGAGCCCGCTCTGCCCCACCCGGCATATCGCCTAGGTTCAACAAGGGGAAAACCTAATGCTACGCTGGGCCATCATCTTCCTGATTATCGCGCTCGTTGCCGCCGTTCTCGGCTTCGGTGGGATCGCCGGAGTATCCTCCAACATCGCGTGGATTCTCTTCGTCGTATTCCTCATCCTGGCGGTGATCGCGTTCCTTCGCCGGAACGTCTGACCACAGCCTCGCATCGACAAGCCAAGCGGCGCGATCAGTCAGGCTGGTCGCGCCGTTTGCTTTTGTCGACCAGCGACTGCGCCTCTCGCTCGTCTTCCGGGTAATCCTCCGGCTTGGCGGAGCCCTGGTTCATCAGGGCGCGATGCTCCTTCACCACTTCGCTGTCGTTCTTGCCATCGGGCTTGTCGCCGCGCGGCGGGGTGCTGTTCTTTTCCTGATTGCTCATGCCCCACCAACGGGCGAGCATGCCGCAGGTTTCAGATATGCAGCGCGCGCCCGTAGCTGGCGAGAACGCTCTCGTGCATCGACTCGCTGATCGTCGGATGCGGGAAGATCGTCTGCATCAGCTCGGCCTCGGTCGTCTCGAGCGTCTTGCCCACGACATAGCCCTGGATCATCTCGGTCACTTCCGCGCCGACCATGTGCGCGCCCAGCAGTTCGCCGGTCTTCGCGTCGAACACGGTCTTGGTGAAGCCCTCGGCTTCGCCCAGCGCAATCGCCTTGCCGTTGCCGATGAAGGGGAACGTGCCCGACTTCACCTCGTAGCCAGCTTCCTTGGCCTTCGCCTCGGTCATCCCGACCGACGCGATCTGCGGGTGGCAATAGGTGCAGCCCGGGATATTGTTGCGGTCGAGCGGGTGCGGATGGACATCCTTGTTGCCCAGTTCCTTGGCGATCGCCTCGGCAGCGGTGACGCCTTCGTGGCTCGCCTTGTGCGCCAGCCATGGGCCCGGTGTGCAGTCGCCGATCGCCCATAGCCCCTTCGACATGGTGCGCCCGTAGGGGTCGATCTGGATGAAGCCGCGATCCAGCTCGGCCAGCTTTTCGATTCCGATATTCTCGGTATTCGGCACGATCCCAATGGCGACGATGCAGTGCGTGAAATCGCTCTCCGCGACCTTGCCGTCCTTGGCCTTGATCTTGGCCTTCACGCCCTTGTCGGACACCTTGATGTCCTCCACGCCCGCCCCGGTCATGATCGTCATGCCCTGCTTGGTCAGGCTCTTTTCGAGGAAGGCCGAGACGTCCTTGTCTTCCACCGGCACGATCCGGTCGAGCATTTCCACGACTGTAACTTCGCAGCCCATGTCGTTGTAGAAGCTGGCGAATTCGATCCCGATGGCGCCGCTGCCGATCACCAGCAGCTTCTTGGGCATTTCTGGCGGGGTCATCGCCGTGCGATAGGTCCACACGCGCTTGCCGTCGGCCTTGGCGAAAGGCACGTCGCGCGCGCGGGCGCCGGTGGCGACGATGATGTGCTTGGCTTCGAGCTTCTCTTCGCCCTTCTCGCCCTTCACGGTCAGGCTGGTCGGGCCGGTCAGCTTGCCCTCACCCATATGCACCGCGATCTTGTTCTTCTTCATCAGGTGCGTGACGCCCTGGTTGAGCTGTTTCGCAACGCCGCGCGAACGCTTCACCACGGCTTCCAGATCGGCCTCAATCTCGCCTGCGATCTTCAGGCCGTAATCCTTCGCGTGCTGCGCGTAATGCAGGATTTCCGCCGAGCGGAGCAGTGCCTTGGTCGGGATGCAGCCCCAGTTGAGGCAGATCCCGCCGAGTAGCTCGCGCTCGACGATGGCGACCTTCAGCCCCAGCTGCGCTCCGCGAATCGCGGCGACGTAGCCGCCCGGTCCGGAACCCAGAACGATAAGGTCGTATTCCTCAGCCATTGAAGCCTCTTGCTGGTTTGTCTGACACACCTGACACAGTGTTCAGGGACTAAAATCTTGCCACCTTCTTGGTGGCGGAAAACGGTCGGCGGCACAGGACGGGGCGAGCGGTCGGCATCGCGCCATCATGGCCGTTTCGATGGATGTAGGACAGCGCCTCAGCCATCATTGTCCGATGCGCGTTCGGGCGCCGGGTTCGCCGCTGCGGCCTGCATGCGCACGGGGCGCGGGTTGCCGTCGTCGTCTGCCAGCACGAACACGAAGGTGCCCTTGCACACCAGCTTGGTCTCTTCGCCATGGCGCGCGCGGGCGATACCCTCCGCGGCGATGGTGATCGAGGTGGTCCCCTCTTTCACGATCTCGCAGTAGATATTCAGCTCGTCGCCCAGCGCCATCGCGGCGGGAAATCCGAAATCGCTCGCCGCGACAACATTCGCGCGGCCCTGCCCTTCGCGGCTCGCGAGCGAGCCCGCGCCAAGCGCCATCTGGCTCATCAGCCAGCCACCGAACACGCCCCCATAGGGATTCATGTCGGTCGGCATCGCGGTGACGCGGATCTGGGGTTGGCGGCCGCTCATAGCCTGTCTCTCCTAGCGCGCGCATGGTCGGAAGTTTCGCGGCCAAATTCCCAGAAAGACTGGGAAGTCAGCAAGCCTGTAACGCCGCCGGCGACGGCGAAAGAGTTCGCGTCGAACAGGAGGAATGGCACACTGCCGAGCAGGACCCCGATCAGAGCATATACCCAGCGGGAAGAGACGCCCTTCTCCTCCAGTAGGTATGCTAGGCCCAGACCGACCGGGACCCCCAAGGCGCTCATCAAAAGCAAAATGAAGAACCACGAAATCGCACTGGCCAACAGAATCGAACCGAGATCGGCCGTCGGTATCCATTGAACCGACAACGCGATTGCACCCCCCAGAGCCGAAAGGCAGTAGGCTGCAAAGAAAAATCTCGGTCGCACGCCGCCCATTAGCCCGCCGTGATCTTGACGTACTTCTTGCTCACCCAGCCCTGTGCGCAGGGGCCGGTGTAGTTGCGCGGTTTGTCGACCGGGCTGCCCGTTTCGCAATCGATCCCGCTGTCGCCTTCGATGTCGTAGACGATGCCGTACCAGCCGTTGCTCTCTGCGCAGACGTTGACCTTGTGGCCCTGGCCGATCCGGTCGCGTTCCTTGACCTTGTCGCTCGGCGCATCGCGGACCGACAGGTAGTTGTCGCCGTTGGGATCGAGGCCGGTCACTTCGCCATAGCTGGCGCAGGAATCGGCATCGGGGCCATCGGTGCCGATACGGATCGGCATCGGGATGGGGCCGCTATAACCCAGATCGGGCGATCCCGGCGCTTCGGTGGGTGCGGGCTTGCGCTCTGCCGGGGCGACGATGTCGGCCGGGGCCTTGGTCGCCGTCTCTTCGGATGCCGGTTGCTCTGTCGTGCCGTCTGCCGGGGCCTGCTGACAGGCGGCCAGCGCCAGCGCGCTCGCAAGGATTACAACAATGCCGCTTTTCATAGCATCATTCCCATCGGTTGTTCGCACATCTGCTTGAAGGCTTCCATCAACTGCGCGCCTTCCGCGCCGTCGATCGCGCGGTGATCGAAGCTGCCGCTGGCGGTCATCAATCCGCCCCAGGCGATGATTATGGCCATCGGCGCGGGCGAGCGCCGCCCCTGGATCGTCGACGATGCGCTGGGCGTGGCGACCGTCATGTCCGCCACCGGCAGCTTCGATCACCGCGCGATCGACGGCGCGGAAGGCGCGCAGTTGATGGAAGCCTTCAAGCAGATGT
>PBYQ01000020.1 GCA_002729695.1 Citromicrobium sp. | reverse complement strand
TGGTGCGGTCGAGAAGACTCGAACTTCCACGGCCTTGCGGCCACAACGACCTCAACGTTGCGCGTCTACCAGTTCCGCCACGACCGCACACAAGCCCGTATGTTCGGGCTGCATCCGGGGTCTGCCTTTACGGCTGGACCCCGTGAGGAAGCGGCGCACTAGCAGGGGTGTACGCGCCCCGCAAGCGCCTTTGCGACACCTATCCGCACGCGGCGCTTTGCGTCAGGAAGGGCTCCAGCCGATTTCGGCGAATTTGGCGGATTTCGGCAGGTCCGTGATTGCTTCGTTGATGCTGAGCGTCTCGCCCGGCTGGAGGCGGCCCTGCCGCGGCAGGATTTCCCAGTTGTAGACCTTCCGGTTGCGCGAATCGTACAGCACGATCAGCACCGGCGGCACTGCCTTGGTTTCGTGCCCGACATTCTTGATCTCGCCCGCGACGCCGAAATACTCGCTGCCGTCGGGTAGCGTGCGGCGGTCCTGCTGGCTCGCCGGAAATTCGAGCACAAGATCGGGCTCGTTCATCGCAAAAGTGGGGCGGCTGACAGGCACCCAGTCGGGCAGCCCGGCATAGCTGACCGCAGCGATCGTCCCGACGGAAATCACCGCGAAGAGGCTGGCCGCCATGCCCCACATCTTGAGCGGATTGCGGCGCGGCCGAAATGGCGGTTCGGCAGCGAATTGCGACCGGCCTGCTGATTCGTCCTCGGGGTCGTCGTTGGAACTGATCGGCGGGACATCGTGCCAAGGCTGGCGCTGGGTGGGCTCTACCTTGGCCGATCCGTCCTGCTCCAGCGTCTCCAGATCGAGTTCGCTTCCTTCCTGAAACCAGCTATGGCGGCAGCGCGCGCAGCGCACCGTCCGCCCCTCGGCACCAATGGCGCTGTCGGGCACGGCATAGCGGGTGTCACAGGCGGGGCAGGCAAGGATCATGGTGAGTATGTCATTACGCCGCGCAAGGCTTGCGAGGCAAGCGCCCCGGTGGTGGACGGGCCGGATTTGCGCCTTTTGTCCACACGCAATGCGCCCTATATCGCCCCTCGTTAACCACGGGACGGGTCGGTAGCGCGTGAGGCAGCATGATGGCGGGGCATGAAAATGTCGGGGGGTGACGGCGAAGTCGCCTTCTTCGACAATGTCGGCCTGCGCTACGGGACCGGCAAGGAGATCCTGACCGATATCAGCTTTTCGCTGTGGCCGGGCAGCTTCTATTTCCTCACCGGCGCGAGCGGGGCGGGCAAGACCAGCCTGCTCAAGCTGCTTTACCTTGCGCAGCGCCCGTCGCGCGGGATCATCCGTATGTTCGGCAGCGACGTGATCACCATGCCACGTTCGCGCCTGCCGGGGTTCCGGCGGCGGCTGGGCGTCGTCTTCCAGGATTTCCGGCTGGTCGATCACCTCTCCGCGTTCGACAATGTCGCGCTGCCGCTGCGCATCGCTGGGGTGGACGAGAGCGAGCTGGTCCAGCCGGTGTCCGACATGCTCGAATGGGTGGGGCTGGCGCACCGCTCCGAAGCGCGGCCCGAGACGCTTTCGGGCGGTGAGAAGCAGCGCGTTGCCATCGCCCGCGCGGTAATCGGCAGGCCCGACATCCTGCTGGCCGACGAGCCGACCGGAAACGTCGACCCGGACATGGCGCTCAAGCTGATGCGGCTGTTCGAATCGCTCAACCGGCTGGGCACCACGGTGATCGTCGCGACCCACGATGTGCACCTGTTGCAGAACGTGCGCAGTTCGATGATCATGCGGCTGGACAAGGGGCGGCTGGCGGATCCGACCGGTGCGCTGCGCTATCCGCCGCGTAGGGCCGCAACGGAAGAGGCGCAGCGATGAGCCAGCCGCCGCTCACCGACGCCGCGCGAGCCGGACAGTCCGCGTTCACGGGCGACAAGGCGCGCGCGCTGATCCCGCAGGCGCGGCTTGCCGGGCCGATGCCGTGGGTCCTTGCGATCATGGTCGCGCTGACCGTGCTGGCGGCGGGCGCAGGCCTTTCGCTGGGCAACCTTGCAGGCGGTGCGCGATCCGAATTGTCGGGCGGGGCGACGGTGCAGATTCTCGACGCCGATCCCGCCACGCGCGCGCAGCAGGCGCAGGCGGCGCAGGAGGCGTTGCAGTCGATGGACATGGTCGCGCAGAGCCGTCTGGTACCGCAGGAAGAGCTCGACGCGCTGCTCGAACCGTGGCTCGGCAATGCGGGCGATGCCGAAACCGTGCCGGTGCCCGCGCTGATCGACGTGCGGCTGGGCGGGCGCGCCACTCCCGAGGCGATAGACCGGTTGCGCGATCGCCTTGCCGATGTCGCCCCCGATGCGCGGATCGATGCGCAGTCATCCTGGCTGCAGCCGGTGTTCAGCGCTTTGAGGTCACTGCAATATCTCGCGCTGGCGCTGGTCCTTCTGCTGGCCGTCACCAGCGCGGCGGCGGTGTTCCTCGCGGCGCGCAGTGCGCTGGGCAATAATCGCGAGACGATCGCGATCGTTCATTTGCTGGGCGGCACCGACGGGCAGATTGCGCAGTTGTTCCAGCGGGCGGTGCTGTTCGATTCGATGCTTGGCGGGGCGGTCGGGCTGGTCCTCGGCCTCGCGGCCATTCTGGGGCTCGGCTATCAGTTCGCCGCGCTCGACAGCGGGATGATCGCCAGCGCTGGCCTCGACTGGCTGGACTGGATACTGATCGCGCTGATCCCTATTCTGGGTGTGGTGCTTGCGGTCGCAACCGCGCGTTTCACCGTTCTTGCCGCGGTTAGGAAAATGCTTTGATCTGGCGTCTGGGTCTCGTCGTGGTGCTCGGCTGGCTGCTGGGCTTCGTCTGGTTTGCTGGGTGGCTGCCCGATCCTGCTCCGATGGAGCGCACCGATGCGGTGATCGTGCCGACCGGTTCCGCCGGCCGGATCGAGCGCGGGCTGGAAGTCGTACAGACCGACAGCGCCGATACGCTGCTGGTCACCGGGGTCGATCCCGAGGTGAAGCCCGCCGAATTCGCCGCCCAGTTTAACGTGCCCGAAAAGATCATGGCCTGCTGCGTCACGCTGGGGTTCGCCGCGACCGACACGCGCGGAAACGCGCAGGAGACGCGTGAATGGGCGGAGGCGAACGACATCGAGAGCCTGCGCCTCGTCACCAGCGACTGGCACATGCGCCGCGCTGCGACCGAATTGCGGCGCGAACTGCCCGACAACGTCCGGATCGTGAAAGATGCGGTGCGCAGCGAGCCCAGCCTGTGGATGCTGTTCGTGGAGTATCACAAGTGGCTGGTGAGCCGCACGGTAGGGCCGCTGCTATCCTGAGATGAACCTTCTTCGCAGCCTCGCTTTCTACGGCGTTTTCTATCTCGGTACGCTGGTCCTGCTTGTCGTCATCCCGTTCCAAGGGGCGCGGGGCGTGCGCCGGGTGGCGGGCGGCTGGAGCGCGCTGCACCGGTGGTGCGTGCGTCATCTGCTGCGTATCAGGATCATCCAGCAGGGCGGCCCGATCGATGGGCCTGCGCTTTACGCCATGCGGCACGAGAGCTTCTTCGAAGCGATCGACGCGCCCTGCGTGTTCGGAGAGCCGGTGATCTTCGCCAAGCAGGAGCTGCTCGCGATCCCGGCGTGGGGTGGGGCTGGGCGCAAGTACGGCCTCATTCCCGTTGCCCGCGACGAAGGCGCGAAGGCGCTGCGCGACCTGATGCGCGCGGCCAAGGGCGCGAAGGCGGAAGGGCGCCCGTTCCTGATCTTCCCCGAGGGCACGCGCACGCCGCATGGAGACGAGGGGGCCATCGTTTCAGGTTTTGCGGGGCTCTACAAACTGCTCGACCTGCCGGTGGTGCCTGTCGCGGTGAACAGCGGACCTCTCTATCGCTCGTTCGTCAAGCGACCCGGGCAGATCACCTATCGTTTCGGACCGGCCATCGAAACCGGCCTTCCGCGAGAAGACGTGGAGGCGAGGGTGCGCGAGGCGATCAACGCCTTGCAGCCGTCCGCCCGCTAATTCCCGAGCGCAGCCTCGATCGCATCGCCGACCTTGGCCATGTCGTCCTTGCGTCCGATGGTGATGCGCAGGGCGTCGCCCAAACCCTGGCCCGGCAGGTGACGGACTGCGTAACCCGCATCGGCAATCGCGTCGCGGACCCGTTCGGCGGTTGCCTGGTCGGGGAAGATCGCAAGCACGAAATTGGCCTCGCTCGGCAAGGCGCGCACGCCACGGTTGCCCAGCGATTCCAGCCGCGCGACGAAAGCGGCGCGGGTTTGCGCGTTTTCGCTTCGGCAATGGCGGATGAAGTCCTGATCGCGCACTGCCGCCAGCGCGCCTGCCTGGCCCGCACCCGACACGTTGAACGGTCCGCGAATGCGGTTGAGCGCGTCGATCAGGTGCGGCGCTCCGGTTGCCCAGCCAACGCGCGCAGAGGCGATCCCGTAAATCTTGGAAAAGGTCCGCGTGACCAGCACGTTGTCTGCCCGGCCAGCGAGCGCGAGGCCCGGCGCGCCCGCATCGTCGAGATACTCGGCATATGCCTGGTCGAGCACCAGCAAGACGTCCGACGGAAGGTCTGCGTGCAGCCGCTCGACCTCCGTATCGGGCAGGTGCGTGCCGGTGGGATTGTTCGGGTTATCGAGCAGCACCACCCGCGTGCGGGGCGTTACTGCAGCAAGGATATTGTCGACCGATGCGGCGAAATCCTCGTTCTCCGCAAGAACCGCCCTCGCGCCGACTTTCTTGGCGAGCAGCGGATAGAGCGAGAAGGCGAAGCGCGAGAACAGCACCTCGTCGCCGACACCGGCGAAGGCCTGAACCGCGCAGTTGAGCAGTTCACCCGAGCCGGTGCCGCAGACGATCAGCGCCGGGTCGATGCCGTGGAGTTCGCCCAGCGCTGCACGCAGCGCGATACTGTCCGGATCGGGATAGCGCGCAGCCTCCTGGCGTTGCATCATCGCCGCTAGCGCCGCCTCGCTGCACCCCATCGGATTCTCATTGGCGGAAAGCTTGATCAGCGCCCGTCCGTCCGCCGACTTGGCTACGCCGGGGACATAGGCCGCAATGTCGAGGATGTAGGGTTTGGGCTGGGGTTTCTCTGTCATCTCGATCGTCAGGCCATAAGGAAAATCAGCCCTTCGACAAGCTCAGGGCGAGCGGTTAGAGGACGGTTTGCAGAAACCCGTTCGTGCTGAGCTTGTCGAAGCACCGTATTTCCGTTTGGTGCAAGCCCAGAACATGCAAGACCCAGCCACCGCCCTTACTCTGCCCGACCCGTTGCCGCTGGATAGCGGGGCAACGCTGTCGCCCGTGACCATTGCCTACGAGCGTTACGGCCAGCTTTCCCCAGAGCGCGACAATGCGGTGCTGATCTTCCACGCACTGACAGGCGATCAATATGTTGCGAGCCCGCATCCGGCGACCGGCAAGCCGGGTTGGTGGGATCGGATGGTCGGACCCGACAAGCCGATCGACACCGACCGATACTACGTCATTTGCGCCAATGTGATCGGCGGCTGCATGGGATCGACCGGCCCGGCTAGCATAGGCCCCGAGGGCAAGCCCTATGGCCAGAACTTCCCGGTGGTAACGATCCACGACATGGTTCGTGCAATCGGCCGCCTGCTCGACACGTTAGGTATAGAGAGGCTGCATGCGGCGGTAGGCGGGTCGATGGGCGGGATGCAGGCGCTTGCGTTCGCGTCGCAATTCCCCACCCGCGCCGAACGTGTGCTGGTGCTGGCCAGCGCCGCGCGCCAGTCCGCGCAGAACATCGCCTTTCACGAGGTCGGACGACAGGCGATCATGGCCGATGCCAACTGGAACGGCGGCGACTACTACGAAGCCGCGCATCCCGACGCGGGGCTCGCGGTGGCGCGCATGGCGGCGCACATCACCTATTTGTCCGAAGCAGGGCTGACCGAGAAGTTCGGTCGCCGGCTACAGCAGCGGCCCGATGGCACCGATGGTGCCAAGTCCTTCGGTTTCGAGGCCGATTTCGAGGTCGAATCCTACCTGCGCTATCAGGGCAGCGGATTTACCCGGCGGTTCGACGCCAATTCCTACCTCTATATCACCCGCGCGATGGACTATTTCGACCTCGCCGAGGAGCACGGCGGGCGGCTTGCCGATGCTTTTGCGAACACGACGGCGCGCTTCTGCATCGTCAGCTTCGATACCGACTGGCTCTATCCGACAGAGGAGGGCCGCCACATCGTCCGCGCGCTGAACGCTGCGGGTGCTCCGGTCAGCTTCGTCGAGCTGTCCTCGCCATACGGCCACGACGGGTTCCTGCTGGAGACTCCGGGTCTGGACGAGGTTGTGCGGGGGTTCGTGTCTTGAGCTCGGTTCCGGACGGATACGAATTGCGGGAAGGCGCCGATGCGCGCGCCGCTCACGCCTACCTGACCCAAAGCTACTGGTCGCCCGGCATTGCGTTCGAAACGGTCGAGAAGGCGCTGGCCAACAGCCTGTGCGTCAGTGCGCTGCATGACGGCGCGCAGGTCGGGATGGCGCGGGTCATCACCGACCGGGCTACCTTTGCCTATCTGGCAGATGTCTACGTGCTCGACGGCCATGGCGGGAAGGGGCTGGCCAAGGCGATGGTCGGCTACTTGCAGGAGCATCCAGAGCTGCAGGGCCTGCGTCGCTGGATGCTGGCGACGCGAGATGCGCATGGCCTGTACGACGCAATGGGCTGGCAGCCGCTTGCCGACCCGGACATCTTCATGCAGCGCCATTTCCCGGACATCTACGCATGAGCACGCTTCCCGATCTGCGCCCCGACCTTGCCGCCATTGCCGGGATCATCCCCGACGGATCGCGCGTGCTCGATATCGGCTGCGGCGAGGGCACGCTGCTTGCAGCGCTGGCGGAGCACAAGGGTGTCGATGCGCGCGGTCTGGAGATCGATCCCGAACGCGTGGCGACCTGCGTGGCGCACGGACTTTCGGTGGTGCAGGGCGATGCGGAGGCGGACCTGGTGCATTACCCGGACGACGCGTTCGATTACGCGATCCTCGGTCAGACGATCCAGATGGTCGACCGGCCTGCCGAGGTGATCGACGAATTGCTGCGCGTGGGCCGCGCCGCCTTCGTCAGCTTCCCCAACTTCGCGCACTGGCGGATGCGGGTCGCGCTGGGGCTGGGCGGGCGCATGCCGGTGACGCCCGCGCTGCCCGAAAGCTGGCACGCAACCGGCAATATCCGCAACCTGACCGTGGTCGATTTCAAGGAACTGGTGGCGGATCGCGGCGCGCGGATCGAGCGCGCGTGGTACTTCGCCAAGGGCCGCGAGATCGGCGAATTCGGCGCAAACCTGCGCGCCGAATTCGCCCTGTTTCTGGTTGAGCGGGGTTAGGCCCCCATTTCTCCCCTCCCCGTGGGGAGGGGCAGGGGGTGGGGGTTCGGCATTGGTGGTTTGGTCCGCCCAAGCCGTGAACGCCGTACACCCCCACCCAGCCTCCCCCTCAAGGGGGAGGAGTCAGGCCGGTTCAACCCGGGCGATACATCGCGCAGATCTTGTTGCCTGCCGGATCGCGCAGATAGGCGAGATACAGCTTCATCCCCGCACCTTCGCGGATGCCCGGCGGGTCTTCGATCGCGGTGCCGCCATGGGCTAGGCCCGCCTCGTGCCAGGCATTGGCCTGTTCCTCGCTGGTCGCGGCAAAGCCGATGGTCGAGCCATTGCCGCAGCTCGCGGGCTGGCCGTCGATCGGCTTGCTTAGCATGAAGATGCCGCCGTTGTGGATGTACATCACCCGGCCCTTGGGATCGACCGAGCCCTCGCGTCCGCCGAGAGCCTTGAAGCAGGCGTCGTAAAAGGTCTTCGAAGCTTCGATATCTTCCGCGCCAAGCATCACGTGGCTGAACATGCATTTCTCTCCCGATTGGTTGCAGTCTGCCACTCGTCCTAGCAGCGCATCGCCCGCACACAATCGACAAACCATGAAGACACTTGCCAGCGTCCGATTGCTGCGACACTCTGCGTACAGATGGCGCGTTTCCCGTTTTCAGCGATCGTCGGTCAGGACGAGATGAAGCAGGCGCTGCTTATCGCGGCGGTCGACCCGCGATCGGCGGGGTGATGGTGTTCGGGGACCGGGGGACGGGCAAGTCCACCGCTGCACGCGCTTTGGCGACCCTGCTGCCGCCGATCCTGGCGGTGAAGGATTGTCCATACGGCTGCTCGAAGGAAGATCAGGCACGCTATCCGGACGGCTGCGGCACCGGCCCGCTGCGCAAGCGGGCGGTGCCCTTCGTCGACCTGCCGCTGGGCGCGACAGAAGACCGCGTGCTCGGCGCGCTCGACCTCGAGCGCGCGCTGCGCTCGGGCGAGAAGGCGTTCGAACCGGGGTTGCTCGCCAAGGCGCATCGCGGCTTCCTCTACATCGACGAGATCAACCTGCTCGAAGACCATCTGGTCGACCTGCTGCTCGATGTCGCGGCCTCGGGCGAAAACGTGGTCGAGCGCGAAGGCCTTTCGGTCCGCCATCCCGCGCGCTTCGTGCTGATCGGCAGCGGCAATCCCGAAGAAGGCGAACTGCGCCCGCAATTGCTCGACCGCTTCGGCCTATCGGTAGAGGTGCGCACGCCCGCCGATATCGACACGCGGGTGGAGATCATGCGCCGCTGCGCGCGTCAGGAAGCCGACCCCGATGGCTTTGCGGGCGAATGGTCAGACGAAGAGGACAAAGTGCTTCGTCGGATCGACCGGGGCCGCAAGCGGCTGGCCAAGGTCGATGTGCCCGATGCGATGCTCACCAAGGCGGCCGAGCTGTGCATGGCGGTGGGCGCGGATGGGCTGCGCGGAGAGCTGACCGTGATGCGCGCGGCCAAGGCGCTCGCGGCGCTGGAGGGCGCAAAGACGCTCGCGGAAAAGCATCTGATCGCGGTTGCGCCTTCGGCCCTGCGCCACCGGTTGCGGCGCGATGTCCTCGACGAGACCGGATCGACCGCGCGGATCGAGCGCGCGATCGTCGAAGTCTTCGGATGAACGCCGAGGCGGGGCAGGGGGGCGATCCCGTAGCGGACGCACTGCTCGCGCTTTCCTTGTTCCTGTCCGCCCCCGATGTGCTTGGCGGCCTGAGTCTGCGAGGGGCAGGGCCAGCGCGCGACGCCTTATTTGAACTACTTTGCAATACGGGCGTGGCGGTGCGCCGTCTGCCCGCGCATGTCGACGACGAGCGGCTGCTGGGCGGGGTCGACCTCGCGGCCAGTCTCGCGACCGGCCGCAGCGTGCGGGCGCGGGGCCTGCTGGAAGAGATCGCGGGCGGCGTGCTGGTGGTGCCGCTGGCAGAGCGGCTCGATCGCGATGTCGCGGGGCGGCTGGCGCAGGCGCTCGATGGAGATGCAAAGTTCGGTCTGGTGCTGCTCGACGACGGGCGTGACCAGGATGACGAAGCGCCGCCGGCGGCGCTGATGGAGCGGGTGGCGTTTCACTGCGACCTGACGCGCGCGCAGACGATGGCATGGGGTCCCATCGAGACCGGCAGTCTCCCGATGAATGCGGTTGCCCCATTGGACGATGACGCGATGCACGCGCTTGCCGCGACTGCAACGGCGTTGGGGGTGGTTTCGGTGCGCGCCCTCAACTTCGCGGGGTACACCGCCAGAGCGCATGCCGCACTGGCAGGGCGGGCAGAGGTGGCGGAGCAAGACATCGCCGCCGCCGCACGCCTCGTTCTGGGCCCGCGTGCGACGCAGATGCCCGCTCCGCAAGAACATGACAGCGAAGAAGCGCCGCCACCCACGCCCGATAGGTCCGACGCGGGCGAGGCGGACGAGAATGCGCTGCCGGGCGACGCGCCCCTCGACGAGGTTGTGCTGGAGGCTGCGCTTGCGGCGATCCCGCACGATCTTCTCGCACGACTGGCCGAGGGCCGAACGCGGCGCAGCGGCGGAAGCGGCGGCGGGAAGAAGCGCACTTCGGGCCAGCGCGGCAGGCCGCTGAGCGCCCGGCCGGGAAGCCCGCGCGGAGGCACGCGGCTGGCGCTGGTCGATACCTTGCGCGCGGCGGTTCCGTGGCAGGAACTCAGGCGACGCGAGACCGGGAGCGATGGCGATCAGCTAATTATCCGCAAGTCCGATCTGCGCGTCCGCCGGTTCGAGGAACGCGCCGGGCGCGTCACGATCTTCTGCGTCGATGCCTCGGGATCGGCGGCAGCGGCGCGCCTCGCCGAGGCGAAGGGTGCGGTCGAGCTGATGCTGGCGCAGGCCTACGTCACCCGCAGCGAGGTCGCGCTGGTCGCCTTCCGGGGAGAGGGCGCGGAGGTACTGCTGCCGCCGACACGCTCGCTGACCCGCGCGCGCCGTGTGCTGTCGGGAATGCCGGGCGGGGGCGGTACGCCGCTCGCGACGGGCCTCAGGGTGGGGCACCAGCTGGCGGAGGCGGTCGCGACCCGAGGCAAGACGCCGCATCTGGTGATCCTGACCGACGGGCGCGCCAATATCGGGGCCAGCGGCCTGGGCGGTCGCGCACAGGCGAAAGCCGATGCAATCGAAGCGGGCCGGGCCATCGCCGCGCGCGGGCTCGATGCACTGGTGGTCGATATCTCCGCGCGCACCGCACCCGAAGCGTCCGAACTGGCGCAGGCGATGCGCGCCCGCTTCCTTGCGCTGCCGCTGGCCGATGCGGCGAAGCTTCACGCGGCGGTCAAGGCGACGCAGCCGGGGGCACTTGCCGCATGAGCGAGCCGCTCGACTGGGATCGCGACGGACGCCACTGGCCGCACCGCGAAGCGAGCCGCTTCGTGACAAGCGGCGGCATCCGCTGGCACGTGCAGGTGATGGGGTGCGAACCCGGCACAGCGCCGGTCCTGCTGCTGCTCCACGGTACGGGCGCATCCACGCATTCGTGGCGCGGGGTAATGCCCGCGCTTGCCGACCGCTACACGCTCGTCGCGCCCGATCTGCCCGGCCACGCCTTCACCGGGCGGCTGCCCGATGCGCAGATGACGCTGCCGGGTATGGCCACGGCCATCCTCGGCCTGATCGCGACGCTGGACATCACCCCCGATGCCATCATCGGCCATTCCGCGGGCGCGGCGATCGCGCTCACCATGGCGCGCGAACGCGATCGGCTCGCCGATACGCCGATCATCGGCCTCAATGCCGCGCTCACGCCCTTGCCGTGGCCCGCGACGCAGGTGTTCCCCGCGATGGCGCGGCTGCTCGCGCTCAATCCGCTGGTGCCCAAGGTGTTCTCAGGCGTTTCGCGGCTGGCTGGCGATACCGCCGGTTTCATCCAGCGGTCGACCAGTTCGCGGATCGATCGCGAGGGCGCGCGCTGTTACGCGACGCTGCTCGGCAATAGCCGCCACGCGCGCGGCGCGCTGGCGATGATGGCCAATTGGGATCTCGACACGCTCGATCATGCCTTGCCAGACATCGGCAACCCGGTGCTGCTGGTGCACGCGCGCGGCGACAATGCCATACCGTTGAGCGGGGTGGAGGAGGCCGCGCGCAAGCTGCCTCATGCGCAGCTGGAAGTTCTGCCGGCGCTCGGCCACCTCGCGCACGAGGAACGGCCCGAGGATATCGCCGAACTGATCGCAGAGTTTCTGGCCGCATATAATGTCGGCTAACAGCGCCTCGCTAGATGCTCGTCATTGCGAGCGAAGCGAAGCAATCCATGGCGGTTTCGCGCCTGCCCTGGATTGCCGCGTCGCTGCGCTCCTCGCAATGACGAGGGTGGAAAAAGGGCACACAGGAGGGCTTAGGCATCGGTTCGTTTAGCGAGCACTACGGCTGGGTAGAGATCGTGTTTACCGCGCTCGTCGCGCTCGGCTTCGGCATCTGGCAATACTGGTCGGTCAGTCGCGAGATAAAGCGCGACAAGGACGCGAAGCGCACCGACCGCGACGAATAGTTACCCCGCAAGATTTAGCCGACCACGCGCGGCATCCGGTACGGGAGCATGAACTGGACGATCGGCGAGGCGAAGCGCCGCATGTCGAGGCTTTCCTGCACCGCCACCACCTGCTCTCCATACAGCCGCGAGGCCAGCGTGGAGCGTGCGTAGAACGGCGCATCCTCCCAAGTCTTGATCACGCTCGCATGGCCGCGGTCGCCGCGCGTCTTGCGCTCCATCTGCCACAGGGTGTTGGGCAAAGGTGCGGTCATCGGCAGCTCTACCTGCTGCGGCGTGCCATAGGCGTCGAATCGTATCGCGCTGGCGAAGTGCGATTTGTCCGAACGCGTGCCTTCGTAGCAGACCATCGCGCCATCGCTCAGATGCGCGCGCGACCAGTGCCACACGTCGAAGCCTTCTTCGAGCGACTCGGACCCGAAATTGGAATCGAGGTACGCGCGTCCGCTCCAGCTCACTCCGGGTTCGCGCATATCGACTTCGATCCGCGCGCGCGGCGCGAGGCAATGCCAGGTGTGCTTGCCCTCCGGGTCGAGCGCGAAGGATACGGGGTTCAGCGCTTCGGGAAACACGCGGATCGTGCCGCGTACCGGGCGCTGCCATGGGATACCCAGCCGCTTGTCCTGCTCGACGATGTCGATCTCCAGCGCCTGGCCGGTCCAGCGCACGCTGCTCGGCCCGATGGCGAGCGCGTCGCGTTCCTGCGTCACCTCGCCTTGCCCGCGTTCGGTCATCGCCCAGCGCGCCTTCGGGCCGTACAGCGCAACATTGAGCGCGGCGTGGTTCAGCGGGGCGCCACGCCCGCTTGCCTTGTAGTAGGGCGAGAATACGCTGCCCAGAAAGGCAATGATCGTCAGGCCGTGGCGTCCTTGACCACCCTTGGGGTCTTCACTGATCGCGTCGACATACCACCAGCCGTAGCCACCGGGTGCGATCGCCGCATCGAAGCGAGGCGCGCCATCGCTGCGCGCGCTGCGATCTGCCCGGACAAGGCGGCCATCGGCACGCCCGCGCCCGGATGGGTGCTCCCCCCGGCGCAGTAAAGCCCAGGGATCCGCGTGCGCGCGCCCTGCCGAAGGAAGGACGCCGCCCACCCGTGCGAGGCCCGTCCATAAAGGGCTCCACCCGTCGAGGGGAACAGCGCGTCGAAATCCGCCGGAGTGACCAGCCGGTGCGGAAAGTCCGCCTCCAGATCCAGCCCGCAGCGGGAGAGGCTGCGCGTCATGGCCTTGGTGCATTGATCGAGCTCCTTCTGGGAAAATCGGTGCCGGTCGCCATTGGCGGGGGCGTTGACGATCACCTGCAATCGCTCACGCCCGGTCGGACCGGGGCCGTCGGTGGCGCGCGCGTCACGATCCTGCGCGCAGATGTAGACGCTGGGTTCGGTGATCTGGCTGCCCCGCGACAGTTCACGGAATTCGGCAGGGTAGTCGCGCGAAAACATCACGTTGTGGCGCGACAGCGGGAAGCCTTCGGTCTTCGCATGGGCGAGCCACACCAGCGCGGAGAGCGACCGGCGCGCAGGCGGCGTGCGGCCCACGGCGCGGCTTGCCGCCGCACCGAAGCGCCCAGTGGCGAGCGCTGCGGGGTCGGCGTTGCACAGCACTGCGTCGGCCGCGATCCTTTCGCCGTTGTCGAGGATCACGCCCGACGTCCCGCGTGCATCCGCCTCGATCGAAGCAACGCCTTCGCCCAGTCGGAAGCGTGCTCCGTTGCGTTCGGCCAATCCCTTCAACGCTTCGGCCAGCGCGCTCATCCCGCCGTCGATCAGCCACACGCCCTTCGCCTCGACATGCGCGATCAGCATCAGCGTGGCCGGGGCGGAGAAGGGCGAGGAGCCGCAATAGGTGGTGTAGCGGCCGAACAGCTGGCGCAGGCGCGGATCGTCGAAATGCTCGCTGAGCGCCTTCCACAGGCTCTCGTACGGACGGATCGCGGCGAGATCGCCGAAGTGGAACAGGCCGATCCGTCGCATCAGCGGCAGCGGCCAGAAGACCTTGCTTTGTCGCAGCAGGCTGTCGTCCAGGATATTGTAGATCCGCCGCGCTTCCTCGCGAAAGTTGCGATAGCTCTGCGCAGCCTTTGCTCCGGCGAAGACGCCGATCGCCTCTTCGCTGCGCAGGGGATCGGCGAAGAGGTCGAGGCGCTTGTGCGTATCCCACGCGTGGCGGGCGATGATGCGGGCGGGGCGGACCGAGAGCGATTCCGAAAGCGAAACGCCGCAGGCACGGAAGACGTCTTCGAAGACTTCGCGCAGGGTGAAGACGGTTGGCCCGGCATCGATGGCGGCGCCATCGACCTCGAGTCGCCGCGCCTTGCCGCCGACCTGCGCTTCCTTCTCGACCACGGTGACGTCGCAGCCGCGTGCGGCGAGGAGCGCGGCGCTGACCAGCCCGCCGATGCCCGCTCCGATCACGACAACCTTGTCTGCCACCTGCCTGCTCTCCCGCAAGACGATTGCTATTTACATAGCATGTGTCCAACAGAATGGACAAATGATCGAGGGTCAAGCCAAATCAACTGCCTATAGGGGTGATCGACCGCAGGGGTGGTGGGTGCGGATGCTCGGCTGGCGCAACCGGGTGATCGGTTCGCAGCGATTCCAGAAATGGGCTGCGGCGACTCCATTCGTCCGTTCGATCGCGAGGCGCCGCGCTGCGCAGCTGTTCGACCTTGTGGCGGGGTTCAGCTACTCTCAGGTGCTGTTAGCTGTCGTTGAGAGCGGTTGTGTGCAGCGGTTGGCGCAAGGCCCCGCTACGACACTCGAACTGACGGAAATTGCGGTACTTTCCGAGGATGCGTGCGTGCGTCTGATGCGTGCGGCAAGCGCTCTCGGGATTGCGCAGGAACTCGGGCCGAAGGGCAAGGCGGCCTGCTGGATGCTCGGCCGTCACGGCGCGGCACTGCACGGCAATGCGGGCGCTTTGGCGATGATCCGGCACCACCGCTTGCTCTACGCCGACCTCGCCGACCCGCTGGCCTTGCTGCGCGCGGACAGAGCGGAACCCACGGGATTGCAGCGTTTCTGGACCTATGCGGGGCAGGGTGGCGATGCCTTGGAAGGCGGCAGTGCGGATCCCTATTCACAGCTTATGTCTGCCTCCCAGGCGGCGGTCTCGCACGAAATACTGGCGGCATACGATTTTGCCCGACACGACTCGCTGCTCGATGTGGGTGGAGGGCACGGGGCATTCCTCACGGCGGTTGGCGCGGTGGCGCCGCGACTTAGGCTCGGCCTGTTCGATCTGCCCGAGGTGGTCGCAGGCGTGCCCGAGTCGCTCGATGCAGAACGTCACCCCGGCAGCTTCCTGACTGACGATATTCCAAGCGGTTACGACTGCATTTCGCTGGTCCGCATCCTCCACGATCACGACGATGGGCCGGCCCTGCATATCCTGAAGAACATCCGCGCCGCTCTGGCGCCCGGCAAAACCCTGCTGATCGGCGAACCCCTGGCTGAAACCCCCGGCGCAGAGGCAATGGGCGGTGCCTATTTCGGCATGTACCTCTGGGCCATGGGCTCCGGCCGTCCACGCTCAGCGCAGGAAATCCGCGCGATGCTGGCAGACGCTGGATTTTCCGGCAGTCGCAGGGTTCCGACCCGTCAGCCACTCATTGCGTCGGTGATCGTCGCGCATGCCTGACAGTTAACCTGTCACTCCAGTTTGACAGATCGTATCGTTAGGCGTAGCTGACAATTGGGCCATCGCCTCTTTTGTCGCGGTGGGACCAAGGGGCAGGAGAGGCATAGAGACAATGGAATCACTGGCCGTCACACTCCAAGGACCGGGGCGCCTCGCGCTCAAGCGTCTCGGGCTGCGGGCGGTCGAGGCGGGCGACGTGGTGGTCGCGGTCCATTGGAGCGGGGTCAGTTCGGGCACCGAAAAGCTGTTGTGGACCGGCGAGATGCCGCCATTCCCGGGCATGGGCTACCCGCTGGTGCCCGGTTACGAGTCGGTCGGGCGGATCGTCGATGCCGGTCCCGACGTTGAGGCGCGCGTCGGCGAGTGGGTCTTCGTACCCGGTGCCAATTGCTACACCGAGGCGCGCGGGCTCTTTGGCGGGACTGCGCAGACGCTGATCGTACCTTCCGCGCGGGCCCTGCCCATTCCCGAGTCGCTGGCCGAGAAGGGCGTGCTCTTCGCATTAGCGGCGACAGCGCAGCATGCGCTGGCCGGAGGACCGCCGCCCGACCTGATTGTCGGTCACGGTGTGCTCGGCCGCCTGCTTGCGCGACTGACCATCGCCAGCGGTGCGCCTGCACCGACGGTGTGGGACAACAAGGAGCAGCGTCGCAGCGGCGCGCAGGGGTATCGGGTTGTCGCCCCCAAGGACGATGACCGGCATGATTACCGCACGATCTACGATGCCAGCGGCAGCAGCGACGTGATCGACATCCTGCTCGGTCGCCTCGCCCGGCAAGGCGAAATCGTGCTGGCAGGCTTCTACGCAAATCGCATCAGTTTCGCCTTTCCCGCCGCCTTCCAGCGCGAGGCACGCCTGCGCGTCGCCGCCGAATGGCAGCCCGAAGACCTGGTGCAGACGAGTGAGCTGATCGACCGCGGCGCACTCGACCTCACCGGCCTCGTCACCGACGTCGCCCCGGCGGGTGAGGCGTGCAGCGCCTACCCGACCGCCTTCGAAAGCCGCGACTGCCTCAAGCTGGTGCTGGACTGGAGCGAACTTGCATGACCCATCTCGAATCACATTCTGTCGTCGACGCCTTGCGCGAAGAAGCCGCGATCGAACCCGATCCGGTCCACGATGGAGAGGTGACCAAGGAAACGCAGGTCATCGCGATCTACGGCAAGGGCGGCTCGGGCAAGAGCTTCGCCCTCTCCAACCTCAGCTACATGATGGCGCAGCAGGGCAAGCGTGTGCTGCTGATCGGCTGCGATCCCAAGAGCGACACGACCAGCCTGCTGTTCGGCGGCAAGGCCTGCCCGACGATCATCGAAACTTCGTCCAAGAAGAAGCTCGCGGGCGAGGAGGTCAGCATCGAGGATGTCTGCTTCCAGCGTGACGGCGTGTTCGCGATGGAGCTGGGCGGGCCCGAGGTCGGGCGTGGCTGCGGCGGGCGCGGGATCATCCACGGGTTCGAACTGCTTGAAAAGCTGGGCTTCCACGAGTGGGGCTTCGACTACGTCCTGCTCGATTTTCTCGGCGACGTGGTGTGCGGCGGCTTCGGCCTGCCGATCGCGCGCGACATGTGCCAGAAGGTGATCGTCGTCGGGTCGAACGACCTGCAATCGCTCTACGTCGCCAACAATGTGTGCAAGGCGGTCGAATATTTCCGCTCGATGGGCGGCAATGTCGGCGTCGCGGGCATGATCGTGAACAAGGACGACGGCACGGGCGAAGCGCAGGCCTTTGCCAAGGCGGTCGACATCCCGGTGCTGTGCGCGATCCCCGCGAACGAGGAAATCCGGCGCAAGTCGGCAAATTACCAGATCATCGGCAAGCCCGGCGGCGAATGGGCTCCGCTTTTCGAAGAGCTGGCGATCAACGTCGCCAATGCCCCGCCGCAGCGCCCGACGCCGCTCGAAGGGGATGGCCTGCTCGACCTCTTCAGCCCGGAGGATACCGGCGGCAACGTCCAGCTGATCCCGGCGACCCAGGCGGACATGCGCGGCGGCTCGTTCGAGCCCAAGCCGAGCCTCGAGGTGGTGTACGATGAGGTTTGAGGCGCGACTGATCCTCCCCCTCCAGGATCCAGTGACCGCCGCTCGCACACGCGACACGCTGGACCTCGGCGCGCCGGAGGCGGGCGGCTGTTCGAGTACGGACACCATGCGCGAGGCCGCCAGGCAGGCGGGCCAGAGTGAGCTGCTCGATCAGTACGCGCGCGACTACCCGCTGGATGAGCGCAAACAGGGCCCCCACGACCAGCCGCAGAGCATGTGCCCCGCTTTCGGGAGCCTGCGCGTCGGTCTGCGGATGAAGCGCACTGCGACGGTGCTCTCAGGCAGCGCGTGCTGCGTTTACGGCCTCACCTTCACCAGCCATTTCTACGGCGCACGGCGGACGGTCGGCTACGTGCCTTTCAGCTCCGAGACGCTCGTCACCGGCAAGCTGTTCGAGGATATCAAGGAAGCGGTCGAGCAGCTCGCCGACCCCGCGCAATACGACACGATCATCGTCACCAACCTTTGCGTGCCCACCGCCAGCGGCGTGCCGCTGCGGCTGCTGCCCGACCAGATCAACGGCGTGCGGATTATCGGCATCGACGTGCCGGGATTCGGCATACCGACGCATGCCGAGGCCAAGGACGTGCTCGCAGGCGCGATGCTCAAATATGCACGCGAGGAGGCCGAGGAAGGCCCTGTCGCGCGGCCTGAAGGTCCGATTTCTGACCGGCCAACCGTTGCGTTGCTGGGTGAGATGTTCCCCGCGGATCCGGTAGGGATCGGCATGATGCTGGAGCCGCTGGGGCTCGCAGCCGGTCCGGTCGTTCCGACGCGCGAGTGGCGCGAATTGTACAGCGCGCTCGATTGCGCTGTCGTGGGCGCGATCCACCCCTTCTACACCGCGAGCGTGCGCGAGTTCGAGGCGGCGGGTCGCCCGGTGGTCGGCTCCGCGCCGGTCGGGCGCGACGGCACGGCTGCCTGGCTCGATGCCATCGGCGCGGCCTGCGGTGTTGCGCGGGACAAGGTGGACGCGGCCAAGAATGCGTTCCTGCCCGCGATCGACGGCGCACTGGCCGGGATGCCGATCAAGGGCCGGATCACCGTCTCTGGCTACGAGGGTTCCGAACTGCTCGTCGCACGGCTGCTGATCGAAAGCGGCGCTGAGGTGCCTTACGTGGGCACCGCCTGCCCGAAGACGCGCTGGTCCGATCCCGACCGTGAATGGCTCGAGGCCAAAGGCGTGCGCGTGAACTATCGCGCCAGCCTGGAAGAAGACATCGCGGCGGTCGACGAATTCGGCCCCGATCTGGCCATCGGCACTACCCCGGTGGTGCAGCATGCCAAGCAGAACGCGACGCCTGCGCTCTATTTCACCAACCTCATTTCGGCGCGCCCGCTGATGGGCCCTGCGGGAGCCGGGAGCCTCGCGCAGGTGGTCAACGCCGCGCTCGGCAACAAGGCGCGCTTCGACAGGATGCGCGACTTCTTCGAAGGCGTGGGCGCGGACGACAATGCGGGCATCTGGCAGGAAACTCCGGTCGATCGCCCGCAGTTCAAGAAGAAGTTTGCCGCACAAACTGCCGCTGCTCTGAAAGCGGCGGAGGCGGTGGGATCATGACCCTCGTTCCCGATCACGGAGCTTTTGTTTTCGTCGCGATCTCGCGTCGTTCGGGAGGGGGGGCATGACCTTGGTTCTCGATCACGACAGGGCCGGCGGCTACTGGGGCGCGGTATACGCCTTCACGGCGATCAAGGGCCTGCAGGTCGTGATCGACGGGCCAGTGGGCTGTGAGAACCTGCCCGTCACCAGCGTGCTCCACTACACCGACGGGCTGCCGCCGCACGAATTGCCGATTGTCGTCACCGGGCTGGGCGAGGAAGAGCTGGGCAAGACCGGCACCGAAGCCGCGATGAAGCGCGCGTGGAAGACGCTCGACCCCGAACTTCCCTCGGTGGTGGTCACGGGCTCGATCGCCGAGATGATCGGCGGCGGGGTCACGCCCGAAGGGACCACGATCCGCCGCTTCCTGCCGCGCACGATCGACGAGGATCAGTGGCAAAGCGCCGACCGCGCGCTAAGCTGGCTGTGGACCGAATTCGGCCCGAAGAAAATGCCCGCGGCCAAGGCGCTGAAGGAGGGCGAAAAGCCGCTCGTCAACATTATCGGCCCTGCGTACGGCATGTTCAACATGGCGAGCGACCTCGCCGAGATCCGCCGCTTGATCGAAGGGATCGGTGCGGAGGTCAATCTGTCCTTCCCGCTGGGCAGTCATCTCGCCGATATGCGCAAACTCGCCAACGCGCGCGCCAACGTGTGCATGTATCGCGAATATGGCCGCAACCTGTGCGAACTGCTCGAACGCCCTTACTTTCAGGCACCTTTCGGGCTTTCCTCGACAACCAGCTTCCTGCGCGCGTTGGGTGAGGAGCTGGGGCTCGACCCCGAACCCTTCATCGAGCGCGAGAAGCACACGACGATCAAGCCGCTGTGGGATCTGTGGCGCTCGGTCACGCAGGATTTCTTCGGCACCGCCAATTTCGGCATCTGCGCCAACGAAACCTACGCGCGCGGTATTCGCCACTTCCTCGAAGACGACATGGGGCTGCCTTGCAACTTTGCCTTCGGGCGCTGCGCTGGGGTGAAGCCCAGGAACGAGGATGTGCGCGCGGCGATCTACGCCAACCCGCCGCTGGTGGTGTTCGGTTCCTATAACGAGCGGATGTACATGGCGGAGGTCGCTGGCAGGGGACATGGCCCGCAAGGCCAGTTCATTGCAGCGAGCTTCCCCGGTGCGGCGATCCGTCGTCACACCGGCACGCCCTTCATGGGATATTCCGGCGCGACCTATCTCGTGCAGGAGGTGTGCAATGCGCTGTTCGACGCGCTGTTCCACATCCTCCCGCTCGGGTCCGACATGGACAAGGCCGCCCCGACCCCGGCGCGCAAGCAGGCCGAACTCCGCTGGGATGCCGATGCGAAGCAGCGGCTCGACGAAATCGTCGAAGCGCAGCCCGTGCTGGTCCGCATTTCCGCAGCGAAGCGCATGCGCGACTCGGTCGAAGCCGCGGCGCGACGTGCGGGCGAAACCACCGTTTCCGCAGACCGGCTGGCCGACGTCCTGCTCGAAGGGGCAGCGCGATGAGCCGCGCGTCTCATTTCATCCGCCCGGCTACGGGCCCAGAAATTCGCCGGGGTCATCGCCCCAGCGGATACCGCCGGGGCCGCAATGCCCCACCTTGTCCAGCAAGTTTGGAGATTGACCAATGAACGATCCGACACCTGGCGATGATCGCTTCGGTCTGCGAACCTACCTGACGCCGGAAGAAGCCAAGGAATTTCACAAGATTTTCATGGGCTCCTTCATCGGTTTCACGGGCATTGCAGTCCTCGCGCACATTGCGCTGTGGGCATACAAGCCCTGGCTCTGACCGATCCGACGTGCCCATCTGACGCATCGAGGCGCCAGCGGGCAGCATTTGCCGAAACCACATAAAAAGGAACCAAGCCATGTGGAGAATCTGGCTTATTTTCGATCCGCGCAGGACGCTCGTCGCCCTGTTCGTGTTCCTGTTCGTGCTCGCGCTGCTGATTCACTTCATCCTGCTCAGCACCAATCGGTACAACTGGCTCGATGGCGCAAGCGCCACTCCGGCGACGACTGCTGCGGCGGTCGAAGGCCCGGCAACGACGGGCTAGCAACCCGCCCGACGTGACGGGGGCGGGCTTTCCCGTCCCCGCAGCGACCGCCTCTGATGGCGGGCCGGCCGAACAGTTTCGATAAACCTGCAAGCCCGCCCCTGCGACGGGAAGGATGGACGTTATGGCGCTCCTCAGTTTCGAGCGGAAATACCGCGTGCGTGGCGGCACGCTGATCGGTGGCGACCTGTTCGATTTCTGGGTGGGTCCCTTCTACGTGGGCTTTTTCGGCGTGACGGCGGCGATCAGCGCTCTGCTGGGCACGCTCATGATCTTTGCCGCGGGATCACAGGGGCCGACCTGGAACCCGTGGCTGATCTCGATCGATCCGCCACCCATCGACGCAGGGCTGGCCGCCGCCCCGCTCAATGCCGGCGGCTACTGGCAAATCATCACGGTCTGCGCGCTGATCGCTTTCGTTTCGTGGGCGCTGCGACAGGTAGAGATCTGCCGCAAGCTGGGCATGGGGTATCATGTCCCGGTCGCCTTCAGTTTTGCCGTATTCGCATATGCAACGCTCGTCGTGATCCGCCCGCTATGGCTCGGCGCCTGGGGGAACGCGTTTCCCTATGGCATTTTCAGCCACCTCGATTGGGTGTCGAACACCGGCTATTCCTACGCAAACTTCCACTACAACCCGCTGCACATGGTCGCGATCACGTTCTTCTTCACTACCTGCTTCGCGCTTGCGCTGCACGGATCGCTGGTGCTCTCGGCGGTGAACGTACCGCGCGGCACGGAGGTGAAGTCGCCCGAATATGAAGACACGTTCTTCCGCGACTTCGTCGGCTATTCGATCGGCACCGTCGGCATCCACCGGCTGGGGCTGCTGCTGGCGCTCAATGCCGGCTTCTGGAGCGCAGCGTGCATGATCCTGGCGGGGCCGCTCTATCAGGGCAGCTTCCCCGAATGGTGGGACTGGTGGCGCAGCATCCCGATCTGGTCCTGAGGAGAAGACGTCATGATACGCTACCAGAACATCTTCACCCAGGTTCAGCTTGCCGGTCCGCCCGAGATGGGGATCGACCTGCCCGAAACCGACGATGCCCGCATCCCGCTTCACTGGAACGCGCACTGGTTCGGCAAGCTGGGGCAGGCGCAGTTCGGGCCGATCTACCTCGGCTGGCTGGGCCTCGCTTCGCTGCTGTTCGGCTTCTTCGCGATCGAGATCATCGGGCTCAACCTGCTGGCCTCGGTCAACTGGGACCCGCAGGCTTTCGTGCGCGAGTTCTTCTGGCTCTCGCTCGATCCGCCGGGGCCCGAATGGGGATTTACGCCCTTCGTGCCGCTGGCCGAAGGAGGCTGGTGGATCCTCGCCGGGTTCTTCCTCACCATCTCGATCCTGCTGTGGTGGCTGCGGACATATCGGCGGGCCAAGGCGCTCGGCATGGGGCTCCACGTGTGCTGGGCCTTTGCCAGCGCGATCTGGCTGTTCCTGGTGCTCGGCTTTATTCGCCCCGGCCTGATGGGCAGTTGGTCCGAGGCCGTGCCCTTCGGCATCTTCCCGCACCTCGACTGGACCAACAATTTCTCGCTGACCTACGGCAACCTGTTCTACAACCCGTTCCACTGCCTTTCGATCGCGTTCCTGTACGGCTCTGCCCTGCTGTTCGCGATGCATGGCGGGACGATCCTTGCGGTCAGCCGCTATGGGGGGGAGCGGGAGATCGAGCAGATCACCGATCGCGGCACCGCGGCCGAACGGGCCGGCCTGTTCTGGCGCTGGACGATGGGCTTCAACGCCACGATGGAATCGATCCACCGCTGGGCGTGGTGGTTCGCGATCCTGACCACGCTGACCGGCGGGATCGGCATCCTGCTGACGGGCACCGTCGTCGACAACTGGTACCTGTGGGCCCAAGAACACCACTACGCGCCAAGCTGACCGCACCGCCAGAAGGCGATGATAAAGGGGCCCGGCCATTGCGGTCGGGCCCTTTTGCTATTCGCCGCTAGTTGCGTTCGTCGCGCGAGCGGTTGCGCAGGTCGAGCAAGTGCAGGGGGAAGGCGAGCGCGACGGGGAGCGATACCCAATACCACGGAGCCCCCACCAAAGCGGCGCGCAAACCCAGCACGATCAGCGCGGCGGGCCCTAGCAGTCCGAGAATGGCGGAGATGTCCCATTGTCGCAGACGGAGCAGCACAGCCTCGGCCGCCAGGACAGCAAGGACGATGTCGGCCGCGTGTCCGCTCGCAAACAGGGCCTCCATGTCAGAAGGGGCCGTTGAGCTCGACAATGCTCCAGTTGAGCGCGCCCGCAATGCTGACCCACACGATGTATGGGACCAGTGCCGCGGCGGCGAACCGCGAGTAACGGCGGCACACCATGATCAGTGCCGCGACCGAGAGCCAAAGCAGCAATAGTTCGGCAAACGCCCAGTCGGGCCGCTGCATCCGGAAGAACATCAGGCTCCACAGGATATTGAGGAAGCCGTTGAGCGCGAACAGGCCAACCACCGTGTCGGCGGCGCGCGCATTGGGCGCTGCGATCCACGTGCGCACCGCCGCAATCGCGGCGAGCGCGAAGATCGCCGTCCATGCCATCGGGAAGACGTAGTTAGGCGGCGTCCAGTCCGGCTTTTCCAGCCCCTGGTACCACGGGCCAAGGTCGGTGATCGTCCCGCCGAGCATCGCGATACCCAGCGCGGCGAACCCCGCGACGATCATCGGCAATACCCAGCTGCGACCCATCAGGCGGCGGCCCTCAGCCCCAGAAGATGCGCGCAATCCTTCAGGAAGATACGCGCATGGGCAACGGGCTTGGCGCGGACCAGACGCTTGTTCATGTACGCCTCCCACGTCAACTGTTGCACGTCGCGATCGGCGCACATCGTCACGAAACGCTCGCGCCGCTTGTCGCTCGAATACCAGAAGTGCTGCATCATGCCGAGGATCCAGAACACCTTGCCGTGCTCACGCATGAAGGCCTTGCGCGCCTGCCTGAGCGCAGCGGGCTGTCCGGTAGCCAGAAACGCATCGGCAGCCTGCGCCACGCAGCGCCCGCCCATCATTGCGTAATAGATGCCTTCGCCGCTCGCCGGAGCGACTACGCCTGCCGCATCTCCGGCCACGATCACATCGCTGCCATTGTCCCACCGCCTGAGCGGTTTCAGCGGGATCGGCGCACCCTCGCGGCGGATCGTTTCGCAGGAATCCAGGCCCAGGTCGCCGCGCATCCGGGCAACCGATCCGCGCAGGCTGAACCCCTTGTTGGCGCTGCCCACGCCGATGCTGGCGGTTTTGCCGTGCGGGAAGACCCAGGCGTAGAAATCGGGCGACAGATGGCCCTGGTAGAACACGTCGCAACGTGCCCCGTCGAACGCGTCGCTGGTGCCCTGCGGGGACTCGATGATCTCGTGATAGGCGAACACGCATTTCATCCGCTCTGCCGCGGCGATGTTCTGAGCAGCCACTGCCGAGCGAGCGCCGTCGGCCCCGATCACCAGCCGCGTGCGCACCCGTTTGATATCGCCACCGCGTGCCTCGCGATAACAGACCGTCGGTGCCTCGCCTTCGGTCCGCTCGATCCGCTCGAACGTGCCGGTGCGCCGTTCCGCACCGACCTGAGCGGCGCGCTTGCGGAGCCATTCGTCGAAAACGTCGCGGTCGACCATGCCGACATAGCCGATCTCGCCGACCGGCATGTCGACCTTCCGATCCGACGGCGCGATCATCCGTGCGGCGCGCGCGCGCGCGACCAGCAGGCTGTGCGGTATGCCGAACTCTTCGAGCAGGCGTGGCGGCACGGCCCCACCGCACGGCTTGATCCGCCCGGCGCGGTCGAGCAGCAGGATCTGGCGGCCAGCGCGGGCGAGGTCGGTCGCGATCGTCGCGCCCGAAGGCCCGCCGCCGACAACCACAGCATCGTAGATTGTTTCGCTCATGCGCGGGCCACTCCCCTGTTGGCGTTGGGTGCGCCGATGGTCGCCTGCACGGCAAGCACGGCGGCGAGGATGAACAGGCAGGCTTCGATCGCGAAGATCAGCTGGAAGGCCGCGCCGTCCTGTCCGGCGAGGTGCCGCGCAATGTCGACACCGAGCGCACCGGTCAGGCCGCCGAGGCCGAAGGCGATCGCCTGGGCTGCGCCCCAGACGCCCATCCGCACACCTTCGCGGGTTTTCTCACCTGCGCCCGCCAGACCCATCATTGCGCCGATCGCGGAAACCGCGAAGACGCCGTTACAAAGGCCGAGGGCGAAGACATTGGCGGTGAGCGGCCAGCCGGGCCCTGCGATGGCTGCCATTGCGAGACCCGCGAGGGCGAGCCCCGAGCCCGCGCAACCGGCGACGATCCAGAGCCGGAGATCGGTCGGCAATCGTCCGGCAAAGGCGCTTCCGCCTACCCCGGCGACGATCATGCCGATCAGCACGCCGCCATGTTGCATGCCGGAAAGGCTGGTGGACTCGCCCGGCGTCATTCCGAACACCAGTCCGGCGAAGGGCTCCAGGATCAGGTCCTGCATCGAATAGGCGAGCATCGAGACGAAGATCAGGACGGTGAACCGCCGCGCGGCGGTTTCCTGCATGATCTCGCGCAGAGCTTCGGCAAAACCGGGCGCATCGCTGCTGTGCTTATCGGAGAAATCTACCGGGTTTGTGGGTTCTAGCCGCCATATCGCAATCAAGGCGACGCCCAAGGCGGCGAGGGCGATGCTGCCGGCAACGGCGGTCAACCGCGCTTCGCTGAATGGATCGAGCAGCGCGCCCGCCACGCCAGCCGCGATCACGATGCCCGCGATCATCATCGTCCATGTGACCGCGGCCGCAGCCGCGCGGCGTTCGGGCCTGACGCCGGAAGCGAGAAGGGCGAGCATCGAGGTACCCGCAGCCCCCACGCCAAAGCCGATCATCGCGAATGCGGCGACCGCAAGAACGCCGCCGACAAGGGCGCTTCCGGGCATCAGCGTGGTTGCCCGCACCGCCAACAGGGCCCCGCCAGCCAGCACCGCCATGCCGCCGCCGATCCACGGTGTCCGCTTGCGCCCCCGGTCCGACCCGTGACCCCAGAGGGGGCGGGCGAGCTGGACGGCATAGTGCCAGGCAACCAGCCCTGCGGGTATCGCCGCGGCGAGCGCGTATTCGACCACCATGACCCGGTTGAGCAGCGAGGTGGCGAGCATCACGATTGCGCCGATTGCGGCCTGCACCAGCCCGAGCCGCACAATGGCAATCCAGCCGAAGCCTCGGGCGACAGCGGTGCTCATCCGAAGTAGCCTCCAAGGCCGAGGCCCGCTGCGAGCATGCCGAAGACGTAGAGCGTCACGCTGGTCGCTCCGTACCAAGGCGCGTGCTTTGCGGGGTCGCGAACAAGGCGCGGCATCAGCGCGACCTGTCCGGCAAGCAGCAGCGCGACGATGGCGGCGGAAAGAAGCTGGCCCCACATAAGCAGCAGGGCAACCACGAGGATCTGCGCGCCCCCCATGACCGCACAGGCCAGCAGGCTGGCATTGCGCACGCCCATGGTGACGGGGAGCGAGCGGAGCCCGGTCGCGCGGTCTCCCTCGACCGCCTTGAAATCGTTGAGGGTCATGATCCCGTGCGCACCGATCGAATAGAGCAGCAGGATCGCCAGCACCTGCATCGACGGCATCGCGCCGAGCATAACTGCCGCGCCGGTGAACCAGCTCAGCCCCTCGTAAGTCAGCCCGACAACCGCCGGGCCCCACCAGCCGCTGACTTTCAGGCGGAAGGGCGGGGCGCTGTAAGCCCAGGCGAGGGCGAGGCCGATCGCGGCGGCAGCGAGCACCAGCGGCCCGAGCGCCGCTGCGACGAGGAGCGACAGCTACGTGCCGATGATGGCGATGTAGAGACCCCATCGGCCCGCCACGCGGCCCGATGGTATCGGGCGGTCGGGTTCGTTGATGGCATCGACATGCCGGTCGAACCAGTCGTTGACCGCCTGGCTCGTTCCACACACCATCGGCCCGGCGAGCAGGACGCCGAGCCCCACCAGCAACCAGCGACCGTCGATGGCGGCTCCGGAGGAGACGACGCCGACCGCAAAGGCCCACATCGGCGGGAACCAGGGGATCGGTTTGAGCAGCGCAAGGGCGTCGCGAGCCGCTGGCGGCGGCGACGTTCCGAGTGAGAGCGCCGAACGATTCATGACCGGCAGCCTATGCCTGCCAGCAGACCCCGTCAAACCATTTTGACAGTCACTTTGTCAGGCAGGGATTACTCTGCTTCCTCGCCCTGCTTGCCGAGCCCGTACCGGTTGAGTTTAGAATACAGGCTCTGGCGGCTCAGGCCGAGGATTTCGGCAGCCGATGCGCGATTGTCCGAGGTGTAGACCAGCGCCGCCTCGATACACAGGCGCTCGATCAGATCGGTGCTCTCGCGCACGATATCCTTGAGCGGCATCCGGCCCACCAGATCGGTCAGTTCGTCGACCGAGCGCGGCAGGTCTTCCCCGCCGGTGGTGACCTCGCGCAAGCGCCGTCCGACCGGGCGAATAACGAAGCCGAAGCGCCGCGTCTCTTCGCCCGCAGACACGGCAGAAATCTCGACCGGTTCTTCGGACGTGCCGCTCAGATTGCGAACGACGCTGGTGACGTTGCGCGCGACCCCGTCCTTCTCGATCTGGTTCGCGATCAGATCGAGATCGATGCCAGGCCGACCGAGCAGGCGCGACAGCGACCGACCGCTGAGCTGTTCTTCACTCGCCGCGTCGACCATTTCCACAAAGGCCGCGTTGACGTTCAGGATGTGCATCTGCTCGTCCGCCACTACGAAGGCGTCGGGCATGGACTCGATGATCTCGGCAAGCGGCCGCTCGTCGCTCAGGGGGCGTTCGTCCGCGGGAGTGATGATCAGCAGGAGATATTGCCGCCGATTCTGACTGAAGCCGGTGGCGGCAACCTGCGCCTCGCGACCGCCTTTGGCGAGCGTTGCCCTGATAGGTGTTGCCGTGTCCGATCCCAATGCGGAGCCGAGCTGCGTGGTCAGCCGGTCGCGCGATGCGCCGTCGAACAGGCCGCCCAACTTCTTGCCCTGCAGGCTGTCCGCCCGCGCGCCGGCCAGCTGGTATGCAGCCGGGTTCGCCTCGCGAATACGGTGGCTGTCGGCTTCGACGATCAGCACCGCTTCGCGCGACCGTTCGAACAGCATGCGATAGCGCGCTTCGAGCTGGCGCATGCGCATATAATCGCGTTCCAGCGCCTGCTGGACCTGCAGGAGTCGTTGCTGCGTGCGGGCCACATCGCGCAGGTCGCGTCCCAGCGCGAGATGGCGTCCGTCGCCCAACTGGACCAGCGTGTAGCGCAGCGGCACGTCGCCATCGGTCGACGGGTGGTTCACCTGGCGCCAACGATGCGGCTCGCCCTTGCGGGCTGCAGCGAGCATTTCCATGATCTTGGGGCGGCTCTCGATCGTTACGGTCTCCAGCCAGTTGGCCCCCACCCAATCGCCGAAGTCGGGAAATTCGCGGGCGTCGAAAGATGCGTCCAGGATGTCGCCGGTATCGTCCAGCACCAGCGCAATGTCGCCCGCCGCCACAGCCAGTCGCTGCGCCGCTTCGGAATTGAGAGAGCCGAAAAGCCCGGCGGAATCGCCGAACGACCTGTCTGCAGGGCTGCCTTGCTTTCTCGTCAGCATACTCGCCCCCTTAGGGTGCGGGGTTAAGGTGTAGTCCCGTTCCGGCGATCATCTGCTCCGCCACTCCGAGCGCTTCGAAAGCATCCTTCGCCGTACCGTCGGCGCCGACTTCCTCCGCGATTTCGGGGTGTGCGTTGACCATCCGGCCGCCGATCATAACGCGCGCTGCCGGGTTGGCCGATACGGTGCGAATGGCCCGGATCAGGGATTGAAGCGCGCTGCTAGGTGAATCGCTGGTGATGGTCAATCCCACCAGATCGAAGGATTTCTGGGAAATCACGGTCAGCAGTTCGCGCCTCTGTGGATCGATCAGCGCTTCGCTCTCCCAGCCTGCACGCGCAAATACTTCGTCGATCATGAGCGCACCGAACCCGTGCTGGTCGCCCGGCATGGGGGAGAACAGAGCGCGTGCCGGTCCGCGCAGAGAGCGTTCGATCGGCGGCGCGCGCGAAGCGATTTCGCGCATGACTTCCTGTAATCGCCACAGTCCCATGGTGACTTCGACAAAGTCGCAACGGTCCTCTTCCCACAGCGCGCCAAGCTTGCGGGCGGCGGGGGCAAGCAGGTCGAGGAAGATCGCCTGAATGCCGTAACCGTGTTTCACCAGGCCCTCGACCTCGCGCAGCGCCCGGTCGGCGTCCCAGTCCAGCAGATTTATTGCGAATTCGTCCGCAAATTTCGGCGACAGGGGGCCAAGGTCTTCGACGAGGGGGGAGGTCTTCTCACGCGAATGGGCGAGCATCAGCCGGGGGATCATGTGATGCTCGACAATGTCCGCCAGCTCGCGCGCGTCGTTCTCGTGCGATCGCCTTCGCGTGCCCAGTGGGTTCGCGATGATGTGGCGAAGGGCACTTGATCCCACCTCAAATACCGATGCCATGTCAGACTCTCCCAGTCTGGTAGCGGCGCGGATTGCGTCGATTCAGGCATGCGTTGTTGGATGCGACTCCGCCCGAACTTTCCGAAGCGTACGCCTCCGATAAAGATTTGGCAAACGATGAGGTGTCTAACTAACTTGTCGTCATCGTAGATTGACACTCGCGCTATCGGGGGCGTAGTCATTGGCCCTGAGAGGAGGTCGCCAGCGACCCAATGGCTATCGAGGTTCACCAGGAAGCAGGCGCGACGCTGCAGGGCTCGCCGGGCAATGGCGGGCCGATGCTATACACCCCGGAAGAGCGCGCTCGGCGCGACTCGAGCGTGTGGACGATCGTTCAGGGCATCCTCGCCCCGGTGCAGTTCGCGATCTTCCTGATCAGCCTCGCGCTGGTCCTGCGCACGCTGGTGACCGGGGAGGGCGCGTTTGCCGCCGACCTTTCCATCCTCGCCAAGACTTTCGCGCTCTATGCGATCATGATCACTGGCTCGATCTGGGAGAAGGTCGTGTTCGGCAAATGGCTGTTTGCGCGGGCCTTCTTCTGGGAAGACCTGTTCAGCATGGTCGTGATCGGCCTGCACACGGCCTACCTGGTGATGCTGTTCGGCGGGATGGGCAGTGTCGAGTCGCGCCTGTTGGTCGCGCTCGCGGGCTATGCCGCTTACGTCATCAACGCCGGGCAATTCCTGCTCAAGCTGCGCGCGGCGCGACTCGCGAGCCAGCCTGCCGCTCAGGCGATCGCGGTGCCGGCATGAAGGCCGACGCATTCTCGCTCCCCGCCGAAAGCGGCTGCTCGGCTCCCTCCGAACGAGAGGTGCTGCGCGCCCCTGTTCTCAGAGAGCGCGGGCAACGCGAAGTGTTCTGCGGGCTGACCGGGATCGTCTGGCTGCACCGCAAGATGCAGGACGCCTTCTTCCTCGTGGTCGGCTCGCGCACCTGCGCGCATCTGCTGCAATCGGCGGCAGGCGTAATGATCTTCGCCGAACCGCGCTTTGCCACTGCGATCATCGAGGAACGCGATCTGGCCGGCATGGCCGATTGCCACGAAGAGCTGGACCGGGTGGTCGACCGGCTGCTCGCGCGGCGTCCCGAGATAAAGCAGCTGTTCCTCGTCGGCTCGTGTCCGTCCGAAGTGATCAAGCTGGACCTCGGCAAAGCCGCCGAGCGACTCGGCGCGAAGCACGCAGGCCAGGTCCGCATCCTGAACTATTCGGGCAGCGGAATCGAAACGACCTTCACCGAAGGCGAGGATGCGTGCCTTGCCTCGCTGGTCCCGGTCATGCCCGCAAGCGCACCCGATGCAGCGCCGCAGCTGCTGCTGGTCGGTTCACTGCCGGACATTGTCGAAGACCAGTTCCTGCGCCTCTTCGCGCAACTTGGGATCGAGAACGTCGGCGTGCTGCCCGCACGCACGGCGGATGGTCTTCCCGCTGTCGGCCTAAACAGCCGCGTCCTGCTCGCGCAGCCCTTCCTTGGCGAAACAGCGCAGGCGCTCGAGGCGCGTGGCGCGCAGCGGATCGACGCGCCGTTCCCATTCGGTGCCGAGGGCACCACCGCCTGGCTCAAGGCGGCGGCGCAGGCCTTCGGGATCGACGAGATGCACGCCAACTCAGTAATCGCGCCGGGTCGCGAGCGGGCCAAGCGCGCTCTCGAACATCACCGCGAGAAGCTGGCGGGCAAGCGGATCAGCTTCCTGCCCGACTCGCAGTTGGAGGTGCCGCTGGCGCGCTTTTTCGCCACCGAACTGGGCATGGAGCCGGTCGAGGTCGGCACGCCCTATCTCAACCGCAAGCTGGTCGCGCGCGATCTGGATCAATTGCCTGAAAGCACGCGCATCAGCGAGGGGCAGGATGTCGACAGGCAGCTCGACCGGGTGCGCGCCGACCGGCCCGACCTGACCGTGTGCGGCCTCGGCCTCGCCAATCCGCTGGAGGCGGAAGGACTCTCCACCAAGTGGGCGATCGAGCTGGTCTTCTCGCCGATTCACGGGTTCGAACAGGCGGGCGACCTCGCCGAACTCTTTGCGCGCCCGCTGCGCCGCCGCGACGTGTTGCAGGTGTAGCGGTGCAGCTGTCGGTCTGGACCTACGAGGGGCCTCCTCATGTCGGCGCGATGCGGGTCGCGACAGCCATGCGCGGAGTCCACTACCTGCTCCACGCGCCGCAGGGCGACACCTACGCGGACCTTCTGTTCACGATGATCGAGCGGCGGGATGCACGCCCGCCGGTCACCTACACCACCTTCCAGGCGCGTGATCTGGGCAAGGATACCGCCGACCTGTTCCAGCGCGCGGCGCGCGATGCCTATTCGCGGTTTGACCCGCAGGTGATGCTGGTGGGCTCGTCATGCACCGCCGAGCTGATCCAGGACGATCCTGCCGGAATCGCCGAGGCGATGCGCCTGCCGTGCCCGGTCGTCCCGCTCGAACTGCCGAGCTATTCGCGCAAGGAGAACTGGGGCGCGGGCGAAACCTTCTACCAGATCGTGCGCCATCTGGCCGACCGCGGCGTGCGCCCCGCGCCGCGTGAAGCCCGCAGGCCGCTGGTCAATATCCTCGGCCCCGCAGCGCTCGGCTTCCGACACCGCGACGATGTGCGCGAGGTGCGCGGCATTCTCGACACGCTCGGCATCGAGGTGAACTGCGTCGCGCCGCTGGGTGCCTCGCCCGCCGACATTGCCCGGATCGGCGCGGCGGACTTCAACATCGTGCTCTACCCCGAAATCGGCGACAGCGCCGCCCGCTGGCTGGAGCGCGAGTTCAAGCAGCCACGAACCAAGAACATCCCTATCGGCGTTGGCGCAACCCGTGAGTTCATCGCCGAGGTTGCAGCGCTCGCCGAAGTCGATCCCGAGCCTGCGCTGGAAGACGGCGAGTCGCGCATGCCGTGGTGGAGCCGCTCGGTCGACTCGACCTACCTCACGGGCAAGCGCGTGTTCGTGTTCGGCGATGCGACCCACGCGGTTGCCGCAGCACGGGTCGCGCACGAGGAACTGGGCTTCGAGGTCGTCGGGCTCGGCTGCTACAACCGCGAATTCGCCCGCGAGGTGCGCGATGCCGCGAAGCTCTACGGTGTCGAACCGCTGATCACCGACGATCATCTCGAGGTTGAAGACGCGATCGCCGCCGCCGCGCCCGAACTGGTGCTCGGCACGCAGATGGAGCGCCACATCGCCAAGCGGCAGGGCGTCCCTTGCGCGGTCATCTCGGCCCCGGTCCACGTGCAGGATTTCCCCGCGCGCCACAGCCCGCAGATGGGGTTCGAGGGCGCGAACGTGCTGTTCGATACTTGGGTGCATCCGCTGGTGATGGGGCTCGAAGAGCACCTGCTGACCATGTTCCGCGAGGACTTCGAGTTCTCCGACGATGCCGGGGCGAGCCATCTGCACGCTCACGCACCGAGCCAGCCCATTCGTCATGCCGAACTCGTTTCGGCATCCAGTCCGCAACCCGATACGCCAAACCAGGAAGAAGACTGGACCCCGAAACAAGTTCGGGGTGACGGAGAGAATTCAATCTGGACCGCCGAGGCCGAGGCCGAACTGAAGAAGATCCCATTCTTCGTGCGCGGCAAGGCGCGCCGGAACACGGAGAGCTTCGCCGCCGAGCAGGGCCGCGCCGCGATTGACCTCGAAACGCTCTACGACGCGAAGGCGCATTATGCCCGCTAGCGCGCTCCCCCAGACGCGCGTCGTGATCGTGACGCTCGACAACCACCTCAAGGGTGCGGTCGAACGCGCGAGCGAGCGGCTGGCGGTCGAGAATATCGCGATCGCGCTGCACGCCGCGTCTGACTGGGATCGGGTGCCCGGATCGCTTGAACAAGCCGAAAAGGATGTCGCACAGGCCGACATCGTCATCGCGACGATGCTGTTCCTCGACGACCACGTGCGCGCGATCATGCCCGCGCTCGAGGCGCGCCGCGAAGAGTGCGACGCAATGCTGGGCCTGATGTCGGCGGGCGAGGTCGTCAGGCTGACCCGCATGGGCGGTTATCGCATGGATGCGCCCGCCAAGGGTCCGCTCGCGTTGCTCAAGAAGCTGCGCGGGTCGGGCAGGCCGGGGGCCAACTCGGGTGCGGGGCAGATGAAGATGCTGCGCCGCCTGCCCAAGATCCTCAGGTTCATTCCAGGCACCGCGCAGGATGTGCGCGCCTATTTCCTCACGCTGCAATACTGGCTCGCCGGATCGGACGACAACGTGGTCGCGATGGTGCGCGCGCTGATCGACCGTTATGTGGCTGGCGAGCGCGAGGCGCGGCGCGGCGCGACCGGTGCCAACGCGCCCCTCGAATACCCCGAGGTGGGCGTCTACCACCCGCGCACCGACCAGCTGATTTCGGAAAGCGCGCGCCTGCTGCCGCGTCTCAATGGCGCGCATGGCCGGGTCGGGCTGCTGATGCTGCGCTCCTACCTGCTGGGCCGCGACACCGCGCATTACGATGGCGTGATCTCCGCGATGGAGGCTGCGGGGCTGGAGGTGGTGCCGGCCTTTGCCGCAGGGCTCGACGCGCGCCCGGCGATCGAGACCTTTTTCGTGAAGGACGGGAAGCCGACGGTCGATGCGATTGTCAACCTGACAGGCTTCTCGCTGGTCGGCGGGCCCGCCTACAACGACACGGCGGCGGCGGTGGAAACGCTCTCCGGTCTCGACCTGCCCTACATCGCCGCGCACCCGATCGAGTTCCAGTCGCTTGAATCCTGGGCTGAGGGCCGGCTGGGCCTGCTGCCGCTCGAAACCACGATGATGGTCGCGATCCCCGAGCTGGACGGTGCCATCGCGCCGAGCCTGTTCGGCGGTCGCAGCGACGATGCCGAAGGCCCGGTGCGGGCAATGCGCGGCCATCCCGAACGCGCTGCGGCACTTGCAGCGAAGACCGCCAAGCTGGTCACGCTGCGCAAGTCAGAGAGGGCGCAACGCAAGCTCGCCATAGTCATCTTCAACTTTCCGCCCAATTCGGGCGCAACCGGCACTGCCGCGCACCTCGCAGTGTTCGAGTCGCTCCACGCCACGCTGCTCCGACTGTCCGCCGAGGGCTACGCGGTCGACGTGCCCGAGAGCATCGAGGCGCTGCGCGATGCGGTGCTGCACGGCAATGCGGATATGTTCTGCGCCGACGCCAATGTCGCCGTGCGCATCCTGGCGGACGAGCATGTCCGCGCCGAGCCGCATCTGAAAGAGATCGAAGCGCAGTGGGGCCCCGCGCCGGGCAAGCAGCAGGCCGATGGCTCGGCGATCCACATCTACGGCATCGAGCTGGGCAACGTCTTTGTCGGCGTGCAGCCTGCATTCGGGTACGAGGGCGATCCGATGCGGCTGCTGTTCGAAGGCGGCTTCGCGCCGACGCACGCCTTCTCCGCCTTCTACCGCTGGATCCGGCGGGACTTCGGCGCGGATGCCGTGCTGCATTTCGGCACCCACGGCGCGCTCGAATTCATGCCCGGCAAGCAGTCGGGGCTGAGCGGCGATTGCTGGCCCGAGCGGCTGCTGGGCGATTTGCCCAACTTCAACCTCTACGCCGCCAACAACCCATCCGAGGGAATTCTCGCCAAGCGGCGCGCTTCGGCCACGCTGGTCAGCTACCTCACCCCGCCGCTGGCCGAGGCGGGCCTCTACAAGGGCTTTGCCGACCTCAAGGCGCTGACCGAGCGCTGGCGCGCCTCGACCGACGGTGAGGAACGCGCTTCGGTTGAGGCGATGATCGCCGATGCCTGCGACACGCTCGACATCGAGTTAGGCGAGATCGAGGACCTGTCGGGTCGCTTGTATGAGCTGGAGCGCGCGCCGATCCCGCACGGGTTGCACGTCTTCGGCGCGAACCCGGTAGGCGAGGAGCGCGACGGTTTCCTGAACGCCATGGCGGATGCGGACCCTGAAGCGGATCGCGATGCGCTGGCCGCCAAGCTCGACGCGAACGACGAGATGTCGGCGCTGATTCACGCGCTCGACGGTGGCTACGTGCTGCCGACGCCGGGCGGGGACGTGCTGCGCAATCCCGAAGTGCTCCCCACCGGACGCAACATCCACGGGTTCGATCCCTTCCGCATCCCCAGCAGCTTTGCGGTTGCCGAAGGCGCGCGGCAGGCCGAGCAGCTGCTCGCCCGCCACCGTGCGACGCAAGACAAAGCGCCCGAGAGCATCGCGATGGTGCTGTGGGGCACCGACAACCTCAAGAGCGAGGGCACGCAGCTCGCGCAGGCGATGGCGCTGATCGGCGCGCGTCCCCGGCTTGATTCCTATGGCCGGTTGAGCGGGGCGGAACTGATCCCGCTCGACGAGCTGGGCCGCGCGCGGATCGATGTTGTCGCCACGCTCTCGGGCATCTTCCGCGACCTGCTCCCGCTCCAGACCCGGATGCTCGCCGAAGCCGCCTGGCTGGCGACCATCGCCGACGAGCCGGTCGAGCAGAACTATGTCCGCAAGCACAGCCTGGCATTCGCCGAGGCGCATGGCTGCGACCTCGAAACCGCCAGCCTGCGCGTCTTCTCCAATGCCGAGGGTGCCTATGGCGCCAACGTCAACCAGCTGATCGACGGCGGCGTATGGACCGACCCGGACGAGCTGGCCAACGCGTTCGAGACGCACAAAGGCTATGCCTACGGTCCCAAGGGCGCGCCGGTGCAGCGCCGCGAACTGTTCGCCTCCGCGCTCGCATCTGTCGATTTCACCTACCAGAACCTCGAGAGCGTCGAAGTCGGGATCACCGATCTCGACCAGTATGTCGATGGCCTCGGCGGCATGAACCGCGCCATCGCGCGCGCCAAGGGTGGCGAGGAAGCGCCGGTCTATATCCTCGACGCGACGCATGGGGCGGCGAAGGTGCGCACTCTGGGCGAACAGATCGACCTCGAAACGCGCACCCGCACGCTCAACCCCAAGTGGTACGAAGGCATGCTCAAGCACGGCTTCGAAGGCGTGCGCCATGTCGAGAACCACGTGACCAACACGCTCGGCTGGTCGGCAACGACCGGCGATGTGAAGCCGTGGGTTTACCAGCAGATCAGCGAGACCTTCGTGCTCGACGACGCGATGCGCGCGCGGCTTTCCGCGCTCAACCCGAAATCATCCGCGCGGGTGGCGAACCGCCTGCTCGAAGCCTGCGAGCGCAAGCTCTGGGAACCCGACGACGACACACTGGCAGCCCTGCGCGCGGCGAGCGACGATCTCGAAGATCGGCTCGAAGGCGTGGTCGCGGCCGAATGAGGAGACTATGATGCTAGACGCCGCGACAATTGCTCCGCCCGACGGCGACGGCTCCGTCCAGGTCCAGCTCGATCCGAGCGACAAGATCAAGGGCGCGAAGGTTTTTGCGGTCTACGGCAAGGGCGGGATCGGCAAGTCGACCACCTCGTCCAACCTTTCCGCCGCCTTCTCCAAGCTCGGCCACCGGGTGCTGCAGATCGGCTGCGATCCCAAGCACGACAGCACCTTCACGCTGACCAAGAAGCTGATGCCGACGGTGATCGATGCGCTGGAGAAGGTCGAGTTCCACAGCGAGGAGTTGCGGACCGAGGACTTCATGTTCGAAGGCTATAACGGCGTGATGTGCGTCGAGGCTGGCGGTCCGCCCGCGGGCACCGGCTGCGGTGGTTACGTGGTCGGGCAGACGGTCAAGCTGCTCAAGCAGCACCACCTGCTCGAAGACACGGATGTGGTGATCTTCGACGTGCTGGGCGACGTCGTGTGCGGCGGGTTCGCCGCGCCGTTGCAACATGCCGAGCGCGCGCTGGTGGTAGCCGCCAACGATTTCGACTCGATCTTCGCGATGAACCGGATCGTCGCCGCGATTGGCGCGAAGGCCAAGAACTACGATGTCCGCCTCGCCGGGGTGGTCGCCAATCGGAGCCGCGAGACCGACGAGATTGACCGCTTCTGCGACGAGATCGGAATGCAGCGGCTGGCGCATTTCCAGGATCTCGACGCGATCCGTCGCAGCCGTCTGAAGAAGTGCACTTTGTTCGAGATGGAGGAGTGCCCCGAGGTGCTCGCCGCGCAGGCCGAATACCTGCGGTTGGCGCAATTGCTGTGGGACGGGGTCGATCCGCAGGACGCCACCGCGATGAAGGACCGCGACATCTTCGATTTCCTGGGGTTCGAGTAATGGCCAGTCACGCAATGCAGCAGGGTCGGGCGACCCCCTACGATCTCAATCGCGATAGGCTGGCGACCTATTTCGACAGCACCGCGCAGAAGGCGTGGATCGACCTGACGTCGGATGCGCCGGTCAGCGGCGTGCGCGCCACGGTGCGGGTAGGGCGCGATGCGATGCGGGGCACGCTGCTATCCTGGTTGCCGCAAGACCTTCGGCGCACGCGCGTGCTCGATGCAGGATGCGGTACCGGAGCCTTCAGCGTGGAGGTGGCCTATCGCGGGGCGGAAGTCACTGGCGTGGATGTCGCGGCTGGGCTGGTCGAGGTGGCGCGCAAGCGCGAGCCTTCGTTTCTCGGCCACGGCAAGATCGCGTGGCGATCGGGCGACATGCTCGACCCGGCGCTGGGCGAGTTTGCGCATGTCGTCGCGATGGATTCGCTGATCCACTACCGCGAGGCGGATCTGGTTGCGGCGCTGGCGCAGCTGGGCGAGCGCACTTCTCAGTCGATGCTGTTCACCTTCGTACCGCGCACGCCGCTGCTGTTCGCGATGTATCAGGCGGGCAAGCTGTTCCCACGCAGCGACCGCTCGCCTCGGCTGGTGCCGCTTGGCGAAGAGCAGCTTCGGGCGCGCCTCGCACGGGACCTGCCCGAATGGCGCGTCGCCCGCAGCGAACGCGTCTCGAGCGGGTTCTATATCAGCCACGCGATCGAGCTGGTGCGCGGCTGATGAGCGAGCGCCCGCCCTTGTCTGCCCGGTGGATGCAGGTGGCCACGACGTGGCTGCCCTTCGCCGATGCGGCGAGTGCAGAGCTGCCGCTGTCGCGCCTTTTGCGGCTGGCGCTGTTTCAGGTGAGCGTGGGGATGGCGGCGGGGTTGCTGACCGGCACGCTGAACCGGGTGATGATCGTCGAGCTGTCGATCCCCGCCGGGCTGGTCGCCACGATCATCGCGATCCCGCTGCTGGTAGCACCGCTGCGTGCGCTGATCGGTCACAAGTCGGACACGCATCGCTCGGTGCTCGGGTGGCGGCGGGTGCCCTATATCTGGTTCGGCACGATGATGCAGTTCGGCGGGCTGTCGATCATGCCTTTCGCGCTGCTGCTGCTGTCCGGTCCCGATCACGTCGCGCTTGGCATCGCGATCAGCGCCTTGGCCTTTCTGCTGACCGGGCTGGGGCTGCATACCACGCAGACCGCCGGGCTGGCGCTGGCGACCGATCTTGCCACCGAAGACAAGCGCCCGCGCGCGGTCGCGCTGCTCTATGTCATGCTGCTGGCTGGCACGATGCTGGCCGCACTGGTGATCGGATCGCTGCTGGTCGATTTCTCGCCAACCCGGCTGGTGCAGGTGATCCAGGGCGCGGCGGCGCTGACGCTCGTTCTCAACATCGTCGCGTTGTGGAAGCAGGAGCCGCGCGGTACCTTGCGCACGGCATCTGACCCTGATGGGCCCAGCTTCATGACGCTGTGGCGGGCCTTCGTTGCCGAAGAACGCACCGCCCGCCTGCTGGCCGCAATCGGCATCGGCGCGGCCGCCTTTGCGATGCAGGACGCGTTGCTCGAGCCCTACGGCGGAGAGATCCTGGGCCTGTCGGTCGGCAGCACGACCATGCTGACCGGCGCGTGGGCCGGGGGAGCGCTGATGGGTTTCTGCCTTGCCGGGCGCAGCCTTTCGCACGGCGGAGACCCGTTGCGGCTGGCGGGCGTGGGGCTGGTCGCCGGGATCACCGCTTTCCTGCTGGTGCTGTTCGCCGCGCCATTCGCATCGGTCCTGCTGCTGTTTGCCGGAGCCTTCGCCATCGGCTTCGGCCTCGGCCTGTTTTCGGTCGGTACGCTTACCGAAACGATGGTTCGCGCGCGCGGCGAGGGTGCCGGGCTGGCGCTGGGCGCATGGGGCGCGGTGCAGGCGAGCTGCGCCGGGGTCGCCATCGCCATCGGTGGCGGCCTGCGCGACGCATTGTCGCATACTGCATCGTCGGGGGGGCTGTCGGGTGCGCTCAACACCCCAGCCGCCGGGTATGCCGGCGTCTACATCATCGAAATCGTCCTCTTGCTGGCTGCGCTCGTGGCGCTCGGCCCGCTCGTCGCGCGTCGTCGGGATATCGGCGGCACGCAGCCCATCGCGGGTTCCTTCGGACTGCGCGAGTTCCCGACATGACCGCCACGCAAGGAGAGCGCAAATGATCGATTCACATATCGTGGGTTCGCTCGATATCACCCAGCTCGTGTTCTTCGCCTTCGTGCTGTTTTTCGTCGGCCTGATTTTCTACCTGCGCCGCGAAGACCGGCGCGAAGGCTATCCGCTGGAGGACGAGGCGACCGGCCTGATCGAAAGCTACGGCGGGCCGCTCAGCCGCGCGACACCCAAGACCTTCAGGCTGCCGCACGGGCATGGCTCGTCGACTCCGGAAAACGGTGCCCGTGAGCGGGTCGACCTTCCGGCCAGGCGCTCTTTCGGCGCCAGTGGCGCACCCTATGTGCCGACCGGCGATCCGCTGCTGGACGGAATTGGCCCGGCCTCATGGGCCAACCGCAAGAATGTGCCCGATGTCACCGCGCACGGCGAACCGAGGATTGTTCCCTTGAGCCTCGAGGCAGAGATCACAATCGCTACGCGCGATCCCAACCCGATCGGAATGACAGTGCTGGGGGCCGATGGCCAAGTCGCGGGCACGGTGAGCGAAGTCTGGATCGACCGGTCGGAGCACGTCATCCGCTATCTGGCGATCACCACCTCCGGCGGTGTCAACGTGCTAGCGCCGATGCCGATGGCACTGGTCAGCAAGAGGCTCGGGACCATCACTATCGACGCGCTGCTGGCCGCTCAGTTCGCCGGCGCTCCGACACCCGCGGCGCCCGACCGGATCACTTTCTACGAGGAAGAGCGGATCGTCGCCTATTTCGGTGGCGGCTATCTGTATGCAACGCCTGAAAGACAGGAGCCGCTGCTATGAGCGAGGGCAGGGGCCCCCTACTGAGCGCTTCGCAGGCCGAGACCTTGTGGCGTCCGCAGGCAGACGAGGCGGTGCTGTGGCAGGGTGCGCCCGATGCGATGGTGCTCGCTCGCACGGCGTTCCGGACCCCGGTCATCGCCGGTTATTTCGCGCTGCTCGCGGCGATCGCCATCCTGTTCGGCGGGGGGCTGGGCGGTGCTGCGCTAACGCTGCTCGCGGGGGCGGCGGTTATGGCGATCCTCTCCGCCATCGCTTTCGTATCGGCACGCACGACGCGCTATATCCTGACCGATCGGCGGATAATCCTGCATGTCGGAATGGCGATCGAGAAGACGATCAATCTGCCGCTCGCGAAGATCGGCGCGGCGGACCTGGCCGATCGCGGGCACGGCTATGGCGAGATCGCGCTCGAAGTAATCGGCGGGCATTCGCTCGGCTATCTGCTGCTGTGGCCGCACGCCCGCCCGTGGCGCTTCAGCCATCCGCAGCCGATGATGCGCGGGCTTGCCGACGCCGCGACCGTGGCCGAACGGCTGGCAAAAGCGGTGGCGGCGCATAACCGGATCGAACGACCCGGCGCCATCGCCGCTCCGTCGGCACCGGCACCGACTATCGAGGGCGCACTGGCATGAGCCTGCATCACGACCACTTCGAACCCTCTCCCAAGGCACCCTTGATTGCGCTGGCGGCGGTGGCGGGACTGGCGCTCGCGCTCGCATCCTCGGTCAGCTTCGGGTTGGTCGGGCGCGACGCCGTGCCCGAGATTTCGCGGACGGCTGCGGGGACGCAGATGGCTAGCAGCCGGAGCCTGCATTTTCAGGACGCTGCGGACGGCGGCGTGGTGGTCTACGACGCTGCGACGGACACCGAAATCGCGCGGGTCGAGCCGGGCACCGGTGGCTTCATCCGCTCCACCATGCGCGGCCTTGCGCATGTCCGCCAGCGCGAAGGGCTGGACGCCGCGACGCCGTTCGAGCTCACCCTCTGGGACAATGGCGGGCTGACGCTAACCGATCCCGCAACGGGCGAAACCCGCGAACTGGACGCCTTCGGGAAGGACAACCGCGCGGCCTTTGCAGTGCTGCTGGAAAGGGAGGCCACCTGATGGGCAGCCGCACCTTCGAAATTCCCTGTCGCATTCTGGTCGAGCAAAGCTCCGAGCATTTCCACGCGCATGTGGAACTGCCCGATACGGTGGCGATGGAGGCGGGCGACAAGGTCCGCGTTCATGGCGCGCCGATCTCGATCCCGTTCGGCAGCCGCGAAACTTTCGAACGCACCGCCACCGTGACCCGCGCAGGGCCCGTCAGGCGCGGGCTCACCCGTCTCGCCGCCTATTTCGACCTGACCGAACTCTACGAGGTCAGCTTCAACGCCGGGAGGATCAAATGAACGCCTACAAGCCGATGACCAGCGAAGAGGCGATGGCGCTGGCGACCCAGGATACGATGCTGACCCCGCGTTTCTACACCACCGATTTCGACGCGCTCGACGCGATAGATGTGTCACCGGTACGCGAGGAGTGGGACGCGCTGATCGAAGAGATGATCGGCGATCCCAACAAGGTGCACTTCAAGCACAATGAGAGCTTCACCGGGGTGATCGAGAACCTGCCGCCTGCGCTTCGCAAGGAATTCACCGACTTCCTCGTCAGTTCGATGACTTCGGAATTTTCCGGCTGCGTGCTCTATGCCGAGATCGCGAAGCGGACGAAGAACCCGGACGTGAAGCAGCTGTTCAAGCTGCTCGCCCGCGACGAGAGCCGGCACGCGGGCTTCATCAACGAGAGCCTGAAGGATGCTGGGATCGGCGTCGATCTGGGCTTCCTGACCAAGACCAAGAAATACACCTTCTTCAAACCGAAGTTCATTTTCTACGCGGTCTACCTGTCGGAAAAGATCGGCTACGCGCGCTACATCACGATCTACCGGCATCTGGCCGCGAACCCGCAGCACAAGTTCCACCCGATCTTCGACTGGTTCGAGGAGTGGTGCAACGACGAATTCCGCCATGGCGAGGCCTTCGCCATGCTGCTGCGGTCCGATCCGAAGCTACTGCGTGGCAAAAACAAGCTGTGGATCCGTTTCTTCCTGCTGTCGGTCTACGCGACGATGTTCGTGCGCGACCACAATCGCCCGGTGTTCCACGAAGCGCTGGGGGTCGATCCGACCGCGTACGATTACGAGGTGTTCTCGGTCTGCAACCAGATCGCCCGGCAGGTCTTCCCGGTCGAGCTGGAAACCGACGATCCCGCGTTCCGCGTGAAGATGGCGGGGCTGCGCCGCGCGGCCGACCGGATCGATGCTGGCAAGGCGCAAGGCGGCCTTGGCGGTCTGATGAAACGCGTCAGTGGGATGGCAGGTGCGGGCGCTGCCTTCGCCAGCATGTATTTCCACCGGACCCGCACGAATGCCTTGCCACAAACCGTCCGACTGCAACCCGCATGGTGAGCTTCGCCGATCATGTCCTGCCCGTGCTGGCGGTGATCGCGGTGTGGTTCGTCGCAACCGGGCTGATTGCCTGGGCGGCAAACCGTGCGCGCGAAACCTTCGCCCGCAGCCTGCTGGTCGCTGGGGTCGCGGGTGCAGCCGGGTTGGTGGCGGTTGTCCTCTCGCTGTCGATGGAAGGCGCGAACGGGGCGATGCTGGGTTTTGCCGGTGCGCTGGCGATCTGGGGCTGGCACGAGTTGGCCTTCCTCACGGGCGGCGTCACCGGCCCGCGCCGCGATGCCTGCCCTGAAGGTGCGGGGGAAAAAGCGCGTTTCCGCTTCGCGACCGGTGCGGTGATCCATCACGAAATCGCGCTTGCGGCAACGGCCGCGATCCTGATCGCACTCTCGTGGGGGCAGTCTAATCCGATCGGCGCACAGGTCTTCGCGCTGCTGTTTGCGCTGCGGTTGCTGGCCAAGCTCAACCTTTTCGCTGGCGTACCAAATGCCAGCACGGACATCCTGCCGCGCCACCTTGCCTATCTGACCAGCTATTTCGGCCCCAACCGCTTCACCGCCCTCCTAGGCGCCAGCATTGCCGCCACGATCGCGCTGGCCGCATGGCTTGGCGTGGAGGCGGCGCTTGCCGCGCCCGACGCGGATGCCGTCGCGGGCAGCCTGCTGTTTGCGCTCGCCGCGCTGGGCGCGCTCGAACACCTGCTTTTTGCCCTCCCGTTGCGCGATGGTGCGCTGTGGGGATGGGCTATTGCCGCGCGGGACAAGCGGGCGCACGTGAACACGATGAGGGGGCTATAATGCACGAGACGGAGAATTCCCCGATGGACTACGACGCCTTTTTCGCCAACCAGCTCGACGCGGTTCGCGAGGAGGGGCGCTATCGCGTCTTCACCGACATCAAGCGCCATCGTGGCAATTTTCCGCAGGCGACTCGCTTTATTGACGAGGACACGCAGCCGGTCACCGTGTGGTGTTCGAACGACTACCTTGGCATGGGCCAGCACCCGGTGGTGGTCGATGCGATGCACTCGGCGCTCGACGAATGCGGCGCAGGGGCGGGCGGTACGCGCAATATCTCGGGCACCAATCACTATCATGTCGAGCTCGAACGCGAGCTGGCAGACCTGCATGGCAAGGAAGCCGCGCTGCTGTTCACCAGCGGATACGTCTCCAACTGGGCCGCGCTCGGCACGCTCGCCAGCCGCATTCCGGGCTGCGTGGTGTTTTCCGACGCGCTCAACCACGCCTCGATGATCGAGGGCATTCGCGCATCGCGCGCACCCTACAAGATCTGGAAGCACAACGACCCCGAGGATCTCGACCGGATGCTGTCCGACTACGGGCCCGACGTGCCCAAGCTGGTCGCGTTCGAGAGCGTCTATTCGATGGATGGCGACATCGCGCCGATCGCGGAAATCCTCGACGTGTGCGAACGCCACGGCGCGATGACCTATATCGACGAGGTTCACGCGGTCGGCCTTTACGGCCCGCGCGGCGGCGGAATTGCCGAGCGTGAAGGGCTGATGGACCGGATCACGGTGATCGAGGGAACGCTGGGCAAGGCCTACGGTGTGATGGGCGGCTATATCGCCGCGAGCGCCGACCTGGTCGATTACGTGCGCACCTTCGCCAGCGGGTTCATCTTCTCGACCGCGCTGCCGCCTGCCGTCGCTGCGGGTGCGGCGGCGAGCATCCGCCACCTCAAGACGAGCGATCGCGAACGCACGCTGCACCAGGAACGGGTGGCCGAGGTGCGGCGCAAGCTCGACGCGATGGGCATCCCGCACCTTCCCAACCCGAGCCACATCATCCCGGTGATGGTTGGCGATGCGAAGAAGTGCAAAATGATCAGCGACTGGCTGATGGAGAATCACGGCATCTACGTGCAGCCGATCAACTACCCGACCGTGCCCGTGGGCACCGAAAGGCTGCGGATCACGCCCTCTCCGGTGCACACCGATGGCGACACGGGCCGACTGATCGACGCGCTGAGCGAGATCTGGTCGCGGTGCGAACTGGCGCGGATGGACGCGGTGGCGTGACGCCAGTTTTCTGACTGACCGGGGAGAGGGCGCGGCTTCGCACCGTCGCTCCAAACCGGACACGAAAAAGGCGCCGCCGCTTTCGCGACAGCGCCTTTTCAAGCATCGGCGATGCTGATCAGGACTGTGTTTGCAGGTACGCGATCACATTGGCGCGATCCTGCGGATCCTTCAGGCCGGGGAAGGCCATCTTGGTGCCTGGAATCGTGGCCTGCGGATCGGCGAGGTAAACGTACAGTTCCTCGGGCGTCCAGGTAATGCCGCTGTTCTTGTTCGCGTCCGAATAGGAATAGCCTTCCACCGAACCCGAATGACGCCCGACGACGCCGTGCAGCGTCGGGCCGACCTTGTTCACGCCCGCGTCGACACTGTGACAAGTCATGCACTTGGCGAACACTTTCTTGCCCGCCTCGGCATCGCCGGTGAGGCTGGCGAACTCGACGGTTGGCGTCGGGGCTTCGGTAGCAACGGCAGCGGTTTCGGTGGCAGCAGGTGCTGCCGCAGTCGTTTCGGGAGTGGCGGGCTCCTCGTCCGCGCGGCTGTTGCAGCCGGCCGTCAGCATGAGACAAGCAAGAGCTGATCCGCCGATAAAAGCTTGAATCTTCTTCATTACGTCTTCTCCTCACCCAAATGTCCAAAACCCCGCAGGTGCTATAGACCCTTTTCATTGTCGATCATAGCGCGCGCTGCTTGCCCCTTGTCCGAACGGTGGACGGCAGTTTCGGTTTCCCGAATAAACCGGTGGCGAATACGCGAGACCAGCAGGAAGATCGTCAGGATCACCAGCGGTGCGATTAACGCGATGACTATGTCGACGACGTGATCTTCTTTGCCGAAAGCATCGACGCCCTTGGCCATGTAAGCGATCAGCGCCACCGCGTAGTAGCTCGCTGCGATTACAGACAGCGCCTCGACCAGGTTCTGCAGCCGCAGCTGAAGGTTGAAGCTGCTTTCCATCGAGCGCAGCAGTTCGAGGTTCTGTGCCTTGATCCGCGTATCGATGCGCGTGTTGAGCAGCGCGATGGCATCGCCGCTGCGTTCGGATAGCCTGCGCAGGCGGTTGGTGAAGGTCTCGATCGTGCGGGTGGCGGGCACAAGTCGCCGCTCGGTGAAATCGGTCAGGCTCTGGAAGCCGTCGATCGGTTGCACCGCCAGCGCGTCGAGCCGGTCGGCGGCGATCTGGGCGTAGGCCTGGCTTGCACTGGTGCGATAGCTGTTTTCCGAACGTAACCGCGCGAGTTCGGCGGAGACCTTGGAAAGATCGCGCAGCAGGTCCTCGTCGTCACGCTCGGCATCATCAGCGGCGAGAGCTTGCGCGTGCTTTGCAAGACGCGCCTCGAGCGCGTTCAATTCCGGCATCAGACGCTGCACCGCGGGCAACCCGACCAGCGCGAGATTGCGGTAATTGCCCAGTTCCTGGAGGCGCTGGACGATCCGCCCGAGGTCGTCGGGCTGCCGATCCTGCGCAGCTACCAGCAGCCGCCCGTAACCGTCTTCCCGAATGCGAAAATCCGACCATACGCGTACGCTGCCGCACACGTGGCAGGAAACGAGGTCTGCGGTCTCGAAACCCATGCCGGGCAGCAATGCTTCCGCATCCGGTACGCTGGCGACAACGAACAGCTTCGTCGCGCGCAGCACGGCACCGGGCCATTCGCCGAGCCACTCCAGCAGCGGGATCATGCCTTCGCTGTGGCTTTCGGAAGAGATCAGCGTGATCGTGGTGGCTTCGGTCTGCCGTTCCCACAGCATGGTCACACCGCCCGGAAATTCGAACACCGCATGGCGGTTTTCGTGCTTGGACGAGAGCGGTGTCAGGGGAGGGGAGGATAGCAGAGCTCGCTCCACCTCGCGTTGGTCTTCCTCTATCAGGAAAACCATCTGGACCAGGCGGGATGGAGCATCGACCGGGGCAAAGCGGCGCAAGTGCATCTCGTGCACCAGTTCACGCCGCAAGGGGTGCTCCGTGAAGGCCATGGCGTGCAATACACTATTTGGCGGGTGTCAGGAAGATGCGTGCGCGTGCCGGGAAACGGCGTCGATCGAGGGTAATCGAAAAGCGGGCGGCGGACCCAGTGGTCACGCCGCCCGTGTTGCGGAATCAGCTTTCGTGGATTGTCTTGGGCACCATGCAATGCATCACGCCTTCCGCGCCGTCTTCACGGCCGAAGCCGGACCACTTCACGCCGCCGAACGGCGCGTCGGGTGCGCTGACATTGGCGCCGTTGATGGCCAGCATACCGGCCTCGACATCGGCGGCGAGGCGACCGCGCAGCTTGGGATCGTTGGTCCAGGCATAGGCCGCGAGGCCATAGGGCAGGCGGTTCGCCTCCTCGATCATCGCGTCCGCGTTCGCCATCGGATTGACGATCGCGACCGGGCCGAAGGGTTCTTCGTTCATGATCTCGGCATTGGTGGGCACTTCGCTGAGCACGGTCGGCTCGAAGAAGAAACCCTGGTTGCCGATCCGGTCGCCGCCGGTTTCCAGCTTGCCGCCCTTGTCCTTGGCATCGGCGATCTTCTTGGCGAGGCCTTGCGGGCCACGCTCGTTCGCCATCGGGCCCATCTGCGTGCCGTCCTCGGTCCCGTTGCCGACCTTGATCGCCTTGGCGCGCTCCACGAAACCATCGCGGAAGGCGGGGAAGATGTCTTCCTCGATCAGGAAGCGGGTGGGGCTGACGCAGACCTGGCCCGCGTTGCGATATTTCGCGCCGACCATCGTATCGAGCACCTTCTCCACGTCGCTATCCTTGAACACCATCACCGGCGCGTGGCCGCCCAGTTCCATCGTGGTCACCTTCAGATCGTCGGCAGCCAGCTTGACCAGATGCTTGCCCACGGCGGAGGAGCCGGTGAAGGTCACCTTGCGGATGATGGGCGAGCCGAGCAGGTGGCGGCTGACTTCGTCGGGCACGCCGAACACGACCTGGCAGACATCGCCGGGCACGCCGCCATCGAGCAGGCACTGCACCAGCGCGAGGCCGGCTGCGGGCGTTTCCTCGGACGGTTTGACAATGACCGAGCAGCCCGCCGCGATCGCGCCGCCGATCTTGCGGGCTACGTTGATCGCGGGAAAGTTCCACGCGGCGAAACCGGCGACGGGGCCGACGGGCACGTAGATCACGCGCGCAGACTGGCCTTCGGGGCGAACCAGCGATCGGCCATAGGTGCGCTTGGCTTCACCGGCATAGAATTCGAACAGCATCGCGCAGTAGATCACTTCGCCGACCGCTTCCTTGATCGGCTTGCCCTGTTCGCGGGTCAGCAGCATGCCGATATCCTTCGCGCGCTCGCGGATCAGCTGCGCGGCCTTGTTGAGCGCGGCGGCGCGCTTGTCCGCGCTTTCCTTGCGCCACGCATGGAAACCCTTGTCCGCATTGGCGAGCGCGGTGTCGAGATCGTCCGAGGTCGCGTGCGGCAGCGAACCGAGCACTTCGGCGGTTGCCGGGTCGATCACGTCCTGCGTCTCGCGGCTGCCGCCAGAAAGCTTTTCGCCGCCGATCAGGAGGTGGAGGGAGGAATGGTCGGACATAGAAATTGGCTCCTGTTGGCAACGGTTCGTCTTGTTTTCGCGCTATCGCCCAGAAAGGGGCAGCGCGTTTGCTGGACCTCAGGTATAGTCGCGGACCATGATCGCCAACCTCCTGACTCTCGTTTTTCTCGTTTCCCAGCCCGTCGCGGGCACAGCCGACCCCGTCGAAGCGGGAACACCCGCTCCGCTCAACGCTGCGCAGCAGGGCGCGCTTCGCTGTTCGGCGGCCTTCGCCCTCGTGGCCGAACGGCAGAGTAAGGGCGATCCGGCCGCGCTCGAATACCCGCCAATGGGCGAGCGCGGACGCGAGTTCTTCGTGCGCTCCGGCGCGCAGCTGATGGATCAGGCTGGGCTAACCCGGGCGACGATCGAGGAGCGGCTCCGGGCCGAAGCAGGCGCAATTCTGGCGGATGGTTCGCTCGACGAAATCATGCCGCCCTGCCTGCTCCTGCTCGACGCCTCGGGGCTCTAGCGCACACACGACACCGGCAAGCGAATAAGCCGCGCCAAGCATCTGGATTTGCGAACGCGAATGCTCCATCTGGGGCGCGCATGTGGACCATCCACCAATTCCCCCTCTGCCCGTTCAGCCGCAAGGTACGCATCCTGCTGCGCGAAAAGGGCGTGCCCTTCGGCCTCCAGCGGATCGATCCGTGGAAGGCCGACGACGACTTCTTCGACATGAACCACGCAGGCCGCGTGCCGGTGGTCGAGGAGACCGAGAAGGGCATCGTCCTGAGCGACTCGACCGCGATCTGCGAATTCTTCGAAGAGACGGTCGACCGCGCGCCGATGATCAACGGCTCTGCACTCGCCCGCGCCGAGATTCGCCGGCTGGTCGCGCTGTTCGAAGAAAACCTTTTCGGCGACGTCACCATGCCGCTGCTGCACGAACGGATGCAGAAGCGACTGGTGTTGCGCCAGCCGCCCGACTCGCGGATCATCCGCGAAGCGATGAAGCTGGCGCACGCGCATCTCGACTATCTCGACTGGCTGCTCGATCACCGCGCGTGGCTGGCAGGGCCGCAGATGAGCCTGGCGGACATCACCGCCGCCGCGCAGCTATCGGTCGCCGACTACCTCGGCGGGATCGACTGGAAGGATCACGGGCCGACGCGCGACTGGTATTCCGCCTTCAAGAGCAGGCCCAGCTTCGGCCCTTTGTTGAGTGAGCGGATGGATGTGATCCAGCCGCCGGCGCATTATAACCAGCTGGACGATTGACGCGGAACGCACCCGTTCCCCGCCCATAGTAGTGGCGAAAGGATTTTTCCGATGACCGACAAGCTGAACCTGACCGAAGACCAGTGGCGCGAACGTCTGACGCGCGAACAGTTCGCCGTCCTTCGCGAGGCGGGCACCGAACGTGCCTTCAGCGGCGCATACGACAAGCTGAAGGACGAGGGCGAATATTACTGTGCCGGGTGCGGCAACCTGGTGTTCCGCAGCAACGAAAAATACGACAGCGGATCGGGCTGGCCCAGCTTCTACGCGCCCGCCGAGGATGACGCGGTCGAAACGCGCGAGGATATTTCGCACGGGATGACCCGGACCGAGGTGTTGTGTGCGAATTGCGAAGGGCACCTTGGCCACCTCTTTCCCGATGGGCCGCGTCCCACGGGCCTGCGTTACTGCATCAACTCGGTTGCGCTGGAGTTCGAAGCCGCAGGCGATCCGCCGGTCGGCAGCTGATCGCGAATTGCGGCGGAAAAATGTCTTCCATTCATTCGCCATTGAGCTTTGTCCCTGCATAGGCGAGATGCGACATTTCTGGTGCGTGTCGCGGCGCACCGCAGGCCGGAACAAGGCACCTAGATGGCAAGGTACGTAACCACGCGCGGCGATAACAAACGTCGTTTTCCTGGCGCCGAGATGTGGGACAAGACGCCGCGCTGGCTCCGCCTGACGCTGATGTGGGCCTTCGGCCTCGCGCTGCTCGCAGTGATCTTCCTGTTTCTGGCCGTCGCCTTCGCAGCGCGCTCGCTCCCTTCCTACGATGAACTCAAGGCGGCGCAGACCGCGCAGACCATCGTCGTGCGCGCAGCCGATGGCAGCGAGATCTTCGAGCTTGGGCCGAGTTACGGCGAGTGGCTCGACCAGGACCAGATCCCCGACGAGATGAAGCAGGCGATGGTCGCGGTGGAAGATCGCCGCTTCTACTCGCACTTCGGGGTCGACATCTGGCGCACCGGCGGCGCGCTGATCGAAGGGCTCACCGGCTCTCGCGCGCGAGTCGGCGGCACCTCGACCATTACGCAGCAGCTGGCGCGCAACGTCTTCCTGAATTCCAACCGCACGCTCGACCGCAAGGTCCGCGAAGCGGTGCTGGCGATGGCGATCGAGATGAAGTTCGACAAGGAGCAGATTCTCGAGCTGTATCTGAACAAGGTCTATTTCGGCGGTGGTGCCTACGGGGTCGATTCCGCCAGCCGCAAGTTCTTCAGCCATCCCGCCACCGAACTGAGCACCGCCGAAGCAGCGATCATCGCCGGGCTGGTCAAGGCCCCGAGCCGCTATTCGCCGACCGCCGACGTCGATGCTGCCGTCGGCCGCGCGCAGGTGGTGCTGCGGCTGATGCGCGAACAGGGGCTGATTACCGCCGAGCAGGCGTCGGTCGATCCGACGGCGGTGAAGTTGAAGCAGGAGCCGGGTCAGAACTCGGTCCGCTACTTCACCGACTGGGCGCTGCCGCAGCTCGATATCCTGCTGCCCAACACGCTCGAGCCGATCGAGGTGTGGACCACGATCGACACCGGGATGCAGCGTGCGGCAAGCGCGGCGGTAAAAGCCAACGCGCCCAAGGGCACGCAGGGCGCGCTCGTCTCGCTCGACCGCGACGGGGCGATCCGCGCGCTCGTCGGCGGTACCGACTACGTTACCAGCAATTTCAACCGCGCAACGGTCGCACAGCGGCAGCCAGGGTCGGCATGGAAGCTGTTCGTCTATCTCGCCGCGCTCGAATCCGGTTACCGTGTCGATGACAAGGTAGTCGATGCGCCGATCACCATCGATGGCTGGAGCCCCAAGAATTACAACGGGCGCTATGCAGGTGAGATGAGCGTGCGCCAGGCCTTCGCCTATTCGGTCAACACGGTCGCGGCGCAGCTCGGCAACGAAGTCGGGTTCGGCACGGTCGCCTCGATGGCGCGGCGGTTCGGGATCACCTCGCCTGTGTCCACCTTCCCCTCGATGGTTCTGGGCAGTTCCGAAGTCCGCCTGCTCGACATGACGCGCGCGTTTGCCTCGGTCGCCGACGGGGGCATGGCGGTGGAACCCTATGGCATCGTCAAGGTGACGACCGCTTCGGGTGAGACGCTCTACCAGCACGAGAAGCCCCGCGACGTGCGGCTGGTGCCCGATTACGTGGCCACCCAGATGACCGACCTGCTGCAGGCGGCGGTCCAGACCGGCACCGGCAAGGCGGCGCAGATCGGGCGCCCGGTCGCGGGCAAGACCGGGACCACGAGTTCGAACAAGGACGGCTATTTCGTCGGCTTCTCGTCCGGTCTGACCACCGGCGTGTGGATGGGTCGCGACGATAACAAGGCAGTCGCCGGCCTCTCCGGTGGGGCCGCACCGGCGAAGGCCTTTGCCGCGTTCATGCGCTTCGCGGTCAAGGATCGCCCGATCGAGCCTTTCGAAACCGATACCGACCTGCCCGACTGGCAGAGTGAGCCGAACGAAGAGTTCAACTACGGCGACCCGGAAGACTATTATTTCATCGACGAACAGGGCAACCTGATCGAACCGGGGCGGGGCGCAGGCGAGCCGGGCCCGTCGAGCGAGGCGGTGACCGAACAGCCGCGTTCGCAGCCCGGCCAAGGTGCCGACGGCGAGCAGCAGGCGGTCGACGACGATTTCCTCCGGCGTGCGATCGGCGGTAACAACAGCGGAGGGCAAGCGGCTCGCCCGCAGCCGCCGCAGCAGCAGCCGCCCCCCACGCCGTTACCGAGGCCCACCCCGGCGCAGCCGGCGGGTCGTGGAGAGGCGCCCAATCTGCCCCCATCGCAGCGACAGCAGAACCAGTAAGCCGCGCCTCGCGCCTTGAGCCCAATCGTTCGAAGCCAGCGTCGGACATGAGAAAGCCCCGCCGGATCGCTCCGGCGGGGCTTTCATTTGAGCTGGACCGTTGGGTCAGTCCTGAATGCGTACGGCCACGTAGCCTGCGGGGCCACGCGCGCGCTGAACGCGAAGCACGACGGCGTTGCGACCATCACGCTCGGCGTCGCGGACGATGCCCTCGAGCTGCTCGGCCGACGTCACCGGGCGGTAGTTTGCGGAGAGGATGATGTCGCGGCGCTGGATACCCTTACGCGCCGCATCCGAATTCCGATCGACCGCGGCAACGGCCAGGCCAGTCGTCTCGGCAGAAATGCCCAGCTGGCGGGCAATCCCCGGATTGATCGGGACAACACCAAGACCCAGCTTCTCGGCCAGGAATTCTTCCTGATCGAGCGGCGCGTTCATCTCGTCTTCCTCGCCCTCGTCGCCGAACATCTGGGACTGGGCGAGTTCTTCGGCGCTGGGCCGGGTACCGACCTTGAGCTTGATCGTGCGCTGCTTTCCGTCGCGGATCAGCGTAACCGGGATCGTGGTGCCCGGCTTCACGTTCGCCACGAGGAAGGAAAGCGTCTGGTCGGGCGTCACGTCCTTGCCGTTGACCGAGATCACGACGTCGCCCGGCTCGATTCCCGCCTTCTGGGCCGCTTCGCCGTCGACGACGGACTGGACGACTTCGCCGCGGTTGCGCGGCAGGCCGAGAGCGGCGGCGAAATCGTCGGTCACCGGGCCGATGCTGACGCCCAGATAGCCGCGTTCGATCGCTTCACCCCTGCGCAGACGCTCGACGATCGGGGCCGCGGTGTCTGCCGGAATGGCGAAGCCCACGCCCACGCTGCCGCCCGAGGGCGAGAGGATAGCGTTGTTGATGCCGATGACATTGCCCTGCATGTCGAACAGGGGACCGCCCGAGTTGCCCCGGTTGATCGCCGCGTCGGTCTGGATGAAGCGGTCGTAGGCACCTGCACCTGCGGTCCGCAGCACCGAAGAGATGATCCCGCTGGTGACTGTGCCGCCAAGGCCGAAGGGGTTGCCGATCGCGACGACCCAGTCGCCCGCGCGTGCCTGCGCCGAATCGCCGAACTTGACGAAGGGGAAAGGTTCGGCGCGGTCGATCTTGAGAACGGCGAGGTCGGATTCGGCGTCCTTGCCAACCATCTTCGCTTCGTATTCGGACCCGTCGGGCATCGTCACGGTGATCTCTTCGACCGTGCCGTTGCCTTGCGGCGTGACGACGTGATTATTGGTCACCACGTAACCGTCTGCGGAAATCAGGAAGCCGGAGCCGAGCGACTGGCCTTCGCGGGTCGTCGGCTGGTCGCCGCCGCGATCGCCGAACATGCCTTCGAACGGCGTTCCCGCGAACGGGTTGGAGCTCTGCACCTCGACCCTCTGCCGGGTGGAGATGTTAACCACCGCCGGTGCGAGCTGTTCGGTCAGGTCGGCGAAGCTCGCGGGCGCACCCGCGCGCGGTGTGACCGCGGTGATCCGCGCGTCGTCGTTCTGGGCCACCTGCGCGCCGGCGGGTTGGCCGGTGATGAGGGAGATGGTCGCACCGCCGAGCAGCAGTGCGGAAGTTACGCCATAAGCATATCGCACGGGTCTCACGTCCTTCTGGTTCCTTTTTCTCTCGTCGGCCCCCGCTGGCGACAACGCCTCACGGGCCGGTCCTATCCCCTGGCTCTTTTGAACGCCGGGGGCGCTTAATCGCGATTGAACGAACCGCCGTCGTTTTGGCGAACGGCGATTTCGTTCGACGAACGGTCAACGACGTCCGCGGAACTGCCGCAGATATTCGTTGTCCGGGGAAAGGATGATGTTGCTATCGCCCCTCGGCTCCTCGCCATCCCGGGCCTTGCGGAACGTTTCGTTGTAGCTCTGCATGGCGCGGTAGAAATCGTAGAAATCCGGGTCCTTGCCGAAGCTTTCGGCGTAGATGCGGGCGGCAGAAGCATCGGCTTCGGCGCGGATGATCCGCGCGTCGCGATCACCCTGCGCGCGGATCGTACGCGCCTCGCGCTGGCGGTCGCTCTGCATCCGCTGGAAGGCGGATTGCAGCGGCGCGCCATCTGGCAGGTCGGTCCGCTTGATCTGCACATCGACCACCTCGGCACCGTACTGGCGAGCCTGCCGGTCGAGATTCGCGCGCACGTTGGCCAGCGCGCTGCCGCGTTCGGCGGTCAGCATCGACTGGAAGGTACGACGACCGAGTTCCTGCCGCAGCACCGAGTTGAGGATCGGCTCGAGCGCCACGCGCACGCCATCGGTGGTGCCCGCACGTTCGACCATGCGGACGGGATCGACGATCCGGAACCGGGCATAGGCATTGACCAGCAGGCGCTGCTGGTCCTGCGAAAGCACTTCCTCGTCGGTCATTTCGAGGTCGAGCAGCCGCTTGTCGATCAGACGCACGCTCTCGATCAGCGGGAGGCGCACGTAGAGCCCCGCGCCGGTGGTGCCGTTGACCGTGTTGACCACGCGCACCGGTTCCCCGGTCCGCAGGACCACGGCCTGCTCTTCCTCGGGCACGATGTAGATGCTCAGCATCAGCCCGATTAGGATCAGTCCGCCAAGGATGATTGCGGCGCGGTAGTTTTCCCAAAGGTTCTGCATGATCACTGCCCCCCTTGGGTCGTAGTGGCCGACGGGGCCGCCGGCGGCGGCGTTACGGTGCTGCGCCTCCGATTGACCTCGGGCAGCGGCAGGTATGGCGTCACGCCTTCCGCCTCGACGATGGTCTTGTCGGTTTCGCCGAGCACGCGCTCCATGGTTTCGTAATAGAGGCGGCGGCGGGTGACTTCGGGGGCGAGGCGATATTCCTCGTAGACCTTGTCGAAGGCCTGCGCCTCACCCTGCGCGTTGGCGATGACCTGCTGCGCGTAGCCGCGCGCCTGGTTGCGCGCAGCGTCGGCGTTCTGTTCGGCGACGGAGACATCGCGGAAGGCATCGACCACCTCGCTCGGCGGGTCGGCCTTGTCGATTTCGACACCGAGAACGTTGATCCCGGCACGATACCTGTCGAGCACGCGCTGCATGCGTTCGCGCACCGCCTGTTCGATTTCTGCGCGGCCCTGGCCGGAGAATGTCTCGTCGAGCGTTTTTTCCGCCACCGTCGCGCGCATGGCGGCTTCGGCGACTTCGCTCACCGTCTCTTCGGGTTCGGCGAGGCGGAATTTGAACTGCTCGAGATCCTTGATGTTCCAGCGCACGATGTAGCTCAGGTCGACCAGATTCTGGTCGCCTGTAAGGATCAGTTTTGCGTTCGCGCGGTTCGCCGGAATCGTCACTGCGCGCACGCCTTCGACATCCTCGATCTCGATCGTTTCGATCGGGAAGGGCGCGGTGAATTTCAGCCCGGAATCGAGCGTGCGGGTATAATTGCCGAGCGTCTTGACCACTGCCTTTTGCTGCGGGCCGATAAGGTGGAAGCTCGTCACCAGGCACCAGATCGCCAGCACGACGATGACGATCAGCGGGATCCAGCTCTTGCCGCCGGGCCGCTCGGGCATGCGGAAATTGGGGCCGCCCGGCCCGCCGGACCCGCGGCGCGGCCCTTCGGGCCCACGGTTCTTGAAGATATCGTCGATCGACGCAGACCGGCGCGGGCCATCGCCGCCGCCTTGCGGCAGCCACGGATTGCGCGGCCCCTTGGGCTTGCTGCCTTCCCCATCGCCACCTTTCGGGGCGTCGGATCGATCGCCTCCATCGGATGAGTCGCCGGAAGAATTGCCCCAGGGATTTTTGCCGGCCATTGCCAGCGCGATTCGCGATTGGAACCCGTCCAGAATTTTCATGTCACCGGTTATAGGCACACTTCTCGCGAAAAACAGGGGTTGCCCGCGCATTTTTGCTGTTATTGACGGGCGCGTGACGACGGGTGAGAGGCAAGGGCTGGATCGGATGGGCGCGGCATGAAGATTTCGCGTCGTGGCGTGCTGGCGGGGGCGGCGGCAGGTGGCGGGCTCGCCATCGCCTACGTCCTCCTGCCGCAGCGGTTCGATGCCCCGCTGGCCCCTGCCGAGGGCGAGGTCGGCTTCAATGCATGGCTCAAGATCGCCACCGACGGTGTCGTGACCGTCGCGGTCCCGCAGTGCGAGATGGGGCAGGGCGTCACCACGCTGATTCCGCAGATCGTCGCCATGGAACTGGGCGCCGACTGGCGGCAGATCGCGGTCGAGCCCGCGCCGCCGGCGGGCGCTTATCCCAACACCGCGCTCGCGAGCCATTGGGCACAGCTGTGGCTGGCGGGCGGTGCGGATATCGCCAGCGATCCAGAATCGCTGCTCGCGCGCCGGTTTGCCGAGCGTACGCGCTTTACCGCCACCGCTGCCGGGACCACGCTGGCCGCATACGAGCGCCCCGCACGCGAGGCTGCGGCCACCGCACGCGCCATGCTGATCGAGGAAGCGGCGGCGCGTTGGAAGATCGCCCCGGAACAGTGCCGTACCGCCGATGGTTTCGTCGTCTTCGACAAGAAGCGGCTGCGCTTTGCCGATCTGGCGGAAGGGGCCGCGCGGCGCGACCCTCCCGACGTGCCGCCCCTCTACAGCGAGCCACCGGCCGAACGGCCAACCGGCGCGGGTCCGGCTGCCGAAATGATGTTCCCTCGGCTCGACCTGCCGGCGAAGGTCGATGGCAGTTTCCTGTTCGCCGGCGATGTCCGATTGCCGGGCATGGTCTTCGCCGCGATCCGCCACGGACCGATCGGCCGTTCGCGGCTGAAGAGATACGACAAGAAGGCGGCCGCCAAGGTCCGGGGATTGCTGGGCGTCGTCGAAGGCAACCGCTGGCTGGCGGCGGCGGGGCAGAGCTGGTGGGCTGCGAACAAGGCGCTCGACGCCATGCGCCCGATCTTCACCATCGACACTCCGTTCGGCAGCGAGGCGATCTCCAGCGACCTCGCCGAGGGTCTTGCCAAGGGGTCGGCGACGCGCATCGCGCAGATTGGCGCGAGCGAAGTCGGCGAGGGCAAGCCGACGATCACTCGCCGCTACGACATAGCACCTGCGGTCCACGCTTCGATAGAAACCGCGACCGCGACCGCCTGGCTCAAGGACGGCAAACTGACGCTGTGGATCGCCAGCCAGGCGCCCGAGCGCGCGCGGGTCGCGGCTGCGCGCGCGATCGGTATCGGGGTCGAGAATGTCATCCTTGTGCCGATGGCGGCGGGCGGCAGCTTCGATGCCCGGCTCGATCACCTGCACGCGATCGAGGCAGCGGTAATCGCCCGCGAACTCGATCGCCCGGTGCAACTGACGTGGAGCCGGTGGCAGGAAATGCTCAGGAGCCCGCCGCGCGCGCCCGCCTCCGCCGAAATGAGCGCGCGGCTCGGGCGCGATGGCAGCGTGGTGGCGCTCAAGGCGCGGATCGCGGTGCCGCCCTTCATGCGCGAACAGGGCGCGCGGACACTCGACAACCGGACCACGTGGGCCGCGCGCGAAGAGACCGCCGGAAAGGCCGACCCACTTGGGCTGTCGGGTGCGGTTCCGGCCTATTCGATCCCCAACCTCGCCGTGGATCATGTCCCCGTCAGCATCGACCTGCCGGTGGCGCGCATGCGTGGAGGCGGCGACGCGCTGAGCGCGTTCTTCACCGAGTGCTTCGTCGATGAACTCGCCGAGAAGCTCGGGCGAGAGAAGCTGTCTTACCGGATTGCGATGCTGGGGCAGGATTTGCGCATGGTCGAGGTGTTGCAGCGCGTCGCGCGGCTGGCGGAATGGAATGGCGGCGAGGTGGCGGGCGGCCAGGGCCTTGCCTGTCACCGCATGACACTGGGCGACCGGAGCGGGCGCATTGCCTGCGTCGCGCAGGCAAGCCCGGGTGAGCGCGGCCCGCGAATCACGCGGCTGAGCGCGTCGGTGGATATCGGGCGGATCGTGAACCGCGACCTTGCCCGCCAGCAGATCGAAGGCGGGCTGATTTACGGCATGTCGCTCGCGCTGGGATCGTCGATCGGCTTCGCCAAGGGTTTCCCGGACAAGAAGAGCCTTGCCGCGCTCGATCTGCCGAGGCTCGCCGATTGCCCGGAAATTGCGGTCGACTTTGTCACCAGCGATGCCGCGCCGTTCGATCCGGGCGAACTGGGGGCCGTCATCGCGCCGCCCGCCATCGCAAATGCGCTGTCTTCCGCAATCGGATCGCGTTTGCGCAGCCTGCCGCTGGACTTGCGTCTCGCCCGCAAGGCTGCACCCGCAGCACCGCCTGCCGCAACCTCCCCGCAGCCCGATGCCAGCCCATCGCCGGAGCCGTCGGAAACCCCATCGGATATGCCATCCTGAACAAGGTCATCTTGACGAACGCGCGCGGTTCGCGTTGGCGGGAGAGATGACATGGCAAGAACAGCAGCTTCCGGGTGAGCACCCGCCCGTAAGGTCGGGCAAGGTCGGCATGCTGCTGGTCAATCTGGGCACGCCCGATGCGCCGACGACCGCAGATGTGAAGCGCTACCTCGCCGAATTCCTGTCGGACCGCCGCGTCGTGGAAATCCCGCCTATCGCCTGGCAACCGATCCTGCGCGGAATCATCCTCAACACGCGGCCCGCCAAATCGGCGGAGGCCTATCGCAAGGTGTGGAGCGAGGATGGCTCGCCGCTCGCCGCGATCACCAAGGCGCAGGCAGAGGCGATGCAGCATGCCTTTGGCGGTTCGGCTGAGGTCGACTGGGCCATGCGATACGGCGAACCGTCGATACCGCAGCAGCTTGCCAAGCTGAAGGATGCCGGGTGCGAGCGCATCCTGCTCGCGCCGCTTTACCCGCAATATTGCTCGGCAACGACCGCGACCGTGGTCGACAAGGCGAACGAGTGGATGGCCGCGCAGCGCTGGCAGCCGAGCCTGCGGACCTTGCCTCCCTATCACGACGACCCGCTCTATATCGATGCCCTTGCAGCCGACATTTCGCGCCAGCTCGATGCGCTCGCTTTCACGCCCGAACTGCTGCTGCTGAGTTTCCACGGGATGCCGGCGCGCACGCTGGAACTGGGCGATCCGTATCATTGCCACTGCCACAAGACCGCGCGCCTGCTCGAAGAGAGGATGGCGCGCGAGGGGTTGCGGTTCCGGACCAGCTTCCAGTCGCGGTTCGGGCGCGCCAAGTGGCTCGAACCGGCGACCGACGCGGTGCTGGCGGAAGAAGCGCAGGCGGGGACCAGGCGGCTGGCGGTGGTCGCGCCGGGTTTTTCCGCCGACTGTCTCGAAACGCTCGAGGAACTGGCAATCCAGGGGCACGAGCAATTTGCCGAGGCGGGCGGCGAGCAGTTTGCCGCGCTCACCTGCCTCAATACCTCGGCAGCGGGGCTGACCATGCTCGAGGCATTGTTGCGCCGAGAATGTGGCGGCTGGATTTGATGTTCTAAATAACTTACATTGGGGTCAATAAGGAGAGGACCCCGATGGCCACACTCGCCGCTCACCAGCCCGCTTCCGTCCGTCCGACTCACTGGAAGGAAGACAATCCGTCCAATGCGGACCTCGCCCATATCCCGGGCGAAACCGGCCTGCCGATCATCGGCAACACCTTCAAGATGCTCGCCGATCCGCCCGCCTTCACCCGCGCGATGGTCGAGAAATACGGGCGTGTGTACAAGAACAATGCCTTTGGCGGCACGGTCGTGGCGCTGGTAGGTGCGGATGCGAACGAGCTGGTGCTGTTCGACCGCCAGAAGATTTTCTCGAGCGAGCAGGGCTGGGGCCCGATCCTCGACCAGCTGTTCCCGCGCGGGCTGATGCTGATGGACTTCGACCATCACCGCGCCGACCGCAAGGCGCTGTCGATCGCCTTCAAGCCCGAACCGATGCGCCACTATGTCGGCGCGCTCAACCACGGCATCGCGCAGCGGGTCGAGGAATGGGGCGCGGGCGACATGGCCTTCTATCCAGCGATCAAGCAGCTGACGCTCGATCTGGCGGCGGACAGCTTCATCGGTATTCCGTTCGGCCCCGAAGCTGAGAAGGTGAACCAGGCCTTCGTCGACATGGTGCAGGCCTCGGTCGCGCCGATCCGGCGCCCGCTGCCGTTCACCAAGCTCAAGAAGGGCGTCGACGGGCGCGCCTATCTGGTCGACTATTTCACCCGCGAGACCGAGCGTCGCCGCGCCGAGGGCGGCGGGCAGGACATGTTCAGCCAGTTCGCCACCGCCACGCGCGAGGATGGCAGCCTGCTTCCGGTCGACGAGGTGGTCGACCACATGAACTTCCTGATGATGGCGGCGCACGACACGATCACGTCGTCCGCCACGACGCTGGTCTTTTACCTCGCGAAGAACCCCGAATGGCAGGACCGCTTGCGCGAAGAACTGCGCGCGATCACCGGGGGCAAGGGGCGCCCGCTCAATTACGACGAGCTTGGCCAGGCCGAGCTGACCGAAATGGCGTTCAAGGAAGCGCTGCGCATGATGCCGCCCGTGCCCTCTATCCCGCGTCGCGCGCTGGAGGAGTTCGAGTTCGGTGGATACCGCATTCCGGCGGGCACTCCGGTGGGAGTGAACCCGCACTTCGTCCACCACGACCCGGAAATCTGGGACAATCCGGAAAGCTTCGACCCGATGCGCTTCACCCGCGAGGCGGAAAAGGCGCGGCACAAATATGCGTGGGTGCCGTTCGGCGGCGGCGCGCACATGTGCCTGGGGCTCCACTTCGCCTACATGCAGATCAAGATCATGATGGCGCACCTGCTGACCCGCTGCCGGGTCGAAGTAAGCGATGGCTACGCGCCCGCATGGCAGGCCTGGCCGATCCCGCAGCCCAAGGATGGATTGCAGATCCGGTTGGAGAAGCTTTGACCAATTCCTCCCCGTTTGGCTGCGCAAAACGGGGAGGATCACCACTAAAAATCGATCGCGATCCCGTCTTTCACCCAGTCGCCGTAGCGCGTCGGGCTGAGGTCTTCCTCGTCCTTGGCCTTCTTCGGCGGGGGAGGAGGATCGTTGGTCCAGTGCGAGGGCTTCTCGAAGCCGTCGGGACGTTTGGTGGCGCGCTCGGTCATATTCATAGAATGCGCAGGCTGGCGCGCGGTTTCAAGTGCGCGTAAGGCGCGCAGCCGATGGCACAACCCCAAGGTATCCATGCCCGCCGCGCTGCGCTGCGCCTGCTCGATGCAGTGCTGCGCCGAGGCGAGACGCTCGACATCGCCTTCAATGGCGCGACCAAGGACGTGCGCAAGTTCGAGGACAAGGCGCTCGCCAGGGCTATTGCCAGCGAAGTGCTGCGCTGGCTGGTCGACCTCGATGCACTGATCGACAGCGCGACGAAGAAGCCGCTGCCCGACGATGCAAAGGCGCGCACGGTGCTGCGCATGATGCTCGCCCAGTGGCTGAGGCTCGGAACGCCGCCGCACGCGGTGGTTGCGACCGGGCTCGACATGCTCGCGGGCGGCCCGCGAAGGCTGGCCCATGGCGTGTTCTCGACGCTGACAGGGCGCGAAGCCTCACTGCCCGAAGTGCCGACCCTGCCGTTCGAAGTCGCCCGACGCTGGGCAGAGCGCGGTCCTGCCATCGCCGCTGGTCTCGCCGTTCCGCCGCCGCTCGATCTGACCCTGCGCGA
>PBYQ01000019.1 GCA_002729695.1 Citromicrobium sp. | reverse complement strand
GCTCCACTCCGAGCGGTCGCCCCCATGCCTATCGGCAAAGCCGGTTCGTCAGAGCTGGCCGAGCATGTGCTCCGCGCTCGAGACGCTGAAATCGCCCGGCTTCTCGACGTTCAGCTTGCGGACCTTGCCGTCGTCCACGATCATCGAATAGCGCTGGCTGCGCTTGCCCATGCCGAAGCCCGAGCCGTCCATGGTGAGGCCGATCGCTTCGGCGAACTCGCCATTGCCGTCCGCCAGCATGGTGATGTCTTCGCTGCCGTCGGCTTTCTTCCACGCGCCCATAACGAACGCGTCGTTGACCGAGATGCAGGCGATCTCGTCGATGCCCTTGGCCTTCAATTCCTCGGCCTTCTCGGCGAATCCGGGGAGGTGCTTGGCGGAGCACGTCGGGGTGAATGCCCCCGGGACAGCGAACAGCGCGACCTTGCGTCCGGCAAAGAAATCGCGCGTATCGACGGGCTCGGGCCCGCCTTCGGTGGCCTTGGAAAGCTTCACCTGAGGAATCTTGTCGCCTTCGGAAATCTTCATAGTCGTCGTCCCGGTTGGTTGGTGTGTCGCGTCCTGTGGCCTGACTGTCTTACCGGAGCAACACGAAAGCTGCGCCAGAGAGCGAAGGCCTATATAATGATCTACGAACCGCACGCCCGATCTATCCCGCGAATCCGCCGATAATCGTCGATCGACCCGATGTGCCGCACTGTCCGTGGCATCTGGATATGCTTGGGCGCTTGCACATATAAAGAAGTCTTTATATGGGGCGGCGCGAGGAGCGATGGGCTGCCGGCCCGATCGCCCGTTGAAATATCCCCCGGGTTCCCTGCGCCGCGACGGCGTATGCCCATCACGACCCAAGGAGCATGCATGGCTACCCCCGCAAATATCATCGCAGACATTGGCCTCGCCGACTACGGCCGCAAGGAAATCGCGATCGCCGAAACCGAAATGCCCGGCCTGATGGCGCTGCGCGAACAGTATGGCGACAGCAAGCCGCTCAAGGGCGCGAAGATCGCCGGTTCGCTGCACATGACGATCCAGACTGCGGTTCTCATCGAAACGCTCGTCGCGCTGGGCGCGGACGTGCGCTGGACCACCTGCAACATCTATTCGACCCAGGATCACGCCGCTGCCGCGATTGCCGACCAGGGCATTCCGGTGTTCGCCGTGAAGGGCGAAACGCTGGCCGAATACTGGGACTACGTCGCGCACATCTTCGACTGGGGCGATGAACCCTGCAACATGATCCTCGACGATGGCGGCGATGCCACCATGTTCGCGCTGTGGGGCGCACGGATCGAAGCGGGCGAGGAAATGCCCGCGCCGACCAACGAGGAAGAGCGCGAAATGCAGCGCGCCCTCAAGGCCTTCGTCGAGCGCAAGCCCGGCTACCTGACCAAGACGGTCGAAACCGTGCGCGGCGTGTCGGAAGAAACCACCACCGGCGTCAACCGCCTCTACCAGCTGTCGAAGGCGGGCAAGCTGCCGTTCCCGGCGATCAACGTGAACGATAGCGTCACCAAGTCGAAGTTCGACAACAAGTACGGCTGCAAGGAATCGCTGGTCGACGGCATTCGTCGCGGCACCGACGTGATGATGGCGGGCAAGGTCGCCTGCGTCGCGGGCTACGGCGACGTCGGCAAGGGCTCGGCCGCCTCGCTCGCCGGGGCCGGTGCGCGCGTGATGGTCACCGAGATCGATCCCATCTGCGCGCTGCAGGCGGCGATGGACGGCTACGAAGTCGTGACGATGGAAGACGCGACCAAGCGCGCCGACATCTTCGTCACCACTACCGGCAATAAGGATGTGATCACCGTCGATCACATGCGCGCCATGAAGGACATGGCGATCGTCGGTAACATCGGCCACTTCGATAACGAGATCCAGGTCGAAGGCCTCGCCAACATGAAGTGGACCGAGATCAAGCCGCAGGTCGACATGGTCGAATTCCCCGATGGCAAGCGCATCCTGCTGCTCTCGAAGGGTCGCCTGCTCAACCTCGGCAACGCGACCGGCCACCCCAGCTTCGTGATGAGCGCCAGCTTCACCAACCAGGTGCTCGCGCAGATCGAGCTGTTCACCAAGGCGGGCGAATACGAAAACGCGGTTCACGTGCTGCCCAAGCACCTCGACGAAGAGGTCGCCGCGCTCCACCTCGCCAAGCTCAACGTGCAGCTGACCGAGCTGAGCAAGGAACAGGCCGACTACATCGGGGTGTCGCAGGAAGGCCCCTTCAAGCCCGAACATTATCGCTACTGAGCCAGCGATTTAACCAAGGGCGGGGAAACTCGCCCATCTTGCAGGCCCGGCGTGGTTGCCAAGCGACCATTGCCGGGCCTAGCTGATTCTCATGGACCTCGGCTCAACCGCGCTGGCACTTCTCGGCCTCTTGCTGGCGGCTTGGACCGCTGCTGCGGCGTGGCTGATGATCGCCGCCGGGGCACGCTCGCGCGGTGCGGACGCGGCGCGGCGCACGGCGAGGCGGCTGGGGCGCCTGCTCGACGAGGCACCGACTGCGGCGCTGCTCGTTCGCAGCGATGGACGGCTCGAGGGATCGGAACGGTTGGCGCACTGGCTCGGCTTCGAGCAGCTGCCGCAGTTCCTCAGCGAGCTGTCCAAATACCCCGACCGCGGACTGACCAGCGAACAGCTCGACGAACTGACCGAGAAGGTGCGGCTCGCCCAGAAATCCGCCGCGCCGTTCCGGATGGCGGTGACCTTGCCGGGATCGTCGCGCAGCCTCGCGTTGCGGGGCAGCCTCGCCGATCCGCAGGTCTCGCCCGGTGGCGCGGCGCTGATTTGGGTGTTCGATTTCACCGAGAGCGAACATGAACTTGCGCGGATGCGCAACGAAACCGCGCGCGCCAAATCGGATTTCGCAGCGCTGGTCGGCCTGATCGAGGCGGCACCCACCCCGATGTGGTTCCGCAACCCAGACATGCAGCTGCAACTGGTCAACAAGGCCTACGTTGCAGCGGTGGGCGCGGCGACGGCGCAGCGCGTGATCGACGAGCAGATCGAGCTGGTCGAACCGATCGACGGAGTCAGTCCGAGCGCGATCGCGCAGCAGGCGTCGCAGAGCGGCGAACCTGTAGAGCGGATCGTTTCGGTTACCAGCGTCGATGGAATTCGTCGCCGCTTTCGCGTTTCCGACCTTCCGCTGGGCAAGGAAGGGGTGGCCGGTTACGCGGTCGACATCCAGGAGCAGGAAGATCAGGCGCGCGAGCACCGCGCCTATCGCGAAGCGCAGCGCAGCATGCTCGATCGCCTGTCGGTGGGCGTCGCCTTGTTCGATGGTCAGCGGCGCCTGACGTTCGCCAACCAGCCATTCCGCCGCCTGCTGGGCATCCGGCCGGGAGCGGGCGCGATCGGCGCCGCTTTCGAGCGGATATTGAGCGACGCGCGGGATGAAGGCCGGATCACCGAGGTTCGCGACTTCCCGACCTGGCGCAAGGAGCACATTGCGTGGTTCGAGGCGGGCGGCACGCAGGAAGAAGATTGGCCGCTATCCGACGGGACGCACCTTGCCGTGGTCGGCCAGCCGATGCCCGATGGTGGGCTTGCGCTGATCGTAGAGGACCGCACCGAACAGCTTTCCATTGCCGCCAATCGCGACACCCTGCTGCGCACGCGCACCGCGATGCTCGACAGCCTGTTCGAAGCGCTCGCGGTGTTTGCTCCCGATGGCACCCTGCAGCTCTGGAACCACAGCTTCCCTGAGACGTGGGGGATCGAACCCGCAACGCTCGACAAGCATCCCTCGGTCGACACGCTGCTCGCCGAAATCCAGCCCAACCTGGCGCGGTCCAAGCAGGCGAAAGGCGTTGGCGAGGTGATCCGCTCCGCCACGCTCGACCGGAAAGAGCGCGCCGGTCGGCTGCAACTGGCCGATGGCCGGACGATCGAATTCGCCGGAATTCCGCTGCCAGATGGCAATGGCCTGCTGACCACGCTCGACGTGACCGCCAACGAACAGGCCGAGATGGCGCTGCGCGACCGGGCCGAAGCGCTTGAGGCGGCGGACAAGGTCAAGACCCGCTTCCTTGCCAACATGTCATACGAATTCCGCACACCATTGACGTCGATCGGCGGTTTTGCCGAATTGCTGGAGGCGGAGGTCGCCGGGCCGCTCACTGATGGCGCGAAGGAATATGTCGCGGCAATCCTCGAATCGGTCGCGCGGTTGACCGACCAGGTCGAAAACGTGCTCGACCTGTCGCAGAGCGAGGCGGGCCTGCTCCCCATCGCACCGCGTGAATTGTCGCTGCTCGCTTTCGTCACGGGTGTCGCTCGCGCCCGCGAAGACGCAATCGAGGCGAAGAACCTCTCGCTCGACCTGAGGGGCAGCCAGTCGCTCACACTGTCGGCGGACCCGCGCCAGCTGGGGCGCGCCATCGGTCAGCTGCTCGATAATGCGATCGAAGCGTGCGACGAGAAGGGCCGCATTCTGGTCGATCTTTCGAAGCACGATCAGGGCGTGCGGATCGTCATCTCGGACGATGGTCGCGGGATGGACGACAGCGAACTGGCCCGTGCGCTCGACGGAATGCGGGCGGAGATCGGGAGCGAGGGGGCTTCACGCCGCCAGGGGCTGGGACTGCCGCTCGCCAAGCAATTGATCGAGGCACACGGCGGGCGGTTCGAAATCCAATCGCGCAAGGGTGTCGGCACCAGCGTCAACCTTTGGCTGCCGAAGAAGCCGCGCTGATGACCATCGACCTGCCCGACCTTGCGGCAATGGAAGCGCTCGGTCTGCGCATTGCGGCGAAGATGCGCCCCGGCGACGTCATATCGCTCTCCGGCCCGCTGGGGGCGGGCAAGACCACGTTGGCGCGGGCGATCCTGCGGGGGGCGGGTCATGAAGGAGAGGTGCCGTCGCCTACCTTCACGCTGGTGGAGATGTACGAAGCGACGAACCCGCCCATCGCGCACGCCGATTTCTACCGGCTCGACGACCCGTCCGAAGCCGCAGAACTTGGTTTGGAGGATTATCGTGAAGGCGCTGTGCTGATCGCCGAATGGCCCGAGCGCGCGGGTGGCTTCGCGCATGAGCCGGGTTGCCTCCAAATTGCGGTGTCTTTTGCCGATGATGGTCGCAAGGCGATTGTCGAATGCGGGGCGGATTGGCTAGGACGCGCGCCATGAGCACATTGCCTGACGGTATCGACACATTCCTTGGCGCGGCGGGCTGGGCGGGGGCGCAGATTGCTCCGCTGACCGGCGATGCCAGCTTCCGCCGCTATTTCCGCGTGCACCATGAGGGCAGGAGCGCGATGCTGATGCACGCGCCGCCGCCCGAGGAACCGCGCGTATTCCTGCATGTCGGGCGCTGGCTGATCGACCAGCAGATCCGTGTGCCGCTGATCTATGCCGAGGATCTCGACAAAGGCTGGGTGCTGATCGAGGATTTCGGCGATGCGCGGATGCGCGACTGGCTCGACGAGAATCCGCAGGGAGAGGAAGAGGCCTATGCCGGTGCAATCGACGCGCTGGTCGATCTGCACCGCAAGCCCGCCGGGCCATTCCCGCCTTACGACGAGCCGACCTACATGCGTGAAGCGCAGCTTTTTACCGAATGGTACTGTCCGGCGCTCGGCCTCGATGTCGATGCCGCCGGGTTCGATGCCGCATGGCGCGAAGTGCTCGCTCCGCTGACCGCGAACCAGCAACCGGGTGTGACCGTGCTGCGCGATTACCATGCGGAGAACATTATGCTGCTGCGCCCCGACCAGGGTGCAAGCGAGCAGGGTGTGATCGATTTTCAGGACGCGCTGGTCGGCCATCCGGCATACGATCTCGTCTCGCTGTTGCAGGATGCACGGCGCGACGTTTCGCCCGAGCTGGAGGCGAAGATGCTCGCCCGCTATCGCGAACAGGCCGATTGCGGACCCGAGTTCGATGCCGATTACGCCCGGCTCGGCGCGCAGCGGAACACCAAGATCGTCGGCATTTTCGCACGCCTCAACCAGCGCGACGGCAAGCCGCGCTACCTCGGCATGATCCCACGCGTATGGGAAGCGCTCGAGCGCGATCTTGCGCACCCGGCGCTCGCCCCGGTCGCGCAATGGTTCGACGCGAATATCCCGGCTGAGCTGCGCGCAAGGCATGGAGCGGTCGACTGATGGCAAAGCTTGCCAGCGACACCGCGATGGTGATGGCCGCCGGGCTGGGCAAGCGTATGCGGCCGCTCACCGCAACCATGCCCAAGCCGATGGTACGCGTGGCGGGCAAACCGCTGATCGACCACACGCTCGACCGGCTCGCCGAAGCGGGCGTCGCGCGTGCGGTGGTCAACGTCCACTACCTTGCCGACGCGCTCGAGGCGCACGTTGCCGAACGTACCAGCCCGAAGGTGGAGATTTCGGACGAGCGCGACATGCTGCTCGAAACCGGCGGCGGTATGGTCAAGGCGCAGTCGAGGCTGGCCGACCCGTTCTTCTGCCTCAACTCCGACAATATCTGGCTCGACGGGCCGGTGAATGCCTTCACCGAACTCTCCGACTTCTGGGACGCAGAGCGGATGGACGCTCTGCTGCTGGTCGTCACGCACAAGCGCGCCGGCAACTTCAACGGGCCGGGCGATTTCCATGTCGATGCGATGGGCGGCGTGACGCGGCGCAAGCCGGGGCGGATCGCGCCCTTCGTCTACACCGGCATCCAGCTCGTCTCGCACCGCCTGTTGCGCGATGCGCCCGAGGGCAAGTTCTCGACCAACATCCTGTGGGATCGCGCGATAGAGGAAGGCCGCCTGTTCGCCTTGCCCTTCAACGGCGAGTGGTTCGAGGTGGGAACGCCAGCGGCGATCCGCACCACCGAGGAGGCGCTCTCGTGTGGCTGAACCCACGCGGCCCGAAGTCTACTCCATCGCGGCGCACCGTGGCTTCGCCGATGCTCTGGTGGCGGGGCTGGTGCCGCGTTACGCGAAGGACGGGCTCGGCCTCGCCCGCCTGACCCTATTGCTGCCGAGCGGGCGCGCGATCCGCACGGTCAGCGAGGCGTTCATCCGCCATATGGGCGAAGAGGGCGGCGGCGGGCTGCTGCTGCCGCGCATGGTCACGATCGGCGATCTCTCGCTCGACGAAGCGCTCGGCCCGCTGCTCGATCCTCTGGTGGCGAGCGATATTCCGCCCGCGGTCGATCCGACCTATCGCTGGCTGCGGCTTGCGGCCCTGCTGTCAGAAGAGATGGGAGCGGATGCGCCGGAGGGTCCGCCGCTCTTCCGGCAGGCACGGATGATCGCCGAGACGATGGACCGCCTGCTGGTCGAGGATATTGCGCCCGAAGATTTGCTGGGCGAGCGCGTGCTCGATGTGGTCGGTTCGGTCGCCGGACACTGGCAGAACAGTCTTCGCCGCTTCGCACGCGTGCAGGCGCGCTGGCGTGTCGAGCTGGCCGAAATGGGCCGTGTCGATGCGGCAACCCGTCGGAACCTCCTTTTCGCCCATGCCGCCGAAAGCTGGCGCGCCGAGCCCCCCGCGACACCGATCGTCGCGGCGGGTGTCACCAGTGCCGCGCCTGCTCTCGCGCGGTTGCTGCGCGTGGTGAGCGAATTGCCCGAGGGATCGGTGATCCTGCCCGATCTCGATCTCTCGCTGTCGGATGAGGCATGGGAGGAGCTGGGCAATGCAGGTCTGGCCGACGAGGCCCAGGGCGAAATCATCGGTCGCAGGGACGCGCCGACGCACCCGCAATATCACCTCAAGCTGCTGCTCAACCGGATGGGCGTCAATCGCGGCGAGGTGCAGCAATGGCACCGGCGCGGGATCGGCGCGGCCAACCCCGACCGGACGCATGCGGTCAGCGCGCTGTTCCTGCCCCCCGAAGCGAGCAAGAGCTGGGTCGACCTGCCATCCGAGAAGCGCCGCTTGGCGAGCGTGCGACTGCTCGAAACGGGCAATCCCGAAGAGGAAGCGCAGGCGGTTGCGCTCGCCGTGCGCCGCAAGCTGGAAACGCCGCAACAGCGTGTGGCGGTGATCACGCCCGACCGTGCGCTGGCGAGCCGAATCGTCCACCACCTGCGCCGCTGGGAAATCCAGGCCGATGATTCCGCAGGCGCTCCGCTCGGCGACACGCCCGCTGGGCGGGCCATGCTGCTGCTCGCGCAGGTGATTGCCGAGAATGCTGCGCCGGTGCCACTGATCGCGCTGCTCGGCCATCCGGCGATGGGGATTGGCGATGCCGAAAACCCCGACCGCGCGCGTGCCGACTGGCTCGATGCGTTGCGCCGGTTCGAGGATCGCCTGCGCGGCCCGCGTCCGTCGCCAGGGCTTGGCCCGTTGCGGGTTGTCGCTGCGAAGGCCGATGTGGCCGAGTGGTGGGACGGTGTGGCTGCGCGCCTCGAGCCTTTGATGAGCGGTGAGGAAGCGCCGCTTGCCGATCTGCTCGGAGACCTGGCGCGTGTTCTCGAAAGCTTTTGCGGCGAGGGCATCTGGGCGCGTGAAGACGGGCGTGCTTTGGGCAATTTCGTCGAGGATCTGCGCCAGCAGGCACAGGCCGCCGAGACCGTGCTCGACCCGGGCGACCTGCACGATGTCCTGTCCGACGCGATGGAGCGCGTTGCGGTGCGGCCTGCCTATGGTGGGCATCCGCGCGTGGGCGTGTACGGCCTGCTTGAAAGCCGGATGGCGCGCGCCGATCTGATTATCTGTGCGGGGCTCAATGAGGGCACATGGCCGGGCGGGTCTTCGCCCGACCCACTGCTCGCGCCGCCAGTGCTGCGTGCGCTGGGCGTGCCGGGGGCCGAATTCCGGATCGGGCTGGCTGCGCACGACCTTGCCGGGGCACTCGGCGCACCCGAAGTGCTGCTCACGCGCGCGCATCGCGATGCGGATGGCCCCGCGATCCCGTCGCGTTTCTTTCTGCGGATCAAGGCGCTGCTGGGCGATCTGGCGGACCGGCATCAGGAGGTGGAATTGCCCGCGCTGGTCCACGCGCTGCGCGATGCCGATTCCGCGCCGCCCTATCCGGTTCCGGAACCGTGCCCGCCTGCCGAGGTGCGGCGGGTGAGCATCAGCGCCACCTCGCTCGACCGGCTGCGGTCCGACCCGTACCAGTTCTACGCCCGATCGATCCTGCATCTCTCTGAGATAGACCCGCTCGACGCCGTGCCCAGCCCAGCGTGGCAGGGCACGCTCGCCCACGCGATCCTCGAGGAATGGCACAAGCAGGGCGGGGCGCTGACCGATTTGGCGGAAAAGCACCTCGCCGCGATGGACGCGCACCCGCTGACGCGCGCGCTGTGGGAGCCGCGCCTGATGGCCGCGCTCGAATGGATCGCCAATCAGGTCGAAGCCGAGGCCGATCGCCGGATCGTCGCGGTCGAGGAGAAGGGCAGGCACCTGTTCAACGGGATCGAGATCACCGGTACCGCCGACCGGATCGACCGGCTTAGCGATGGCAGCTACGCCATTGTCGACTACAAGACCGGCGGGCCGCCATCGAAGAAAATGGTGGAGGAAGGCTTCGCTCTCCAGCTGGGTACGCTCGGGCTGCTGCTGGCCGAGGGTGCCTATGCGGATCGCGGGATCGAGGGGGAGCCGACGCGGTTCGAATACTGGTCTCTGGGGCGCGATGCGAAGTCTGATACGGGCTTCGGATATGTCACCACGCCGCTGAAGGTCGGGCCTGCACGAACCGGCATCCTGCCCGAGGATTTCCTGCCCGAAACGCGCCGCTTCCTGACCGAGGCGCTCGACACCTGGATCATCGGCGATGCGCCGTTCACCGCGCGCCCGAACCCGGACCTGAAGCTCTACGCCACCTACGACCAACTGATGCGGCTTGAGGAATGGCTCGGGAGGGAGAGCGCATGAGCAAGCTCTATCCGCTTCTGCCCGAACAGGGGCGCGCGGCCGATCCCGGCCATTCGGTCTGGCTCTCCGCCAGCGCGGGGACGGGCAAGACGCAGGTGCTCTCGGCGCGCGTGCTGCGGTTGCTCTTGCAATCCGGTGTGGAGCCGGGTTCGATCCTGTGCCTCACCTTCACCAAGGCTGGCGCGGCGGAGATGGCGACCCGCGTCAACGAAACGCTGGCGCGCTGGGTCCGCATGAAGCCCGACGCGCTGGCTGCCGACCTCAGGGCCATTGGCGCGAAGTTCGATCCCGATACGCAGGCGCGGGCGCGCACGCTGTTCACGAAGGTGCTCGATTGCCCCGGCGGGGGCCTCAGGATCGATACGATCCACGCTTTCGCACAGTACTTGCTGGCGGCTTTCCCCGAGGAAGCGGGGCTGGAGCCCGGCACGGTGGCCATGGACGACCGCACGCGCGAATTGCTGTCACGCGAAGTGCTGACCGACCTCGTCGAACACGCCGACGATACGGACCGCAGCGCGCTCGCCATGCTGTCTCTCAGGCTTGGGCCGGACGGTGTAAAGGGCTGGCTGATGGCCTGCGCCAAGGCGAGCGAGCTATGGGCCGATCCCGGCGGGTGGCGCAGCCCCATGCGCGCGCAGGTGCTGCAACTGCTCGGCCTGCCGAGCGATTTCGACGAGGCGGCGCTGGCGCAGGAATGCGCGGATGATGCGTTCGATTGCGCGTCGTTGCGGGCGTGTCTCGCCACCTTGCAGGACTGGAACACGAAGAGCGGCCGCGACGCAGCCGAGCCGGTCTCCGCCTGGCTTGCTGCGGATGCGGCGCAGCGGTTGGCGACACTCGCGTGCTTCAACGGCAGTCTGCTGGTCGCCGATGGCTCCAAGCCGAAGAACCTGACCAACCTCGCCAAGCGTGACCCCCTCTACGAGGGCAACGTCGAGGCGGTGCGTGCCAATCTCGACGCGATCCGAGAGAAGCACGCCTTGCTGGCGCTGACCGAATATCTTGCGCCTGCGCTGGAGCTGGGGCGGCGGTTTGCGATGCAGTGGGACGAAGCCAAGCGGTCGCGCGGGCTGGTCGATTTCGACGACCAGATCGCCCGCGCGGCGGCGCTGCTCGGCAAATCCGAGATGTCGCAATGGATCGGCTACAAGCTCGACCGCGAATTCGATCATATTCTGGTGGACGAGGCGCAGGATACCAACGCCAGCCAGTGGGCGATCATCGACGCGCTGACGCAGGACTATTTCGACGGGCTCGGCGCAGCAGGCGCGCGGCTGCGCACCGTGTTCGTCGTCGGCGACTACAAGCAGGCGATTTTCGGCTTTCAGGGCACCGAGCCGCAGCTGTTCCTGTCGCAGCGGGAAAAGTACCGCCAGACGATCGATCAGGCGCTCGCCAATGCGGAGGAACTCGCGCGCGAAACCCGGGACCGGCCGCTGGTCCCGTTGAGCCCGCTCCAGCCGGTCGAGCTGCAGCAGAACTTCCGCAGCTCTCAGACGATCCTCGATTTCGTCGACCGCGCGGTGGCCACGGTCGGGACCGAGGCGATGGGGATGGCGGGCGAGGAGGTCCATCACACTGGCGAAGACCGGCCCGGTCGGGTGACGCTATGGGCACCGATCCGCCCGCAGGAGAGCGACGATCCCGAGGCGGTCGAAGAAGAGGGTGCGGAAACCTGGCTGCCTGCGCCCGAGCGCCGCATGGCCGATGCGATCGCCGCTCAGGTCAAGGCGTGGCTTGAGGAAGGCCACCCGCTGACCAAGGGCGGAAAACGCCGGGCGACTGCTGGCGATATCATGATCCTTGTGCGCAAGCGCCGCGCGCTCGCCGGGCTGATCGTCGCGCGGCTTCATGCAGCGGGGGTGCCGGTCGCCGGGGTCGACCGCCTGCGTCTCGGATCGCCGCTGGCGGTGAAGGACCTGCTTGCCGCGTTGCGGTTCGCCGCACAGCCGCGCGACGATCTCAGTCTGGCGAACCTGCTGGTGTCTCCCTTGGGGGGCTGGTCGCAGGACGATCTGTTGCAACACGGTTTGCGCGAGCGGAAGGTTGGTCTGTGGGACCATATCCGCCGCAGCGATGCGCCCTTGTGCATGGCAACTGCCGACCGGCTGCGCGCGCTGCTGACGCGGGTCGATTACGAGCCCCCGCAGGCGCTGCTGCAATGGCTGCTCAGCGGACCGTGGGATGCGCGGCGCAAGCTGGTCGCGCGGCTGGGGCGCGAGGCGAACGATCCGATCGACGAGCTGGTCGGCGCGGCCTTCGCCTATACCGCCGAGCATACCGCCAGCCTGCAGGGCTTCCTCAACTGGTTCGATGCCTCGGACGAAGAGCTGAAGCGCGAGGCGGCGGGCGGCGGCGATGCAGTGCGCGTGCTGACCGCGCACGGGTCGAAGGGCTTGCAGGCACCGATCGTGATCCTCGCCGATGCGACGGGCAACCCCGATCGCGGCCCGGTGCGCGCGGGAGAGCTGACGACGGAAGATGATCGCCCGGTTCCGCTGCCTCCCTTGCCAAAGGAGGCGCGGGCGGGGCCGGTGGCCGCTGCCGAGGAAGCCAAGGCCGCACGCGAGCGCGAGGAGCATTGGCGGCTGATGTATGTCGCGATGACCCGCGCGGAGGAAGCGCTCTATATCGGCGGCGCCTTGCTGCCGAGCGACAAAGAGGTGCCCGAAGCCAGCTGGTACGCGGTCGCGTCGTCGCTGTTCGATGAGGAACCGCTGGCCGACCCGATCTGGGGCGGGCGACACGATTTCGGCGCATTGGCCGGTGTGGGGGTGCCAGCGCCGGATGCTGCCAGCGAAGATCGTCTGCCGCAGTTGCCCGACTGGACCCAGCGCCCTCTCGCTGCCGAACCCAGCCCTCCGCGTCCGCTCGCGCCATCGGCTGCCGGCGAAGACCTCGCACCCAACCCGCCGGGGCTCACGCAGACACACGAGGCCGCGCTGCGCGGGACGCTGATCCATCGCCTGCTCGAACGCCTGCCCGAGATTCCGCTCGACCTCCGCGAAGAACGCGCAACCGCGTGGCTCGCATCGCAGGCGAGCGATCTGCCCGCAGAGGCACGCGCGCAGATGGTAACGCAGGCGCTTGCCGTGCTCGACGATCCCGCTTTCGCCGATCTGTTCGCGCCCGGCGCGCTGGCCGAGGTCTCGCTTGCAGCAACAGTCGAGGGGCAGGTGGTCACCGGCAAGCTGGACCGGCTGTGCGTGGGCGATGAAGCGGTGCTGGTTGTGGACTACAAGACCACCCGCCGTCCGCCGCAATCGCTCGATCAGGTGCCCGCCGCAACGCTGAAGCAGATGTCTGCCTATGCCCATGCGCTGGCCACGATCTACCCGGGACGGCGCATTTCCGCCGCCTTGCTCTACACCCACGCACCGCAACTGATCGCCTTGCCCGAAGACCTGCTGGCGCAGCACAAGCCCGGCTTGGGGGACAAGCAGACAAGCTTGCCCCTCTCCGACTTTGCGTGACGCGCCAGACTTCCTAGATAGCGGACCAAGATACAGGAGATATTCCCATGGCCACCAAGACCGTCACCGATTCCAGCTTCCAGACCGACGTCCTCGACAGCGACAAGCCCGTGCTCGTCGATTTCTGGGCCGAATGGTGCGGGCCGTGCAAGATGATCGCCCCCGCGCTCGAGGAAATCAGCGACGAACTGGCCGATCAGGTGACCATCGCCAAGATGGACATCATGGAAAACACCGACACGCCCAGCAAGCTCGGCATTCAGGCGATTCCGGCGCTGTTGCTGTTCAAGAACGGTGAGCCTGTCGCCCGCCAGCAGGGTGCCGCGCCCAAGAACCAGCTCAAGGGCTGGCTCGAACAGCAGCTCTGATCGGTTGTCAGGTGGCGGGCTGGTAGCCTGCCACCGCCAGCCGCGCGATCAGCTGATCGTAGAGCGCGCGGTTTGCCGCGCCGATCATGCCCCTGCGCCCGTCGTCCACGCGGTAGGGTGATCCGTCGAGCCGCAGGCAGGTCCCGCCCGCCTCGTTCAGGAACAGGTTGCCCGCCGCGTGATCCCACGGCAGCGTGCGTTCGTAGATCGCCAGATCGTGCTCGCCCAGCACGGTGAGCGGATATTGCTCGCACGCTGCGCCGGGTGCCTGCACCAGCGTGTAGTGGGGCAATATCTCGGTTTCGAACCTGGAGCGTTGATCGAGCGCCATGAACTTGGTCATCGCGGCGAGACGCGGCGGGTTTGCGCCGCTGCTGCGCGCGAGCACGTCTTCGCCATCGATCGTGGCGCCTTGTCCCAGATGCGCGGCGCATAGCCGGTCGCGCTGCGGATCGTAGATCCATCCCGCCTGCGCCGCTCCGCCCTCGGCAAGCGCGATCATGATGCCGAAATGGCCGCTGCCGCTGGCGAAGTTGGCGGTGCCGTCGATCGGATCGATGATCCAGCACGTGCCGGACAGGCGATCCATCACCGACGGGTCGGCATGTACCGCCTCCTCTCCCACGATGGCAGCTTCGGGGTGAAGCTTTGCCAGCCCCTCGGCCAGCGCCACCTCCGCCTCGCGGTCGGCGATGGTGACGAGGTCGTCGTCCGCCTTCTCGATGATGTCGGTCGCCTTGAGCGCCCGGTGGCGCGGCATGATGATCCGCTCCGCCACATCGCGCATAAGGGCCAGAACTTCGCGGTCGAGTACGCTCATGATTATCTCCTCAGGAGCGATAATCCGCGTTGATGTCGATGTATCCGTGCGTCAGGTCGCAGGTCCACACCGTCGCGCGCCCGTCTCCCATGCCGAGGTCGACGGTCATGTCGACATCCTGCCCTTCAAGGTGCCTTGCCACGGGCGCCTCGTCGTAGTCTTCCACCGGCTGCCCGTCGCGCGCGGCCCAGTGGCCACCGAAAGCGATCGAGAGCCTGTCGCGGTCGGCGGGTTCGCCCGCTTTGCCCACCGCCATCACCACGCGGCCCCAGTTGGCATCGCCGCCCGCGATCGCGGTCTTCACCAGCGGCGAGTTGGCGATGGCGAGGCCGATGCGGCGCGCGCTCTCGTCCGACACCGCGCCGCTGACCGAAACCTCGATGAACTTCTGCGCGCCTTCGCCGTCGCGCACCACCAGTTGCGCGAGCGTGCGGCAGACATCCTCCAGCGCCGCGGCAAAGGCATCCGCGCCCGGATCGTCGAACGAGGCGATCAGCGCGTGCCCTGCCTTGCCCGTTGCGCACACCAGCACGGTGTCGCTGGTCGAGGTGTCTCCATCGACCGTGATGCAGGAGAAGGTGCGCGTGTTGATGTCGCTCAGCAGCGTCTGGAGGAATACGGGCTCCACCGCCGCGTCGGTGAATACGTAGCCGAGCATGGTCGCCATGTCGGGCGCGATCATGCCCGAACCCTTGATGATCCCGCCGATCTCGACCCGCGTTTCGCCGACCATTGCGCTGGCATGCGCGCCCTTGGTGAAGGTGTCTGTCGTGCCGATCGTGTGCGTCGCATCCTCCCACCCGCAGGGCTCGGCAGTCAGCGCCGCTTCGACGCCCGCGCTGGCCTTGTCCTTGGGCAAGGGCACGCCGATCACCCCGGTTGAGGAGACGAGCACCTCGGCAGGTTCGCAGCCGAGGTGCGCGGCGACCTGCGCCATGATCTGCTCTACCGCTTCGCGCCCGCGGTAGCCGGTGAAGGCGTTGGAATTGCCCGCGTTGACGATGATCGCGCGCGCGGTGCCCTTCGCCACGCTTTCGCGGCCCAGCTCGACCTCGCTCGAACAGCACACGTTTTTCGTGAACACGCCCGCGACGCTGCTGCCCTCCGGCAGTTCGACGAAGGTCAAGTCGCACCGGTCCCATTCCTTGTACCGCGCGCGCGCAATGCGCAGCGTCACGCCGTCGATCGGCGGGATGTCGGGGAAGGGACGGGCGAGCGGAGAGCGGGCGAGATCCATGGTTCCGGCGGTTAGGTTCGGGCGCGGAGCGAGGCAAGTCCGTTCGATCGCGCGGATCGGGTCCGGGTGCGCCCGTTTCATCCTTGCACTCGCGCTGGCGAACGTTATCCGGGCCCGGATCGCCCATTCCGTCCCGCACGACGAGTGAGGCGCCCAGCCATTTGACGAGGGCCGAATGCGTATCGGTTGGCATACCCAGCGCCCCAATCCCAAGCACGCCAGCGCCCGCCTGCGGGTGCATGGGCCGATGGCGCTGTTGGAGGCGCGGGGGCACGAATGCGTGTGGTACGACGGGGCGCAGGCACCCGACGGGCTCGATTGCATCGTCATCTCCAAGAGTTTCACGAGGACGGCACATCGGGTTCTGGACCGGGCAGAGGCGGCGGGCGTGCCGGTCCTTTACGACATGTGCGACAATCTGGTCGCGAAGGCCCGGGCCGAGGGTGACGATGAGGCCGAGCGGCGAGTGGTTTCCGCGCTGGGAAGGGCGGCGCGGATTACCGCACCCACGGCCGAGCTGCTCGATCGGCTGAGCGAGCAGGTGCCGGGCGTGCCGGGCCAGGTTGTCCCGGATTTGCTCGAGAACACAGAGTTTCTCGCCAGCCTGCGACCTTCGCTGGTCGAGCGGTGGCGGCTGGCACGCCTGCGACGCTTTCTCGCCCGCCACGAGGATGCGCTGCACTGCGTATGGTTCGGCAACAGTTCGGGCGCACAGGCGGGGCTGGTCCATGTGCGCGAACGCATGCCCGAGCTGGAGGCTTTCGCAAAACGTCACCCGATCACGCTGACCATCGTCAGCAATACCTGGCTCGCCTACCGGCGGATGGCCCCCGAATTCGGTATCCCGACCCACTATATCGGTTGGTCGCTGGCGGGATTCCTGGCCGCGCTTCGTGCGCATCGCGTCGCTATTATCCCCGTGGGGCGCAACAGTTTTACCCTCGGCAAGTCCATCAATCGCCCCGCAACAGCGCTTCGCGCGGGCCTCGGCGTGGTGGCCGATTCGCTTCCGGCGTATCGGGAATTGCAGGATTTCGTTCCGATCGACGACTGGCAGGGCGGCCTGTGGCGATATGCGTCCGACTGGCCGCGGGAACGCGATCGCCTGGCCGAGGCGCTCGCGCATATTGATGCGCACTACGGCGACGCGCACGTGGCCGATTTGTGGGAGTCGGCGCTCCGTGAAACGATCGGCCGAGGCTAGGCGCTCGTTACAGGAACGCCGGGACGCGCACGCACCCGCTTGCGGCTGGACGGGACGCCGCGCAACGCTTATGTAGCGCTCCATGCTTCGGCTTTTACTTACCTGCCTCGCTTTCCTGAGCGGTCTGATCGCCATCGGCGCTCCGGCGAATGCGATGATGGCCGAAAGTTCGGTGAGCCGTTCCGCCGCCGAAGTCTGCGATACCAAAAAGGACGATGCGCGGTGCGAATGTCGCACGACCGTTCGTCTGCGCGATTGGCGTATCGTATTCGAAAAGGTATGCCGGCCCCGCGGTCCCGTCGTCTTCGTGCCGACCGTCCAGCTGGGCCCCGATCGCGCGCTCGAATAGCGCCAACCCTTCAAATCCGATTGAATCCGCGCGAACGCCCGGCACCGCTGTGCCAGGGCGCGTTCCGCATAATCCACTTATTCCAAGGCCATTCGCACCATGTTCCAGTCCGTCATGAAGTCCGTTTTCGGCTCGTCCAACGACCGTTACGTCAAGTCGCTCCACAAGATTGTTGCGCAGATCAACGATCTCGAACCCACCATGCAGGAAATGTCGGACGAGGAGCTGCAGGCGCAGACTGCCAAGTTCCGCGAGGCGCTCAATTCGGGCACCAAGCTCGACGATATCCTGCCCGAAGCCTTCGCCACCGTGCGCGAGGCATCGGTCCGCGTGTTCGGCATGCGCCACTTCGACGTGCAGATGATCGGCGGGATCGTGCTCCATCGCGGCGAGATCGCCGAAATGCGCACGGGCGAGGGCAAGACGCTGGTCGCCACGCTGGCGACCTATCTCAACGCGCTCGAAGGCAAGGGCGTCCACGTCATCACCGTGAACGACTACTTGGCGAAGCGCGACGGGGAATGGATGGGCCAGCTCTATCGCTGGCTCGGCCTGACGGTCGGCGTGATCGTGCCCAACCTCGGCGAGTTCGAGCGGCGCGAAGCCTACGGTTCCGACATTACCTACGGCACCAACAACGAATTCGGCTTCGATTACCTTCGCGACAACATGAAGCACGAGCGCAGCCAGATGGTGCAGCGCCCGTTCAATCACGCGATCATCGACGAAGTCGACTCGATCCTGATCGACGAGGCGCGCACGCCGCTGATCATTTCCGGGCCCACCGAGGACAAAACCGACCTTTACGTCACGATCGATCAGGTGGTGAAGAAGTTCGTCGCCGATCACGACGCGCTTCCCGACGGTGCCGAAGAAGGCATGGGCTTCTACGATACCGACGAGAAGTCGCGCACCGTCTCGCTGACCGAAGACGGCGCGGAGGAAATCGAGCGGCGTCTGGCGGAAAGCGGCCTGCTCGAAACCGACAACCTCTACGACGTCGAAAACACGCAGGTCGTCCACCACCTCAACGAAGGCCTGCGCGCCAACCTGATGTTCAAGCTCGATGACCACTACATCGTGAAGGACAACAAGGTCGTCATCATCGACGAATTCACCGGCCGCATGATGGACGGGCGCCGCTGGTCCAACGGCCTGCACCAGGCGGTGGAGGCCAAGGAAGGCGTGAAGATCGAGCCCGAGAACCAGACGATGGCCTCGATCACCTTCCAGAACTACTTCCGCATGTATCCCAAGCTTTCGGGCATGACCGGTACCGCCGCCACCGAAGCCGCGGAATTCTGGGACATCTACAAGATGAACGTGGTCGAGATCCCGACCAACGTGCCGGTCCAGCGGATCGACGAGGACGACGAATTCTACAAGAACACGCTCGACAAGTTCCAGGCCATCGCCAAGGCGATCCGCGAGAAGAGCGAGATCGGCCAGCCGGTGCTGGTCGGCACGGTCAGCATCGAGAAGTCCGAGCTGCTCAGCCAGTTCCTCGACAAGGAAGGCGTGAAGCACGAGGTGCTCAACGCCCGCCAGCACGAGCGCGAGGCGCATATCGTTGCGCAGGCGGGCCGCCCGGGCGCGGTGACGATCGCGACCAACATGGCCGGTCGCGGGACCGACATCCAGCTGGGCGGCAACCTCGACTTCCTGATCGAAGACGAAGTCGGCGACATGCCCGAAGGGCCCGAGCGCGACCGCGCGATCGAGAAAATCAAGGCGCAGGTCGCAGAGGACAAGGCCAAGGTCCTCGAAGCGGGCGGGCTGTTCGTGCTCGGCACCGAACGCCACGAGAGCCGCCGGATCGACAACCAGCTGCGCGGCCGTTCGGGCCGTCAGGGCGACCCCGGCCTTTCGCGCTTCTACCTGTGCCTCGAAGACGATCTGCTGCGCATTTTCGGGCCGGACACGCAGTTCTCCCGGATGATGAACTCCAACCTCGCCGATGGTGAGGCGATCGGGTCCAAGTGGCTCTCCAAGGCGATCGAGACCGCGCAGAAGAAGGTCGAGGCGCGCAACTACGACACGCGCAAGCAGGTCGTCGAATACGACGACGTGATGAACGACCAGCGCAAGGTCATCTACGAACAGCGCGCGGAAATCATGGATTCCGAAGCGGTCGACGATGTGGTGGTCGACATGCGGCACGACACGATTTCCACCATCGTCGCCGAAGCGTGCCCTCCCGGTTCCTACCCCGAGCAGTGGGACGTCGCCGGCCTGAAGCAGCGGGTGCAGGACATCCTCGGACTGACGCCGCCGATCGATGCGTGGATGGAAGAGGACGCGATCGACCCCGAAGTGTTCGAAGAGCGTATCCGCGAGGAAGCCGACGCGGTGATGGAGCGCAAGATCGAGCAGAACGATCCGCAGATCTGGCGGCGGGTGGAGAAGAGCATCCTGCTCGAACGGCTCGACTATCACTGGAAGGAACACCTCGCCACGCTCGATGCGCTGCGCCAGGTGGTGTTCCTGCGCGCCTACGCACAGAAGACGCCGATCAACGAATACAAGCAGGAAGCCTTCGGCCTGTTCGAGAAGATGCTCGATGCGCTGCGTGAGGACATTACGCAGATTCTGCTGACCCGCGAACTGCGCGTAGCACCGCCGCCGCAGCGGTCGCTGCCCGATCTGCCCGACTTCCTGACCGGGCATATCGACCCGCTGACCGGGATCGACGACAGCAACGACGGCGACGGATCGGAACGCAACGCGGCGATGTTCGGCTCGCTGGCGGGTTCGCCGCGCGCGAACGCAGGCCCGGGCAATACCTCCGAGAACCCGTGGGAAGGGCAGGAGATCAGCCGCAACGCCCCGTGCCCGTGCGGTTCGGGTAACAAGTACAAGCACTGCCACGGCGCGGCTGCCGCGATGAGGGGAACCGCGGTATAGGCCTGGTAGCGCTCCTTGCCGCCTTCTGCGTAACCGCGCTGCTCTACGCGTCGGTCGGCTTCGGCGGTGGATCCACGTATAGCGCGCTGCTGGCGCTTTCGGGGATGGACTACCGGCTGCTGCCGGTGGTCTCTCTGCTGTGTAACCTGGTGGTGGTCAGCGGTGGCTCGATCCGTTTCGCCCGCGCCGGGATCACGCCCTGGCGCGGAGCGCTGGCGCTGACGGCCATAGCCGCGCCTGCCGCGCTGCTGGGCGGGCTGACCCCGATCGGAGAGCGCGCCTTCCTGATGCTGCTCGGCGCAAGTCTGTGCCTTGCAGGCGTGCTGCTGTTGCTGCCCAAACGCGACACCGCCGAAGCGGCCAGCGCGAGGGGAGGGCGCGCCATGCTGATCGCGGCCGCGCCGCTTGGCTACCTTGCCGGTCTGGTCGGCATCGGCGGAGGCATCTTCCTCGCCCCGCTGCTCCATCTGACCCGCTGGAACACCCCCCGGGCCATCGCCGCGACCGCGAGCCTGTTCATCCTCGTCAATTCGCTGTTCGGCCTCGTCGGCCAGCTGGGCAAGAGCGGCTTCGGCATGCTCGGCGCGGCGGCGAATACCGGCCTGCCGCTGATGCTGGCGGTCGTTATCGGCGGCCAGATCGGCAGCCTGTTCGCCGTGCGCCTGTTCAAGCCGCAGGTGATCGCATGGCTGACGGCGGCGCTGACGATCGTGGTGGGGGTGCGGTTGTTGGTGGGTGTTTAGAGCGTTTAAGGTGACCGTCGACTAACGACCCCTTTCCGGACATTGGTCCAACGGCTAAAGCCGGTAGCATGCCAACCAGATACCAACGGCTAAGAGAAAGCGTGGCCCATCTCGCCGCTTCGCCAGAAGAGCAAGTGGCATATTTGAATTCCATTCTCGGTCATTTGACACCGGATGGAGACGCGGCTGGATACGGTAACGACGAGCTCGGAATGGAGTTTGGAGACATCTTCCTTGCATCTCCCGACATGATTGAGTGCGGCGAACTCACTGATGCAGAAAGGGCTGCAATTTTGCCGCTCGATAGCGTTCTCGAGAAATGGAGCGGCCAAGAAAATGCTGATTTCTGGGTGCGTCCGGCTCTGTTTTCTGATCCCCGTTGGCAGGTAATTCGAGACTTAGCCAGCGCCGCACTGGCTCAGTTACCGGACGAGAAGCGCGCAGTTGGGTGGTCCGCTTAAAGACCGATTCCCAACCAATCGCGGTCGCCGACGCAACCGCATGAAATGCCCTGAAGCGGACATCGAACGCGTAGCTATGAAACGCCTTCAAGCCCTCCCACTGGGGAGGCTCCGGCGCTGTTGCAGCGGCTATGAAGGAAAAGTGGCTCCCCGAGTTGGATTCGAACCAACGACCAAGTGATTAACAGTCACCTACTCTACCGCTGAGCTATCGGGGAGCAGCCATATCGGCAGGCCCGGCCCTATATGGGGGTGCTTCTGATTGCGCAAGCCCCCCAAGCAAATCAGACGACGAATTGTTCGGCGACGATCCGGTCGTCGAGCGAATGGCCCTTGTCGAACAGCAGCGTCAGCTCGGAATCGCGCGCGATTTCCACGTGAACCTCGGCCACGTCGCGCACTTCCTTCTGGTCCGCCACCGCCGCCACAGGGCGCTTGGCAGGCTCGTTGATGCGGAAGGTCACCTTCACCCGCTCGGGCAGGATCGCGCCACGCCAGCGGCGCGGGCGGAAGGCGCTGATCGGAGTGAGCGCGAGCAGCTGCGAATCGAGCGGCAGGATCGGGCCATTGGCCGAAAGGTTGTACGCGGTCGATCCGGCGGGCGTCGCCACCAGCACGCCGTCCGCCACCAGCTCCTCTATCCGGGTCTTGCCGTCGACCAGGATTTCGATCTTGGCGGTCTGGCGCGTCTCGCGCAGCAGCGACACTTCGTTGAGCGCGCACTCGATACGGGTTTCGCCATCCTGCGTCACCGCCTCCATGCGCAGCGGCGAAATGCCCACGGGGCGGCTGCGATTGACCCGTTCGATCAGCGCGCCCTTGGGCCGATGCTTGTTCATCAGGAAACCCATCGTCCCCCGGTTCACACCGTAGACGGGCAGGATACGCCCATTGTCGAGCATCCGGTGCAGCGTTTGTAGCATGAAGCCGTCGCCGCCCAGCGCGACCACAACGTCCGCCTCTTCCATCGGCACCCAGTCATGCGCCTCGCGCAGCGCCTCGGCAGTGTCCTGCGCCAGCGCGGAGTTCGAAATCGCAAGCGCCAGCCGCTCGTATGTCGGTTGCCCGGCCATCAGGCTCCTCTCGCCACAATAACGCCCTGCCTATGGCAGCAAGCAAACCCTTGCAATGAATGGATGCGGGAGACCGGGGTATTGTCGGTGCGTGCGCTCTTCCAGAAACGCTGCGGTGTTGCGATAAGCGGGCGATGAACGACGTCGACGATCGGGACCTGCTGACAGGGCTGGCCAACGCCGGCACCGCGCGGCGGCAGCTGGGTGACTGGTTGCAGGCGGACGACGCGCGGGTGCATGCCCTGCTGCTGGTGCTCGGGCGGTTCGACAGCGTCAATCTGGCGCATGGGGCGGATGCGGGCGATTTCGCCCTGGCCGAGGTCGCCCGGCGGATCACGCATTTCGGGCAGGACGAATTTTTGCCGGGGCAGTGGTTCGCCGCCAGGATCGAAGGGGGCAAGTTCCTGCTCGCCACGCGCGAGGAGTGCAGCCGCGAACGCTGGCAGTTCCTCGCCGAGGCGCTGGCCGACGGAATCGCACAGCCGCTTGGCGGGATCACCGTCGCCCTGCCGCAGCTATGGCCACACGTCGCGCTGATCCGCGCGCTTGCGGGCGACGATCCCGCAGGGGTCCTCGGCAGGCTCAGCGACGCGCAGATTGCGCTGAGGGGCGAGCCGGGCCGGCGGATCGTCTGGATCGATCGCGAAGACACGCCCGCCGGGATGGGTGCCATCCAGGTGGAGGCGGAGCTGCGCCGCGCGCTCGACGAGGGTGCCGTGTCGCTCAAGTTCCAGCCGCAATTCGCGATGGCCGACGATGCGATCATCGGGGCCGAGGCGCTCGTCCGCTGGGACCAGCCGCTGCTCGGCTCGGTCGGCGGGGAAGCCCTGCTGCGGATCGCGGCGCGCGCCGACCTGACCACGCAGCTCACACGCAGGGTGGTGGGGGCGGCGCTCAAATCGGTGCTCGCCTGGCCTGCCGGTCTGAAATGCTCGATCAATATCACCGCCGCCGATCTGGCAGTGGCGCGCTTCCCGCAGGAATTGCTCGATATGATGAGCGATCTTGCGGTCGACCCGGCGCGGATCACGCTCGAGATTACCGAGCAGGCGCTGCTCGGCGATCTCGACCTTGCAGCCCGCTCGCTTGGCCTGCTGCGCGACGCAGGAATCCGGATAGCGCTCGATGATTTCGGCGCGGGCTTCTGCAATTTCGGCTATCTCAAGTACCTGCCGCTCGACATCATCAAGCTGGACCGGATCATGCTCGACGGCGTGGCGGAGAATGCACGCGACCGGGCCGTATTGCGCGGGGTGATGGCGATGGCGCGCGCGCTCGACCTCGAAGTCCTTGCAGAGGGCGTCGAAAACGAACGCCAGCGGCAGATCGCGGCGGAAGAGGGCTGCACAGCCTATCAGGGCTTCCTGCGCGCGAAGCCGCTGACGCAGGCGGATTTCCTCGCACTGGTAGGCTCGCAGGCCTAGGCCGGGGCCTTCTCCCGCTTCTTTGCCCGCAGCGCGATGGCGCTCAATCCCTTGGTCAGCTGGAACAGGCCGTTGAGGCGGCTCTGTGGATCGTGCCACGCGCGGTTGACCACCAGCTTCATGTCGGGCCGCAGCTTCACCGCACCTTCGCGCTTGTCCACGTAGGCGAGCAGCCCGGCGGGGTCGGGGAAATCGTCGTTGTGGAACGTGACAAGCGTGCCGCGCGCGCCGACGTCGATCTTGGCGATGTTGGCGGCGATGGCCTGATGCTTGATCTCGATCAGGCGGACGAGGTTCTGCGTCGCCTGCGGCAATTGCCCGAAACGGTCGATCATCTCGGCGGCCAGCCCTTCGATCTCGGCCTTGTCGCTCGCCTGGTTGAGGCGGCGGTAGAGCGCCATACGCACCGCGAGGTCGGGCACGTAGTCCTCGGGGATCATGATCGGTGCATCAACCGTAATCTGCGGGCTGATGTCTTCGGAGGGCTTCTCCAGCCCCATCTCGCCCGCCTTCGCGGCCAGGATCGCGTCCTCCAGCATCGACTGGTAGAGTTCGAAGCCGACCTCGCGAATATGGCCCGATTGCTCGTCGCCCAGCAGGTTGCCCGCCCCGCGAATGTCGAGATCGTGGCTGGCGAGCTGGAACCCTGCGCCCAGCGAATCGAGATCGCTCAGCACCTTGAGGCGCTTTTCCGCCACTTCGGACAGCGCGGTATCGGCAGCGGTCGTCAGGTAGGCATAGGCGCGCAGCTTCGCGCGGCCCACGCGACCGCGCAGCTGGTAGAGCTGGGCGAGGCCGAAACGGTCGGCACGGTGGATGATGATCGTGTTGGCGCTGGAAATATCGAGCCCGCTTTCGACAATCGTGGTCGAGAGCAGCACATCGTACTTCTTCTCGTAGAAGGAGCTCATCCGGTCCTCGACCTCGCTGGCGCTCATCTGACCATGCGCGGGGACCACCTTCACCTCGGGCACATGCTCGCGCAGCCAGTCCAGCAGCGGGTCCATGTCCGAAATGCGCGGCACGACGATGAAGCTCTGGCCGCCACGGTGATGTTCGCGCAGCAGGGCCTCGCGGATCACCATATCGTCCCACTCCATCACGTAGGTGCGCACCGCGAGTCGGTCGACCGGCGGGGTCTGGATGGTCGAGAGCTCGCGCAGGCCGCTCATCGCCATCTGCAAGGTACGCGGAATGGGCGTGGCGGTCAGCGTGAGCATGTGCACGTCGGTCCGCAGCTGCTTGAGCCGTTCCTTGTGGGTGACGCCGAAGCGCTGTTCCTCGTCGACGATCACCAGACCCAGGTCCTTGAACCTGGTCGATTTGCTGAGGATCGCGTGGGTGCCGACGACGATATCGAGCGTGCCGTCGGCCAGTGCTCCGCGCGTCTCGGTGATTTCCTTGGCGGGGACGAGGCGGCTGAGCCGCCCGATCTTGAGCGGGAATCCCGCAAAGCGCTCGCTGAAATTCTGGTAGTGCTGACGTGCGAGCAGCGTGGTGGGGGCCACAACGGCCACCTGTTGCCCGCTCATCGCCGCAACGAAGGCGGCGCGCAATGCCACCTCGGTCTTGCCGAAGCCGACATCGCCGCAGACGAGGCGGTCCATCGGCTTGCCGCTTTCCAGATCGCGCAGGACATCGGCGATCGCGGCGTCCTGATCGTCGGTCTCCTCCCACGGGAAGCGGTCGACGAACTGGTTGTAGCTGGCTTCCTCGGCTTCGAGCACGGGCGCTTTCTTCAGCGCGCGCTCGGCGGCGGTGCGCATGAGCTCGCTGGCGATTTCGCGAATGCGTTCGCGCAGGCGGGCGCGGCGTTTCTGCCAGGCTTCGCCGCCCAGCTTGTCGAGCATCACCGCGTCTTCGCTGCTGCCGTAGCGGGAGAGGACTTCGAGGTTTTCGACCGGGATGTAGAGCTTGTCGCCTCCCTTGTACTCCAGCATCACGCAGTCGTGCTTGGACTTGCCGACGCTGATCGGTTCGAGGCCGAGATACTTGCCGATGCCGTGTTCGGTGTGGACCACCAGATCGCCGCGCGAGAGCGCCTGAAGCTCGCTCAGGAAAGCGTCCGAGTCGCGGCGTTTCTTGCGCCTGCGGACGAGCCGGTCGCCGAGCAGGTCCTGCTCGGTCACCAGTTCGATGTCGTCGTTGGAGAAGCCGCTATCGAGCGGCAGGATCATCGCAACCGGCGTACCTTTAGCGGATTTGCCAAGTGCATCCTGCCAGCTGTCGGCGAGCGTCACCTTCGTGCCCGCTTCGCCGAGGATCGAGGTGATGCGCGATCGGCTGCCGGTCGAATAGGCGGCGAGCAGGGGGCGCTTGCCCGCCTTGCCGACCTTTCGGAAATGCTCCGCCGCGACTTCGTAGACATTGTCGCCGCGTGCACGTTCGGGCGCGAAATCGCGGGCCGAGCGGAAGCCGAAATCGATCACGCTGCCGCTCTCGGGCTCGTCGAACCCGGTCGCGCGGTGGACCGGGCGCTCTTCCATCACGCCGCCGATCTCATCTTCGGTCAGGTAGAGTGCCTGCGGGTCGAGCGGGCGATAGCTGCCTGCCTTCTGGCCTGCGGTTTCGGTACGCGTGCGGCGATATTCGGCGATGTCGGAGAGGCGCTCTTCGAGAGCGGTCAGCGCACCGACGTCGATGGTCACCGGATCGTCGGCGCCCAGATGGTCGAACAAGGTCGCCAGCTTTTCTTCGAACAGCGGCAGCCAGTGTTCCATCCCGGCTTGGCGGCGTCCTTCGCTGACCGCCTCGTAGAGCGGGTCCTGCGTGGCATTCGCCCCGAAACGTTCGCGATAGCCAGCGCGGAAGCGCTTGATCGTCGCATCCTCCAGCAACACTTCGCTTGCGGGCAGGAGGAGGAAGCTGTCGAGCGTGCCAGTGGTGCGCTGCGTGCTGGGATCGAACACGCGCAGGCTCTCCAACTCGTCGCCGAAGAAATCGAGCCTCAGGCCCTGTTCGAGGCCGGAGGGGAAGATGTCGAAGATCGAGCCGCGCACCGCGAACTCGCCCGCGTCGATCACGGTGTCGGTGCGGCTGTAGCCCTGCTTTTGGAGCAGTTGGGTCAGGCTCTCGTGCCCGATCTGCACACCCGGTTTCAGCTCGCGCACCGCCTCGCGAATGCGGAACGGGGTCAGCATCCGTTGGAGCGCTGCGTTGGCCGTGGTGACCAGCAGCTGCGGCGTGCCTTTCTCTGCCTGCAAGCGGTGCAGCGCGGACAGCCGCTGCGTGCTGATCGACAGCGCGGGGCTTGCCCGGTCGTAGGGCAGGCAATCCCACGCGGGGAATTCGATCACGCTGAGTTCGGGTGCGAAGAACCGCGCGGCATCCGCAATGCTGCGCATCGCGCTGTCGTCGGGCGCGATGAACACGGCGCGTCTTTTTGCGGCGCGCGCGAGGTCGGCCATCACCAACGGCTGCGCGCCCCGCGCGAGGTTGGCGAAAGTCAGCGGCTGCTTGGCGGACAGGATGCGGGAGAGGTCGGGCATTATCGCTTAATTCGATCCGGGCTGTGCGTGTTCCGCGCAAACGAAAATAGCCCCCTCTTCTTCAGAGGAGGGGGTTGGGGGTGGTGGAATGGCGTTAGCGCGGTGCGGCGCGGCGCACCACCCCGCTGCGATCAGCGCGGAATCGAAACGTAATCGAGCTTCTGCATGATCGCGATCCGCTCGCCCTGCATTTCCGGCGGGATCGGCTGCGTCTTCAATGCCCAGGCCATGATCTCGACATCGTCGTAATCGAGCAGCGTTTCGAACCAGAGGAGGTCTTCCTCGCCCCACTCGGCATGATAGCGGTCGAAATAGCCGCCGATCATGTAATCGGCTTCACGCGTGCCACGGTGCCAGGCGCGGAACTTGGCACGGGCGAGGCGGGATTCGAAGCTGGGGGAGGTCATGGAGCGGGAGGTAGATTTTCTGCACACGGCTTTCAACTCGTCATTGCGAGGGGGGGCACCGCAGGTGACCCGACGCGGCAATCCACAGCGGCACGCCCTGGATCGCTTCGCTCCGCTCGCAATGACGCGATAGCTGGGCCATATCTATGGTCCCATGCGGCCTGAAATCCTCAATCCCCTGTTTGCCGAGGTCGACACGCTCGACGGTGTCGGGCCCAAGCTCAAGAAGCCGCTGGAGAAGCTGCACTGCACGCGCGTGCGCGACGTTGCCTATCACTGGCCCGACCGCTTCGTGACCCGCCGTCCAGTCGACAATCTCGACGAGGCTTCCGAGGGCGAGCAGATCATCATCGCGGTCACCGTGACCGAGCATCGCTCCGGCGCCTCGCGCCGCGCGCCTTATCGAGTGCTGGCAACCGACAGCGCGGGCAACGTCCTCGCGCTGACCTTCTTCGGGCGGGCCAGCTACACCGCGAAGAAGGAACTGCCGGTGGGCGAGACCCGCCGCGTCGCGGGCAAGCTGGAGCGGTATGGCGACATGCTGCAGATGGTGCATCCGGACCATGTGATGAAGGTGGACGATCCCGCGCTCGGCCAGATGCGCGAGCCGGTCTATCCGCTGGCCGAAGGGCTGACGCAGCCGCGCATGGCGAGCCTCGCGGCGCAGGCGCTCGACAAGCTGCCCGCGTTGCCTGAGTGGATCGAGCCGGGGATGCTGACGCGCGAGAAATGGCCCACATGGGCCGATGCGCTGCACAGCGTCCATGCCCGCGACGACGAGAGCGCGAAGGACCGGCTCGCCTATGACGAGCTGCTCGCCAACCAGCTAGCAATGCAACTGGTGCGCGCGGATAACCGCAAGAAACGCGGGCGTGCGCTCGCGGGTGACGGGAGCATGCGAGGCAAGCTGCAGCTGCCGTTCCCGCTGACAGGGGCGCAGGAACGTTCGATCCGCGAGATCGAAGGCGACCTGCAACAGGACGCTCCCATGCTGCGGCTGCTGCAAGGCGATGTCGGCGCAGGCAAAACCGTGGTCGCGCTGCACGCGATGCTGATTGCGGTGGAGGCGGGTGCGCAGGCCGCGCTGCTCGCGCCGACCGAACTTCTCGCCCGCCAGCATTTCGAAACGTTGCGCGAGATGGCGCGACCCACCGGCGTGGAGGTCGCGCTGCTGACGGGGCGCGACAAGGGCCGGGCACGCGAGAGCATCCTGATGGGGCTGATGGACGGCAGCATCCAGATCGTCGTCGGCACGCACGCGATCTTCCAGGAGACGGTGCAGTATCGCGATCTCGGGCTGGTGGTGGTCGACGAGCAGCACCGCTTCGGCGTCTCGCAGCGGCTCCAGATGGCGGGCAAGGGCAAGCGCCCGCCGCACACCCTGTCGATGACCGCGACGCCGATCCCGCGCACGCTGACGCTCGCAAACTATGGCGAGATGGAAGTCAGCCGATTGGACGAACTGCCGCCGGGCAGGCAGGCGATAGACACGCGCGTGGTCGGGATGGAGCGGCTGCCCGATGTGGTCGACGCTGTCGGGCGGCATCTCGCCTCGGGCCAGCAGGCCTATTGGGTCTGCCCGCTGGTGCGCGATGAGGACGGGATGGAGAAGCCCGCCGCCGAACAGCGCTATGCTGTACTCAAGGCGCGGTTCGATGACGATGTGGTGCTGGTCCACGGCCAGCTCGACCCCGAGGTGAAGGACGAGGCGATGGCGCGCTTTGCTTCAGGCGAGGCGAAATTGCTGGTGGCGACGACCGTGATCGAAGTCGGGGTCGACGTGCCTGCCTCGACGCTAATCGTGATCGAACAGGCGGAGAAGTTCGGCCTTGCGCAACTCCACCAGCTACGCGGGCGCGTGGGGCGGGGAAGCGAGAAGTCGACCTGCCTGCTGCTGCGCGGCGAACAGCTTTCCGAAACGGGGCGTCGTCGACTCGCACTGATGCGCGAGACGCAGGATGGCTTTCGCATTGCAGAGGAAGATCTGGAGCTGCGCGGCGGCGGAGAACTGCTCGGCACGCGGCAGTCGGGCGACACACCCTTCCGCATTGCGACGCTGGAACAGATGCAGCGGTTGATGGACCCCGCCACCTCCGACGCCAAGCTGCTGATGGACCGTGATGCCGGGCTGGAAGGCGAGCGGGGGGAGGCGGCGCGCATCCTGCTCTACCTGCACGAACGCGACATGGGCGTGCGGACGCTGCGGGGTGGGTAAGAAACTCCCCTCCCTTGGGGGAGGGGCTGGGGGTGGGGGCTCTGCCCTCTCGATCGGCAGTACACCCCCCACCCAACCTCCCCCTTGAGGGGGAGGAGCAGGTTGGCGGATCGCGGCGGGGTATTTTCCTACTTCACCCGCACAGGCTAGGGCGGCGATGGCTCTTTCGCATCGTCGTCCACCTCGCGCACGCACGCAGAAATTCGCGCCTAAAACCGCAAAGTGTCACTCCGCTGGGCCTAACCCTATGAGAGGAAATGACTTTCTTGGGGTGACACTTGGGTGACACGTGTCACCCATGTCGCTCCCCGAAATCACTCCCCTCCCCGCGGGGAGGGGTTGGGGGTGGGGGCTCGGCGCCCGAAGTGTGAGCCCAGTACACCCCCACCCAACCTCCCCCTCGAGGGGGAGGAGTTCAGCCCCGTTCTGCCAACCGCCCCACCAGCGCGCGCGCCGCCGCTTCGACGTCTTCCCACGTCGCCTCGAACTGCTCCTCGCCGTCGTAGTACGGGTCGGCAATCGCCGCGCCTTCTCGCCCCGGCACGAGGTCCATCAGCAGCGAGACATGCGCGCGCGATCCCTCGGGGCGCAGCGCCTCGATATTGCGAAGGTTCTGGTGATCCATCGCGAAGATATGCGTGAAGCGGTAGAAATCCTCGACCGCTAGCTGGCGTCCGGCATAGCCCGAGATGTCGATACCGTGCTTGGAGGCTTCCTCGATGCTGCGCGGGTCGGGTGGGCTGCCGACGTGGTAGTCCGCCGTGCCTGCGCTGTCCGCCTCGGCCTCCAGACCGGCCTTCTCCGCAGCGTCGCGAAACGCCGCTTCGGCCAGCGGGGAGCGACAGATATTGCCGAGGCACACGAACAGAATTGCGGGTTTTTCCATGCGTTCGGCCTACTGGACGCGAGCTGAGGCGCGCAATAGACGATGCTGCATTCAAGGGGGAATTCGTATGCTGAAGCACCTGCTCGCCGCAACGGCACTCACGGTAATCGTCGCCAGCCCGCTCGCCGCCCAGACCGCGCCGAGCCCCTCGGAGCAGTACGAGGGGCTGCGCGAAGAGGTGTGGCAGGATATGCTCGACGCCTATCCCACGCTGGCGACCTCGGTCGGTGACCGGCGCGGGGATGGCAAGCTCGGCGATCTGTCGATCGAGGGCTACGAAGAGGATATGGCCGAAAACCGCGCCATCCTCGCGCGGCTCGACGCGATCGACAAGGATGCGCTGCCCGAAGACCTGCGGGTGGATTACGCGGTGCTGCACCGCTCGCTGGCGGATTATCTCGAAGGCGCGCAGTTCGATCAGGATCGCTACATCCTGTTTACCAATCGCGGCGGCTGGTTCAGCGCGCTCGCCTCGCTGCCCTACAGCTCGCCCTTCTTCACGCTCGCCGATTACGAGAGCTATGTCGGCCGGCTCGAAGCCTTCAGCCCTTACAATGCCGACGGGATTTCCCGCAGCAGAGAGGCGGTGGCGCGCGGGCTGACGCAGGCGTGCGGACCGATGGAAGGCTTCGAGGACCAGATCACCGGGCAGATCGCCGACAGCGCGGAGGAATCGGATTTCTGGCAGCCCTTCGCGAAGAAGCCCGCCAATATTTCCGATGCCGACTGGGCCGCGCTTCAGTCACGCGCCAAGGCCGCGATCGACAATGTCGTCTTCCCCGGCCTGCGCGATTTCGTGAGCTTTTACGAAGACGAATACGCGCCCAAATGCCGCGACGGCCTGCCGGGCATTTCGCAGACCGAGGGCGGGGCGGAATACTACGACCACCTCGTCCACAGCTTCACCACGACCGACATGAGTGCGGACGAGGTCCACCAACTGGGCCTCTCCGAAGTCGCGCGAATCCGGGCGGAGATGGAGCAGGTCGCCGCCGATTCCGGGTTCGACAGCCGCGAAGCCTTCATCGAACACCTGCGCACCGATCCGCAGTATTACATGACCGACGAGGACGAGTACCTGCGCTACGCCGCCGCGCTCGCCAAGCATATCGACGGGTGGCTGCCCAAGCTGTTCGGCACGCTGCCGCGCCTGCCCTATACCGTGCTGCCGATTCCTGCGGCGCAGGCACCGGGCAACACCACCGCCTATTACGAGCCCGACTCGGCGGAGACCGGGCAGGCGGGCATCTACCGCGTCAACCTGACCGAACTCGACCAGCGGCCCCTGTGGGAACTGCCCGCGCTGGGCGTGCACGAGGCGGTGCCGGGGCACCACCTGCAGATCGCGTTGCAGCAGGAACTGGACCTGCACCCGCTGCGCCGCAACGGGACCTTCTTCACCGCCTTCGTCGAGGGGTGGGGGCTTTATTCCGAACGGCTCGGGATCGAGATGGGGCTTTACGATGCGCCTGCGAAGCAGATGGGGCGGCTGAGCTACGAGATGTGGCGCGCGTGCCGGCTGGTAGTCGACACCGGCATCCACTCGAAGGGCTGGACCAAGCAACAGGCGGTCGATTTCATGACCGACAACACCGCTTTGAGCGCCGCGAATATCGACGCCGAGGTCAACCGCTACATCACCTGGCCCGGCCAGGCGCTCGCCTACAAGATCGGCGAACTGAAGATCCGCGAGTTGCGGACCCGCGCAGAAGAGGCGCTGGGCGACCGGTTCGACCTGCGCGCGTTCCATGACGCGGTGCTGGAGAACGGTTCGGTCCCGCTCGATGTGCTGGAAGAGCATATCGACCGCTGGATCGCGGAGCAGGGGGAGGGCTAACCTCACTAACTCGTCATTGCGAGGAGCGAAGCGACGAAGCAATCCATGGAGTCCCGTTCCAAAAATCCGCTCGTCCTGAGCCTGTCGAAGGGCGCGCGGCGGCACCGCGTTGCGGTTCGCGCTTCGACAAGCTCAGCACGAACGGGACCCCTTTGCTCAGCTCAAGTCCCCAGTCCGCTCCAGCACGTCGCGCACGATGGCGTGGATATTTACCACCGCCCCGATCCGCGCGCCGAGCAGCGCGGTGCCGCTGACCTTGCGCTGGACGAACAGCGTTTCGGCGGGCGGGATGTGCCAGATCGCCTTGTCCTGCGCGATGGCGAAGCCCTCGTTGCGCAGCGCGGGGACGAAGCCACGGTCGCCGAAGTCGAAGGGCGCATCTTTCGCCATTTCGCCTAGGATGATGTCGATCATCCGGTCGATCGCCTCTCCGTGCTTCTCGACCACGGCCGGGGACATGAACTGCGCATCGATAGCCGCCTGACGAACCCCCGCATGGTCGCGGTCGAGCCCGGCGCGCAGCAGGTTGCGATAAGAATGCTGCACCTGGCGGTCGACTTCGCGCGTCGCCCCGAAATCGAGCAGCACGATCTTCCGGCCGGCCTCGCGATAGCGGTAGTTGGCGACGTTGGGGTCGGTCTGCATCAGGCCCCATTCGAAGAGTTCGCGCGCGACCAGTTCGATCACTTCGGCGAACACGCTGTCGCGCACCTCCTGCGGCTGGTCGCCCAGCTGTTCGACCGGGCGGCCTTCCTCGTAACTCATTGCCAGGATGCGATCGCGGGTCGGCTCTTCGTCGAGCGTCGGCACCACGAAGGCATCGTGCCCGGCGAGCAACTCGCCATAGCGTTGCATCATCCGCCCTTCGCGGCGGTAGTCCGCTTCCTCGTGCAGCTGTTCCTTCGCCGCAGCCAGCAGCGGGGCGATATCGAGTTCCTTGGGCAGCAGGCCGGTCACGCGCAGCAGGGTCGCGACATTATCGACGTCGGAATCGATGCTTTGCGCGACGCCGGGATACTGCACCTTTATCGCGAGCGTTCGCCCATCGCGGGTCAGCGCGCGGTGGACCTGGCCGATGCTAGCGGCAGCGATGGGACGCGGTTCGAAGCGGCGAAAGTTCTTTCGCCAATCGTTGCCCCATTCTTCCGCCAGCACCCGGTCGAGCTGGCGCGGGGGCATGAAATCGGCGTTGTCGCGCAGCTTGGCGAGGATGTCGGACAGCTCCGGAGGCAGAGCGTCGCCTGCGTCCATCGAAAGCATCTGCCCCATTTTCATCGCGGCCCCGCGCAGGTGCGAGAGGCGCTCGGTCAGGCGGCCGATATTACTAGGCGTCAGGACGAGATCGTTCATCCGCACCCGCTCGCCAGAGGCAACGCGGCGCGCTCCCTCGGCCAGCATTCCGCCAGCGACTCCGCCGGCGAGCCGACCGAAGCCGCTCAGTCTTCCGATTCGGGACGAAGGGACCGCGCGATGGCGACCCTTCGCGTCGTCCTCCCGCGCCATGGCCTTAGGCGTAGTTCACGTAGAGCGAGTAGATCAGGCCGGGAATGTAGAAGAACACTGTCAGGATCAGGCTGATCAGGAATTGCGAGCCGAGCCCGTGCTTGAGCGCGACGCCCAGCGGTGGAAGCAGGATGGTCGCGATGAGGATGATGATAGGCATTTCAGAAAATCTCCTTTGCCTGACCAACCGCGCCCGCAGACGCCTGTTCCGCTCAATCGGCTTAGTCTTTCGGCCGAAGAGTGCGCACTACCTCACGAAACATTTACCGCGCCGGCCAGCTCTTCCAGCCCGACCACGATTATCGTGCGCCCGCCGCCGAATTCCTCGCGCACCACGATCAGACCCTGCCGCTCCATATGCTCCAGCAGGCGGCGGATGCGGCTGGGCGAGGAGGTGCCGTAAACGCGCGCAAGCTCGTCTTCGTCGGGTGCCGAGGCGCCACGCGCCACAGACACCGCCAGCGCGAGGTAGGGCGCAAGCACGTCTTCGGGAACGGCCTGCGACAGCTCCTCGATCGTGTCGCGTACCGGTTGAGGTAGTTCGTGCAGGCCTGCGGCGGCGAAGGCGAACAGGCGGCGGAATTCGAGCATATCGACATGCGCACTGGGCACGCCCTGCTGGCGGCAGCGCTGTGCGAAATTGCGGAACAGCGCGGCGGAAGACTGGAAGGGCGCGCCCTCTTCCGCCGCCAGCTCCACGATAACCCGGGTGAGGGCGGCATCGTTGTCCTGCGGTGCGGTGGGAGTCTGATCCTCGGGCGAGGATACGTCACTCGCCGTGTGCTCGCCGCTCTCGCTACGCTGCGCCTGCTCTGCTGCGCGAGCGGTGATCGCCTGCTCCAGATCGGCGGCGGGCTGCGGGGGAGGGGGCGGCGGTGCTGGCTTGGCGGCTTCCTCCGCCAGTTCGGAATGGAGCAGCGCCTCCAAATCCTCGCCCGAGGCCTGGGGCAGCGGCATCAGGCCCTCGGCGGCGTTCTTGCCGCCGGTGCGCACCTCGCCGATATGCACCGCCACCGGGCGGCGGCTGATCGCGGGTCCAAGGCCGAGGAAATGGCCGCGCTGAAGATCGCGGATGCGCTCCGCCTGCCGCCGGTCCATTCCCAACAGATCGGCGGCGCGCTGCATGTCGATGTCGAGGAAGGTGCGCCCCATCAGGAAGTTGGAGGCTTCTGCGGCGACATTCTTGGCCAGCTTGGCAAGCCGCTGCGTCGCGACGATGCCCGCGAGCCCGCGCTTGCGCCCCCGGCACATCAGGTTGGTCATCGCGGACAGCGTCATGCGGCGTGCATCCTCCGCCAGTTCGCCCGCAGCCGCCGGGGCGAACATCTGTGCCTCGTCGACCACCACCAGCGCGGGATACCAATGCTCGCGCGGGGCATCGAACAGCGCGGAGAGGAACAGCGCGGCGCAGCGGATCTGCTGTTCGACCTCCAGCTCGTCCAGCGCCAGCACGACCGAGACGCGATGCTGGCGCACGCGCCCGGCAAGCGCCTCTATCTCGCGCACCGAATGCGCTGCGCCGTCGATCACGATATGGTCGAACGCATCCGCCAAGCTGGTAAAGTCGCCCTCCGGGTCGATCACGACCTGCTGGACGAGCCCGGCGGTCTGTTCGAGCAGGCGGCGCAGAAGGTGCGACTTGCCGGAACCCGAGTTGCCCTGGACGAGCAATCGCGTCGCGAGCAGCTCCTCGACGTCGACGCAAATGCCTTGCCCGGCCGAATCCGTGCCAATTTCGATCTGCGCTGTCATATGCCCGACGAATAAGTGACCGCTGGCACGGCGCAAAGGTGCAACGGGGACTTATCCCGCTCTGGTTTGCGACGCGCGTTCTCGATGATGTGTGATGGCGCCGCCACTAACGCCGGGTGTCCCACACAGGAAGAATGCGACGCAGCTAAGCAGTTTCTTGCGATGAAAAGCGCAAATTGGTCGGGGAGAGAGGATTCGAACCTCCGGCCCCTGCCTCCCGAAGACAGTGCTCTACCAGGCTGAGCTACTCCCCGACCGGATGCTTGCGGGGCGGACCCCGCGAGGCAGAGGCGGCCCTATAGGTGTGGATCATCGCACACGCAAGCGGACATTGCAGGCAAGTTTGTCCTATCGCTGGTCACCGAAAGGATTAGGCCGATCACCGTGACCGAATCGCATTACGAACAGCAATATCTCGACCTGATGGCGCGTATTTGGCGCGACGGCGACGAGCGGGTGGACCGCACCGGTGTGGGCACGCGCTCGGTATTCGGCGCGCAGCTGCGGTGCAGCCTCGCCGATAATGCCGTGCCGCTGCTGACCACCAAACGCGTCTACTGGAAGACCGCTGCGCGCGAGATACTGTGGTTCCTCACCGGAGAAACCAACATCCGTCCGCTGGTGTTGCAGGGGGTGAAAATCTGGAACGAGTGGCCGCACGCGCGCTACGTGCACGAGACGGGGGACGACCTCCCGCTCGACGATTTCGTCCAGCGAATCGGCGATGACGAAGCTTTTGCTGCGCGGTGGGGCGATCTGGGCCCGGTCTATGGCAAGCAGTGGGTCGACTGGCCGACCTACCGCTATCGCCCCGATGGCCTCTACGAAAAGGGCGAGGGGATCGATCAGGTCAGCCAGGTGATCGAGAGTCTCCGAACAAACCCGGGAAGCCGCCGTCATATCATCGAAGGGTGGAATGTCGCCCAGCTGGACCGGATGGCGCTGCCGCCGTGTCACAAAACCTACCAGTTCCATGTCGGGGCGAACGGCACGCAGCTCAATTGCCTGCTCTACCAGCGAAGCTGCGATGTGGCGCTGGGCTTGCCGTTCAACCTGTTCGGCGCGGCGTTGCTGACGCGGATGATCGCTCAGCAGACCGATCTTGAGCCGGGCGAACTGGTGTGGATGGGGGGCGACACGCACCTTTATCTGAACCATGCGCACCTGATCGAGGAACAGCTGGCGCGGGAACCGCGCGGGGCCCCGACGCTTGAGATTACAAGGCGTGCGTCCAGCATGTTCGACTACGAGATTGGCGATTTCGCGGTTCACGGATACGACCCGCACCCGCCGATCAAGGCACCGGTGGCCGTCTGACGGTCGCACCGCTTGACCCGCAGGGGCGCGCGCAATAAACGGTCGCCGAAATGAAAGAATGCGTCTCTCACGATAGAGGCGCCGGGAGACAAACGCATGGCCAACGGGCCCGAGCGAGCCACAAAGGGCGACAACAAGCCACGCTTGTCGCTTCACGTACCAGAACCTCAATATCGCCCCGACGCGGATGAGGTCGATTTCTCCGCGATCGAAGTGCCAGAGGCGGGCAAGCAGCCGCGCCCCGACGAGGCTTGCGAACCGCATGAGACGCACGGGCTGTGCACCGATCTGATCCGCGTTCTGGGCGACGACAACATGGCGCACGGCCCGTGGGACCCGAAACTCTCCCCCGATACGCTGCGCGAAATGCTGCACCACTTCTCGCTGGTGCGCGCGTTCGACGAACGCATGTTTCGTGGGCAGCGGCAGGGCAAGACCAGCTTCTACATGAAGTGCACCGGGGAAGAGGCGACCAGCATCGCCACCTCGATGGCGCTGCAGCCCGATGACATGATCTTCCCCAGCTATCGCCAGCAGGGCGCGCTGATTGCGCGCGGCTATCCGCTGATCGAGATGATCAACCAGATCTATTCGAACAGCGGCGACAAGCTGAAGGGCCGCCAGCTGCCGATCATGTATTCGAGCCGCGAACACAGCTTCTTCAGCATCTCGGGCAACCTCGCCACACAAACCCCGCAGGCTGTGGGTTGGGCGATGGCGAGCGCGATCAAGCACGACACGCGCATCGCCGCGACCTGGGTGGGCGAGGGGAGCACGGCGGAAGGCGATTTCCACGCCGCCTGCACATTCGCCAGCGTTTACAACGCGCCGGTGATCCTCAACGTGATCAACAACCAGTGGGCGATCTCCAGCTTCTCCGGCTTTGCAGGCGGCGAGCGGGCGACCTTCGCCAGCCGCGCCATCGGCTACGGTCTCGCCGGGCTGCGCGTTGACGGCAACGATCCGCTCGCATGCTATGCGGCGGAGAAATGGGCGGCGGATCGTGCGCGCACCAATGCGGGCCCCACGCTGATCGAGTTCTTCACCTACCGTGCCGAAGGGCACTCCACCTCCGACGATCCCAGCGGCTATCGCAGCGCGCAGGAGCGCGAGGCATGGCCGCTCGGCGATCCCGTGGTGCGCCTCAAGAACCACCTCATCGCGCTGGGCGAATGGGACGAGGACAGGCAGGCCGAAATGGACCTGAAGGCGGCCGAGAAGGTGAAGAAAGACACCAAGGAAGCCGAAAAGAACGGCATCCTGGGCCACGGGATGCACCAGCCGTTCCACACGATGTTCGAAGACGTGTTCGAGGAAGAGCCCTGGCACCTCAAGGAACAGAACGAGCAGTCGCAGGCCGAACGCGACAAGAAATATCCGGACGGGGTGCCGCACTGATGAGCGAGACGAAAGAGCAGCCCAAGGTCAAGCAGGGGCGCGACGCCACCGGCGACGATCGCCGCCTCAACATGATCGAGGCGATCAACGACGCGCTCGATGTGTCGATGGAGAAGGACGACAATGTCGTCGTGTTCGGCGAGGACGTCGGCTATTTCGGCGGCGTGTTCCGCTGCACCGCGGGCTTGCAGGAAAAATACGGCAAATCGCGCGCGTTCGACACGCCGATTTCCGAATGTGGCATCGTGGCGGCGGCGATCGGGATGGGCGCCTACGGCTTGCGTCCGGTCCCCGAAATCCAGTTCGCCGACTACATCTACCCCGGTTACGACCAGATTATCAGCGAGGCGGCTCGCCTGCGCTATCGCAGCGCGGGGGAATATACCGCGCCGATCACGATCCGCTCTCCCTTCGGCGGGGGGATCTTCGGCGGTCAGACGCACAGCCAGAGCCCCGAATCGCTGTTCACCCACGCCTCTGGCATCAAGACCGTCATTCCTGCGACGCCGTACGACGCGAAGGGCCTGCTGATTGCCGCGATCGAGGACAATGATCCGGTCATCTTCTTCGAGCCCAAGCGCATCTATAACGGCCCGTTCGACGGCTTCTTCGACCGTCCGGTGAAGAACTGGAAGTCGCATCCCGACAGCGTCGTGCCCGAAGGATACTACCGCATCCCGCTGGGCGAGGCGCGGCTTGTGACCGAAGGCGAACAGCTGACCGTGCTGACCTACGGCACCATGGTCCACGTCGCGAAGGCGGTGCTGGAAGAGAGGGGTATCGAAGCCGACATCCTCGATCTGCGCACGCTCGTCCCGCTGGACATGGACGCGATTGAGAAGTCGGTGAAGAAGACCGGCAAGTGCCTGATCGTGCACGAGGCGACGCGCACCTCCGGTTTCGGAGCGGAGCTTTCCGCGCTGGTGCAGGAACGTTGCTTCTATCATCTCGAAGCGCCGATCCAGCGCGTGACCGGCTTCGACACACCTTATCCCCACAGCCTCGAATGGGCCTATTTCCCCGGCCCGGTGCGCATTGGCGCGGCTCTCGACACGCTCCTCAAGGACTGATCCCCATGGCGAAATTCACCTTCAACCTGCCCGATATCGGCGAAGGCATTGCCGAGGCGGAAATCGTTGCGTGGCACGTATCGGTCGGCGACATGGTCGAGGAAGATCAGCAGATCGCCGACATGATGACCGACAAGGCGACCGTCGAAATGGAAAGCCCGGTCGCAGGCAAGGTGATCGAGATCGCGGGCGAAGTGGGAGACACCATCTCGGTCGGATCGATGCTCGTCACCATCGAGGTCGAGGGCGAAATCCCCGACGATGTCGCGGAAGAGAATGCCAAGGCCTCGGATGCAGAGGCCAATAGCGAGCCGAAACCTGCACCCGCGCCGAAGGACGACGAGGTCGAGGAGCGCATCGAGGTGGAGAACCCCGACGCGAGCGACGCCGACGACGCGCACGAGGCCGATCCCGAGCCCGCGCCCAAGCAGCCGGTCGAAAAGAGCGAACCGAAGACCGAAGCCAAGGTTCTCGCCAGCCCTGCAGTGCGCAAGCGCGCGAAAGATCTGGGCATCGATCTGGCACAGGTGAAGCCCGCCGAGGATGGCCGCGTCCGTCACGGCGATCTCGACCAGTTTCTCGCTTATTCGGGCGGCTATTCGCCTGCCAGCGGCCCGCGCGCGGACGAGGAAATCAAGGTCATCGGCATGCGCCGCCGGATTGCGCAGAACATGAGCGCGTCGAAGCGCAATATCCCGCACTTCACCTATGTCGACGAGGTGGATGTGACTGATCTCGAGGCCATGCGGGCGCAGCTGAACGATGGACGCGGCGACAAGCCGAAGCTCACGATCCTGCCGCTGCTGATCACCGCGATCTGCCAGACGCTGCCCGAATTCCCGATGATGAACGCCACCTATGACGACGATGCGGGCGTGGTGACGCGCCACGGTTCGGTCAACATGGGCATGGCCGCGCAGACCGACGCCGGCCTCATGGTGCCGGTGCTTCACAACGCGCAGGGCCAGAATATCTGGCAGCTCGCGCGGGAAATCGGCCGGCTCGCGGAGGCTGCGCGCAGCGGCAAGGCCAAGTCCGAAGAAATGCAGGGCGGCACGCTGACCGTCACCTCGCTCGGGCCGCTCGGCGGCATCGCGACCACGCCGGTCATCAACCGGCCCGAGGTTGCGATCATCGGCCCGAACAAGATCGTCGAGCGCCCGATGTTCGTCACCGGCTCCGACGGGATCGAGCGGGTCGAGAAGCGCAAGCTGATGAACATCTCGATCAGCTGCGATCATCGCGTGGTCGATGGCTGGGATGGGGCGAGCTTCATCCAGGCGCTCAAGCGGCGGCTCGAAGCGCCAGCGCTGATCCTGGCGAGCTGACCCGATGAAAACCGACCTGCGCATCGATGAGTACATTGCGCGGGCGGCACCCTTCGCGCAGCCGATCCTAACGCACCTGCGCGAACTCGCGCACCGCGCGCTTCCCCATGGCGAGGAGGCGATCAAGTGGCGCATGCCCACGGTGATGCAGGACGGGAAGAACATCGTCAGCATCGCCGCGTTCAAGGCGCATTGTGCATGCGTGATCCATCACGAGGAGCAGCATGCGGCGGGCGAGGGCATGGGCCAGCTCGGCAAGATCGCCTCGCTGGACGACCTGCCTCCTGATGAGCATATCGTCGAGCGCATCCGGCAAGGCGCAGAGCGCGTCGCGGCAGGCAAGCGCACACCGCCCAAACCCAAGCCCGAAATTGCGATGCCCGACGACTTTGGCGCCGCGCTCGATTCGGCACTGGCGGCCAGGACCTTCTTCGATGGCCTCGCGCCATCGCACCGGCGTGAATATCTCGAGTGGATAACCGAGGCGAAGCGGGCCGGGACGCGCGCCAAGCGGATTGCGACTGCGGTCGAATGGCTGGCCGAGGGCAAGCGCCGCAACTGGAAATACGAAAACTGCTGAATCGAATCAGCGCACCACCGCGCTGTAGGTGAAAACGCCGCGTCCGCGCGCCGCACGCGGATTGTCGACGTCCCAGCGTACATGCGTCACATCGGTCGATGTCGCAGGGCGACCGCGCACGCGAAGCTCGGCGAGCGTGCCCCAGTTGCGTCCGCCATCGACGGAGACTTCTGGCTGGTCGCCGCCGCTTGCGCGAAAGGCGAGCGATCTGGGCACCCGGCTCGATATCGTGAAGGGCTTGTCCTGCGGGCTCCGCCAGGCGAGCATCAGGACGACCGTGTCCCCGCTTTGCAGCGTGTCCGCCGGTTCCAGCAGGCGCTGGGTCCGTCCATCACGCTCCAGCGAACGCTCGACGAAAACCTCGCGGTCGATCTGCACCAGCGATTGGGCGCTCGCCACGGTAGCGGCGAACATCGCCGCGCCCCCGATCAGCAATCCGATACGCATGATTGGGCTCCCCATGCCCGTTTTCCAAGCGTTGCGGACCCTTGCAGCAAATGCTCAAAATGCAGTTAATCGCCGACTAACCAAGTTTCTTTCGTGGATCGCGAAAAAGGCGGGGGGCAGGCCATTGACAGGTGTGTGGGGGTGGCTTAAGCGCGCCGCTCCCACGCAGCGGAGACACCTTCTCCCTCGTGTTTGCGCGGGTGTAGCTCAGTTGGTTAGAGCGCCGGCCTGTCACGCCGGAGGTCGCGGGTTCGAGTCCCGTCACTCGCGCCATTTCATGCAAATGGTGCCGATTTCGCCCCGTGCTCTTGCGCGGGCTGCGCTGCGCGTCCACCTGCCCTGCAACGCACCGGCAGGAGGGCACCGATGATCACGCTTCACCATCTCGAATATTCGCAGAGCTTCCGCATCCTATGGCTGCTGGAGGAGCTGGGCGCGCCGTACGAGCTGAAGATCTACGACCGCGATCCCGAAACCCGGCTTGCGCCCGCCGAGTACAAGGCTCTCTCGCCGCTCGGCACCGCGCCGGTGATCACCGACGACACAGGGCTGGTGCTGGCGGAGAGCAACGCGGTGATCGACTACATCCTCGATTCGCACCCCGAGAGCCCGCTGCGACCCGCACCGGGCGACGCAGCTCGCGTGGATTACCTGTTCTGGTTCCACGCAGGGGTGGGCAGCCTCATGCCGATGCAGTTCTTCAACGGGCTGCTGACGATGATGAAGGCACGCAGCCCTGCTCTCGTCCGTTCGGTCATCGGCATCGCGACCGACAAGGTGCGCGAGATGCTGGTCGCGCCGCGGCTCAAGGTGCTGTTCGACAAACTGGAGAGCGATCTGGGCCGCAACACCTGGCTCGCTGGCGACCACCTGACCGCCGCCGATATCTCGATGTGCTATTCGATCGCGTCCGCCGATGCGCAGGGGCGGCTGAAGGATCGCCCCAACTGCCAGCGCTGGATGGAGCAGATGCGCGGCACGCCGTCCTTCCAGCGCGCGATGGAGAAGGACGGGCGCGACACGTTCGTGTTCAGTTTCTAGGCGCTATTTCTGGTGGCGGGTGCAGTGATAGGCGCTACGCCCGCCGACCTTGGATTTCTCGATCGTGCCATCGCAGCGTGGGCATCCGGAGCCAGCCTTGCGGGTGTGGATCAACCAGTCGTCCGGCAACCGGTCGTAGTGCGCCTCGGTGTCCATGACCGTGTACAGGATGTCGCGCATGGCTTCGTGCATGTCGGTTAGCGCTTCTTCGGCGAGGTTTGTGCCCTTGCGCTCGGGATCGATTCCGACGCGGTAGAGGATTTCGTCCGACCAGAGATTGCCCACTCCCGCGAGCTTGCGCTGGTCCATCAGCGCGGACTTGGTGGCCCCGCGCGATCCGCCGATCACCTCTGCGAACTCCTCAAGCCCAATCTCCAGCGCATCCGGCCCGTATTCGATCCGTGCGATCTCTTCTGAAGGGCTGTCGACCACGCGCACCCAGCCGAGCTTGCGCGGGCAGCGGAAGGCGAGGCGGCGGTCGCCTTCAAAGCGAATCAGGAATTTGGCGTAGTCCGGCGCTCCGTCGGATTCGTCGAAGGGGCGCAGCGATCCTGTCATCCCAAGGTGCACCGCAATCCACGGACCGGTCTTGCTGCCCGCGAAGATCAGCTTGCCGTGGCGGTGCGTCCGGGTAAACTGATGGCCGACGAGGCGCGTGCGCTCGTTATCGCCGGGCAATTCGAGATAGTCGGTATCCTCGCCCAGCTCGACCGCCTCGATCGTGCGGTTGAGGCATTCGCGCTCGACACGCAGGCGATTGGCTTCGGCTTCGGGAAGTTCGGGCATGCAGCGTCAACGGTGTTCGCCGCAGACCGTTTCCCGCGTCAGCCCCAGCGCCCCGTTTCCATCCAGATCAGGAATCGCTTGAGCGGCAGCAGCCAAATGATGCCGAGCACGAGGTAGATCGGCGTCTGCACGAGGACGGGCCAAGTGCCGATCACCTCGGGCACATAGCGCGCGACCAGAATCGCATAGACGAACAATCCCAGCAGCAGGCCGAGAATGCCCACGGGGATGCGCCAGTTGGGTTCGCGCCTCATGCGGCGACCTCGTAAACGCGGGTGGGGGTGACGATCATGTGCAGCCGCATATCGTGGGGTTCCATCGGAACGTGATCGATCTTCTGCACGTCCCACGCAAGGCCGATCCGCAAGGCATCGGGGTGCGCTGCGCACCAGCGGTCGTAATAGCCGCCTCCCTGGCCGAGCCTGCCGCCATCCTCGTCGAAGGCGAGCAGCGGCATGACGATCACATCGGGCACCACATCGGCGGCGTCCTTGCCCGGCTGCATCAGCCCATGAGGGCCGCCCTCCAGATCGCTGCCGCCCAGAGGATCCGTGTGTTCGGCAAAGCGCATTGCGCCGTTCTCGGCTAGCAGGCGGGGCAGGGCGACCTTGTGGCCATGTTCCAGGAAGTACTGGGCGTAGCGTTCTGCCGGGGCCTCGCCTGCGCTCGCGTGATAAAGCCCGATCGTCGCATCGGGCGCGATCCGCGACAGCACCGGGGCGGGCGGGCGCGAGAAGATGAGCCCGCGTACCGAGTCCGGCAATTCGGCGACGAACTGCTTGCGGAGGGCGCGCATCTCTTTGCGAAGTTGCGATTTGGTCATGGATTGCTCCGCTAGGCTCGCAACGACGAAAATGAAACGGCCCGGGCGGCTCTCTGCAAAAGCGCTGCGCAGGGTGGAGTGGCGGAACCACCATGGGTCGGTGCCTGGGAAATCCTCTGACGCAAAAGGTCAGGTGGGCGCCGTATACCCCGGTCCCACAGCCGAACTGGTGGACCAGGACAGGGACAGCTCCCTAGGATAAACTTATAGCCTCAGGGATGTTCTACGGCTCGTGCCGGGCAGTCCCGCCGATCCCTATCTAGGCGTTGCCGTTGCCACCCTCAAGCTTGTCCGCGCAGGATTCGAGCAGACCGGCAAAACGTTCGAGTGCGGGCAGCAGGTCTTCGTCCACCTGCGCGCCCGAAGCAGCGGCTGCGAAGGGCAATTCCTGCATCTGCGCATCTTCCAGCCGACGCTGAAGATCGGCGCAGCGCTGTTCGAGCAGCGCGATCCGATCCGATTGCGCCTTTGCCTCGGCCCCGTCGCGGCTCGCCGCTTCCTCGCGTGCGTTGCGCAGATCGCGTTCCAACCGTCCGCGCGCATCGGTGGCGGAGGACAGCGCTGCCTCCAGCCGATCGCGCTCCTGCTCGACCGAGACTAGCCGCTCGCGCATTTGCTTCGTTTCGGCGTCTTCGCCAGGTGAGACACCCGCCTTGTCGAATACATCGTCCGCCGCGCGCAGGCACGCGAACAGGATGTTCTGCGAGAATCTCGGCGTCAGTGGTTCGTAGTAGCCGTCGATAGCGGAGACGAGCGCGCGAACCCGTTCTTCGTCTTCGGGGGCGCAGGAGATCGCGAAATCCTGTCCGCCAATGGTGATTTCCACCTTGCTCATCCCGCAGCGCTCACTTTTCCAGCTCGCCTATCACCGAATCGAGTCGGCTCAGTTCGGCGCGGACCTTGCTGCGCATTTCTTCGTAGCGTGCCGACGAAGCCCCCGTGGCGTCGCCACGCCGCGCCACCGAAGCGTCTGCCGCCGCGCCGATCCGCGCCAGCGCCCGCTCGATCCGCTGGATGGTCTGTTCGAGCCTTTGGTCCCTCATGCCGCAAATGTGTAATAGGCAAATCCGCCATCCCCAAGAGCGGGCACGATTTTTTGGACAGGTTGCACGATCGGTCCGTCGCAAAGCGTGGCCTTGCCTTGACCTGAGCGCCTGCCTTGTCGAAGGCACTCGCACAATCGAATCGCGGCGTCGGCGCGCCGTTCAGGAGTACCCCGGCACATGAGTCTCGATCCCGCCCGCATGATCCCGATGGCCAATGCCATCCGGGCCCTTTCCATGGATGCGGTTCAAAAGGCGCAGAGCGGCCATCCCGGCATGCCGATGGGCATGGCGGACGTCGCCACGGTGCTGTGGTCGAACTACCTCAAATACGATGCGAGCGCGCCCGACTGGGCCGACCGCGACCGTTTCGTGCTGAGCGCGGGCCACGGCTCGATGTTGCTCTATTCGCTGCTGAACCTGTCGGGCTTCGCCAAACCGACGATCGAAGACATCGAGAATTTCCGCCAGCTGGGCAGCCCGACCGCGGGCCACCCCGAGAATTTCCTGCTGCCCGGTGTCGAATGCACCACCGGCCCACTGGGGCAGGGCCTCGCGATGGCAGTGGGCATGGCGATGGCCGAGCGGCATCTCAACGCCGAGTTCGGCGATGAGCTGGTCGATCATCACACCTGGGTGATCGCGGGCGACGGGTGCCTGATGGAAGGCGTCAACCACGAGGCGAACGGCCTTGCCGGGCACCTCAAGCTGGGCCGCCTGATCTGCTTCTGGGACGATAACCAGATCACCATCGACGGCAGCACCGATCTTTCGACCAGCGAAAACGTGCGCGCCCGGTTCGAGGCGACGGGCTGGTTCGTCAATTCGTGCGACGGCCACGATCACGAGGATATCGCCCGTGCCATCGACGAAGCGCTGGCGGAGGATCGCCCCGCGCTGATCGCGTGCCGCACGGTGATTGGCTACGGCGCGCCCAACAAGCAGGGCACATCGGCAACGCACGGATCGCCGCTGGGGGCGGACGAAGTCGCTGCCGCGCGCGAGAAGCTGAACTGGAAGGCCGAACCCTTCAAAATTCCCGACCAGATCCGCAGCGAATGGAGATCCGCCGGATCGCGCGGCGCGGATGTGCGATCGGAATGGTCGTCGCGTCTCGACGCAAGCGAGAAGAAGGCCGAATTCCAGCGGCGCATGGCGGGCGAGCTGCCCGAAGGCTTCTCGCTCGACGAATTCGTCGCCAAGCTCGTGCGCGAACCGCAGAAAGTCGCGACCCGCAAGGCGAGCGAGAACGCGCTGGAGGTCATCAACCAGCGCCTGCCCGACACGGTTGGCGGTTCGGCCGACCTGACCGGCTCGAACAACACCAAGACTGCCGACCTGGGCGATTTTTCCGCTGACAATCGTGGCGGGCGCTACGTCTATTACGGCATTCGCGAATTCGGCATGTCCGCTGCGATGAACGGCATGGCGCTGCACGGCGGTGTGATCCCCTACGGCGGCACCTTCCTGGTGTTCAGCGACTATTGCCGCCCGGCGATCCGCTTGTCCGCCTTGCAGGAAGCACGGGTGATCTACGTGATGACCCATGATTCGATCGGGCTGGGTGAGGACGGACCGACGCACCAGCCGGTCGAGCACCTGCAAAGCCTCCGGGTTATTCCCAACCTGCTAGTGATGCGCCCGGGCGACGCGGTCGAAACCGCCGAGTGCTGGGAAGTCGCCTTGCAGCAGAAGAAACGCCCCACCGTGCTCGCGCTGTCGCGGCAGGGTCTGGAGCAGTTCCGCACGCAGGAAGCGGAAGAAAACCGCTCCGCCCGCGGTGCCTATCGCATCAAGGATGCCGAGGCCGATCGGCGCGTGATCCTGATCGCGACCGGCTCCGAAGTCGGCCTTGCGATCGAATGTGCCGCCGCGCTCGAATCGCGCGGGATTGGTGCGGACGTGGTTTCCATGCCCTGCGCGGAGCTGTTCGACGAACAGAGCCCGGCCTATCGCGACAACATCCTGCCCAACGTCGGCCCCGAGGAAATCCTGCGGGTCAGCATCGAGGCGGGCACCACCTTCGGGTGGGAACGCTACACGATGAGCAACGGCTTGCGCATCGGCATCGACACCTTCGGCACCTCGGCCCCGGCCGGGGATGCCTTCGACCATTTCGGATTCACAAGCGAGGCGATCATTCCCAAAATCGTCGCCAAGCTGGAAGCATAAGTCAGGAGAACCAAGACCATGGCGACCAAGGTTGCAATCAACGGATTCGGCCGCATCGGGCGGCTTGTTGCGCGTGCACTGCTCGAACGCACCGATCACGATCTGGAGCTGGTGGCGATCAACGATCTGGCCAGCGCGGATGCCAATGCGCTGCTGTTCCAGTACGATTCGACGCATGGCCGCTTCCCCGGTTCGGTCTCGGTCGAAGGCAACGCGCTGGTCGTGAACGGCAAGACAATCGCGGTCACCAGCGAGCGTGAGCCGGGCAAGCTGCCGCACGGCGACATGGGCGTGGACATCGTGCTCGAATGCACCGGTTTCTTCCAGTCGGTCGACGCTGCGAAGCCGCACCTCGACGCAGGTGCCAAGCGCGTGCTGATCTCGGCCCCGGCGAAGGGTGACCTCAAGACGATCGTTTTCGGCGTGAACCACGAAACGCTGACCGGCGACGACCACATCGTCTCCAACGCCAGCTGCACCACCAACTGCCTCGCGCCCGTCGCGAAGGTGCTGAACGATACCGTGGGGATCGAGCGTGGCTTCATGACCACGATCCACTCCTACACCAACGACCAGCGCATGCTCGACCAGATGCACTCGGACATGCGCCGTGCGCGCGGTGGTGCGCAGAACATGATCCCGACGACCACCGGCGCGGCCCGCGCTGTCGGCCTGGTGCTGCCCGAACTCAACGGCAAGCTGGATGGTTCGAGCGTCCGCGTGCCGACGCCCAACGTCTCGCTGATCGACCTGGTGTTCACGCCGGGTCGCGACACGAGCGCTGAAGAGCTGAACGAAGCCCTGAAGGCGGCCGCCGACGGCGCGATGAAGGGCGTTCTCGACTTCACCGCACAGCCGCTCGTCAGCAGCGACTTCAACCACCAGCCCGCCAGCTCGACGGTCGACAGCCTCGAAACAGCCGTGCTCGAAGGCAAGCTCGCGCGCGTGGTCAGCTGGTACGACAACGAGTGGGGCTTCTCCAACCGGATGATCGACACCGCCGGCGTGATGGCGGGGCTGATCTGATCGCCCGATCCTTCTCCCGATGGGAGAAGGGCAGCGCAGCTTGTCGCGAATGCGACTAGCGAAGCTTGGATGAGGGTGTCGACCGGTCGAGACCCTCACCCAACTCCGCCTAGCGAGCACACTCGCAAGGCTCCGTATCCCTCTCCCACCGGGAGAGGAAAGGAAGCGAACATGACCAAGTTCAAAACCCTCGACGATCTGCCTGCCGATCTTTCCGGCAAGGTCGCGCTGGTGCGCGTCGATCTCAACCTGCCGATGAAGGATGGCTCCGCCACCGACGTCACGCGGGTCGAGGCGGCGAAGCCGACGATCCTCGAACTGGCGGACAAGGGCGCGAAAGTGCTGCTGCTCGCGCATTTCGGGCGTCCGAAAGGCCAGCGCAATTCGACCATGAGCACCAGCTACGTGCAGGGCGATGTCGACCGTGTGCTGGGCCGCGAGGTCATGTTCATCTCCGAGGTTTCGGGCCCGTCGGTCGAACAGTCGCTCGGCATCCTGCGCAATGGCGATATCGGCCTGCTGGAGAACACCCGCTTCTGGCCGGGCGAGGAAGCGAACGATCCCGATTTCGCCAAGGCCATCGCCGCGCATGGCGACATCTACGTCAACGACGCGTTTTCGGCCGCGCACCGGGCGCATGCCTCGACCGAGGGGCTTACGCATTTCCTGCCGTCCTACGCAGGGCGCGCGATGGAAGCCGAGCTGAAGGCGCTCGACGCGGCGCTCGGCAATCCTGAGGAGCCGGTGGCCGCAGTGGTGGGCGGGGCGAAGGTTTCGACCAAGCTCGACGTGCTGACCAACCTTGTCGGCAAGGTGCAGCACCTCATCATCGGCGGCGGGATGGCCAACACCTTCCTCGCCGCGCGCGGGGCCGATGTCGGCAAGTCGCTGTGCGAGCACGACCTCGTCGACAAGGCGAACGCGATCATGGACGCGGCGGACCACGCGGGCTGCACCGTGCATCTGCCGTACGACGTGGTGGTGGCCAAGGAATTCGCCGCCAATCCGGCTTCGCTGCGCACCAGCAACGTGCACGAGGTCGCAGCCGACGAGATGATCCTCGATATCGGCCCGCAGGCGACCGAAGCGCTGGCCGATGTGCTCAAGACCTGCAAGACGCTGGTGTGGAACGGGCCGCTCGGCGCGTTCGAGACCGAGCCGTTCGATCAGGCGACCGTCAGCCTCGCACGCACGGCGGCGGCGCTGACCCAGGAAGGTTCGCTGGTCTCGATCGCGGGCGGCGGCGACACCGTCGCGGCGCTCAATGTCGCGGGTGTGGCCGACGATTTCACTTATGTTTCAACCGCTGGCGGCGCTTTCCTCGAATGGATGGAAGGCAAGCCGCTGCCCGGTGTCGAAGCGCTGAAGGCCTGATTCGATGAGCGAGAACGAAGGCGTGGGCGAGGGCGGCAACGGCCTGGTCGATGTGACCGAGGGCGAATTCGCGGGCTGGCAGGTGTGGCAGAGCGACGCCTTCGAACAGCGCGCGGGGCCGTTCTACGAAAAGCGGCAGGCCGACGGCACGATGCTCACCGCGTTCCGCGCCGAACCGCGCCACATGAACGGCGCGGGCTTCATGCATGGCGGGTGCCTGATGACCTTCGCCGATTCGGCCATCTTCACCATCGCGCGGGACGCGATGGGCGATAGCCATGGTGTGACGCTGAGCCTCAGCGGCGACTTCCTCGATCCGGCGCGCGTAGGTCAGCTGATCGAGGCCACCGGAGAGGTCGTGCGTGCAGGCGGCAAGACGATCTTCGTTGCCGGACAGGTCAGGGCCGACGGCAACCCCGTGCTCCGCTTCGACGCGATCATCCGCAAGGTGCGCGGAACGCGCGATTGATCCGATTGACCGATAGCAGGTGGGGGAATAATTCCATGGCTGGTTTCGGTTCACGTGGGGGATTTCGGTTCATGCGCAAGCGGGTTTGGGGCACCGTGGCAGGTGCATTTGTGCTGGCATCGGCAGTGGTTACAACGGTCGCGCAGGCGCAGGAATGGAACGGCGCCGGCCCGATGATTGCGGCATTTTATAACGAGGAAATGTCCGTCCCCAAGGGGTGGGAGCTGACCTTCACCGGTTCGCAGAACGGGGTGGAAGTCTATACCTTCTATGTCCGCCCTGACACGGTCGACGTCGACACCAGCTGGATCGATGCAGAGGGCCAGCTGGAGCGCGCGCTGTGCGGCGACGATACGCTGAGGGGCTGGGTCATGTCGGGCATGAAAGCCCGCGCAGACAAGATCGTCATCAGCCAGGGCAAGCAGGCGAAGACGGTCGGCACCGGCTACGTCACCTGCCGCTGACCAAGGGCCCTGCGGCTTTGCGCTGTTCGGGCGCGGGCTGGATGCTGCCAGCGGGCCTCGGCGTGTCTCCGTTGGCCGATGAATCATGCCGGGAAAAGGTTGCATCGGCGATGTTGCGTTGCACGCGGTGCCTGCCTAGGAGCGGCGCATCTGCATTCGTATGTATTACACATTGGCAAACCGGCCCGAAGGGAAGCGTTACGGCATGAATTTCGAAGAGATGAAGGCGAAGATCGCGGACGGCAAAGGCTTCATCGCCGCGCTCGACCAGTCGGGTGGCTCGACGCCCAAGGCGCTGGCCGGGTACGGCGTCGCCGAAAGCGAATATTCGGGCGAAGACGAAATGTTCGCCAAGATCCACGAAATGCGCTGCCGGATCGTCGAAAGCCCCGTCTTCACCGGTGACAAGGTCGTCGGCGCGATCCTGTTCGAAAAGACCATGGAAGGCTGCAATCCCGAAGGCATGCCGATCCCCGAACGGCTGGCAGGCAAGGGCATCGTGCCCTTCCTGAAGGTCGACAAGGGCATGCACGATACCGAAAACGGCGTGCAGCTGATGAAAGACATGCCGCAACTGGCCGACCAGTGTGCACGGGCCAAAAAGCTGGGCGTGTTCGGCACCAAGATGCGCTCGGTCGTCCACGAGGCGAACCGCCAGGGAATCGCCGACGCGGTGCGCCAGCAGATGGATATCGGCCTCGAAATCCTCAGCCACGGTCTCGTCCCCATTCTCGAGCCCGAAGTCAGCCTGAAGGCGGATAATCGCGGGACGGCCGAAGCGCACCTGCTCGCGGCGTTCCAGGAAGAGCTGGAGCGCGTGCCCGAAGGGCAGCAGGTCATGCTCAAGCTGACGATCCCGAGCGAGCCGAACCTGTATCTCCCGCTGGTCCACCACCCCAAGGTGCTGCGCGTCGTGGCGCTGTCGGGTGGCTATGGCCGAGAGGAAGCCTGTCGGGAGCTGGCCAAGAACACCGGCATGATCGCCAGCTTCAGCCGCGCGCTGCTCGAAGAACTGCGCGCCCAGATGGACGATGCGAAGTTCAACGATGCGCTGGAGGCCGCGATCGACGAAATCTACGCCGCCAGCACCGCTGGCTGAGGGCTACCCGCCTTCGAAGGCGAAGCGATAATCGGCTGAAGTAATCTGGGTGTCGGTCTGCTTTTCGGGCTGCACCGACACCAGGGTGATCGTCACGCCGCGCACCGTGTGCGGTTCGCCCAGTGTGAGCGGCTGCGTCTGCCGCCAGCCGGGCCCGTCGATCCGCGTTTCGACCACGGCGCGGCCCGCCCACACGCAGCGCGCGTTCATCGGGCAGCGGCTGTCCTCCGTGACGCGCATCGGCGTCGCGACCACGCTGCCGACCTGAACCGGCTGCAGCAGCGGGACAAGGCTGCCCTGTTGCGCAATCTCATGGGGCGAGTCGACGATCGGCCCTGCGTTGGGAACTACCGCGCAGGCGGAGAGCGGAAGGATCGCGGCAAGCGCGAGCAGGGGGGCGTGTCTCATGCCCTGCACATAGCGCCCGATTCGCTTGCGGTTCGCTGAATATCGACGAACCGCACTTACCCGGCTACGTGCGCCAGTCATGAACGATGCAAATGGCGCAGCCGCGAAAATTCCGACCCAGCTTTACCTGATCTCCCCGCTCGACGTGGGTGGCGATTTTCCCGACCGGCTCGCTCGCGCGATCGATGCGGGTGCAGGGCACGTGACCGCCTTCCAGTTCCGGGTGAAGGGATTCGAAGGCTTGGTAGGCCAGCACGAGGCTGCCGCGCTCGCTGCGCCGCTGCAGGAAATCTGCGCCGCGCGCGATGTCGCCTTCATCGTCAACGACGATATCGCGCTCGCAAAGCGGCTGAAGGCGGACGGCGTCCATCTGGGGCAGGAGGACGGAACCGTGCAGGAGGCGCGCGACGCGCTGGGCATGCAGGCGCAGATCGGCGTCACCTGCCACGCTTCACGCCACCTTGCGATGGAAGCGGGCGACGCGGGCGCCGATTACGTCGCGTTCGGTGCTTTCTACCCCAGCACCACGAAGGACAAGGGGGATGCGGAGCGGCCGACACCCGAGATCCTCGAATGGTGGTCGCAGATATTCGAACTGCCCAGCGTTGCCATCGGCGGGATTACGCCGGAAAACTGCGAACCGCTGATTGCCGCAGGGGCCGATTTCCTCGCCGCAAGCGGAGCCGTGTGGAACGGTGACGAGGCGCAAGCCGTTAAGGCTTTCGTCAAGAGGTTGGAGGACACGGACCATGTTCGAGAGACTGAAGTCGGTTAAGGCGAAGTCGATGAGCGTGCTGGACCGCGTCCTCACCATCATCGTCACCGCAACGATTACCTCGATGGTGTGGATCGTGGCGGGGGGAAGCCTGCTCGACCTGTCCGGTTCGGACAGCCAGATCGAGAAAACCAGTCCGGCGCAGGCCGTGAAGTCGCCCGAGCCCGTCAGTCAGGAAACGGTCGCCGGAGGCGAGCAGAGCGCCGCTATCGCCGCAAAAGAGCGAAATGTCGTGACGCACGATGGCGCGAACGCGACGAGGCCGGGCGCGCGCGACCTCTCGCAGCTGGTCATTCCCGTGCTGAATGTGAAACCGGGCGAACTGTCCGACAGCTTCCTTGCCGAACGTGACGGCGGTGCCCGCATGCACGAGGCGATCGACATCATGGCTCCGCGCGGCACCACGGTGGTCGCCGCGGCGCCGGGAACGATCGAACGAATCTATCGGTCGGAAAAGGGCGGCAACTCGCTCTACGTGCGGTCCGCCGACAAGCAGACGATCTTCTACTACGCCCACCTCGACAAGTATGCGCCGGGATTGAACGAAGGGCAGAAGATACGGCGCGGTCAGCGTTTGGGCACCGTCGGGACGACGGGCAACGCCGCGCCCGATGCACCGCATCTCCACTTCGCGATCATGCGCACCACCGAAGACGCCGAATGGTGGGAACCGACCAACGCGATCAATCCCTATCCCTACCTTTCCGCAGGGAAGGACTGACCGCAGGCCGGATCAGTCGGCCTGACCGGCCCGGACGCAGCGCATTTCGCCCAGGGTGCCGTCGTCCGCCCGTTCACGCAGCATGATGCGCCCCGTGCGTTCGAGTGTCGTACCTTTCAGCGGGCCGCGCGTGAAGGTGACCAGGTCGCCGCGCAGCAGGTATACGCCGCTGCTGCCCTTCGCCTCGTAGCTCGAAGCGTTGAGAATCGTAAAGTCGGCGTCGGGGACGCGGTGCCACGCCGGCCCGCTCGCATCGCCCGGCAGCGTGCACTGATAGGTGCCGATCGGCAGCGTATCGAGCCTGCCTGCCTGCGGCAGCGGTGTCGGGGAGGCAACGGCTGCGACACTCGTGAAGAGCGCGGCACCGGCAACGAGCGGTCCGAGAAGCGGGAATTTCCTGTCCATGGGGCGCAATATAGGATGCCTTACCTTGCCTGACCATGAGCGCTCCGCTAAGGCGCGCGCCTTGCTGCTTGGGCGTCCCATCGTCTCGCCCGGCAGACCTCTTTTGCAAGCACCCAAGGTAAAACCCATGAAGATCAGTGGCGTCGATATCCGCCCCGGCAATATTATCGAGTACGAGGGCGGCATCTGGAAGGTTGCCAAGATCCAGCACACCCAGCCGGGCAAGGGCGGTGCGTACATGCAGGTCGAGATGAAGAACCTGCAGGATGGCCGCAAGACCAACGTGCGCTTCCGCAGCGCCGACACGGTCGAAAAGGTCCGCCTTGACACCAAGGACTACCAGTTCCTGTACGAGGATGGCGAGATGCTGGTGTTCATGGACACCGACACCTACGAACAGATCAACCTGCCGAGCGACCTGCTGGGCGACGCCCGCCCGTTCCTGCAGGACGGCATGACCGTGACGCTGGAACTGTGGGAAGAAAAGCCGATCTCGGTCGCGCTGCCAGAGCAGATCGAAGCGCAGATCGTCGAAGCGGACGCGGTGGTGAAGGGGCAGACCGCTTCCTCCAGCTACAAGCCCGCGATCCTCGACAACGGCGTGCGCATCATGGTGCCGCCGCACATCGAAAGCGGCACGCGGATCATCGTCGACGTGTACGAACAGTCCTACGTCGGCAAGGCTGGCTGACGACCAATGGCAGCACTTTCCGGCCTCATCCGCGTCATGGAGCGCGCCGCGCGCCGTGCAGGCAGCAGGCTCCGCCGCGATTTCGGCGAAATCGAGCACTTGCAGGTCAGCCGCAAGGGCCCTGCGGATTTCGTCAGCAAGGCGGATATGCGCGCCGAACGTTCGCTCTACGACGATCTTTTGCAGGCGCGCCCCGGTTGGGGTTTCCTGCTGGAGGAAGCGGGCGAGATCGCGGGTGAGGACGGCCAGCCGCGCTGGGTGATCGACCCGCTCGACGGGACGAGCAACTTCCTCCACGGTATCCCGCATTTCGCGGTGTCGATCGCGGTGCAGGAACGCAAGCTGGATGGTTCGGGCTGGGGCGATGTGACCGCCGCGGTCGTCTATCAGCCGATCACCGACGAAACCTTCTGGGCCGAGAAGACCCGGGGCGCATGGCTGCACGACGGGCGCCTGCGCGTGTCGTCGCGCAACCGCATGTCCGACGCACTGATCGCGACCGGCATTCCCTTCCAGGGCCACGGAAACTTCTCCGAATGGAGCCGGATTTTCGGCGCCCTCGGGCCCGAAGTCGCCGGGATTCGCCGTTTCGGTGCCGCCTCGCTCGACCTCGCATGGGTTGCCGCGGGCCGCTTCGACGGCTTCTGGGAAAGCGACCTCCAGCCGTGGGACACGGCGGCAGGGTGCCTGCTGGTGCGCGAAGCGGGCGGGTTCGTGACCGATTACCGCGGCCGCAGTCAGCCGATCCACACGGAGCAGGTTCTGGCGGGCAATGACGGCCTGCATTCAAAAATGCACAAGGTCGTTGCCGCTTCGCTGCGCAACGCGGGCTAGTCATCCGATTGCGATGCGGCCTGGGGCACCGGGCCGACCCATTGCACAGGTCACGAGGCTGGTTGGACCGGTTCGACCGGTAAATTGTGTGCTATCGGGCTTTGCCGTTGAAGCAATCCGCATGCTCGGCTAAGCGACCGAACCTTCGCACGGGAAGCCCCTGTGGTGGAATTGGTAGACGCGCTCGACTCAAAATCGAGTTCCGAAAGGAGTGCCCGTTCGAGTCGGGCCAGGGGCACCACGCACACCGCGCTTTCGACGCATTTTTGCATGGCTTAGCGCACGCGTACGATTGCCTAGCGCCCCTGCGAAGCGCTATCGCTGGATGAAGCGATGATCGAACCCCCTTCCTTTCACGCGATCGCCGCAATGGTCGTGACGGTCGCCATGTTCTTCGGCTTCGCACGCAGCAGGCTGTCGACAGAGATCGTTTCGCTGCTGACCATCGCGGTGATCGCGGTGTTCCTCTATTTCTTCCCGCTCCCCGATACCAAGCCAACGGACGGCCTCTCGCTCGCATTCTCGGGTTTCGGGCATTACGCGCTCATCACCATCTGCGCGCTGATGATCATGGGGCGCGGCCTGGTGGTGACCGGCGCGCTGGAGCCTGCCGCGCAGATCCTCGAACGGCTGTTCAAGTGGAACCTCCAGATTGGCCTGCTGGTTTCTCTGGTGGCTGCGATGCTATTGTCGATGGCGGTCAACGATACGCCGGTGCTGGTGCTGCTGCTGCCGATCTTCGTCAGCCTCGCCGCGCGCGGTGCGCTGCCTGCCTCCAAGACGCTGATCCCGCTTAACGCGGCGGTGCTGATCGGCGGGATGGCGACCACCATCGGCACCTCGACCAACATCCTGGTCGTGTCGATCGCGATGGACCTCGGTCTGCCCGAGATGAGCGTGTTTCACTTCACCCCGATCGTATTGTTCGCCGCCGCCATCGCGCTTCCCTACCTGTGGCTGGTGATGCCGCGCCTCCTGAAGGACAACCGGATCGAGGACACGCGCGAGAGCCGCCGTTTCCAGGCACGGCTGCGGGTGAGCGAGGACGGTCCGCTGACCGGTGAACTGCTGGCAGACGTCCTGCCGCGCCTGGGCAAGGATGTGCGCGTGCACAATCCGCCGGTGGGCAAGCTGCAGCCGCAGCAGCGCCTGCTGATCTCCGGCACGCAGGAAGGGATCGAAAGCGCGATGCGCCTGCTGCGCGGCGAGGTCGCGCCCGATTGGGTGCTCTCCAAGATCAAGCGGCAAGCCGATGCGCGCGGCGACGACGTGATCGTGGTGGAAATGGCGGTAACGGCCGATTCCCGCCTGATCGGCCGTACTCTGCCAAGCTCGGGTATCGCGGACCTGTACGGTGTCGCCGTGCTCGGCGTGCATCGGCCCGATCGGTGGACCGGCGGGCAGAAGGAACAGACCGACTATTCCGATACCGATCTGCGCTTTGCCGAAGGCGACGTGCTGATGGTGACGGGCCTGCGTGCCGAGCTGGAGGAATTCGCGCGCGGAGACAGCCTGCTGATGCTCGAAGGGATGCGCGAGCTTCCCCGACGCTCCAAGGCAGTCTTGGCAGCGGTCATCATGGGCGGGGCCATCGTCACCGCCTCTGTCGGCCTGTTCCCCATCGCGATCTCCGCGCTTGCGGGGGCGATCCTGATGTTCGTCACCGGGTGCGTGAAGTTCGACCGGGTGGGGCGTGCGCTTTCGGCCAAGGTCATCGTGCTGGTCGCGGCGAGCATTGCGGTTGGCCAGATCATCGATGCGAGCGGTGCGGCGGCATGGCTGGGGATGGTGCTGGCCGGCGGAATGAGTTCGCTGGCACCAGCCTTCGTGCTGGCGGCGGTGATGCTGTTCGTGACCGTACTGACCAACTTCGCGTCGAACGCGACCGCCGCGACCGTGGGCACCCCGATTGCCTTCAGCATCGCCACACAGCTGGGCCTGCCACCGGAACCGCTGGTGCTCGCGGTGCTGTTCGGCTGCAACCTGTGTTACGCGACGCCAATCGCCTATCAGACCAACATGCTGATCATGGGCGAGGGCGGCTACGAATTTTCCGACTATATCCGCACCGGCGTGCCGCTGGTGCTGCTGATGGTCACCACGCTCTCCGTCCTGCTGGTGCTGACGTACCGGCTGTAGCATTTCCTACCCGCGCCAAATTTGCGATGGGTAGGACATGAGCTTTCGCGCGGCCCGGAACTTATCGAACAAAGCGATTGACGGGCCGCGATCGATCGAGTGGATTTCGTTGCTTGGACACTGTGTCAGGTGTGTCAGGCGAACCGGGGCAAGGGGAGAATCGGGAATGATCGGACAGGTTCGGATGGCGGGTGCCATCGCAGCGGCGGCAGGGGCAATGTTGTGCTCCACCTCGGCATTCGCTCAGTCCGACACGCTGCGCGAAGGCCTGGCCCAGGACATGCCCGAACTGATGGCGCTCTACCGCGATCTGCACGAGCATCCCGAACTGAGTTTCGAAGAAACGGAAACCTCGGCCAAGCTGGCCGCGCGTGCCCGGGCGATGGGTTTCGACGTCACTCAGGGCGTCGGCAAGACGGGCGTGGTCGCCGTGATGAAGAACGGCGAAGGCCCGACCGTGCTGATCCGCGCCGATATGGACGCGCTGCCGGTGGTCGAACAGACCGGGCTGCCGTTTGCCTCCACCGTAACCGCGACGCCGGCGAGCGGTGTCGAAACCGGCGTGATGCACGCCTGCGGGCACGATACGCACATGGCCGCGTGGATCGGCGCGGCGCAGCAGCTGGTCGATCACAAGGACCAATGGAGCGGCACGCTGGTGATGATCCTGCAACCGGCAGAAGAACTGGGGCTGGGCGCGCTCGCGATGCTGGAAGACGGACTTTACGAGAGGTTTCCCAAGCCGGACTACGCGATAGCCTTCCACGATGCGGCGCAGTTTCCCGCCGGGATGATCGGCTACGCGCCCGGCTATGCGCTGGCGAACGTGGATAGCGTGGATATCACGGTGAAAGGCATCGGCGGGCACGGGGCCTATCCGCAGACGACCAGGGACCCGATCGTGCTCGCCAGTGCGATCGTGATGAAATTGCAGACGTTGGTCAGTCGCGAGCTTTCGCCGCTCGAACCCGGTGTGGTGACGGTCGGCAGTTTCCGCGCAGGTTCGAAGCACAACATCATCTCGGATGAGGCGAAGCTGCAGCTGACCGTGCGCAGCTATACCGACGAATCGCGCAAGCTGCTGCTCGACGGGATCGCCCGCATCGCGCGCGGTGAGGCGATCGCTGCGGGCCTGCCCGACGACCTGATGCCCGTGGTGACGGTGGAAGAGCCGTACACGCCCTCGACCTACAACGATCCGGAATTGACCGAGAGCGTGATTGCGGGCTTCCGGAGCCGTTTTGGCGAGGAGCGCGTGATGCAGGTGCCCAGCGTGATGGGGGGCGAAGATTTCGGCCAGTTCCATCGGGCGGCGCCCGACGACGTCGAATCCTTCATCTTCTGGGTCGGCGGTGTGCCGATGGACGAGTGGGAAGCGGCGCAGAAGGGTGAGGCGACGCTGCCGTCGCTCCACAGCCCCTTGTGGGCACCCGATGCGGAAAAGGTGATCGCCACCGGCGCGGAAGCGCTGGCGGCGTCGGCGATGCAACTGATGCCCGTTTCGGGGAGTTAGCCGCCCAGGCCGTAGCGTTCCTCGATGGAGACGAAGCGGTCCTGATCGGGGTCGTAGGCGTCCACCGCGCCGGTCTTGATGTCGTAGACCCACCCGTGAAGCTCCACCTCGCCGCGCGCGAGCTGCAGCGCGACGGTGGGGTGGGTGCGCAGATGCTGCAGCTGGAGGACGACGTTCTGCTCCAGCAGCATGCGCATCTTGTCGGTCTCGCTCTTGCCCTCTGCCAGGGCGTCGACAATGTCGACCGCCGCGCGGCTGAAGCCCAGCCATTCGCGGACGTGGGGCAGGGTGTCGAGCGAAGTGGCGTCGTGATGCAGGTCCATCGCGCCCTTCATCGCGCCGCATTCGGTGTGCCCGCACACGATGATGTGCGGCACCTTGAGCGCGGCGGAGGCGAATTCGATGCTGGCAGTCATCCCGCCCGTCTGGTTGGTGTGCGGAGGAACGATGTTGCCCGCGTTGCGGCAGATGAACAGGTCGCCCGGATCGGTCTGCGTCATCATCCCCGTTTCGATCCGCGAATCGGAGCAGGTGATGAACAGCGCCTCGGGCGACTGGCCCAGGCTCAGCCGTTCGAAAAGTTCCTTCTTTTCGGGAAAGACCTCGTTCTGAAACTTCAGGACACCATCAGCGAAGCGGGGCATTATTCGATCTCCTCGGGCCGAAACTCGCCGCGCGGTCTAGCCGCTGCCCGCCCAAACGCAAGCGGGCGCACGGGGCTTCATCCCCATGCGCCCGCCGCAGGCATCCTCTCCGCGCGATTATTCCGCGTCGGGGACGTATGTTCCAAGCCGGTGATGCAAGGCGTTGATTTTCGCCAGCTCCTCGCGGTCTTCCGTGGTGCGGGCATGGCTCGCGAGAGCGGCGCGCAGCAAGCGGAAGTCGGCAGTGGAGAGCAGCGCACGCGCGCGGCCCGGTTCCTTGGGGGTATCGGTTTCTTCAGTCATCGGTCTTATCGCTCCATTGGCAATGCTTCGTCCCGGGCTCGCTGGTCAGCCATGCCGACCGAGCGTCCCGGTGACAAGGCTTCGCAGCTAGGCGGCGAACTGGTTCATCGTGTTGTCCTTGCCGCCGGCCTTGAGGGCCGCTTCACCGGCAAAGTATTCCTTATGGTCGTCTCCGATGTCGGAACCGGCCATGTTCTGGTGCTTCACGCAGGCGATCTGCTGGCGGATTTCCTCGCGCTGGACGTTCTTGACGTAGCCCAGCATCGCCTCTTCGCCGAAGTAGCGCTTGGCAAGGTTGTCCGTGCTCAGCGCGGCTGTGTGGTAGGTCGGCAGCGTGATCAGGTGGTGGAAGATGCCCGCACGCTTCGCGGCGTCGGCCTGAAAGCTCTGGATCTTCGCATCCGCCTCGATCGCCAGGTCGGTACCGTCGTAGTCCACGCTCATCAGCTTGGCGCGATCGTAGGCGCTCACATCCTTTCCGCTTTCCTCCCACGCATCAAACACTTGCTGGCGGAAGTTGAGCGTCCAGTTGAAGCTGGGCGAGTTGTTGTAGACCAGCTTTGCATTGGGCACCGTCTCGCGGATTTTGTCGACCATTTCGGCGATCTGCTCGACATGCGGCTTCTCGGTCTCGATCCACAGCAGGTCGGCGCCGTGCTGCAGCGAGGTGATGCAGTCGAGCACGACCCGGTCCACACCCGTGCCGGGGCGGAACTGGTAGAGGTTGCTCGGCAGGCGCTTGGGCGCCAGCAGCTTGCCGTCGCGGCTGATGAAGACCTGGCCGTTCTTGATGTCGGACGGGTCGACCTCGTCGCAATCGAGGAAGCTGTTGTACTGGTCGCCCAGGTCGCCCGGCTCGGTGCTGTAGGCGATCTGCTTGGTCAGGCCGGCACCCAGGCTGTCGGTCCGCGCGACGATGATGCCATCATCCACGCCCAGTTCGAGGAAGGCGTAGCGGATCGCGCGGATCTTCTGGAGGAAGTCCTCGTGCGGAACGGTGACCTTGCCGTCCTGGTGGCCGCACTGCTTCTCGTCCGACACCTGGTTTTCGATCTGCAGCGCGCAGGCGCCCGCCTCGATCATCTGCTTGGCGAGCAGGTAGGTCGCCTCGGCATTGCCGAAGCCTGCGTCGATGTCCGCAATGATCGGAACCACGTGAGTTTCGTACCCGTCGATGGCCTTTTCCAGACGCTTGGCTTCGGTTTCGTTGCCACTCTCGCGAGCAGCGTCGAGATCGCGGAACATGCCGCCCAGCTCGCGCGCGTCGGCCTGCTTGAGGAAGGTGTAAATCTCCTCGATCAGTTCGGGCACGGCGGTCTTCTCGTGCATCGACTGGTCGGGCAGGGGGCCGAATTCGCTGCGCAGCGCGGCGACCATCCAGCCCGACAGGTAGAGGTAGCGGCGCTTGGTGCTGCCGAAGTGCTTCTTGATCGCGATCATCTGCTGCTGGCCGATGAAACCGTGCCATGCGCCCAGCGACTGCGTGTAGTATGCCGGATCGGCGTCATAGGCGTCCATGTCGGCGCGCATGATCTTCGCGGTGTACTTCGCGATGTCGAGCCCGGTGCGGAAACGGTTCTGCAGGCGCATCCGCGCAGCAGACGTGCTGTCGATGGCAGCCCAGGCAGGTCCGCCATCGGCGATCGTGTTGTCCAGCGAATTGATTTCATTCTGGTAGGTCATTGCGATGCTCCGCAGGATTGAATGTGCTGCCAAGCGGATACGCATCGACACGCTCTTCAGACAGAAAAATTACAAAACAACTTGTCATCCGAGGCGATTCTCGCCCAATGCGTTTGTCAGTTTGTAAATATATTCACACCTTGGAGCGATAGCCCTCTTATGAGCGAACCATCCCTCTATGCTGGCGCCGCGCTGCGCCGACTGCGCCGTCGCGAAGGCCTGACCCAGGCAGTGATGGCGCAGCGCCTGTCGATCTCGCCCAGCTATCTCAACCTGATTGAGCGCAACCAGCGTCCGGTCACGGCGCGCGTGGTGGTCGAACTGGTCGACCAGTTCGATTACGACCCGCGCGCCTTGCAGGAAGACGGGGCGATCGGCGGGATCGACGGGCTTGCGCGCCGCTTGGGCGACGAGCGCTTTGCCGATCTCGGCATCGATCGTGCCGAGGCGATCGAATTCCTCGCCGCCGCTCCGCAGGCTGCCGCCGCATTCGCCCGCCTGTTCGACGAGGGCGGCCGCGCGGTCTATCAGGAACAGCCCTTTGAGGAAGATGTCTCGCGCGCGATCGAACGATGGCGCAATCACTTCGCCGATCTGGACGAGGCAGCAGAAGGCTTGGCCGACGAACTTCGTCTGACCCGCGCGGACATAGGGGCGGCGCTGACCGATTACTTGCGCGACCGCCACGATCTCGCGATCCGCTATCTCCCACGGGCGGTGATGCCTGAGACCAACCGGCGTCTCGATCTGCACGCACGGCAGGTGCAACTGTCCGAGATGCTCTCGCCAGCGGCGCGCAATCTCGCGCTTGCACGGCAGATTGCCGAGCTGGAACAGCGCGACATGATCGCCGACATCGCCAATGGTGCCAGCTTCGACCTGGCGGGCACCAAGGAAGCGTTCACCAGCTATTTGCGCAGTTACTATGCCCGCGCGCTGATCATGCCCTATGGCCGCTTCTTGCGCGCGTGCGAGGCCACTGCTTACGATCCGCGTGTCCTCGCCCGCCGCTTCGCCACCGATGTCGGCGAGGTCGCGCGGCGCTTTACGACGATGCAGAGGGTGAGCCAGCGCGGGCTCCCGTTTTTCGTGGGGAGGGTGGACCCCTCGGTACAGCTGGTCGAGCGGCTGCTCGGTGCAAGCGATGCGAGCCTGCTCGACAGACGGCCTGGGTGTCCCCGCTTGGCTTTCCACGCTCCTGCGGAGTTGCGGGCGCAGGCGGTGATGATGGAAAGCGGCGCGCTGGGGCCCCCGCACTGGTTGATCGCGCAGATCGCCGCACCGCCTATTGCCGACGAACCGCGCGAAGATACGCTCTTCCTCGGGCTCGAGGCGCGGTTTGCGGAGAACTTCGCGCTCGCCAGAGGCGTTTCACTGAAGCCGGAGGACGCGGTGCCGATCGGTCCGGGGTGCCGCACCTGCCGAAGGGTCGAATGCCCGGCACGATCCCTACGCGGACCATCCGCGGTCCCCACAGACTAGCAAAGGTTAGGGAACCGCAACTCCCGTTGCGCTTTTTGCAAAGCATTGACCACAAGGCGGGCGCAAGCACCATGACCGAAGAACGCATCACCGAACATACCGACGAAGCGGGCCACACCCACACGACCCATACCATCGTTAGCGATAACGAACCGCGCCGCGGAGGCGGGGGAGCGACCATCCTGCTCGTGCTCTTGGCCGTCGTCGCGATCATCGTCGCGGTCTACTTCTTCAGCAACATGAGCAATGCCGAGGTCGCGAAGGACAATGCGATCGGCGAGGCTGCCTCGCAGGTCGGGGATGCGGCCAACAATGCTGGCGAAGCCGTGAAGGACGCCGCAGACCGGGTTGCGCCCAACGACTAGGATTGTCGGGATGGGGCACGCGCCCCTGTAAAGTTTACCGACATTTCACCACTCCCGCTTAGACCGGGCCCCACGAGAAACCCCGCGAAACCTCGCGGAGAAGGGGCCCGGCGAAGCGCATGATCCGCCTGTTCAAGCACTACATTCCGCACGCGGTGCTGCTGTTCGGGCTGTGCGACCTGGCGCTGCTGCTGCTTGCAGGCGACCTTGCGTGGCATCTTCGTGCGATCCAGATCGGCATCGATGCCGGGCTCTGGTTCGACCGTCTGCCCCCGATCCTCGGCTTTGCCGTCGTATGCTGGCTGTCGCTGGTTTCCATCGGGCTCTACAGCCCCGAGGCGCTGCGCAGTCCGCGATATGCATTTGCCCGCGCGCTCGTCGCGCTGTCGCTCGGCGGAGTCGCACTGGCGGTTGTGGACTTCATGATGCCCACGATGGGCTTCTGGCGTTCGACCCTGCTCTACGCGCTGGGCCTGGCGGCGGTGCTGATCGGGCTCTCGCGTCTGGTTCTGAGCCATGCGGTCGATCGCGACCGGTTCAAACGGCGCGTCGTGGTGATGGGGGCGGGCTCGCGCGCCGCACGCCTGAAAGCCTTGGCGGAAGATCCGGACAGCGGTTTTGCGATCGTCGGCTACATCTCGATGAACGAAGCGCATCGCATCCTCCCCGAAGCCATCGGGCGAGACGATGCAGGCGATCTGGGCGAATACGTCGCGCGCCTGAAGGCCACCGAACTCGTGCTTGCCCTCGAAGAGCGGCGCAACGCGCTGCCTCTGGCGGATCTGTTGAGGGTCCGTACGCGCGGCATCCCGGTGCAGGAGGTTTCCAGCTTTCTCGAACGCGAGACGGGACGCGTCGATCTCGACACGCTCAACCCCAGCTGGCTGATCTTCTCCGACGGGTTTTCCGCCGGCCGCCGCTGGTCGAGCATCGCCAAGCGCAGTTTCGATATCCTGGTCGGCGCACTGCTGCTCCTGCTGTCCCTGCCGGTCATCGTCGTGTTCGCAGTGCTGGTGAAGCTCGACAGCAAGGGTCCGGCGTTCTTCTGGCAACAGCGCGTTGGCCTCTACGGGCGCCCGTTCTGGGTAGTAAAACTGCGCTCCATGCGCACGGATGCGGAGAAGGACGGCGCCAAGTGGGCGTGTGAGAACGATCCGCGGATCACGCGGCTCGGTCGCTTCATCCGCAAGGTCCGGATCGACGAGCTGCCCCAGACCTGGAGCGTGCTGAAAGGCGAGATGAGCTTCGTCGGACCGCGCCCCGAAGTGCCGCATTTCGTCAACGATCTGGAGGACAAGCTGCCCTATTATGCCGAACGCCACATGGTGAAGCCAGGCATCACCGGGTGGGCGCAGATCAACTTTCCCTATGGTGCTAGTATCGAGGATGCCCGGCACAAGCTGGAATACGATCTCTACTACGCCAAGAACTACACGCCTTTTCTCGACCTGCTGATCCTGCTGCAGACCCTGCGCGTCATCCTGTTCCCCGCCGGAGCACGCTGATGGTGGGCGACCATCTCTGGAATGTCGTCGGCTTGGCGGGCAGTACGGCGTGCGCAGTGGCCTGCACCATTGGTGCGCTATGGCTCGCGCAACGCCCGTTGCCCTGGCGGCGAGAGCGGATCGCCGGGGTGGCTGCGCTTTGCTTCACCGCATTATGGGCTGGCGTGTTGGCGGCGCTTGGCGGCGAGAACCTGTTTTCGGAGGCCGCGGAGAGCATTCGCAATCTTGCGTGGCTGGCACTGCTCCATGCGCTCTTTGCGAGTGGCGTCGACCGGGAAAGCGCGCAGCGCGTGCGTTTCGTCATCGCCAGCCTCGTGTTCGTGACACTGCTGCAAGGCGCCGTGCTGGGCGTGACCGCCACGATGCACCCGGGACGCGAATTTACCGCCTCTGCGCTGGAGGTATCGGCACTGCTGCACATGCTGGTGGCGATCGGTTCGCTGGTGTTGCTGCATCATCTTTATACCGGCGCTTCGCATCATGACCGCGCGAGCACTCGGTGGGTGGCGCTGTCGCTGTCTGCCTGGTGGGTGTTCGAACTCAATTTTTACGCGGTTAGCTGGTTCACCGGTGACTATCCCGTCCAGATTGCCGGGCTCAGGGGGCTGGTGGTCGGGATCGTTTGCGTGCCGCTGGCGATGGCGCTGGGCGCCGATGTGCGGCGGTTGCGATTTCAGGCTTCACGCAACGTCGCCTTTCGCTCGCTCTCGCTGCTGCTGATCGGGGGCTATCTGCTGGCGATGGCGGGGCTTGCGCGCCTGCTGAGTGCGCTCGATGCGGACGGGGCGAGACTGGCCCAGGTCGGCTTCCTCGTCGCGCTCCTTACCGTCGCGGCACTCTGGCTACCGTCCCCGCGCTTCCGGGCGTGGCTGAAAGTGACGGTGCAGAAACACCTGTTCAGCCATCGATACGATTATCGCGCAGAATGGCTGAGGCTGGCCGATACCATCGGGCACGGATCGGAAGAGGGCTCGGCCCTGTGCGCACGCATTCCCCAGGCCGTGGCCGAGATTACCCAGAGCCCCGCCGCAGCGCTGTTCCTGATAGAGGGCGACGGCGTGCTCTCCCTTTCCGACACATGGCGCTGGCCCATGCTTGAGGATGAAGGGAGGGAGTTGCCGACAGAAATCGTGCAATTGCTTGCCGATCGCGACTACGTGATCGACCTCGAGCAATGGCGCGAGGGGAAATCGATCGCGGGCGAAACAGATGCCCTGCCGGCATGGCTCGATAGCAGCAGCCGGGCATGGGCCATCGTCCCACTACGTCATTTCGACCGTTTGCAGGGCGCTGTGCTGCTTGCGCGGCCCGTCATAGATCGGCAGCTCGATTGGGAAGATTTCGACCTGCTTACCGTGGTCGGCCGACAGCTCGCCAGCTACCTGTCCGAACAGGCGACACAGCGCGCCCTCATGGAGGCCGCACGGTTCGACGAGTTCAATCGCCGGATGGCCTTCGTCCTGCATGACATCAAGAACCTGGCGAGCCAGCTCTCGCTGCTCTCGCACAATGCGCAGCGCCATGCGGACAATCCGGCCTTCCGGGCGGACATGCTCAAGACGCTCGGCACCAGCACCGACAAACTCAATGCGCTGATCCGTCGTCTGGCCCGCTACGGCAAGCCGCGCGAGGCGCGCGTCGCCCGCTTCGACCTTGCCGCCCTGATGCGCGAAGTGAAGCAACGCTTCTCCCCCGGACAACGGATAGAGCTGGTGTGCGATGCGGATTGCGAAGTGCAGGGTGACCGCGAGGCACTGGAACAGGCGCTTGTCCATCTGGTGCAGAATGCGCTCGATGCCAGCCCCGAAGGCGCCCCGGTGTGCCTGTCTGCCCGGCGCGAGAAATCGCGTGCGGTGATCGACATCGTCGACGTCGGCGAGGGGATGGATGCGGTTTTCGTGCGCGACAAGCTGTTCGCGCCCTTCGTCAGCTCAAAACCCGACGGGTTCGGCATTGGTGCGCTCGAGGCACGCGAGCTGGTGCGGGCAATGGGCGGGCAGCTGCATGTCCAGTCGCGCGTTAGGCTGGGCACGCGCTTCACCATCGAACTTTCCCGTTTCACGGTCGAAGACGTGCACGGCACCAATCCGGAATATGAGGCAGCCTGATGAGCGATACCAAATCCCGAGACCTGCCAAAGCTCCTGATCGTCGAGGATGATGAAGGGCTGCAGACGCAGCTCAAATGGGCCTTCGAGGGGTTCGAGGTGTTTATCGCGTCGACCCGCGACGAGGCGCTGACGATCCTGCGCGCCGAAATGCCCCCCGTGGTGACGCTCGACCTGGGGCTGCCGCCCGATCCCGACGGCACCAGCGAAGGCTTCGCGGTGCTCGATGCAATCATGGCGACCGCGCCATCGACCAAGGTGATCGTCGCCAGCGGCCACGGAGCCCGCGAAAGCGCGCTCGATGCGATCGCGGCGGGGGCCTACGATTTCTACCAAAAGCCGGTGGATTTCTCTGCGCTCGAACTGATCGTCGGGCGCGCGCTGAACCTGCACCGGATCGAGGCCGAGAACCGCCGGCTGGCGGACAAAGTCGGCAAGAGCAAGCGCGTGCTCGGCACGCTGATTACCGGCGCACCGGAAATGGTGAAGGTCGCCCGCACGATCGAGCGTGTGGCCAACACCGATGCCTCGGTCATGCTGCTCGGCGCGAGTGGGACGGGCAAGGAGCTGCTCGCACGCGGGCTGCATGATGCCAGCCCCCGACGCGGTGGAGCCTTTGTCGCGATCAACTGCGCGGCGATCCCGGAAAACCTCCTCGAAAGCGAGCTTTTCGGGCACGAGAAGGGGGCGTTCACCGGCGCCGTGAAGACCACCGAGGGCAAGATCGAAAGCGCGCATGGCGGTACGCTCTTCCTCGACGAGGTCGGCGACATCCCGCTCCCCCTGCAGGTAAAACTGCTGCGCTTCCTTCAGGAACGCACAATCGAGCGGATCGGCGGGCGCAAGCCTATCGCGGTCGATACCCGGATAGTGTGCGCCACCCACCGCGATCTCGATGCGATGATCACCGAGCAATCCTTCCGCGAAGACCTCTATTACCGGCTCGCCGAAATCGTGGTCAAAATCCCCACGCTGGCGGAGCGCGCGGGCGATGCGGGGCTGCTCGCCAAAGCGTTCCTGACGCGGTTCGCGCGCGAGATGAACCCACAGGTGAAGGGCTTTGCGCCCGATGCGCTCGCCGCGCTCGACTCGCACAAGTGGCCGGGCAATGTTCGCGAGCTGGAAAACCGTGTGAAGCGCGCGGTTATCATGGCCGACGGCAAGCTGATCTCCGCCGAGGATCTAGACCTCGACCTGCCGCCGGAGTCGTTACACGACGCGCTCAATCTCAAAGGCGCGCGCGAACAGGTTGATCGGCAGGTGATCCGCCGGGCGCTCGCGCGAACCGAGGGCAATATCTCGGGCAGTGCGAAGCTGCTCGGCGTGTCGCGACCGACGCTCTACGACCTGCTCAAGCAGTACGACCTGCAGAACTAGACCGTATCGGTCTGGCGTCCATGCTTGCGGTTGTAACGTAGCGACCACAGCAACGAGATGCCGATCAGGACCGCGCCGATCAGCCCGGTGATGCTCTCCGAAATATGGTATTTTGCGGAGAACAGCATGATCAGGCCCAGCGCGATGATCGCCCAGAACGCCCCATGTTCGAGGAAGCGATATTTCGACAGCGTGCCCGCACGGACCAGATGGACCGTCATCGACCGGACGAACATCGCCCCGATCGACAGCCCGATGGCGATGATCAGCATGTTGTTGGATAGCGCGAAGGCCCCGATCACTCCATCGAACGAAAAGCTCGCGTCGAGCACTTCGAGATAGAGGAAACCGCCGATTCCGGATCGCACCGCGCCCGCAGCCATTTTCTTGCGTTCCACCTTGTCGAGCAGCGAGCCGACCGCATCGACCGCGATATAGGTGATGATCCCGAGGATGCCGGAGCTGAGGAACACCATCGCTTCATCCTCTGCCAGCATGGTCGAAATGCCATAGAGGAGCAGCAGGAGGATGCCGATTTCGGCCGCCTTGACCTCTGAAAAGCGGCGCAGCGCCAGTTCCAGCCCGCGGATCCAGTCGACGTCCTTGTCGCCATCGAAGAAGAAGTTGAGCCCGACCATCGTCAGGAACGCACCGCCGAACCCGGCAATGCCGATATGCGCGCTGGAGACGATCTGCTCGTACCGCTCAGGATCGTTGAGTGAGAGGTTGATCGCCGAAATCGGATCGAGCTTCGCGGCAATCGCCACGATCGCGAGCGGGAAGATGATCCGCATCCCGAACACCGCGATGACGATGCCCCAGGTCAGGAATCGACGCTGCCATTTCTCGTCCATCTCGCGCAGCACGGTCGCGTTGACCACCGCGTTATCGAAGCTGAGCGATATTTCGAGGATCGAGAGGACGAACACGATCCACAGGACATGCGCGACCTGCTGGAGATCGGCCGATCCCGACCACGCGTAGGCCGCAGCCGCTGCGAAACACACCAGCGTGAAAATCAGCGATCCGCTGTAATGCCTGAAAAGGGTCTGCACGTCTTGGGCGGCCTATTTGGGTTGGTAGGTCTGGTCTTTGGTCGGGAATTCGCGCGCGCGAACATCCTGCGCGTATTGCGCCACCTTGTCGGTGATTTCATCCGCCAAATTGCCGTATTTTTTCACGAACCGGGGCACGCGTTCGAACATGCCGAGCATGTCGTCCACCACCAGCACCTGCCCATCGCACTGGGCAGAGGCGCCGATTCCGATGACCGGGATCTCAAGCGACTGGGTCAGAGAGACGGCAATCGGTTCGACCACGCCTTCGACCACGACCGAGAATGCTCCCGCTGCCTGCACCGCCTTGCCGTCGGCGATGATCTTGGCGTGTTCTTCCTGGCTGCGTCCACGGGCTCCGTAGCCGCCCAGCGCGTTCACCGCCTGCGGGGTCAGGCCGATATGTGCCATCACCGGGATGCCGCGCTGAGAGAGGAAGCGAATCGTTTCCGCCATCGCCTCGCCGCCTTCCAGCTTCACCGCCGCGCAGCCGGTTTCGGCCATGATCCTGCTGGCGCTCTCGAACGCCTGCTGCGGACTGCCCTCATATGCGCCGAAGGGCATGTCGACCACGACCACCGAATGATAGCTGCCGCGCACCACCGCCGCGCCGTGCGCGCACATCATGTCGAGCGTCACCTGCAGAGTGGACGGCAGGCCGTAGATCACCTGGCCGAGCGAGTCGCCGACCAGCAGGATGTCGCAATGTTCGTCGAGCAGCTGTGCCTGCCGCGCGGTATACGCGGTCAGCATAACCAGCGGCTCCTTGGTCTCCCCGTCGGCCTTGCGGTTCTGGATTTTCGGGACCGTGAGCCGCTTCATCGGCTGCGGGGTGGGGGTGGCTCGGCTCGTCGCCGTATCTAGCTGGAAGGTCGTCGACATAGGGCGCCTGCTAGCCCGACTATGGGACAAAGGCAAAGCCGGGGCCTCGACGAAGCGGCAGAAACATTGCAGAAGCGCGACCAACCGAAACCGGATGCGCGCAAGATTCAGCGCCGCAGGGAGAGCACATTCATGGTCGCAACATCGACGAGCACGAGCGAGGGCTGGTCCTCGCGATCCGCCTTTATCCTCGCCGCCATCGGCGCGGCAGTCGGACTGGGAAACATCTGGCGTTTCCCGACTTTGGCGGGGGAAAGCGGGGGCGGTGCCTTCGTCATATTCTACATCGGCTGCGTCTTTTTGCTAGGCCTGCCGCTCGTCCTTTCGGAAATCTTCATCGGCCGCGCAGGCCAGACCGACGCGGTCGGTTCGATTCGAAAGGTTGCGCGTGACTCGAACGTTTCGCAGGCGTGGAGCATCTTCGGCGGGATCGGCGCATTGGCGGCGTTCCTGATCCTTTCCTTCTACTCGGTCGTGGCCGGGTGGGTGCTCTACTATGCGGGTGTTTTCGGGGCGGACCTGATCCAGGCGATCGGCGCGGGCGACCCGTTCCGCAGCGCGCTAGCCGGGGAGAGCCAGGCAATGATCGAAGGCCGCATGGGCGACCTGTTCGGCAATGTCGGTCTGCTGCTTGCGATGCATTTCTGTTTCATGGGCGCGACCCTCTTCATCGTCGCCCGCGGTGTCCACTCGGGCATCGAAGCTGCCGCGACGATCCTTATGCCGATGTTCTTCGTCCTGCTGGTCGGGATCACGATCTACGGTGCGATCGTCGGCGATCTGACCGATACGCTCGCCTTCCTGTTCACACCGGACTGGAGCAAGCTGACGCCCGCGGTGATGAATTCCGCGCTGGGCCAGGCGCTGTTCTCGCTCTCTCTGGGCGTGGCGGGGCTGATCACCTACGGCTCCTACATCAAGGGATCGGACGGGCTCGGCGGCACCGCAGCACTGATCGCTGTGGCCGACACGGGTGTGGCGCTGCTCGCGGGCCTGATGATCTTCCCGGTCGTCTTCGCGGTCGGGCTGGATCCGGCCGCAGGGCCGACGCTGGTGTTCCAGAGCCTGCCCTTCGCTTTCCAGTCGATGCCTGCTGGTGCGCTGATCGGCTTCCTGTTCTTCATCCTGATCCTGGTTGCTGCGGTGACCAGCTCGATCTCGCTGCTCGAGGTGCCGACGGCGTGGGGTATCGGGGAGTTGGGCTGGAAGCGCGGTACCTCGGCCACGGTTTTCGGCGTGGGCGCGTTCCTCATCGGGATTTTGTGCCTGCTCGGTTACAACGTGCTGGCAGACGTGCATCCGCTGGGCTTCTGGCCGCTGTTTGCCGATCTCGACATTCTCGACACGGTCGACGGTTTCACCGGCAAGGTCATGCTGCCGCTGGGTGCGCTGCTGACCTCTCTGTTCGTCGGGTGGCGCGCCGATCGTCGGATGGTGCAGCAGGTCACCGGGCTTTCGGCAGGGATGTTCGCCCTGTGGCGCTTCCTGATCGCATGGCTGTGCCCGATCGCGGTGACCATCATTCTGGTGACGGGCCTGTTCCCCAGCATCCTCGGCTAGGAAGAATTCGGCTTCACGCGGTCAAAGAGTTGTAATATTGGCGCAGACGCGGTCGGCAGGGCGGGGAGGGCTCGCTTCCGGACCGTGGATTAGCGCCCATGATCTTCGGCCGCGTGAAGCCGCTCGACGCCATTTTGGCGACGGCGGAAAAGAAGTCTCTCCATCGTACTCTCGGTTGGTTCCAGTTGATGCTGTTCGGCATCGGCTGCGTGATCGGCACAGGGATATTCGTGCTCACCGCAGCGGGCGCTCAGAAGGCCGGACCCGGCCTGATGCTCGCCTTCGCCATTGCCGGTGCGGTCTGCATCATCGCGGCGCTCTGCTACGCAGAAATCGCCTCGATGATACCCGTCGCGGGCTCCGCCTACACCTACAGCTACGCCAGCGTGGGCGAGTTTCTCGCCTGGACCGTGGGCTGGGCGCTGATCATGGAGTACGCGATCGCCGCCGCAGCCGTTTCGGTCGGCTGGTCGGGCTATTTCAGCGGGACTTTCCTGAATGAATTGCTCGGCGTGCAGCTACCGCCGTGGCTCGCTGCTGGACCATTGGTTCTCGGCGGCGCTCCGGGAGGGCTCATCAACCTGCCCGCGCTGATCATCGCGCTGCTGGTCACCGGACTGCTGGTTGTCGGTACGAGCGAGAGCGCCAAGGTCAACGCGGTGCTGGTGCTGATCAAGGTGACCGCGCTGACCGCTTTCATCGCGCTGACCTTCACCAGCCCGTCCTTCGATGCGAGCCATTTCAACCCGTTCCTGCCCGCCGGCGTGTTCGGCGGCTTCGGCTCGGGCCTCGGCGCGGTCGGTGCGGCGGCGACGATCTTCTTCGCCTATGTGGGCTTCGATGCGGTCTCGACCGCGGCGGAGGAAACCAAGAATCCGCAGAAAAACGTGCCCATCGGCCTGGTCGGATCGCTATTGTTCTGCACGGTGTTCTACATCCTCGTCGCGGCGGGTGCGATCGGCACGATCGGCGGGCAGCCGATCATGGGACCGAACGGCGTGCCGTTCCCCACCGGATCGGAAGAGCTTGCGCGTCAGTGCGCGACCTATGCCGCTGACCAGCTGCCGCTGGTCTGCTCGAACGAGGCGCTGGCGCATGTGCTGCGCCAGATCGGGTGGTCGGGCATCGGCAACCTGCTCGGCATCGCAGCCTTCCTGGCACTGCCATCGGTCATCCTGGTGCTGATCTACGGCCAGACGCGCATCTTCTTCGTGATGGCGCGCGACGGGCTGCTGCCGGAAAGCCTCAGCCGGGTGCACCCCAAGTACAAGACGCCGCATATCGTTACGATGCTGACCGGCGGTGCCGTTGCGATTGGCGCGGCGTTCTTCCCGGTCGGCAAGCTGGCGGATATCTCCAACGCGGGCACGCTTTACGCGTTCATGATGGTGGCGATCGCGCTGCTGGTGCTGCGCAGCCGGGACCCTGAGCGCAAGCGGTCCTTCCGGGTGCCCGCCGCGTGGCTGATCGCGCCGCTGACGATTGCCGGCTGCGTGTTCCTGTTCCTCAATCTGCCCTACGAAGCGATGCTGTTCCTGCCCGGTTGGGGCCTGCTCGGCATCGTGATCTACTTCGCCTACAGCCGTTCGCGCAGCCATCTTGCGCGCGGAATCGTCGAGGTGTTTGAAGACGTACCGGGCGAGGAAACGATGGTGCCGATCGATCCGCCATCGAACTGACGCATGAAAAAAGGGGCGCGGCCTTTGCGATCGCGCCCCTCTGTTATGAGTTCGGAATGCTCGCCTAGAGCGACGTTTCCTTGACGTGCTTTTCTTCCGCGTCGTCGTGGACGGTCATGCCCAGCGCCATCTTTGCCACGTCGAGCAGGCCCATGTCGCCGTTCCAGATTTCCGCGTCTCCCAGGTCCATGCGCAGGAACAGGATGTCGGGATCGTCCTTGCCGCCCTCGTACCAGGCTTCGACGAAATTATTCCAGAACTGGTCGAAGCGTTCCTGACTGGTTTCCTTCGTCAGCGTGCCGTGGAAGCGCGCGAACATCTTGTGGTCTTCGCCTTCGAACGTGGCGGTCGCCGCGCCCAGCTTGGCGAAGTCGCTCTTGGTATGGGTGAAGAACCAGATCGAGCTGTTGGCATCCTTGTCGAGTTGCGGCGACATCGGAACGGCGCTCTTCGGATCGGTGTCGAGCTGGAGGAACAGGTAGGGGCTGTCGGCCAGCGCCTTCCAGAATTTCTCACGCAGTTCGTCGGCTTTGCCTTCGTTGTATCTCATTGTGATCTCCTTTGTTTTGGCAACGAACAAGTGGGGGAGATGGTTTCGGCAGGGGCCCAAGGGCGGTAGTCAGCGGGTGCTTGCGGCCGAGCGCAAAAGGGAACATAAGTGGAACAGATGAGTCGTTCCGCCATGATCCCTGATGCATTCGATACCGCCGCCGCGCTTGCCTCGCCTTCGCAGGCCGAACGCTGGCGCCCGGGGCTGGGCGCCGTCGCGCAGAGCGAAATTTTCGCCTCGGGGCGAGATGGTAGCGGGGCGGGCGCCGCGCTGGCGTTCGCGCTCGACGCATGGCGCTGCCGCCCGCGTGCGGAGGGGGAGGAGGCGGAGGATCGTCGTGCCGTGGTGTGGGTGCAGACCCGCGCGGCGGTGAAGCGCGGCGGTCGCCCGTTTCGGGCCGGCCTGCCGCAAGAGATTCGTCACCGCCTGATCCACGTGCTCGCCGAGAAGGACGAGGATGCGCTGTTCGCGCTGGAAGAGGCGGTGCGTTGCCGCGATATCGCCTTCGTGATCGGCGAGATCGTGGGCAGCCCCCGCGCGCTCGACTTCACCGCTTCGCGCCGACTGACGCTGGCGGCGGAGCGGCATGGCGTCCCGCTGACGCTGGTGCGGCTCGACGGGACGCGCGATCTTTCCTCCGCACGGCAGCGCTGGGCGGTGCAGGCCGCACCCTCGGCGCGTCCACGGTGGAACCGGCAGGCACCCGGCGTTCCCGCATGGCAGGCCGAACTGTTCCGCGCGCGCAGCCACCCGCCGGGCACATGGCGGCTGAGCGAGGATGCGGGAACGTTGGTGGCGGAGCGCGAAACCCCTCTCCCCGTGCGGGGAGAGGATACGAAGGGTTGGTCGCATAGCGGCCTAGCCGAAGTTGGAGAGGGGCGTGTTGCGATTTCGAACGCCGCATCCCCCTCTCCAGGCTTTGCTAGCTCCTTCGGAGCAAGCGTCGCCATCCTCTCCCCCAATGGGGAGAGGGTTCTTGGTTGAGCATGGCGCCCCGCCGCATCCTCTCGATCTGGCTCGCGGCTTTCGCGATCGATCGCTGGCGTCTGGCCGAAGGCTGCGCGCGGGGTGAAGGTGCCGACGCGCAGCCGCTGGCCCTGATCACCGAGACCGCGCACGGCCCGCGCATCCAGTCCACCAACTTCGCAGCGCGAAATGCGGGCGCGCGGATCGGCATCATGCTCGCCGATGCACGCACGCTGTGCCCCTCGATCGTCGCGGTGCCGGGCGATCCCGCGGGCGACCTTGCGGAACTGGAAAGGCTCGCCGCATGGGCCATGCGCTGGGGGCCATGGTCTGCGCTCGATCCGCCCGACGGGCTGCTGGTGGATGTCACCGCCGTGGCGCACCTGTTCGGCGGCGAGGCGAAGCTGCTGGCGGACGTTTACAATGCCTTCGAGACGCGCGGCTTTGCCGTTCGCGCTGCGATCGCGCCGACCGCCGGTGCGGCATGGGCGCTGGCGCATTATGGGCCGGAGCGCAGCATTCTCGCTCCCCAAGACGACATGGAAGCGCGCCTTTCCGACCTGCCCGTGGCGGCGCTGCGGCTCGACGACGACGTGCTCACCGTGCTTCGCAGGCTCGGGCTCAAGCGGCTCGGCGAGCTGGGGACGGTGGGCCGCGACGCGCTTCACCGCCGGTTCCGCAACCGCAAGTCGCCCGCTGCCAATCCGCTGGTGCGGATGGACCAGCTGCTCGGTCGCGTGCCCGAACCGTTGCTGCCGGTGGTGCCGCAGCAGGTGCCGCTGGTGCAGCGGCGGCTGATGGAGCCGATCCGTCACCGCGCGCTGCTCGACACCGTGCTGGGCGATCTGGCCGCGGACATGGTCCGCGAACTCGAAGGGGCGGGGCAGGGTGCCCGCCGCCTCGACCTCGGGCTGTGGAGGGTCAATGGCGAGGTCGCCGTCAAGACGCTGGAACTCGCTGCCGCCACGCGCGATGCGGCGCATATCGTGCGGCTGTTCGGCGAAAAGCTGGGCGATATCGACGCGGGCTTCGGGATCGAACTGGTTCGCCTGCGTGCGAGCTGGGCCGAACCGCTACCCGCGAACCAGGCCGATATCGAAGCCGCCGCCGAACGCCACGGCACTTCGCTTGCCGCCTTCGTCGACCGGCTGACCACGCGGCTTGGCCCCAAGGCGGTGCGCCGCCCGGTGCTGAAAGGAAGCCACCTGCCCGAACGCTCGCAAGGCTGGCAGCCCGCGCTCGACCCCGAGCTGCCATCGCAGGAGAGCCTGCGGTTCCATGCCCGCCCGCTCAAACTGCTCGACCGGGCGGAGACGATCGCGGTGCTCTACGCCACGCCCGACGGCCTGCCGCAGCGGTTCCGCTGGCGCGGCGAGGTGCATGAGATCGCGCGGGTCGAAGGGCCGGAGCGGATCGCGCCCGAGTGGTGGCGCGAACGCGGCACGGCGCGGTTGCGCGACTATTACCGGATCGAGGACGATGCCGGGCGCCGCTACTGGATCTATCGCTACGGGATCGCAGGCGACGGCCGCGGGGGCGCGCCCGAATGGTTCCTGCAGGGGCTCTACGCGTGATTCAACGCTACGGCGTCAGTGCCCTGCGAAAGGCGTGCCGAAGATGCCCACCGCCAACTCGGCCCATACCAGCACCAGCGCCAGCAGGATACCGAGTACCGCCACGACGCAGAAAGTCGGGCGACCGATCACACGGATCGCCAGCTCTATGGCCAGCGCGGTGGCGCCCAGCAGCGCCGCGGCCACCGCGAAATCGAACGGCGTCCAGTGAACCTCGCCCGTGAACTGCATCGCGACCAGCGGAGCGATGAGAATGGCGACGACCGAGCCCCACAGCGCCACGCGCCAAAGGCGATTGGCCAGGCCGGAATTGATCGAAAGATCGTCCATAATGCCTCTCCTCCGACGCGATCATGCGCGCATTGCGGGCCAAGGGCAAGGTCACATGCCCGCCTGTGAACAAGTGAGCAAACATTTGATAAGAGGAATTTTTGCACGAGCCGCGAGGGAAGGGCTAGCCAATCCAATTGCAAGAACATATAAGGAACATATGGGTGTTGCACCGATCCTCGACCGGCTGAAGATTCTTGCCGATGCGGCCAAGTACGATGCCTCCTGCGCGTCGTCCGGCACGGCGAAACGCAACAGCGTGAAGGGCGGGATCGGATCGACCGAAGGCATGGGCATCTGCCACGCCTACGCGCCCGATGGCCGGTGCATCTCGCTGCTGAAAATCCTGCTGACCAACCACTGCATCTTCGATTGCCACTATTGCATCAACCGCAAGAGTTCGAACGTGCAGCGCGCGCGGTTCACGCCGCAGGAGGTCGCGGACCTGACGATCAGCTTCTACCGTCGCAATTATATCGAAGGGCTGTTCCTCTCCTCAGGCATCATCAAGAGCAGCGATCACACGATGGAAATGATCGTGGAGGCCGCGCGCATCCTGCGAGAAGAGTACGATTTTCGCGGATATATTCACCTCAAGACCATTCCCGAGGCGGACCCTGAGATCATCCACCGCGCCGGGTTTTACGCCGATCGCGTCTCGATCAATGTCGAACTGCCGACCGATGCGGGGCTGACGCGATTGGCGCCCGACAAGGACGCGCGGCAGATCGAAGGCGCGCTGGGCAAGACCAAGGATGACATCGTCGAGGCGAAGGATGCGAAGAAGCGCTTCAGGCACGCGCCGCGTTTTGCACCTGCAGGCCAGTCGACGCAGATGATCGTCGGTGCCGATGCGGCGAGCGATGCGGATATCGTGGGCCGCGCAAGCCGCCTCTACGACAGTTTCGGCCTGCGCCGCGTCTATTACAGCGCCTTCTCGCCGATCCCCGATGCGAGTGCCGTGCTGCCGCTGAAGCGCCCGCCGCTGATCCGCGAACACCGGCTCTACCAGTCGGACTGGCTGATGCGGTTCTACGATTACCGCCCGCAGGAAATCATGCAGGCGACCGAGGCCGACGGGAACCTGCCGCTCGATATCGATCCCAAGCTCGCCTGGGCGCTGAAATTTCGCGAACGCTTTCCGGTCGACGTCAACCGCGCGAGCCGGGAAGACCTGCTGCGCGTGCCGGGGCTGGGGGTGAAGGCGGTGCAGCGCATCCTCGCCTCGCGCCGTCACCGCACGCTGAGGCTCGACGATGTGGCACGGCTCACCGTCTCGCTCACCAAGGTGCGGGCCTTCATCTGTACGGTGGACTGGCGGCCGACCCTGCTGACCGACCGCGCCGACCTGCGCGCGCTGCTGGCGCCCAAGGCCGAGCAGCTGGAGCTGTTTGCGGCATGATGGGGCAAGTGACTTTCCCCCTCTCCTTTAGGGGAGGGGCAGCGAGACTTGGGCTTGGCGTTTGCCAAGTCTTGGTCGCAGCGGGGTGTGGCATTCCTGGCGAGCCCCGCCCTCTGACCCGCTCCCCTGAAGAGGAGGGGGGAAGTTGACCGCGCTCCAGCACGTCCGCCCGCACGCCTATTACACCGTGCAACTGCCGCGCAGCGACGATTTCGCCTTCTGGCGCGAACGCGCGCGGGCGTTGATCCAGTGCGATATTCCGCCCGACAAGGTCGCGTGGGTCGAACCGGGCGGCAGCGGCGATCTCTTTGCGCAACCGTCTTCTGGCGGCGGCATGCGCCTGCCCGAGCCGCCCGCCGACGCACCGCCGGTCCGCGCGAGCAAGCGCTACCTCAGCCTTGCGAAGAACGCCGCGCTGCACAGCGATCCGGCGCGGTTTTCGGTGCTCTATCGCCTGCTGTGGCGGCTCCAGGCCAATCCGCGGCTGATGGAGGACAAGGCCGATCCCGATGTCCGCCGCGTGGAAGAACTCGACAAGAACGTCCGACGCGACAGTCACAAGATGCACGCCTTCGTCCGTTTTCGGCAGGTCGAGGAAGAAGGCGGAGCGGAGCACTACGTCGCGTGGTTCGAGCCAGAGCATCACATCCTGCGCGCCAATGCAGGCTTCTTCCTGCGCCGCTTCGCGAGCATGCGCTGGTCGATCCTGACCCCGCAGGGCACGCTGCACTGGGATGGCGAGACCATGCGCGAGGGCCCGCCCGCGCAGAAGAGCGACGCGCCGCAGGGCGACCCGGTCGAGGATCTGTGGCGCACCTATTATGCGTCGATCTTCAACCCCGCGCGGCTGAAAGTGGGCGCGATGCTCTCCGAAATGCCGCGCAAATACTGGAAGAACCTGCCCGAAGCCGCGCTCATCCCCGACCTGATCGCGGGCGCGCAGCAGCGGGAGAGCGAAATGGTGGCGGCAGGGGAACGCGATGACGGCGTGCGTCCCGAAAGCCTGGAGGCGATCGGCGAGGCTATCGAAGGGTGCCGCAAATGCCCGATCGGATGCCTCGATAATAGGGCGGTGATGGGCGAGGGGCCGTCCGATGCGGCGCTGATGATCGTCGGCGAACAGCCGGGCGATCACGAGGATCAGGAGGGGCGGCCCTTCGTCGGCCCCGCCGGGCAGTTGCTCGACGTGCATCTGGAACGCGCAGGCATCGATCGTGGGCGTGCCTACGTCACCAATGCGGTCAAACACTTCAAGTTCACGATCAAGGCTTCTGGGAGGGGCAAGCGGCGGCTGCATCAGTCGCCCACCGCGAAGGAGATCGACACCTGCCGCTGGTGGATCGAGGGCGAGCGTGAACTGGTGAAGCCCAAGCTGGTGCTGGCGATGGGCGCGAGTGCGGCACGCGGGATGCTGGGCAAGACGGTCAGTATTGCGAAGATTCGTGGGCAGGCCATCCCACTTGAGGATGGCAGCGAGCTGTGGGTTACCGCGCACCCCTCCTACCTCCTGCGCCTCGATGGCGATGCGCGCAACAGGCAGGCCGCGCTGTTCGATGCAGACCTCGCCGCAGTGCGCGAGCGGTTGGCGGAGTTGGAGGGGCAATGAGACTCTCAATTTTTCTCGTCACCCCCGCGAAGGCGGGGGTCCAGCTTCTTTTGCGGGTTGGTGCGCCCGGAAAAGCTGGATTCCCGCCTTCGCGGGAATGACGGGGAGGGGCGGGAGCCGCTCCGATGCCAGAGGCTCCACTCACCCCCGACAAGCGCCGGATAGAGATCGACCCCGAAGGGATCGATCCGCCGCCGCGCGCGCCCTTCGTCGAGCTGGGGCTCGTCTCGTGCTTCAGTTTCCTGCGCGGAAGTTCGGACGCGGTCGACCTTGTTACCACCGCACGAATGCTCGGCTACGACGCGCTCGGCATTGCCGATGCCAACACGATGGCCGGCGTGGTCCGCGTGCACACCGAAGCCAAGACGCTGAAGCTGCGCCCCGTGATCGGCTGCCGGATCGAGACCGCCGAAGGCCTCGCCTTCCTTGCCTACCCGAAAAACCGCGTAGCCTACGGGCGCCTGTGCCGTCTGATCAGCCAGGGCCGCATGCAGACGCTGTCGGGCGGTTGGCAGGACAAGGGTGTGTGCGAGATCGACCTCGCCATGCTCGCCGCCCACAGCGAGGATGTGCAGTTGATCCTGCTGCCGCCGGACGAACTGGATGCACGGTTCACGATTGCAGTGCCGAGCAATGTTATCCCCTTCCGTCATCCTTCTTCGGAGCGGCAGAAGGGAAGCGAGACTCTGGAGCCGGTCCGGGATGACGGCAAGGTGGAGCTGACTGCATCTTTTCCGCAGCTCCTCCCCCACCTGACCGCGCAATTGCCGACGCTGCGCCATCTTGCCGCCGCCTACCTCTATCGCGGGGACGATATCGCGCGGATCGACCGGCTCGACGCCATGGCGCGCGCGCACGGCCTCGTGCTGCTCGCCACGAACGACGTGCATTATCACGCACCAGAGCGCCGTCCTCTGAATGACGTCATGACGGCAATCCGCCACAAGACGACCGTGGAGGCCGCCGGGCAGCTGCTCCATGCCAATGCCGAGCGGCACCTGAAATCGCCCCAGGACATGGTCCGCCTGTTCGCCCGCTGGCCCCATGCCGTCATGACGTCACGCGATATCGCCGACGCCTGCGACTTCTCGCTCGACGAACTTCAATACGAATATCCGGACGAGATTTTGCCCGAGGGCATGAGCCCGCAGGCCTTTCTCGAACAGGAAACGTGGGAGGGCGCAAAATCACGTTATCCCAGTGGCTTGCCGGAAACTGTTCGCATAACCTTGGAGAAAGAGCTGGGGCTGATCGGCAAGCTCGATCTCGCGCGCTATTTCCTGACCATCAAGGACATCGTCGATTTCGCACGGACCGGCGTCGATCCGCCGATATTGTGCCAGGGGCGCGGCAGCGCGGCCAATTCCGCCGTCTGCTACGTGCTCGGCATCACCAGCGTCGACCCGGCCAAGCACCAGTTGCTGTTCGACCGCTTCATCTCGGAGGAGCGCAAGGAGCCGCCCGATATCGACGTCGATTTCGAGCACGAGCGGCGCGAGGAGGTGATCCAGTACCTCTACCGCAAATATGGTCGCCACCGCGCAGGCCTGTGCGCCACCGTCATCCACTACCGCCCGCGCATGGCGATCCGCGAGGTGGGCAAGGCGATGGGGCTGAGCGAGGATGTCACCGCGTCGCTTGCGCGCACCGTGTGGGGTGGCTGGGGGAGCGAGATTGGCGAGAAGCATGTGACGGAAACGGGGATGGACGTGACCGATCCCCACCTGAAGCGGGTTCTCAAACTCACAAGCCAAATGATTGGAATGCCGCGCCATTTGTCGCAGCATGTCGGCGGATTTATCCTTACCCAGGGCGACCTGATCGAGACCGTGCCGGTGGGCAATGGCGCCATGCCCGATCGCAGTTTCATCGAGTGGGACAAGGACGATATCGAGGCGCTCGGCATCCTCAAGGTCGACGTGCTCGCGCTGGGCATGCTCACCTGCATCAAGAAGTGCTTCGACCTGCTGGAAGATCACCACCAGCGCCCGCTGCAACTCGCCACCGTGCCGCGCGAGGACCCGGAAACCTACGCGATGCTGCGCAAGGGGGATTCGCTCGGCGTATTCCAGGTCGAGAGCCGGGCACAGATGAACATGCTGCCAAGGCTGCGCCCGCGCGAGTTCTACGACCTCGTCATCCAGGTCGCAATCGTGCGGCCCGGCCCGATCCAGGGCGACATGGTCCATCCCTATCTGAAGCGCCGCCGGGGCGCGGAACAGGTGGTGATCCCCGCGCCGAGCCCGCAGCACGGCCCGCCCGACGAGCTATCGAGCATCCTCGAACGCACGCTTGGCGTGCCGATCTTCCAGGAGCAGGCGATGAAGATCGCGCTCGACGCAGCCAAGTTCTCCAGTCTCGAGGCCAACCGGCTGCGCAAGGCGATGGCGACCTTCCGCAGCCGGGGCATGGTGGACGAACTGCAGGACATGATGGTCGAGCGGATGGTGAACCGCGGCTACGACCGCGAGTTTGCCGAACGGTGCTTCAACCAGATCCGCGGTTTCGGGGAGTACGGCTTTCCGGAAAGCCACGCGGCCAGCTTCGCGCACCTCGTCTACGTTTCCAGCTGGCTCAAATGCCACTTCCCGGCGGCTTTCGCCTGTGCGCTGCTCAACTCGCAGCCGATGGGCTTCTACGCGCCCGCACAGATCGTGCGCGACGCAGCCGAGCATGGCGTCGGCGTGCTGGCGGCGGATGTGAATTGCTCGGACTGGGATTGTACGCTGGAGGATGTGCGTGGATCGGATGCCCACCCCGCTGCAACTAGGCAGCAAGCTGCCAAGTCTCGCAAACCCCTCCCGCAAGCGGGAGGGGCAGTGAAGCTTGGCGAACCGAAGGTGAGCCTAGCTGCAACGGGGTGGGCAAAGCAGGACAAGGGCCGCCTCGACCGCCACATCGCGCTCCGCCTCGGCCTGCGGCAGATCGACGGCTTGCCCGAGCATGTCGCCGCGCAACTGGTGGCAGAGCGTGTCGAGAACGGCCCCTACCGCGATGTGGCGGAGCTGCGCGACCGCGCGGGGCTTTCCCCCTCGCATGTCGAGCGGCTTGCCAGTGCCGATGCCTTCCAGTCGCTCAATCTGCCGCGCCGTCAGGCGCTGTGGGACGCGCGCAGCCTGATCGCTGCGCCCGACCTGCCGCTGTTCCGCGCGGCGGCGGAGCGCGACGAGGGGGCGGAGAAGGCGCGCACCGCGCTGCCCCTCATGCCGCTCAGCGAAGAGGTGGTCGCCGATTACCAGACCACGCGGCTCAGCCTGAAAGCGCATCCGATGGCCTTCCTGCGTGCCGACCTTGCCGAGCGCGGCTTCGTGCGCGCGTGCGATCTGCGCGAGCGCAAGTTCCGCAGCATGGTCCAGGTCGCGGGCGTGGTGCTGATCCGCCAGCGGCCGGGCAGTGCAAAGGGCGTGTGCTTCATCACGCTGGAGGACGAGACGGGGGTGGTGAACCTGGTCGTGTGGCCCGATCTCAAGGAAAAGCAGCGCAAGGTGGTGATGGGCGCGCGGCTGATGGAGGTCCGTGGCCGCGTGGAGTACGATGACGAGGTGATCCACGTCATCGCCCAGCATATGACCGACGCGACGCACATGCTCTCGCGCCTGTCCGACGATACGCTGCAATACCAGCTGGCGCGTGCGGACCACGTGAACAGCCCGCTGCCGAGCGGGAAGATCAACCCACGCGATGACTTGCGTCAGGGGGCCGACGATCCCGCGCACCAAGGCGCAATTCGGCCACGCGACCTCATCGACGAATTGCCCAATACCGGCGGGCACCCGCGCAATGTGCGGATCATTCCCAAGTCGCGCGACTTTCATTGAAGATGCCCGGCACACCGCACGATTTTGGAAGACTGAGGACGCTCGCCCGCTTCCTGCGACCGCTCGCCCGGTTCAGCAGCGACCGGCGCGTGCTCACGATCCTCATCCTGATCGCCGTGCTGGTGGCCGGGCGCGCCTGGCTTGCCGAGCATCCGGGTAGCAACCCGTGGGCGCCGCTCGACCTGCGCGAGGAGCCGGGCTGGGCAACCCGCACCAAGATCGCGGCCCTGCGCGAAGACCCCGCGCAATGTCGCGCGGTGCTGGAGCGGAGCGAGGTCGCGTTCACCACGCTTGATCCCGTGGGGGAGGACGCTTGCCGGCGGGAAAACCGCATCCTGCTAAGCGATTTTCCCTATGCCGGCGACCGGCCCGACACCAGCTGCGCGGTCGCCGCTGCGCTGGACGTCTGGCGGCGCGACAGCGTGCAGCCCCTCGCGCAGGAAATCTTCGGGCAGGAAGTCGCCCGGATCGAGCATTTCGGCAGCTTTTCCTGCCGTCGACTCTATGGCCGCGACGAGGGACCGTGGAGTCAGCATGCCACGGGCAATGCCATCGACATTGCAGGCTTCGTGCTGGCGGACGGTACGCGCATCGCGGTGGTCAACGACTGGCAGGGGGAGGGCGAGAAGGCCCGGTTCCTCCGAGAAGTACGCGATGGCGCGTGCCGGGCGTTCGGAACCGTCCTCTCACCCGATTACAACGAAGCGCACCGCGACCATTTCCACCTCGATCAGGAAGCAAGGGGCCTGGGCGGAGTGTGTCGCTGATCGATTGGCGAAGCGGGTTTCCGCTGTCCTACAGCTTCGGGAATGTGCGAAAGTCGACCCATGCAAAATCGCATACGCCGACATCGTTCACCAACAGAGAACCACCAACAGACCGCCCGACTTTTTGACCTCAGGACACTGTGTCAGGTGTGTCAGTGCACTCGCCAAAGTGGCAAGGGCAAAGGTGCCATGCGCAGGCCGAGATGGAGCAGGTCAGACCGCTTCGATGGCGTATCCGGCAGAACGCACCGTGCGGATCGGGTCTTTCGCGCCTTCCAGTTCCAGCGCCTTGCGCAGCCGCCGGATGTGCACATCGACCGTGCGCAGTTCGATATCGCTGCCCGTGCCCCATACGCCGTCGAGCAGCTGCCCACGGCTGAACACGCGGCCTGGGCTCTCCATGAAGAATTTGAGCAGGCGGTACTCGGTCGGCCCGAGCTGGAGCATCCGGCCGCGCCGCTCGACCTTGTGCGCCACCGGATCGAGCCGGATGTCGCCCACCTCGATCGCTTCCCCGGCAAGCGCAGGGCGGATCCGGCGCATGACCGCCGCCACTCGGGCAAGCAGCTCGCGCGGGCTGAAGGGCTTGGTCAGATAGTCGTCGGCACCGGTTTCGAGGCCGCGCACGCGGTCGTCTTCCGCCTCGCGCGCGGTCAGCATGATGATCGGCACGTGCGCGGTTTCCTTGTCGCGGCGCAGGCGCCGACAGACTTCGATCCCGCTGGTGCCCTCGATCATCCAGTCGAGGATGATGAGGTCGGGCACATCCTCGCTCGCCATCAGCAGCGCTTCGTCCCCATCGGCGGTGACGCGCACCTGGTAGCCTTCGTTGGCGAACCGGAACTCGAGCAGCTCGGCGAGCGCCGGATCGTCTTCGACAAGGATCAGCTTGGCTGATGGCACGGCAGGTCTCGCAATCCGCGGGCTCTCTCGCCCGTTGGGTGGGGGTGACGAAGGCTCAACTGTCGTCGTCCAGCGGGTAGTCGCCCGTGGCGGCGAAATAGACCATCTCGGCTACGTTGGTCGCATGGTCTCCGATCCGCTCGATATTGCGGGCGACGAACAGCAACTGAGCCGCGCTCGAAATCGTCGCAGGATTTTCGACCATATGACTGACAAGATTGCGGAAAACCGAGTTGTAGAAGGCGTCGACCTTCTTGTCCGACGCGATCACTTCGAGCGCCAGTGCAGGATCGCGCGCGGCATAGGCCGTGAGCACGTCGTGGACCATTTCCGCGGCCACCTCGCCCATCGCGGGCAGCAGGGTCAAAGGTTCGAACCGGGTGCGCCCTTCGATGTGGCCCACGCGCTTGGCGATGTTCTTGGAATAGTCGCCGATCCGCTCGACCACGCCGGCGATCTTCAGCGCTGCGATGACTTCGCGCAAATCGTCGGCCATCGGCGCGCGCAGGGCGATGATCTTGACGGCCAGTCTGTCGACCTCGCTCTCGAGCGTGTCGAGCTTGCGGTCGTCCGCCACGATCCGCTCGGCCAGCTCTTCGTCGCCGCGGATAAGCGCGTCGAGCGCGCCTTCCAGCGCGGTCTCGGCGAGCCCGCCCATCTCGGTGATGAGGCCGCGAAGCCGCGTGATGTCCTCATCGAAGGCTTTGACTGTGTGTTCGGAAATCATCCGTATCGTCCGGTGATATAATCTTTGGTTCGTTCTTCGAGCGGATTGGTAAAGATCTGGTCCGTCGGACCGTACTCTACCATCTTCCCGAGATGGAAGAAGGCCGTTCGCTGGCTCACGCGTGCCGCCTGCTGCATCGAATGGGTCACGATCACGATGGCGTACCGCCCTGCGAGTTCGTCGATCAGTTCCTCGATCTTGGCGGTCGCGATGGGGTCGAGCGCGGAGGCCGGCTCGTCCATCAGGATCACTTCGGGATCGACCGCGATGGCGCGCGCAATGCAGAGGCGCTGCTGTTGTCCGCCCGAAAGTGCGGTGCCCGATTCACCGAGGCGATCCTTCACCTCGTTCCACAGGCCTGCGCGTTGCAGCGAACGTTCGACGACCTCGTCGAGCTCGTTCTTGCTGCCGGCGATGCCGTGGATCTTGGGACCATACGCGATATTGTCGTAGATCGACTTGGGGAAGGGATTGGGTTTCTGGAACACCATGCCCACCCGGGCGCGCAGCTGAACCACATCCATCCCGCTGGAATAGATATTCTCGCCGTCGAGCTCGATATCGCCCTCGACACGGGCCGAAGGGATCGTGTCGTTCATGCGGTTGAGAGTGCGCAGAAAAGTCGATTTCCCGCAACCCGATGGGCCGATAAAGGCGGTGACATACTTGGTCGGGATGTCGATGGAGACATCGTCGATCGCTTTCTTGTCACCATAGAATACCGAGACGTCGCGAGCGCGCATCTTAGGGTCGGCCGTGTCGTCCATTTCGTGAATTACGGTCACCAGCTTTTCTCGAATTTGTTGCGCAGGTAGATGGCCAGGGCATTCATGACCAGAAGGAACAGCAGCAGCACGATAATCGCCGCGCTGGTCCGTTCGATGAAACCGCGGTCGATTTCATCCGACCACAGGAAGATTTGTACCGGCAGGACGGTCGCAGGCGAGGTGAAGCCGTCCGGCGGGGTCGCCACGAAGGCGCGCATGCCGATTAGCAGAAGCGGCGCCGTTTCGCCCAACGCACGCGCCATCCCGATGATCGTGCCGGTGAGAATCCCCGGCAATGCGAGCGGGAGCACGTGGTGGAAGACGACCTGGACGGGCGATGCCCCGATTGCCAGCGCGCCATCGCGGATCGATGGTGGGACCGCCTTGATCGCGTTGCGTCCGGAAATCACGATCACCGGCATCGTCATCAAGGCGAGAGTCATGCCACCGATCAGCGGAGCCGAGCGCAGATTGGGGAAAATCCAGAGGAACACCGCAAGGCCCAAAAGGCCGAAAATGATCGAGGGCACCGCTGCGAGGTTGTTGATCGAAACCTCGATAATGTCGGTCCACCGATTCCGCGGGGCATATTCTTCCAGGTAAAGCGCAGCCAGAACGCCGACTGGAAACGCCAGCGCGAGGGTGATGATCATCGTCAGGATCGAGCCTTTGAGCGCCCCCCAGACACCGACCTGTTGCGGATCGGTCGCATCCGATCGGGTAAGGAAGCCCCAGTCGAACCGCTTTTCCAGCACGCCCGCGCTTTCGAGCTGGCTGGCAAGGGCCTGCATTTCGGGCGAGCCTTCGCCGTCCATTCCCATCGCCAGGTCGCCGCTGGACGGCAGCCAGAAGGTCTCTTGCCGATTGATAAGCGAGGGATCGGCAGTGATCGATGCCGCCACGTCCCGCCAGGCCTGTTCGCTCAGCTGCTGCGCGCCTGCCTCACCGATGTGCTGTTCGGCAGCGAATTGAACAATCTGCGGCAAGCCCTGCATCTCGAGCGTCTGGATCGCGCCAGGCTGGCTCAGCGATCTTTGATCGCCCGCGAGGCCGGATTGCGCGAAATCGATCGGAACCTGCAATTCGGCACGCTGGAAGCCGCCGATGCCGTTGATCGTCATGTTTCCGAGCAGAACGAACAGGATCGCGATCGAAATGAGGATCGCGAACAGGCCGAAGACCTTGAATCGCCGCTCCTGCGCGTAACGCGCCTTCAGCCGCTTCTCGAACGCCTTCGTGCGGGTCGGCTGTCTCGTCTCGGTCATTGCGGGATCACTCATTACTCGTACGCCTCCCGGAAGCGTTTGACGACGCGCAGCGCGATGAAGTTCAGCAACAGCGTCACCATGAACAATACGAAGCCGAGCGCAAAGGCGCTGAGCGTCGCGGGATGATCGAAGCTGCCTTCACCAGTCAGCAGGGCGACAATCTGCACCGTCACCGTGGTCATCGATTCAAGCGGATTGGCGCTCAGGTTGGCGGCGGTGCTGGCGGCCATCACCACGATCATGGTCTCCCCGATCGCGCGGCTGACAGCGAGCATGACTCCGCCGACAATCCCAGGCAGGGCGGCCGGGATCAGCACCTTCTTGATCGTCTCGGATTGGGTGGCGCCCATCGCCAGGCTGCCGTCGCGCATGGCGCTTGGCACGGCGGCAATCGAATCGTCGGCCATCGAGGACACGAAGGGAATGATCATCACCCCCATTACCAGACCCGCAGCGAGCGCGCTTTCCGAAGAGGCGTTGGATATGCCCACTGCCTGTGCCGCATCGCGGATCGCCGGGGCGACGGTCAGCGCGGCGAAATAGCCGTAAACCACCGTGGGGACGCCAGCGAGAATCTCGAGCGCGGGCTTGATGATCTTGCGCCAGCGCGAACTCGCATATTGCGTCAGATAGATCGCGCTCATCATGCCGAGCGGAATGGCGACGATCATGGCGATAATCGCACCGATGAAGATGGTGCCCCAGAACAGCGGGATCGCGCCGTAGCGATCGCCCTGCGGAGCGGCGGCGTTCGCCATCGGATCGGGATTCCAGCTCAGTCCGAACAGGAAATCTATCGGCGAGACCATGCCGAAGAACCGGATCGTCTCGAACACAAGGCTCGCGAGAATTCCGAAAGTCGTCAGGATCGCGACCAGCGAGGCCAGCAGCAGGAGGCCCATCACGGTGCGTTCCACCTTTACCCGCGCGGCGAAGGCCGGCTTCACGCGGGTGTAGGCCCACAACCCGAGGATGATTGCCATGGCGATGGCGAAGGCTAGTCCGATCAGGCTGTAGAATTGCTGCGCCTCACGGAACGGTTCAACCAGGCCCTGCGCGGCCGGGTTGAACACCGCTGTGGCGTTGCCGCTGGCGACCGCGCGTGCCTCGGCCAGAATCGACTGGCGTTCGAAACCGAAGGCGGGAAGATCCTGCGCCGCGGGCGAGGCGAGAACCCATTGATCGACAAGCGCGGGCGAAAGCGTCGTCCAGACAACCGCAAACACCGTCAGCGGCAGCGCCACCCAGATCGCGACGAACCAGGCATGATAGCCGGGGCGGGCGGAAACGCGGCGCGGGTCGGCCCCGCGCGTAAACGCACGGGCCTTCGCGCGGCCGGCAAGCCAACCCGCCAGGCCGAGGCCTAGTGCAAGCAGGAAAAGAAATGCGGGAGACATGCTGCGGGCGGGGTCCCTCAATCCTCGATCGGGGAGCATCGCATCGGATTAGCCCCTCGAATGTCCATAATCAGGTGAAACGTCGCTTTTCAAATGAAGCGCGCGCTCGCGTTGTTGAAACTATGTGGCAGTGTGATGACAGTCGGTCACGAACAGGCCGGACTGTTTCGTGCGGATGAGCCAGCTTATCCTCCTTCCTGGCTTAAACCGGCGGTTTCCGTGGTTTGAGTTGGCACCGGAAACTTGACGATTCCGTCACGTGGCAACCGCACTGTGACCGTGGTGCCACGGCCGAGTTCGCTTTCGATGTCGAGCCTGCCGTGATGCCGCTCGACGATGTGCTTGACGATCGCCAGCCCCAGGCCCGTCCCTCCCGACATCCGGCTGCGCCCCGGATCGGTCCGGTAAAACCGGCGCGTAAGGTGCGGCAGGTGCTCGGGCGCAATTCCTTCGCCGTGATCTTTCACCTCGATCTTGGCCTCGCCGAGCGAAGATTCGCTCAATCGAACGTCCACTGGCGTTCCCGCGCGGCCATATTTCAACGCATTGTCCACAAGGTTGCGCACAAGCTGTTCGAGTTGTTGCGGATCGCCACGCACCTCGAAATCGCCGTCTTGCGAGTATTGTACCCGTTCGGCCCGGTCGAGGCCGGCACCTTCGCGTGCGGCACGCTCGACAAGCGCGTTGAGCGCCACCGGCTCGTCCGGGCGATCGTGCTTTTCGGCTTCCACGCGAGAGAGCGACATCAGGTCGCTGACAAGGTTTTGCAGTCGCCGGGCTTCGCGCAGGATGGTGTCGAGAAACTTCTTCGCCGTGTCGCTGTCGATATCGTCGGGATGCTCGCTCAGCGTTTCGACGTAGCCGATGATCGACGAAAGCGGTGTGCGCAGTTCGTGGCTGGCATTGGCGACGAAGTCCGTGTGCGCGCGGCTCACATCCGATTCGGCCGTCTTGGAAACCAGTTCGATGACAGACGTCCGGTCATCGACCGCAAAGCGGCTGACCCGCCACACATCCTTGCGGCGTACCAAGCCGGAAACGATCGCTTCGCCGTGACTGTCCGAATTCATCATCGCAATGGCGCGCGGATGGCGAATCGCAACGCGCACATCCTGTCCGATCACATGACGTCCGAGAAGCGCACGGGCCGAGGCGTTCGCGATCACCACCCTTTTGCGGTCCACCAGCAGCAGCGGCGAATGCGCGTTCTCGATCATCCCGATCAGGTTTTCGCGAGAAATGCCTTCCTGTCGCTGATCGGCGATCACCAGCGGCTCCTGCGGCTGGCTGATCAGCAAGGTCAGCGACCAGACGACCCATACGGCGATGGCGTAAGGTACCACCACACCCGCCGAGATCAGCAGCACGGCGGCCACTGCGGCGATCATCAGGCCGGCCCAGGGCAAGGTATGCGACTTGTGCATGGCGGTCGGCCTAGGGGGATTCGAAGAGTTCCGCCAGTGCGCTCGGGTGAGCACGCGCAGTTGCGCCACACTACGCGCTCTGACCTTTCGATTGGGGAGTTCGGCGCGCTGGCGAACATGTCGCCCGCCGCACCTGGTTTCCGAATGGTGACCCCTACGGGAATCGAACCCGTGTTTCAGCCGTGAAAGGGCCGCGTCCTAACCGCTAGACGAAGGGGCCACATCCGGAAAAGCTTCTTGGCGGAGCGGTTGAAGAACCGACAGCGCCGAAGCGAGCCGCGCACTTAGGGGGGTGTGCGCAGGGGGTCAAGCCCACAATCGTGCGAAATTACAGCTCGACCACCGCGGCGTCTTCCAGGTGCAACTCGGCACGAGGCGTATTGGCCCAGGTATCCACCTTTGCGCGCCCGGCGAGCCACAGGTGAGTTCCCGGCGCGAGCGCCAGTAAAGCCTGTCCCCACTCGGTATCTGCGATCCGGAAAGCGATCGCTTTTATCGAGCCGCCATCGCGCGATCCTGCCACGAGGCGGACATGATCGCTGCCGACGCGGTCGATCTTTACGACGTGCACGGGACCAATTGCGATTCGCGGCCCCGGCCATCCCATGCCGTAAGGGCCGCCCCGTTCGAGCGTTTCGACCAGCTCGACGGTCAGCCCGCGCGGGCCAAGCGACAGATCGAAACCGAGCGAGGCCTCCGCGCTCGCCGCGGCAACCTGTCGATCGAGCCGCGCCTCGAGCCATTCGGCAAGCGCTTCGATCTTGTCGTCGCGCACGGTCAGGCCCGCTGCCATGGCATGCCCGCCCCCTGCTTCGAGCAATCCTTCCTCGCGCGCAGCCATGATCGCCGCACCCAAATCCACTCCGGGAATCGATCGGCCCGATCCCTTGCCGAGGCCGCTTTTCGCATCGCGAGCGATCACCAGCGTAGGCTTGCCCGTCTTCTCCTTGATGCGCCCCGCAACGATCCCGATCACGCCGGGATGCCAGCCTTCGCCATGGACGATTCGCAAGGCGCGGTTTGCCTGACCCGCCACCTGCGCCTCGCCAGCCTCCTGAACCTCCGCCTCGATCGCACGGCGTTCTTCGTTGAGTTGTGAAAGCTGGGCGGCGATCTGCGCGGCTTCCTCGGCATCTTCGGTGGTGAGCAGGCGCACCCCCAGGGTCGATTCGCCGACGCGCCCTCCTGCATTGATTCGCGGGCCGAGCGCGAAGCCGAGATCGGAACAGACCGGCGCGCGGGTGAGACGACTGGCATCGATGAGCGCGCTCATGCCGATATTCGCACGCCTCGCCATCACCTTGAGACCCTGGGACACGAACGCGCGGTTCAACCCATGGAGCGCCGCGACATCGGCAACCGTGCCCAGCGCGACCAGGTCGAGCAGGCCGCGAAGGTCGGGCTCTGTGCGATCCTTGAAATAACCGCCCTCGCGCAGTTTGCGCACCAGCGCGACCGCAACCAGAAACGCGACGCCCACCGCCGCTAGATGGCCGTGTGCCGCGGCCTCGTCATCCTCGTCGAGGCGGTTCGGATTGACCAGCGCGACCGCCGCGGGGCGTTCGGGCGAACACTTGTGATGGTCGATCACGATCACATCTACGCCCGCGTCGCGCGCCGCAGCCAAAGCCTCGTGCGCCATCGCGCCGCAATCGACGGTCACGACGAGGCTGGAGCCTTCCTCACCCAGCTTGACCAGCGCTTCGCCGCTCGGGCCGTAACCTTCGAGCAGGCGGTCGGGAATGTAGTAGCCAGCCTCGTGACCCAGCATCCGGAACAGGCGAATCATCAGTGCAGCCGAGGTCGCCCCGTCGACGTCGTAGTCTCCGTAGATCGTCACGGTCTCACGAGTGAGAATGGCTTGCGCCAATCGTTCCGCGGCCACTTCCATGTCCTGGAAGATCGCAGGATCGGGCAGGAAGGTCGCCAGCTTGGGATCGCGCTGACGCTCCAGATCGTCACGCGCAACACCACGCGCGAGCAGGATTTGCGTGAGGATATCATCGCTCAGACTCGCGGAGCTGTCCGCGAACTGATTGCGACCGCCGCGCCAGCGCCAGCTACGCCCGGCAAGTGATCGCTCGACACCGCAAACATACGTCATTCCGGAAAGGGGGGCTGTGGTCGCCATGGCATCAACCTAGCGTGCCGGGCGCGAAGAACAAAGCGCGCACCCGTTGACTTTCGACAGCGGCACCCGAGGGTGTCTGGCATGACGGTGCAGGACCTTCTGATCATTTGGCACAGCCGCACCGGCGCGAGCGAGGCGATGGCGCGTGCGGCGGCACGCGGTGCGGGAGATCGCGCGCGGCTGATGGCGGCGCAGGAGGTTTCGCCCGACGATATCCTGAGCGCAGGGGGATACCTGTTCGTTTGTCCCGAGAATCTCGCGTCGATGTCCGGAATGATGAAGGAGATGTTCGATCGCTGCTATTACCCCGTGCTCGGCAGGATCGAGGGGCGCGCCTTTGCAACGATCATCGCGGCAGGTTCGGACGGGGAGGGCGCGCAGGCCCAGATCGACCGGATCGCGAAAGGCTGGCGACTGAAGCGTGTGGCGGATCCGGTGATCGTGAACATGAAAGCGCAGACGCCCGAGGAGATCCTCGCGCCCAAGACCGTGCCCGAGGAACGGCTCGACGAATGCGCCACGCTGGGAGAGGCGCTGGCCGAAGGTCTGGCGATGGGCGTTTTCTGACCAAACGGTTCCATATCGGAGCAAAGCTGATCATTGACCCTCGACGCGCTCGCCCGGGAGACGCAAAGCAGGATCGACGAGCGGGCGTCTGGAAGGGAGGAGCGCATGTCCGATCAACTGGGCTCGCCCGAGGGTGAGGCGATTGCCGACGATCTGCTGATTCTCTTTCAACGCAACCCGCGCCCAACCTTCGAGCAGGTGCGCGATGCGTGTGACGGAGCGGACATCATCGATGCCGCACCGAAGCCGCTGGCCGATCCGTCGCGCGGTGTGGTCGAGCTGCGCCGTTCGGGCCTGACATTCGATCTCGTCGGGCTGGGCCCCGGTCCGGCTGCGCCGATCCCGGACCTGGGAGGGGCGGAGATCGAGGGCGCGATCGGGCAGGACGGGACATGCGCGCTGTCCTTGCGCGTCGGTCCGCATATCGCGGCCGGGCGACACACGCTGGCGATCCTGCGCGCATGGTTCACGCTCGCCCAAGGCGTCGGCCAGCGGCTTGGCGCCGAAGGCATATGCTGGGTGCCGGGCGGCGTCGTCATCGGCATGGAAAGCCTCACGCGCCAGATCGATAGCTGGGAGGCGCGTGGTGATGTGCCGGTCAGCCTCCTCGCCAGTTTTCGGTCCACGATCGACGGCGCGCTGCAAAGCCATGGACTGCATTACTTCACCAGCCAGGAACTGCGCATCGAGCCGCCGCTGGTTCGTGCGGAGGGCAATGCGCTGGCGCGTTTGCTGTTCACGCATCTGTTCTATGCCGGCAAACAAACCCAATCCGGGCAGTTGACCGCGCCCGATGGCCACCCGCTCCGGATCGAGCCGAGCGCGGATGGCCGATACGTGCGCGTAACTCCGGGCTAGCCGCCGTAAGGCGCGGACGCCTCCGCCAGACCGGCCTTGGCTTCCTTGTATTCACGCTCCAGCCGGTCGACCATTTCGGCGACGGTCGCCACATTCTTGACCGCGCCGACGCCTTGGCCCGAACCCCAGATGTCCTTCCACGCCTTGGCCTTGGAATTGCCGCCGCTGCCGAAGTTCATCTTCGACGGATCGCTTTCGGGCAGATTGTCCGGGTCGAGCCCCGCCGCCTCGATCGAGCTGCGCAGGTAGTTGCCGTGCACCCCGGTGAAGAGGTTGGTGTAGACGATGCCTTCCGCACTGCCGTCGACGATCCCTTGCTTGTAGCCCTGTTCGGCATTGGCTTCCTCGGTCGCGATGAAGGCGCTGCCGATATAGCCGAAGTCGGCCCCCAGAGCCTGCGCGCCCAGCACCGCACGACCCGTTGCGATCGAGCCCGAAAGCGCGATCAGGCCGTCGAACCACTCACGGATTTCCTGCATCAAGGCGAAGGGCGACAGCGTGCCCGCGTGGCCACCGGCACCCGCTGCCACCGGAATGAGGCCCGTCGCACCCTTTTCGATCGCCTTGTGCGCGAAACGGTTGTTGATGACGTCGTGCAGCGTGATCCCGCCCCAGTTCTTCACCGCCTGGAACACTTCCTCGCGCGCGCCGAGCGAAGTGATGACGAGCGGCCCCTGCCATTTCTCGCACACCTGCATGTCTTCTTCTAGCCGGGCGTTCGAGCGGTGGACGATCTGGTTGACCGCGAAGGGCGCGGCGGGGCGATCGGGGTTGTCGCGATTATGCGCCGCCAGTTCTTCGGTGATGCGGTGGAGCCATTCGTCGAGCACGCCGGAGGGGCGCGCGTTCAGAGCCGGGAAGCTGCCGACGATCCCCGCCTTGCACTGGGCGATGACCAGTTCGGGGCCGGAGACGATGAACATGGGCGAGCCGATGATGGGCAGGCGCAGCCGATCGAACGGGGCGGGCAGGGGCATGTGGTTTTCTCCCGGAAATATGTGGTTGGGCGGCGGTCTATGCCGCGCTGTGCCCGGTGTCGAGATTGCCGTTACGTCAACCCGAGCAGGTTTTCGACGCGATAGACACGCGCTGCAGTGCCCGCGAACAGCGCGCGCTTCTCGTCGTCCGATGCACCCGACGCCAGACGTTTGAGGGCATTCCAGAGGGTTGCGTAGCTGCCCGCCCACTTGTCGACCGGGTAGTTGCTTTCGAACATCGCCCGCTGTGGCCCGAAGGCGTCGATGCAGGTTTCGACATAGGGTCGCCACATGTCGGCGAGCTGTTCCGATGGAACCGACTCTGTCGGGCCCTCGCCGGGCATCATGCAGAACGGCATCGCCAGTCCGCCGAGCTTCACTACGACATTCTCGCATTTCGCCAGTTCGCGGATCGAAGTGCGCCACCGCTCGAAATTCTCGTCGAGCTTGCTTTCATAGCAGGCGATACCAAGCGGCGTGCCGCAATGGTCGAGGATGATCGGCTGTTCGGGGAAGGCGCGCGCCAGGTCGATCACATCGCCCAGCTGCGGTTCGAGCACCCACGCATCGAAGCTCAGCCCCAGTTCGCCGAGCTGCGCGAATCCCTTGCGGAAGGTGTTGTCGCGCAGCAGGCCCTCGGGCGCGTGGAACGGCGGGCCGAGCACAGCCGGATCGGCATCCCATGCAGCACTGTGGCGGATGCCGCGAAAGCGCCCGTTGCCGGCAGCGATCAGCGCTTCGAGCACCGGCTTAGCCTCGGCGCCCAGCATCAGGTCGGCATGGCCGACGATCCCCGCACAGGGGCGATAGTCGCCGTAGAGACCGCTTGCGCCCTGCGCCGCGACTCCGTTCACGAACTCGACTTCGCCCACGACCTTCATCGCCTCGCCGCGCGCAGGATCGTAGAACGCGCCGCATTCCATGAAGACCGTACCGATGATGCGGTGGCCGCTTTGCGTATCTGCGAGCAGCTGGTCGAAGGTGTACAGCGCAGAACGCCCCACCGTCTCGATGAAAGGGTGGCGCGGTTCGGGGAAGGCGGAGACGAGCGGACGCAGATCCCACAGGTGATGGTGCGGATCGATGATCGGCAGATCGGGGTCGATGATCGCTTCGGGCGGGGTCATGCGGTCTCCTTGCTTCTCGTGACACACAGACCGGGTATGTTTGCAAAACCGTCCACCGCGATGTTTGACCGCGCGATCAATCGCTTGGGCGACAAAGCGTGGGCCGCCGTGTCACCTTTCGCGGCTCGTGGGCGAAGTCCGGTTTGCATCCTCTGTCCGGTCTCTTCTGTGTGAAGTAGATCACTGGGGCGCAGCCTGCCGGAAGGACACCGCGTAGGAAAGGCTCTTATGCGAGCAGCGCCAGCGCCTCGTCCGCGAACGTCACTCTCGGCCATGTCGACGGGGGTTGATGGCGCAGCCAGGTATATTGCCGCTTGGCGTAGTTGCGCGTCGCCTGCTGACCCTTGGCGATCGCCTCTTCGCGCGACCATTCGCCGCGCAGCCAACCGGCAATCTCGCGCAGGCCGATGGCGCGCATAATGGGCAGGTTGTGGTCCAGATCGCGCATCAGTAGCGCCTCGACCTCCGCCACCGCACCTTCGTCCAGCATCTGCTCAAAGCGCGCGTCGCACTTGCGATAAAGCCACTCGCGTTCGGGCAGCAGGATGACCGGGTTGAGCGCCACGGTATCGCCGATCCCGCCTTCGCGCCGCCTCTGCCATTCGCCCAGTGTCAGGCCCGTGGCGCGCACCACCTCGAGCGCACGCGAAATGCGCTGCGAGTCGCCCGGGTCGAGGCGTGCGTGGCTCGCCGGGTCTTCCAGAGCCAGTTCGGCATAGGCATCGGGCGTCGGCATCGCCCGCACCGCGTCGCGCACGTGATCCGGGATCGTGGGGATAGGCGCAATCCCGTCGAGCAGCGTGCGGATGTAGAGCCCGGTTCCACCGACCAGGATGGGGACGTCGCCCGCCGTGTGGATATCGGCAATCTCGCGCTTGGCAGCTTCGGCCCATTCGGCCGCCGAGCAGGACTGCGACCCATCCCACGCACCGAACAGCCGGTGCTCCGCGCGCGCCTCTTCTTCGGGCGAAGGGCGGGCGCTCAGTACGCGCAGGTCGGCATAGACCTGCGCGCTGTCTGCGTTGACGATCACGCCCTTACGGCCCTCTGCCGCCAGCTTTTCCGCAAACCGGAGCGCGAGCGCGCTCTTGCCGCTGGCGGTCGGCCCTGCGATGAGCGCGAGCGGTTTTCGCGTTTCCCCGGAGATTTCGTCAGTGCTCATCGTCCGCATCCTAGCAGAGCCAGTGCCCGATGAGGCAAGCCTGAGTGCATTTGAGAATGCGCTGGGCGAGGCGGGGCAGCCGCTCGCCAGCGCGGCGATGCTCGAATTCTGTGGCGAGGTGCTGGAAATCGCGATTCCCGAGGGGACGCGCGAGGTGGTTGCGCCGCTGGTCGAACAGCATCTTGCACCGCACGCCGCGCTGTTCGCCGACGATTTCATCGAGGTGCCGCGCCTGATCGTCAGCGACATGGATTCGACGATGATCGGGCAGGAATGCCTCGACGAACTGGCCGATTTCGCCGGCGTGAAGCCGCGTGTTGCCGAGATTACCGAGCGCGCGATGCGGGGCGAACTCGATTTCGCGGGCGCATTGAAAGAGCGGGTCGGGCTTCTGGAAGGGCTGGACGAAGCTGCGATCCAGCGCTGTCTCGACGAACGGATTTCTCCTACTCCCGGTGCTGCCACGCTGATCGCGACGCTCAAGGCGCACGGCGCGCATAGCGTGCTGGTGACGGGCGGGTTCCACCGCTTCGCCGATCCTGTGGCCGAAAAGCTCGGGTTTGACCGGGTGGTCGGCAACCGCCTTCTGATCGCGGACGGTAAGCTGACCGGCAAGGTGCAGGAGCCGATCTGCGACAGCACAACCAAGCAAACAACTCTGGCCGAAGAAGCGGGCAGGCTGGGCGAGGGCGCGCGCACGCTGGCGATCGGCGACGGCGCGAACGACACGCCGATGATCGTCGCGGCGGATTACGGCATCGCCTACAAGGCGAAGCCGAAAACACGCGCTGCGGCGAATGGCTGGATCGATACCGACGATCTCACCGCGCTTCTCCTGCTGCTCGGCATCGAGCGGGAAAAGTGGGTGCTGCGCTAGCTGCCCCTTCACAAAAAGGGGACTTGAAACGGGCGTGTTCAGGTCTTATTGACATTCCTGTCAGTAAGGAATGATCCCATGACCAATATTACTTCCAATTCCGATCACTCGGCTGCGGTCGAAACGGCGCGCGACGGAACCCCGCTGCGCCATCCCGACCGGGTGATCCCCAAGTATCGGCCTCTGGTCGCCTATCATCACTTCCGCGAGTTGCTGAAGGACAAGGAGGATACCTCCCACGTCTTCCGCATTTTCGAGGCGCTGCCGCACAAGGGCTTCATGCCGCGCGTACGGCGGCTCGTGCTGAGCGAGCAGGGTGAGCGGCTGCGGGCCGAAGAGCCCTACCTGCCGCCGATCCTCGACGATCACGAAACCTTGCGCAAACTGCCCAAGGGCACGGTCGCGCACGCCTATTGCGACTTCATGGAAACCGAAGGCCTGTCCGCTGCAGGCCTCGTCGCCGAAGCGGACAAGCTGGGCCGCCGCAAGTTCGGCGACCTCGTCGAATGGTTCGGCTTCCGCAACCGCGACACGCACGACCTGATGCACGTGCTGACCGGATACGGGCGCGATGCGCTGGGCGAGCAGTGCGTGCTGCTGTTCACCCACGGCCAGCAGCCGAGCCACGGGCACCTGCTGATCGGCTATGCCGGTGCGCTGAACATCAAGCGCAATGTGAAGGGCAGCAAGGCGCCCGTGTTCAAGGCGGTGCGCCAGGCGCAGAAGACCGGCACCGCGTGCCCGCCGCTGGTCGAAATGTCGATCCGCGAACTGCTGGCGATGGACCTCGCCGAAGCGCGCGCGAAGCTGAACATTCCCGAGCCGCACTGGTACCGCGAATGCCACCGGGTGTGGCGCGAGGAAGGTATCGACCCCTACGACCTGCTCGGCACTGAGAAGGTCGAAGGCGGAGTGCCCGCCGCGGCGTAACCCCTAGAGCCAGCTGGAAATCTGGCTCAGCGGCTTCTTGCGCATCGCATGGTCGGGCACGGTGGCGTCTTCCGCCGGATGCCCGACCACGACGATCATCAGCGGTTTCTCCCACTCGGGCCGCCCGCAGATCTCGCGCAGGAAACCCATCGGCGAGGGCGTGTGCGTCAGCGTCGCCAGCCCCGCCTCGTGCAATGTCGCCAGCAGCATCCCGCAGGCGATCCCCACGCTTTCGGTGACGTAGTAGTTCTGCGTCTGCCCATCCTCGTCGATCCCGCCCTTGCGCTGCGCGAAGCACACGATCAGCCACGGAGCGGTTTCGAGGAAGGGTTTGTTTGCGTCGGTGCCGATGGGCGCGAGCGCGTCGAGCCATTGCTCGCCCGCCTTACCGGCATAGAAAGCCCGCTCCTCCGCCTCCGCCGCCTCGCGGATGGCGCGCTTTTTGTCGGGCGAAGAAACCGCTGCGAAATGCCACGGCTGATGGTTCGCACCGTTGGGCGCGGTGCCTGCCGCGAGGATCGCGTGTTCGATCACTTCGCGCGGTACGGGCGCGTCGGTGAAGCTGCGGCAGGTGTGGCGGGTCTTGAGGCGTTCGTACGCGGCGCGGGCGCGCTCGATGCGTTGCGCGTCGGTGTAGTCTGGCAAGGCGGGGAAAGGCTGGTGCCCATCGCTCATCGCAAATCCTTGCGGATCACCAGTTTGAGGGCTGACCATGTCTCATCCACGGCGCACACTTTCGTATCGACCAGCCCGATCGGCAGCGCGACGTCGCGAATCGTGTCTTCGGTGACATCGGTTTGCACCTCGGATGCCTTCTTCGGCCAGCTCACCCAGATATGGCCGTCGACCGCGATCTGGTTGCGCAATGTGGCGAGCAGGCCGTCCAGCTCTTCGCGCGTGGTCACGAAGATGTGCGCCGCGTCGATCCCTTCCGCCGGATCGGCGACGAAGATCAGGTCGAGCGCGTATTCGCCGATCTCGTCCTGCACATTCTCGGGCATGGCGTGAAACCACACCCGCTGATCGTCGCGCAGGTTGAGCTTTTTCGCGAGTGGCGTTTCGGAGTAGCCTGTGGGCACGCCTAGCCCTCCATCCACTCCTGGAAGAACGCCTCATTCGCGGCGCGCAGGTCGTCCACCTTTACGCCCAGCAGACTGTCGCCACCGACCGTGCCCAGACGCCGGAAGCCGACCAGCGCGGCGGCTTCGCTCTCGGGCCCTTCGGCGACGATCGCGTTGAACGCTTCGACCTTGTCGGGGCTGACGGTGACGACATAGCGGCTCTGGTCTTCGCCGAACCACCACTGTGCAGGCGTGTAGGCCTCGTTGGCAGTCACTTCCGCGCCGATGCCGCCCGCCAGCGCCATCTCGGCCAGCGTCACGGCGAGCCCGCCGTCGGAGCAATCGTGGACCGCGCTCAGCAGGCCTTCGTCGATCAGCTTGAGCACGATCTCGCCCGCGCCGCGCTCTGCGAGCAGGTCGACCGGCGGCGCGCGGCCTTCGTCGCGGCCTTGCACTTCCTTGAGCCACAGCGACTTGCCGAGGTGCGAGCGGACCGGATCGGGCTTGGCCCAGAATTCGGGTGCGATCAGGTAGATCGCATCGCCTTCGTTCTTGAAGCCGATGCTGGCGAGCTTGTCGTAATCCGCGACCAGCCCGACCCCGCCGATGGCAGGGGTGGGGAGGATCGCCGAGCCGCCGCCGGTCGCCTTGCTCTCGTTGTAGAGCGACACGTTGCCGCTCACCACGGGGAAGTCGAGCGTGCGGCAGGCCTCACCCATGCCGTCCAGCGCGTGGACGATCTGGGCCATGATCTCGGGCCGCTGCGGGTTGGCGAAGTTGAGGCAATTGGTGATCGCGAGTGGCTTCGCGCCGACCGCGCACAGGTTGCGATAGGCCTCGGCCACCGCCTGCTTGCCGCCCTCGTAGGGGTCGGCATGGACATAGCGCGGGGTGCAATCGGTGCTGATCGCCAGCGCTTTCTTCGTGCCGTGCACGCGTACCACGCCCGCATCGCCGCCGGTCTGCAGCGTGTCGGCGCCCACCTGCCGGTCGTATTGTTCGTAAATCCACCCGCGTGAGGCGAGGGCGGGGCTGCCCATCAACTTGAGCAGGTCCGCGCCGACATCCGCGCTTTCGGGCACGTTGGTCATGGGCGCGATCTTCGCCCACTGCGTGTATTCCTCGCGGCTCAGGTAAGGCCGGTCGTAGAGCGGCGCATCGTCCGCAAGTGGGCCGAGCGGAATGTCGCACACAGTCTCGCCTTCGAAGTCGAGCACCATGCGGCCGGTATCGGTCACTTCGCCGATCACCGCGAAGTCCAGTTCCCACTTTTCGAAGATGGCGCGGGCCATGTCTTCCTTGCCGGGCTTGAGGACCATGAGCATCCGCTCCTGGCTCTCGCTCAGCATCATTTCATAGGGGGTCATCCCCTCTTCGCGCTGGGGCACGTCGTCCATCTTGAGGCGAATGCCGACGCCGCCATTGCTCGCCATCTCGACGCTGGAGGAGGTCAGGCCCGCCGCGCCCATGTCCTGAATCGCGACGATTGCGTCGGTCGCCATCAGTTCAAGGCACGCCTCGATCAGCAGCTTTTCGGTGAAGGGGTCGCCCACCTGCACCGTGGGCCGCTTCGCCTCGGCGTCTTCCTCGAAATCCGCGCTCGCCATCGTGGCGCCGTGGATGCCGTCGCGGCCAGTCTTGGAGCCGACATAGACGATCGGATTGCCCACGCCCGTTGCAGCGGAATAGAAGATCTTGTCCGCGTCCGCGACGCCCACGGTCATCGCGTTGACGAGGATATTGCCGTCATAGGCGGGGGGGAAATTGGTCTCGCCGCCAACGGTCGGCACGCCGACGCAATTGCCATAGCCGCCAATGCCATGGACCACGCCGGAAATGAGATGCTTCATCTTCGGATGATCGGGGCGGCCGAAACGCAGCGCGTTCATGTTGGCGATCGGGCGCGCGCCCATCGTGAACACGTCGCGCAGGATGCCGCCGACGCCCGTCGCCGCACCCTGATAGGGCTCGATATAGGACGGGTGGTTGTGGCTCTCCATCTTGAAGATGATCGCCTGGCCGTCGCCGATATCGACGACACCGGCATTCTCG
>PBYQ01000018.1 GCA_002729695.1 Citromicrobium sp. | reverse complement strand
CCCCCAGACACGTTGCCATCGCATCAAACATCAATCATGAAGGAGCGAGACTCTACCTCTGAGTGGTAACAATCAGGGGAGCACGTCAGGTGGAAAATTTGTATAAGTCACTTGCTGAGGTAAAAGGAAGTGTTGGCGAAAAGCCACTCGTCCTTGGGCGAGCAGGTCAATGTCGCTTTTGTAGTACCACTGACCCGGCGGCCTTCAAGAATCGCGCGCATACCATGCCGGAATCGCTAGGGAACAAGTGGATTACTTCCGCAGATGAATGCGACGACTGCAATCGGCTATTCGCCCGCTATGATGATGCCCTAGCAAAAAGCGTAGCGCCGATCTTGACGGTCGGCGGTACCAAGGGAAAAAACAACAAAGTGCGTCAAACCGGGCGAACTGCTGGGCCAGCAGTTATTCGTCACGATGCAGCGGCTGGAAGGCGCCGGATTTCGATGGAAGTCCGCAACATGCCCATTGAACAGTGCGTTGGCCTTGATCTGCTCACTGGAACGATCAGGTTTCGCGTACCCGTAGCATCCGAGCGCTTTGTTCCGCTCCACGCGTATAAGGCGATAGCCAAGATAGGCTTCGCGTTGCTGCCTGAGGCAGAATTGCAGCATTTCACTCGGTTGCGCGAATGGCTTCGAAGCGAGGGAAATCCAGATGACCTTGTCGGGCTTGTGGTTGGCGTATCATTCGGCTCAATCGGTAACGCCCCACCGCTTGCCTCGGGCTTCCTGCTTCGGAGACGGGTCGAAGACAACCGCTTGCCCTACATGGTTTTCGTCACTTCGGTTGGTTCGGTTTGCATGCAAATCGACCTAAAGTCCGACGAGAAAGACGGGACATGGCCTGCTGGGGAGCGTGGTCGCATCGCACTGCGCTATGCGAACGTGATTGCACCGCCGAACGAGCCTGAGCTGAGGATCAACTACGGCGATCCAGTACATCTCGATTGGAGCGAGAACGGGTTGGTTGAACCAATGCTGGAAGCGATAGACACAACGGTGAACATCCGTACCAGCGAAGGCCAGATGGCGCCGATCTTCCGGGCCAGTCAAATTGCGCAGCGGCAATGATAGAGTAGCTACCGCGCCCTGGTTCTTTGGCCGTCTCGATGGGTGAAACCATTGTGCCGTGATCCAGCGCCGAAACGCTGGCGCGCATCCGATCGGCGTACGGTTGATCGGGTGTTTCCAAAGGGGCGAGCGAAACGCCCCTTTGGTCATGGGATCGAGGGGAGCATGAAGACACCTTTGCAGCGCTGGAGGCGGCTGGCTCTGTACTCGGTTCGAGAACGCCCGTACCGAACCGCACGAAACTCCCCTTCTAGTGCGGTCGAATGGCTGTGAAGGCAATCAGCAGATACAGCACCGCGACCGTCAAATATGTCGGGTCATAGTGGATCGCAAAGCTCACACCATAGGTGGCGGACAGCGCACTGTAAGCAGCCGCAGGGACCGCCCTCCACCATGGTCGCCAAAGCGTACCTTCGGGCTTCTTTCTCGCGGTAGCCGAAGCATCCTCGAATGTATGCTTACCGCTTTTCGGCTCCGTCTCTCTAATTCTCGCCTGCACCTTGACCTCCTCGTTCTCTGAAGCGAGCAGGAGTGAGAAGTGCCTTGTATCAGTGGACATTTCTGCTACCGGCGAAGGGCTGATGAAGCCATCGTCGGGTCTCCCGGCAGATGCCGGGGAGGTCCTGACCGACCTCCCCGGAACCGGCTCGCTGCGATCCAAAAACAATTCATGGCCGCAGATTTCCCCATACCCAAGATTCGTGTCAGATAAAAGACATTTTCTTTTGTTTTCAGGGAGTTAGGGGTTGTGCATTCTGCGAAGGACGCGCCAAGCTCCTCTAATCGCGCCCAAGATAAACGGAAACGATCAACCCCTTACACACCCTTACAAAACCCATCCTGTAGGCAGAAAGACGCACGTTGGGTTTCTCGGACTTGATTGGAGGGATTAAGCAGTGCTAGCTCTAATGATGGGTCGGCGTAAATCGTCGCGGGAGCAATTCGATGAGAAGCTATCAAGAAAAGCTTGAAGCCAACCCGCGCGCCGTAGGCCGCCCCTTCGATTATCAGGACCTTCTGCTTGAACCTATCGCTGACGATCCGACGTCGGCAAAATCGAGCTATTCCGGATGGGAGGCTCATCATATTGAGCACGAGCAATTCTATCTCGGCGGTATCGTTTGGTTCCTAAACAATGTCGGCATTTCGATTAATCGCATAGCGGATTTTCGGGAGGAAGCGGCCTCCAGAATTGTGACACTCACAAACGATGGGAAGATAAATTGGCGGGACGCACGTGACTGCCAGACGGAGGAACGAAAGTTCTGGGGCGAAATCGCCCGTCAACAGTTCAACAAGGTTAAAAAGAAGAAGGGGCCACCGAAATCTCTTTATTTTTCGAAACTCATGGTAGCCCTCCTGGCTTGCGAGCTAGCTGTTGAGAAAACGCTCGAAAGAAACGGCAAGCTTCGGAACATCATCGACCCGATCATCGAAAAACCGGAAGATATCTACAAAGTTATGAGGATTATCCCGGCGTGCTGGAATATCAATAACTTCAACGAGAGCAGGCTCGAGGAGATGATCTCGGAGCACCCTGAGCTTCTGCAGAAATTGACACAAGCGTGCGGCCGCGAAGATGGACAATCGCAATTTATCGTCGATCTGGCGAAGGGGCATCCGGTTCAGTTCGATACAGCCAACGCGATATTCGAGTGGTGTAGATCGAATAATATCGTGATCGGTCCCAATGCACAGGTGCGAGCCAAACCCGGAAATTACCTTGGGCGCGCCCACTCTTCTCGAAATGAGCTGATTGAGACTGGATAGCCTACCACTCGGGGCACAAGAGCCCGCCTGGCGATTGCCAACCAGGTGCTCTCATGCGGAATTCGAGACCGTAGCGACCCACAAGCAATCGCAAGCTTTCGAGTGCGGTAAGGTCGCCTCCATTGCGCTCCAATATGTCTTGCTCGCTCATCTGTACCAGATCACCCATTCTCAGCTTTCCTTCATTGGCAAGCGTGATTGCCAATTGCATCAGCTTCTCATCATAACTGAGAATAGAAGGCAAATGTCGGTTTAACGCTGGATACCTATCCCTCGGCACAATTTTTACAACATTATTATAGTACTCAGCATACATGAATTCTAAGCAATACTGAATTGGCATAGGATTGAGATGCGTCACCAATTCTTTTTTAATATTACATAGATAATGCGGAAGTTCTACAAGATAATATTCGAATAGTGTTGCTTGAGGCGTTGGCCTCGTCAATTCATTACTATTCGAATCCTCACCTCCTTGTCGTCCAGCATCAACGCTGGAGGGAGGAAGCGGGGGAAAATACCGGAAAGCAGGCGCAGTTATGCCGATCAGAGTTAGAGGTCGTTCGGCTTCAGCACTCTTGGTTGGCATCAAGCACCTCGGATCGAGGGATATGGGGCCGCGCGCTTGGCAACAACCTGCTCTCTCTCTTTGTCCACATGCAGAAGCGCTGATATGGAATTTTCGAGCAGGAAACTCCCGAGAGAGATGCGAGTGCAGTTCGAGCATGGCTGGCACCTTTTCGATGGTGCCGCTGGAAATACCCCGCCCGCGCTTGCTTTCCGAACAAATAGGAAACATACTCGTTGTCCATGAGGTGAGAAGTGGACATCGAAAACACTCCGGAAATCGATATCGACGCAATATTGAGGGCAATGCAACCGCCCAGCTTGCCGCGCGAGCTGTTTGAAAAAGTACCCCAGCTCAAAACCTTTGTGGCAGGCCTCGACAAGTTAGACGCATTGTCGGTGCTTGGGGGTTTGCAAACTCTGCCTGAGTTTCAGGCCAACACGGTTCGGCTCGACTGGGCGATGAGGTTGGTGGCGGCAGAGGCTCAGGGCACGCGAAAGCTCAAGCGAGCCGATTGGCACACATTTCTGAATAATCTGCTTGGAAAAGCCGGTGTCACCCGCTTGGAAGACCCGATTGAGGATTTGTTCGTAGCCCCCATTCTCACAAGTGAGGGTGAGTTCGTGCTTATCCAGTCCTGCTGGGAAAACCCCGCGTTCCATACCGAGCAGTTGATCGAAGCGTTTGCCAGGTTGCCCGTTGGCGGTCCAAAAACGGACGTGCTGGCGAGCGTGTTTGCGCTTCTGACGCTTTGTAATGCGTTGGTTGAGCGGGCAGGACTTGACCGGAGAATGACGGGCGCGGGTGACGAAGCCTCAGTCATGAAGCTACCAAGCCAGCGCCGCCTTAATATGCTCCCGTCAGTTGTTCGTTTCACTTGGGGTGAAGTGGAAAAACTGGTTGGCGATGTCCAGCTTTTGGCGCCGTTTGTTCTTCCGCCGGAAGAAGCTCAGAAAATTTCGGACCAGGAGATCGGCAATTCTCTGATTGACTTCAAGCCCCTGTTTGCTTCGTCCGAAGGCATTACCGTGATTGCACCGGGGGCGACCAGCACGGCCATTCGAGGCATACTGATCGATGTTGCCGTAAAGCATGGCATGGGGCGCAGGCTGCAAAAGCACCTTAACGACCTAAACGCCAAAACGGTCAGGGTGGCAGGATTGGATGATCTTACCGAGGCGCCCGACATGGCTGTTGGCGAGCTGCTTATCCGCCAAAGTGTCAAGGAAATCTCTGCCGGGCGATATGTTCACGTCGTTCTCGCCGTCGACGGATTTGACCGTTGGGGGGACCAAGGTTTCAGCGGGATTACGGCTTATGACCAAAGCTTCGCCGACGCAGTGTTCGAGGGACTGCGGTTCGCGAAGGCGGGGGCGGAGAAACGGCCCGGCTTCAAAGAAGGGCTTACGGTCTTGCTTCTCGGCGGCTGGGGGCAAGGCCGATCCTTGGAGTTCGAAGTTCCGGAGGATCTGCGCACATGGCAAATCGAACATATATCGCCAAGTGACGCGTCGCTGTTCGCTGGCTTGGACGATACCAAGCTTCCTGATCTGTGGCGTATCTGGCGACTTGCTCGTGTTGTGCGGGGCATGGGCTTCAATTTGCACAACCCCAGCGGGTTTCTAAACCTTTTCCAATGGTGGAGGGAAAGTGACCTCGCGTTCGTTCCGGAGGGTCATCTCGATATGGTCCCGCCGTGCATGATCAACTTTGGGTCTGATCGTCTGCTCAAGGCGCGCGAGAAGGCTGCTCACGCTATTGATCGTCGCATCGTCAAGCATCCAGATGGATCGCCCCGGAAGGTTATGCGCGTTGATCCACGATCAGTTTTCTCGCGTTTAGAAAACATCCACGCGAGCATAGATGACATTGAGCGCGGTGAACTTTTAGGGACGATCCAAACGAACGGTGCTCCGGTCTGGGTTTCACGGACGGTTGTGGGGTCGCGTTCCCCTGATGAGTATGAAAATTGGCGTACGATCCTTCGCTGGCTCGAATTTTTGATTGTCCCATTTGAGGCGAAGTTTGGAGTTGGGGCAGGCCAGCCTGTGTTGATCGAGGTCGATGTCGAATGGCCAGACTCGGAAATGTTGGCGGGTGGCCTCGAACACGACGCACTTTCAAGCACGATAGAAATCGCGGTAAACGATGAGACCCGCACTGCTAAATTGCGAATTCTACGCGACTGGCATCGCGCCCTAAACAGCAAAGAAAATCACGCAGAACGCTTTCTTGCCGAACAGCTCTTGGTCTGCGTGGCTCGTCTGCGCGGGATTGAAGCGAAGCCCGTTGAGATACGTGAATTGATCGACTCCTCGGTTGGTTCAAATGATTTCAGGTGGCGGCATGCGTTTTTTGTCCATCGTCCTATCGAAACGATGGGGGCAAGCGGATTGTTGGGCGATCGCTTTAGACCCATCCCGACATCTGCAACGGCTCTGATAAAATGCTGTTCGGCTTTCTCGGTCGATGGCGTGGAGCCTGGCCAAAAAATTGTCGGCGCGGAAGAGTGCTTCGCTTTTCTCCAAGCAATGCATTCCAGCTTGCTCGATACGTTATGCGCCGCAATTCGGTGCTACAATCGGGAGTCGTTAGTGCTCGCCGCGCTCGACCGTTACCAATCTGCTTTGTCTGAGGAACGTAGTTGGGCAATGACGGCGCGGGCCCTGCAAGCCATTCATGGCGTGGAAGAAGATCGAACCGCGAGTTTTGAAAGGCGCGGAGAGATTAACGCTGTCATACGCGGAAGTTCAATTCTCGTTGAGATCGCGGCATCGCATGCATCTGCCGAGGGCGGATTCGCGGTGGGCGATTTCGATATGGATGATTTTCTCGCTGCGGCTTTGCAGGTCTTCTCGATTGGCGATCTGATACCCGCGCTCCGCGGTGGACAGCTAAAGCCAGAATTGGCTGTCAGCCCTACGGGCCACCTTTTGTATGACCACGATTTTCACGAAACGGCCCTCAGTTCGACTGTCAGGGTTTTGCATTCAAGAGATCGAGTCGAAAACAGCAACGCTTACGCCAAATTTTTCTCAAAAGAAGAGACAGAGACGCCATCTCCAGAAGAGCAAAAACCGTTTCGTGAGGCTCTTCAGGCCGAATACGGCGTCCCAGCGAGCATGTTTTTCGATTTGAGTTACTACTTGGTCGATCTGGCTTTAGAGCAAAAGGGAGCGACGTTCACGATTTTGCGTTCGCAACTGATTAGCTGGCTCGATACTCGCGAGATCGAAGGCAAGCCGGATTTCGCAAGTCTGATCGATCGGTTGACGTTACCATCGCGCCCGGACTGGAAAGTTCTTCCAGAGGGTACATCGGAGCGGGATTTCGACCTTAGCAGGTTTGATAGACGCTATTCCCTGATCGGGCGTCCAATCGTTGCGCTGAACGCTGATAACGATCCCCTCTTGGCAATAGCGCCAGCAATCGTCGAACGCGCTGCGCGACATAATATTGGCGGTGCACTAGCGGGTGGGCTGCAGGGCGAATTCTGGATCAGCAAAGAGATGCGAAGCTATGTTGGCGGGGCGGGAGAACGCGCCGGCCTTGAGTTCAACGAGCGAGTGGCGAAGGCAATCCGAAAATTGGGTTTGAAGGCAGACCATTCTGTAAAGCCTTCCTCGTGTATGAACCTCCAGGCCACCGACACCCTAAAGCGACTCGGTGATATTGATGTGCTCGCTTTCACGCCGGATGGACTTCATGCATGGGTGATCGAGGTCAAGGACATCAAGCTGTGCCGGACACTCTCGGAAACGGCTAAGCGGCTGTCGGAATATCGCGGTTTGCGTTTGGCGAATGGCAAGCCAGACAATCTGCTGAGGCACCTTAACAGGGTCGACTTTGTCAGAGCGCATGCGGCTGACCTTGCACAGCGGAACAAGCTTCCTCAGACTCCGAGTGTTCACGGGTTAGTCGTTGTGGACGTGCCTCAGCCTATGACATTTGTAACGGCGAGCGACGCATTGGATGCACGTTTTGTGACTGTCGATTCGCTTAGCGAGTTCGATTGGAGCGGAGCTGGAAAATAGCAGGGCACTCTATCGAGATGTCAGAGGAGCACTATGGAAACTCGTTTAATTGATGAGGCCGAGTAAACCCGTTGTTGCGTGGTTCGGTACAGGTGGAGAGGCAAATCTTCAAGATATGCCGCGCATCCAATCGGCGTACAGTTGGTCGAGGGTTTCCAAAGGGGCTGACGAAACGCCCCTTTGGTCATGGGGTCAAGGGGAGCGCAGAATGCTCCCTTGCCGCGCTGGAGGCGGCTGGGTCTCAAGGGGCAGGCACGCCCTTTGGTCGATGGGGGAAGTTCAGCTTTGGCTGGACTGTCGGGGAGAGCGAAGTCTCCCCGAGGGTGCTGATCCGGCCCTTGCATGACTGCCTTCTGGTCAGGCCAAGCAAACGGGATCGGGAAGCACCATTTGGCTGGGGATGCAACGGGGGCGCAGCGCCCCTTGCCAAGATCGTTTTGTAGTACAAAACACATCTTGCAGTCGTTCTTACAGCCGTTTTTGTGTCAACTCGCCCACCCCACTCAGTTCGATTTGTTTTGAACCTTCCCCCAGACGTAGCAGGCCGGAGACCTTTTTTCTTCCTCGGGGACCGCTCGTTGCGCCTCCTCGAAGCGCTTAAGCCGTTCTTCGTTGCATTGGCCGATGCCATCGACCTTGATGAAGGTTATGCTCGAATTTCGCGGAAGGTAGCCCAGCGGGCGGTTATTCGAGCGAGAGGCCTCAATGAATGGTTCGTCGCGAACCGGTTGAGGTTCGCCGGTGGCAAGTCGATATGTCCCTTGCTCAAGGGTCGGGGGGTATTTGTCGCGCGGGAAAACGAAGCGCGGCGTGTCACGCCAATTCATTCCGTGCGGCTTGTCACCGATATAGACCCAACCTTCGGTCCACGATTGGTCTGTAGTGCTAGCCAAGGATCGAGCGGCCTGCGTGCTCGTTGGAGGCTTTGGCGTTGGGCTGGCATTTTCGGCGGGGTCGGTTTGTGCGGCGGCGACTGATGGCTCCTCAATCTTTGGGGCAGCACCACCCTCATCGGCCTGCTCTCGATCCGTTGCGGCATCCTCCTTCACGCGCTCAACGCCACTATTTGTCGGTTCGCCCTCATCAGCTTGCGGCGTTGGGGCGAACCCGCGCGATGCGTACACCACGACGGTTCCCAGGAGAATGACGAGGAGCACAGCGACCAAGACCAACCTGCTGGTGCGACTGGAAATCCGCTTATGGGCGTCGGAAGGGCTAACCGTCGGACCCGCATCTGACTGTGTCCCGCCTAATTCGAGCGACTGGCCGTGTGGTGGGGAAGAATTTACCTTCGCTTCGTCACCGTCGGCAGCAGTACCGATAGCCTCCAGCAGATGAGGCTCGGCTTCAGGCATCTCGTCATTCCTGAACGGTGCAGCAAAGGCCTCAGCGACGCCGGGAACGTCAAAAGCGTGGGTTCCTATGAGATCGCGAGCTTCGGTTTCATGCTTTAGCCAGAACCACTTCAGGAAGGCAGGTTGGCGATCGGCGACGTAGCCTTTGCTTAACTGCTTGCGATCGACCTCGACGATCGTGATGGCCTCATTATGATTATCCGGAAGTTCGATGCCGAAGGAAGCGTAGACATCTCTGAGCTGTCTCGTCAGCCCTGTGTACTTTTTAGGTTTCACGGGAGACGGAGCCAGGTCCGCAATTCGATCCGCAAGGATCGTTAAAGGGCTATCGGGGTGTCTTCGCGATCTGTTGTGCTCAAGCGCATCGTGGCGCTCCTTCAAGCGCTTTGCGATCCGCCGGAAGAGTTCGTTGTCCACGCCTGCCTTGCTCCACCCTGCACCGGGTGTAGATCAGCGCACACCCTCGCCGGGTTCAAGGGTAAATTCTTTTCCGGGAGGAAAAACCTCCTTCCCTTCGAGGAAATAGCGCTCGCTCGTTATCTCGCCGGTTAAACGATCCCGCTCGACGATGGCTGGCCCGTCGGCGCGGTGGAGCTTGTCGCTCCGACACCATTCTTCAACTATGACGTTCCCAGTGGTGGGATCGCGTATGATCCCGGCCGGACCATCCTCGCGGTGCATTTCTTGGTCTACCAGCCACGTCTCTCCAATTATTACCCCGGTTTCAGGGCAGACAGAGTACATCGCGGGGCCATGGCCAGGACGGACGATGATACCGTTGATCCACCATACATATTTGATTTTCCCCGGCTTGTGACTTTCGAGCGCAGGTCCGTCTTCGCGATGTACCTTGCCATCCCGATACCATTCGCGACCGATCACAGTGCCTGTGTCCGGGGCATACACTGTGATGGCGGGCCCGTGGTCGCGATGGATTTTCCCATCCTCGTTGCGCCAGATTTCCATCATTTCGCCATTCAGCCCTGTGTGGGTCTGACAATCCGCAGGGCAAATTTTTACCGTATAAGTCCGCTCTTTCAATTCTCCTCCTCAATCTGTTTTTGTATATAGCTTCATATTTTACCCTATCGCGCCCAATTATCGCAAACTATTTATCCGAGATAATTAATTACTTCGTTGATTTACCTGCCGCGCTGCTCAAACTGTTCAGTGTCGAACAGAGGGAGCCGGATAATGGAGCTGTGCGAAGTATGTGAACCGAACGGGCGTTGCGCGAGCCGAACGGTTATCGTCCCGAGCGTGGAGATGGTGCGTGATCCGCACCTTCGCCTGCGCCACCAGAACTATATCGTCGATCTCGGCCTGTCCTATCACCGCCTACCAGACGTTCCCGTCGATGCCATGCGCGACTATTACGGGACCTACCTAACGCCGGAGCTGGAGATCATTCCTACACCGGGCATTGGGTGCCTGTTGAGTGACGGGATCGAATGGTGGTTTCGTGAGAATTTCGGGCGGGGGAAATGGCGCGACGTCTCGGATGTCCCCTCGTTGCGGCGGGAAGCTACAGGCCGGTGGCGGGTGATCGGAACCGCAATCAACATTTTCGAGGGCGGCTATGCTTGCCCTGGGCGGTGAGCATCAATTTGACGTGAGGAGCGCCCGATCGATTTCGCGGCCGAGCGCTCAGGGCGATTGAGGGGCGCTATGCGAAGCGCCCCTGAGCGGGATCATCCTTGGGTTGGATTTCGCGCATGACCATGCGGGCGTTGCCGATCGGCATAGCATTGCAGAGGAGATTGAAGCCCAGCCCGTCAGAATTTGGAACGGCGTGCCCCAGCAGTTGCCAGTAGGCGGATTTGCCTTCCCCGCTTACGGAATAGACGCGGTGCGTGGCCTTGCGGGTCTGAGTGGATTTATCGGTCATTGTGGTGCTCCTTTTCGGTTCGAGACCGCAAACCATTTCGCGGCTTCAGGAACGCTAGAAGCGCGATGGTGTAAGGCGCAGCCAATCACTCCCCACAAGGGCTTGCCCATGCGCCCGAAACGGGGCTGGAGCTGCAGGGAGCGTAGCGAGCGAAGCGAAGCGGGTTGATTGCAAGCCGCCATCGCGAAACGTCCTGAATGAGACGCGATAAGTTTGCATGGACTAACTCAGAAAGTGAGCACAAATAGTCGCATCCAGATGCACAAAGATTCCATTGACTACGCACACAATCTATGAACTAATTGCGATTGATTATTATTTGCATTAATAGGAGGAGCGATGAAATCACAGAAAAATTGGACTTTGCTATTTGGCACCGCCGCACTGACAACCGCAGCTATTGCGACTTCAAATTCGATGACCAGAGACAACCCCGATTATAAAGAGGAAGGCAATATTTATTGTTCGTCGCATTATGGTTTGCTCACCGATTGTAAGTCTGAGTTTGATGCACAGCCTGAGTGAACGGCCTGAACGAGACGCGGGTGGATTTGCGATCTACCAAAAAGGGGCTCCTATAAATGAAACAAAATACATGGAATAGTGTTATAGAAATAAGCTCTTGATTTTTTCACTCGGATATTTTATTAATTTACCTAAGATAACAACAATATGTGATCCATGTATGCGAAATACGTATTAACAGCATTATTTGTGACATCTTGCGCGGAACAGCCAAGTGAACAGGCGCTATGCACGCCTAAAGATTCCGATCTGAGTGTTTCGAAATCGTCCGAGGCCTCTCCGCCACAATCGATCCTCGGTCCTACGGGCTTGAAAGATTTGCGCGAAAAATCAGCGGAACTTGATGAGGTATCAGACGCCCTCTTCGCAACACCGCCATCTGAAGCAAGCTCAGAACACGATGCAGGTATGCCACTGAACTATCCGACCGACGGTTCGCACCATGCAGAACCATAATATCACCGCGCACGTCGCCGGGTTAGTTTTGAAAGAACCCAGCTCGCCGTAGCCGCATGACCTGCGACGTTCCAAGCTCGTGCCAATGCTGGATCGCTTGTCCATGTTTTGACGGGACCGGTCGTGGGCTGCAAAAACTGGAGGACGACCTTGTCGTTTCGCGCCATTTCAAATGCCATCCCACTATTTCCAGATATCATGTACGCAAAATCTTGTGTTTGGGGATTTGACGAAAATATCATGCTGCCATTCAGTGGACCGTGATGGATCATACCGGCGATTACGCGGCCGCCGTTGGTTAGTTTCACACCACCCGTATCGTCAGCCTCTACCTCAACGGAACCGTTTACTTTAACGAGGCCGTCCATCCGAATGCCGCCCGCGTCCGAGCTTGACCAAATTGCTCCGCGCGCCTTCTTGTTTTGATCCCATAGTCGAACTGAGGCGACGTCTTCCATGCCCCGCGTTGCTCCCGCAAGCTGGATACGGGTCCGTTCGGAAGCGTCCACGATGTCGATCGTTTGAACCTTAAGCTTCTTGAATGTGTGTGAAGCCGCAAATTCATCGAAGTGGGCGTTTGCGACCGCAATGGCCTCGGTTCGAAGCGCCTCGTTCTGCTGTTCCAAACTGAAAACTTGTGCAGAAAGCCGCTCTATTCGATCATAACCAAGTTTTCCCATGACCCCCATGGTCACGGCGAGGACGAAGAGGCCTAGGGATAACCGTATCTCTGTCTTACGCATGCCAGCTCTCCTCCACACCCATTTCGGGCATCATCTCAGTGCATCTGCTAATCTAGCGCGCTAATTTCAGTTTTCAGTAATCCGGAGGTTTCGGACTTGGCTGCCGAAGCATTGCCGCCAGCGGCTTACCCTCGGCCTGCCTAGGCGCTGGCCGCGCCGCCGCGCCTCTGCCAACCCCGCCTTCGTGCGCTCCGAGATCAGCGAGCGTTCCAGCTCGGCCATGGCCGCCATGATGTGAAAGGTGAACTGGCCCATCGCGCTGGTGGTATCGATGCGGTCGGTGATGCACTCGAAATGACAGCCGCGCGTGCGCAGCAGCTCCATGATGTCGACGAGATCGCGCAAGGACCGGCTCATCCGGTCGAGCTTCCATACGACAAGCGTGTCGCCCTGCCCCAGAGCGGCGATCGCCTGGTCGAATTCGGGCCTGCTTCGCTTGGCTCCTGATACGCCGTGATCGGCATAGATTGCATCGCACCCGGCTTGGCGCAGGGCCTCCAATTGAAGATCAAGTCGCTGTTCGGGGGTGCTCACGCGGGCATATCCGATCTTGCGGGGCGTGCGGGCGGGCTTAGTCATGGCGTCCTCCATTCAAGATTGAAAAGAGGGCCAGGATTGCTTCGGTGCGATGGGTGATGCGGACCGCTTCGCAAAAACGGTCCTTTTTGATCCGGCGGTTTTAAGCCGCTGGCGGAAAGGACGCGAAATGCGCGAAAGCCTTGGAATTCCTCTTGTTCGTAAATTCCGCTGGCATATTACTACGTTGCGTTTAGTAATGCAACAAAAAGGACCGTTTTTCTGAGTATCATTTAGAGTACCTGCGCGCCGCCTACTTCCTCCTGTTCATAACAGTGGCAAAGGAGGCCGTCGCGCCATGGCACAAGCAAAACTCAAATCACTCCTCGGAGCCGCCGCCGGTGTGGCTCTGATCGCAACGCCGGTCGCATCCGGTCAGGCACAGGATGCGCGGATGCAAACTGTTGCCGCCGATCAAATCCAAATTCCCATTCGTGACGCTCGCGGCGCCGAACTTCGCGCCGTGCAGATGTCTGCCGCAATGGGATCAAGGGGTTCGCAGATCGTCGTTTTCTATGGAGACAGCGATGCAGCCTACCAAGCGGCGCAACAGGGTGCACGACAAGCGATGGCGGCGGGTATTCCCGTGCGCGGTATGATGCTGGCCGATCCGCTGAAGCCGCAAGTCGTCGGTGGTTCGCAAATTTCGGGCAGCAACCAGATCGAGTTTTATGCTGACGGGACAATCACGGGTACGATCGATAATGTCGACCGTGCGCCGCAACGTGTGGCGGGTATGGTTCGTGCCGAGTTGGAGCGTGGCTATAACGTGGTCATCCGTCCGCAGCGCGCATCATTTGATGACGACGCCCCTGCATTGGCCTCCCGCTAAACCCTCGTTCCAGGTACTCCAAGATTGCTCTGATTGATCGCCGCCTCCGGTCGCTCCTCGATCCGTGGCGCGGTACTATCCGTCTGTGAGGGGCTCACAGCCCCTGCAAACGCCACCGTGAGATCGCCACTAGTCTGACTGCCCAGGCTTCGCGGCGCGCTGTCCGTCGATGCCCACAAGCTATCGAGATCGTCTGAGGTCGCAGTTTCGCGAGATAGCTGAGCGCCTGTCGCGCTGAATGACTGGCGGTCCACAATCGCAAGCTGTTGCGCATCATCACCTCTGCTGAGTGCGGTATCGGCAGCGCTCCATCCTTCGGACGATCGCAACCTCTCGAACTCAACAGCAGCCTGCTCCGGCGGCAAGTCTTTCAGCGCCTCCAGCTTATGACGATCCGCTTGGAGGTCGTCCACCTTGCGCTGATGCGTCGCTATATCGCCATCCATCCGGCGGATAAGATCACGAATGGCATCAGGATCGCTGCGGTCCACCTTGATCCCGTATGCGTCTTCATATTTCTTAATCTTCTCCTCGAGTGCGGCGTCCTTGAGAGACCCGTCGGGGTTGAGGTCGGGCTTCTCCCCGCTCTCAAGCTTCTGAAGGTAAGACTGGATCGCACCCTTGTCGGATTGCAGCTTTTCGATCTCACCCTGATGCCATGCGATCTGGCGATCGATCCGTTGGAGTTGTAGCAAGAGAAGCTGATCGCGCTGAATGCGCTCCTTGCGCTCCTTCTCCTGCTGTTCGAGAGATTTGCGCACCAGTTCGGCGGACGGGACGGCCACGCCAAGATCGCGCACCTGGCCTGCGTCCACTTGCTCGGCAAGGCGGATCAGCATGGTCTGGGCGTTGTGATCAGTCAGCACATGGCTAAGCGGATTGAGTGTTGAGGTATCGGCCAGCTCCAGATTGTAGCCGGTGGGCGCGAAGTCACGCGCAAGCTGCGGCAAATCGCTAGCGCCTTCGCGATCCGGGCGGAACCGCTCTGGCAGACCGGCGATATGCGCGGCGATGGCGGCACGGTCTAACATGACGCAAAGCCCCCAAGCACCAACGTGGCGCTCTCGATTTGGATGATGCTGTGGTGGCGGATCGCCACCTTGGCTCTATAAATTCCCTCTCCCATTGTCCCACACTTTTTCTTATTATCTATGGGTCCGCATGACATTTATTTACATACAGACTTTTATACTATATAGAATAAGAATTAAGAGATTATGTAAATTATTTTCAATTTTATCTATATTTATTTCAAATGTGATCTATCGGCTGTGACTGCCCGATTCTCAACGGCTTGCAATCTGATACCAAAAAATAATATAATGGGATATTGGAGGTCGCGATGGGCAAAAACACCTCGATCACGCTGGGTGATCATTTTTCTGGGTTTGTTGAGACGCAAGTGAGCGAAGGCCGCTTTGCCTCGACCAGTGAGGTCGTGCGTGCGGGCCTCCGGCTACTCGAAGAACATGAGGCCAAGGTCCATGCGCTCCGGCAAGCGTTGATTGAAGGCGAACGCAGCGGCCCCACCCGCCCATTCGATGGCGATGCGTTTCTGGAGCGGATGAATAACGATACCCGCACACAATGAGCGGGTATGAGCTGTCCCCCGCTGCCGAGCGCGATCTGGAGGACATTTGGGATTACACCTTTGAGACCTGGTCGCGCGAACAAGCCAATTCCTACATCGGCGATCTGATCGCCATGTTTGGCCGGATCGCGGATAGCCCGCTGCTCGGGGTCGATGTCTCCTACTTGCGTGACGGATACCGCAAGCAGCGCTGCGGCGCGCACCTCATCTTCTACAAGATCGCTGCGACCCATGTTGCGATCATCCGCATCCTGCATGCTCGCCGCGATGTCGAGGCGGTGCTATAAAACGAAACCTTCAATACCGGCATCCACAACGCTAACAGTGATTGGCACGAGATATGGCGGGTAAACTCATTGTCATGATCCGAATGTTCTCCTTTCTCACGCCCGGCCTCTTGATGGGGCTCATGGCGATACCGTCTGCAATGGCCCAAGGAGCACCTGAAGCAGTGACCGCTCTTCAGATGGCTCACAAGGCGAGCGACTATTCGAAGCAACGCAATGCAGTGGGTGTCGTCGTGTACTATGGCACAGGAAACATCGAGACTGCGGATGAAATCGGGAGCACGTTCGTTGAGCAACTTGAGCGGCGCGGTGTCCAAGCCCGATATTGGGTCTCATACAATAGTGGCCAAGGGGTTGCGCTTTCTTACCACGTTGGTGGAGGCCTATCGGGCGACATTTACAACTTGCCGGACGCCGCCGCGAAAATTGACGACGTGGTCGCTCGCCGCAAAGCCGCCAACGCGCTCACAGAATAGCAATATGCCGCACTTCTCAATCGCCCGCGCTACTCACTGAAGATGCCCTACTTGATGCCCAAGCCGGTATTTGCATCGGGCAATCGCGAAAGCAGTTCCATCACATAGTGCCACTCGCGACCGTCGGCTGATTTGGCACGGCCAGTCCGCCAATTCGAAATGCGAGTGGGCGTGACTTTAGCGAACTCGGGGGGAAAGGCGCGGGCCATTAGCGCGATGTTGGCTTGAGACCGTGTCAGCTCTGAATCGAGCTGAGCACGCATCTCGTCACTGACAACGATGTGCCGCCCCGGTAATCTCTGGCGGCGCTTGGGAATAGGAATTTTCTTCGATTTTTCGTCGGTTTCCGCGCTCATTTTCGTTTAAGCTAAAGTACAAATTGGCTTATCAGTTTAACTCATGCCGCTGCATATTTTCAACTGCACCTATTGCTGAGCCGATTAGCGGCAGACCTCATCTGGACCAAATAGCTGAATTTTTGTGCTGCATCGTCGAAACTATACGGGCCGTAATGCACGTCTCCCACCACAAACGATAAGGACACGCCAGGGTTGGCGGAGTACACTACCCAATATTCCGAGGGAATCGAACGCTCGACGAATGCGTCCCTAAACTTGGCTCCGATATCATCGGCACTCGGCGCTCCAGGGAAACTTCCATAGGAAAGAACGATGCCGACCCCGCAGCTTTCCTTTGAAAACGAGCTCGCATTCTGTCCGGCGACATATAGTGCCGCGCCTCGATCTGCTGGAACCTCTTGTGCAAGAACGACATCGGCTGAGAGGCAAAGAATGCCCATGCAAGCCGCAATGCAGTAAGGATATTTATCGACAGTAAACACCTGCACGCTCGTCATTTTTTGAAGAAAAAAGTCTCTCAAGGCTGATTGCCATACGGATACCCGAGCCGTTTCCAACCTTGATAGAGGGCGACGATCGAAGTGAACTCGGAGCGCGCATTTTCGTAGTTAAATGGCCCTTTTTCGCTGTCACCAACAACAAACGAAAACGACGCAGTAGCTCTATCATTCGGTACAAGAAAGCACTCTGCTGGAATCCCTCTCGTAAGGGCGGCCTCTCTAAAGACGTTGCAAACCTCCTCAACTGAAGGGGCTCCAGGTGCTTGGCCATAAGATAACACTATGCCGATACCTTGGCGGCGGACCGAGTAATCTCTAGCCCCTTGCGATGCCTCAATCAAAAGGCGACCCTCATCGCGGACTGCGCTTTCGGCCTTGGAAAATCCAGGATGACCGAAGGCGACTAGGACCAATGCGAGTAGAGCGCTTCTCATGCTCAACCTTCCAACGACAGACCGACGCGGTCGGCTATTGGTCGAGGATATAGCAGGCTCGGATTCAACTGAACACAATCCATCTCTGCAGCCAAATTTACCTGAGACCTGCGAATCCCCCCACGCGCCGCCCCCACGTCTCCTACACCGCGATTCGACAGCAATCGCACGAGGAGACGCGCCGCAATGTTCGACTTTCAACGCCCAGCCTATCCTGCCCGCGGCTCGTCCAACCCGCACGGACTGCTGGGCTTCTCCGTCGGTGCAATCGCGACCTTTTGGTTGGGGCCGCAAATCTATGACCCGACGGTTGGGTGGGTGCTAGATTATGGCGCGGCCCACTACGGCCTCGAATACGAATGGCTACTGATAATTGGCTGGGCGATCTTCGTCGGCCTCGCCACCTTCAGCGCGACAAAATTCGTATTCGGCGCGGCCCTTCGTCTCGGAATCTTCCAAGTCATCAGGGGAGGCAGGGCACCCCACCATTTCCACCACCGCTACTAGAGGAGACCTAACATGACGGTGATCATCAACGGCAAGAAATATCGCCACCGGGGCAACATCCCGATCTTGGAGAGAATGAAGGACGATCCGACCTGGTTTTGGGTCGTTCTGGGCATCTTCTTCCTGCTCGGTATGACCAATAGCTGGGGAAGCTGAAAAGAAAGGACGGGCCTCCGCGTGAGGCCCGTTTTCTTATGATCCTACCGAGCCACCCCCATCCGCACGGCAGCGCTCGCCTCGCCGACGATTTTGATTTGGAGCGCTCCGGGCTGCTCGGCCCGAAGGGTCTCCAGTTTGGCTATTGGCGTGATACGCCCCTGCGTATCGACAGTGACGCCCCTGCCCTCGTGATCGGGGGCGCGGGGGCCGGAAAGCTGGTCACGCTACTGGCCTACATGGCGTGCGATCCGAATACGGAGCGCGTTCTCTGGTTCGATCCGCGCGGCGAAATCTCCGCCATCTCGATCCATAATGCGGCTCGCACGCTTCGGCCTGAATATCGCTGGAACCCGACCGGGCTCAAAGGCCCGCAGCATCGATGTAATCCGCTCGATGTGCTCGACCCGGCCAGCCCCACCTTCACCGCCGATGCGCTCTATCTGACGCGCAATCTCATCCCCTTACGCGAAGGCGGGAAGGAGCCGTACTTCACGCTGCGTGCGCAGGATTGGGTAGGCGGAGCCATGCGGACTCTTGCTTTGCGCGACGGGCAAACTGACCTGCCAACGCTCTTTGCCGAACTCGGCGCGGTTGAGTCCGATCGCACGCGCTGGGCGGCGCTTGCACAGTTTATGCTAGAGTGCGGTGAGCCAGACCTGCGCCGCATCGTCGGCGAAATGCTCGCCAAGCAAGAAGAGAGCCCGCGCGAGTTCGGTGCGATCATGGGCGAGATCTATGCCAATCTTGCCTTCCTGGCCGATCCGATGCTGGCGGACTCACTCACGAAGCCCGATTTCTCGCTCTCGGCGCTCAGCGATCCGGCCACGCCCTGCAATATCGGCATCATGTGCCCGGTCGAATATATCCGGCTGTGGTCGCCTGTCCTGCGACTGATGTTCGCCGTCACCAAGCTCTACAAGCAACGTCGGCCTGATGGGCCGCGCATCACGATGGTGGTCGATGAAGCGGGACAGATGGGTCATTTCGATGCGCTGCTCGAAGCCTTCACCTTCGGCAGAGGCGCAGGCGTGAGGGCTATCGCGGTCTTTCAGGACATCGGCCAGATTGTTCGGAACTTCGGCGCGGCGGCGGTCCAGAGTTTTATCGGCTCGGCACAGACACGCCTCTTCATGGGCGTGCGCGATTTCCAGACGGCGCAACTCGTCTCGCAAATGCTCGGCGATCAGACGATTCATGTCGACGATCCGCTGGTTCAGGAGGCAGCGCGCCACGCGCAAATCCATGCCGCACAGCGGATATTCGAGGATCAGGATTATATGGGCGCGGCATTCGATTACGCCTATCAGGAGACGCGCGAGCAATATCAGCGTACTCAGCGCCGCGCGCTGATGAGCCCGGACGAAGTTCTTGCCATGCCGGATGATCGGCATTTACTGTTCATCTCAGGGATGAATGTCCCGCCTATCCTCGGGCATCGGTATCGCTATTTCGAGCGGCGCGAGATGGCGGGGCTCTATCTGCCCAATCCCAACCATCCGCCTGCCGATAGCGTGCTCATCCGCACAAGATGGGGTGGCAAACGCGCGCCTATCGTATCCGAGCGGGTGCCGCCGCAACTTGCTCGCCTTCCACAATATCAGACCGAACCATTGGAATATGTTCAGGGCTTCAGACCTTGCTGAGCCTTATTTTGACGGCTCAATCCAAACGCAAGTTTGCACCGCCACAACCATAGGTGGTATTATGGAAAGATGGTGGAGCTGATGCGGTAGTGAGTGTCATCCCCCCAATCCGGCATTGGTAGGCCGGTAACACTAGCAGGAGAATCAAAAACAAAGCGTGCCGTCCATTGTGCGGCGCGGAGGAGGAACCGCGTGCAACTCTCGCCGCAGCAATTGGATCGCTATCGTGCGCTTGCTCGACAAAAGGGGGTGCCTGAAAGTTCGATTGATGCGACGATCCGCTGGATATTCAACGCAGCCGTTGCCGCGATCGACATTGCCTGGGGCGACTATCCCACACAAAAAATCCTGACCAATCCAGCAGGAATTGCTGGCGGAACATTGTATGAACATGCTAGACTTGGCGTGCAGCACAATAGTTCCGACAATGAGACGCACGATCTAAGTCGTGCGGGAAAGGATGCCGATGAAACACGGCGCTAGCTCAGGTAAAATTGCGGTCATTTACTGCCGCGTCTCCAGCTCCAAACAAACGACGCGCGGCGATGGTCTGTCCAGCCAAGAGACCCGTTGCCGCGAATTCGCGGGCTATCGCGGTCACGAGGTCGTCAAGGTCTTCAAGGATGATGCCTCGGGAGGTCTGATCGACCGCCCCGGCATGAAGGCCATGCTCGCCTTCATCCGCTCGAAGCGCAAGGCGAGCCCTGTCGTGGTGATTGATGATATCAGCCGTCTTGCAAGAGGGCTCGAAGCGCACCTGCAACTGCGTGCCGCCATTGGGAACGCTGGAGGTACCCTCGAAAGTCCCTCCATCGAGTTCGGTGAGGATTCAGACAGCCTACTGGTCGAAAATCTTCTCGCCTCGGTTTCGCAGCACCAGCGGCAGAAAAATGGTGAGCAAACCAAAAACCGTATGCGTGCGCGGGCACTCAATGGCTATTGGGTGTTTCAGGCCCCAACTGGCTATCGCTACGAGCGCCAGCGCGGATGCGGCAATGTGCTGGTCCGCGATGAGCCGCTCGCCTCAATCATCGCAGAAGCATTGGAAGGGTTTGCGAGCGAACGTTTCGGCACCCAGGTCGAGGTCAAGCGCTTCCTTGAAGACTATCCCGAGTTCCCGCGCCAACGCAGCGGCGATATTCCGAACCAGCGTGTGACGGAGCTTCTGACACAGCCTCTTTATGCCGGACATATCGAAGTGCCGCGCTGGGATGTGCCCATGCGCAAAGGCCAACATGAAGGTCTGATCTCATTTGAGACATTCCAAACGATCCAAGAACGCTTGAACGGCAAGGCGCGGGCACCTGTCCGCCGCAACATCAATGAGGATTTCCCATTACGCGGGGCCATCTGCTGTGCAGATTGCGACCAGCCTCTGACAGCGAATTGGTCGAAGAGCCGGAGCGGCAAGCGCCACGCCTATTATCTCTGCCGCACTAAAGGCTGTGTGAGCGAGGCAAAGTCCATCCGCCGTGCAGAGGTGGAAGGAGCGTTTGAGAGCCTGCTCAAGAAGCTGGTCCCATCACGTGATCTCTTCGAATTGGCCGAAATGATCTTCCGCGACCTGTGGGAACAGCGTCTCGAAGCGCGCAAGGCACACCGCAAGAGCATGGCAGCTGAGGTTTCGCAGATAGACCGCAAGGTCGAACAACTGCTCGACCGGATCGTCGAGACCGAAAGCGACAGTGTGGTCAAAGCCTACGAGAATCGAATCCGCGATCTGGAGAGTGAGAAGCTCATCCTAAACGAGAAAGTGGAGAATTGTGGCCGCGAAGCAAGCGACTATGCGAGCAGTTTTCGAACCGCCATGTCATTCCTCGGAAGCCCTTGGAATCTGTGGGTTTCTGACAGACTGGAAGACAAGCACGCAGTGATTAAACTGGCCTTTTCCGAGCAACTATCATGGAAGCGCGGAGAGGGTCTTCGAACACCTGAAATTGCCTTGCCATTCAAGGCATTACAGGGTTTTTCGGCCTCGAAAGAGGAACTGGCGCGCCCTGCAGGATTCGAACCTGCGGCCTCAGGATTAGAAGTCCCGTGCTCTATCCAACTGAGCTAAGGGCGCGCACCCGACACGCCCATAGCCATCTTTGCGCGTCGTCAAAACCGGGTTATGCGCAAGGCATGGGGGAAAGCGACCAGATGGGTGAACCTGTACGCTTCAAGCATTACGACCGCGTGATGGCGGCCTTTGTCGCCATCCTGCTGCTGTCCAACCTCATCGGCGCTTCCAAGCCAAGCTATGTCAACGTGCCGTTCTGGCCTGAAGGATGGTGGCCCGCCCCCGACGGTGTCTTCATATTCGGTGCCGGAGTCCTGTTTTTCCCCGTCAGCTACATTATCGGCGACGTGCTGACCGAGGTGTACGGGTACGCGCGGGCGCGACGCGTTATCTGGACCGGATTTGCCGCGCTCCTGTTCATGGCCTTCATGGCGTGGGCCGTGGTCTCCCTTCCCCCCGCCGAAAAATGGGACGGGCAGGAGGCGTACGAGAAAGTCTTTGGCAACACATGGCGTATCGTCGCCGCATCGATGATCGCCTTCTGGGTCGGCGAATTCGCCAATTCATACGTGCTTGCGCGGATGAAGGTCTGGACGCGAGGGAAGGCATTGTGGAGCCGCACGATCGGCTCGACGATCGTCGGGCAGGGGCTCGACAGCCTGATTTTCTATCCGCTCGCGTTTTATGGTCTCGCGGGATGGCCGCCCGAACTGCTGTGGCAGGTCGTGTTGGGGCAATGGTTCATCAAGACCGCGTGGGAAGCGCTGTTGACGCCCGTCACTTACATCGCGGTCAATTGGCTCAAGCGCGCCGAGGGTATCGAGATATTCGACACCGACACCGACTTTTCACCCTTCGCGCACGATAGGACGGCAGGCTAGCTGCCCTAGGCCGGCGGGTCGATGAGCAGCGCCACCTCGCCCTTTTCGGGCAGCTTTTTCTCACCCATCACCCGCATTTTCGGCTCCAGCCCAAGGTGGTTCGCCAGCAACGCCAGATCGCGTTCGGCCGATTGGGAATACAGCGCAGCGTGGCTCTTCGATATCGCCAGCACGAGCGACTTCTTTTCGCGCGTCAGGCGCGTCGCATCGAGCGAGCGCGCCGAGCCTGCGCCCAGCCTGCGGGCAAGACGCAGCCCCAGCCCCCACGTGATCGCTTCCTCGACCGCGTCCTTGCTCGCCAGAGCGGTGACCGTGTCGGGCATATCGGGCACGTTGGAATTGGCGCAGATCGCTGCCGCCAGCATGGCACGCCCCTCCGGTGAGATCGCAATCCAGCGCTTCTGGAAGGCCCAGTCGACGCCTTGCGCGACCCGCAGGTTCGGCTCCGTCTGCATCGCTGCGAGCCCCAGCATGATCGCCGCAAGCCGCAACCGCTCCGCCCCCGGACGCAATGAACTGACCGTTTCCACCGTCCAGCCGGCGACCCGGGTCGCCTGCATGGGGGATGCGCTGCGGCTTTCGATGAACTCGACCACGCCCGCCAGCAGGGGATCCTGCGCCAGCTGATACTTGTCGAGGCGCCGCATCATCAGCCCCTCGCGCAGCCCCCAGGCGGAAATGATGATCCGTTGCGGCTCGTATTGCTTAAGCAGCACGTGGAGGAGTTGCACCGCGTCGGGAAGAAACTCCGCGCGGGAAGCTGCTACATTCGGGCTCGCCTTGATCTTCTCGACATCGGTCTTCGACAGCGTCTTGATCAGGTCGCTGGCGCGCTCTCGGTTCATGGTGAAGCCGTGCGGATCGGTGAGCGGGAAGCCCAGCTCGTCGCGAGCGAAAGCCGCCAGTGCGCGCCATGTGCCGCCCACGAGGTAAAGATCGGCTGCACCATCTTCGGACATGGGCATTGCGGGCGCGTCCTTCGCGATCATCTTCTTCAGCTTGTCGCGCAGCTTGGTGCGATCACCCCCGCCGATCCCCGGCAAGCGCAGCGTACCTGCAGGCAGGCTGCATCCCTCGCCCACCTGGCTATCGCCAACAGGGACCAGTTCCAGGCTGCCGCCGCCCAGATCGGCCACGATTCCCCGCGCTTCGGGAAATGCGCCGAGCACGCCCTCGCCGCTGATGGTCGCCTCGTCCAGCCCGCTCAGCAGACGCGGGTCGAGGCCGAGCGACTTCACCCGCTTGAGGAATTGCTTGCCGTTCTCCGCATCGCGCACGGCGGCAGTGGCCACCGCATCGACGCGGGTGATCTCCAGATCGGTCAGTATCAGTGCAAAGCGCTTGAGCGCAGCCATCGCAAGCTCGACCGATTCGTCTGCAAGCCGGCCGCTCCTGTCGATATCGAGCCCGAGGCGCGCGGTGACTTTTTCGTTGAACAGCGTCACGGGCGCGCGCGGCGGCCCGCCATAGATCACCAGCCTGACCGTGTTCGATCCGATATCGATGATCGCACCGCGTGGCTCGGCCCCTGCGATGCGTCCGCGATCGTGCTTGTTCTTGCGTCCCATCAGGCTGCTCCTCGCGCAAATGCCAGCTTGGGCACATCGCCCGCTTCCAGCGCACCGCCGCGCCCGGAAAGCGACGGATTGGTCATGAAATAGCGGTGACAGTTAAACGGTTTGCTGCCGGGTTCCGACCGTTCGTACGTGCCATCCGGCTGGAGAATCCAGCTTCGTTCGGTGTCGAGAAGGTTGGCGAGCAGAACCTGCTGCAGCACCTGATCGTGCACCGTTTGGTTCTCTACCGGCACCAGTTGCTCGACGCGCCGATCGAGGTTGCGTTCCATCTTGTCCGCGCTCGAGATATAAACCCTGGTCTGCTTGCCGGGGATCGGCGCCCCGTTCGCGAAGGCATAAATGCGGCTGTGCTCCAGGAAGCGGCCGATGATCGATTTCACGCGGATATTTTCGGACAGGCCCTGCACTCCGGGACGCAAATTGCAGATGCCGCGAACGACGAGCTGGATTTCGACCCCCGCCTCGCTCGCCGCATAGAGCCGGTCGATCATTCCGGCGTCCGTCAGCTGGTTCAGCTTCGCCCAGATGCCCGACGGCTTGCCCTGCCGCGCAGCTTCCGCCTCGGCATCGATCCGCTCGTAGAGTTTTTCACGAAGGTCGACCGGGCTGATGCCGAGCATCTCGGTGCCGTGCGGTTCGACGTAACCGGTGACGAAATTGAAGAGCTTGGCCGCATCGCGCCCGAAGCGAGGATCGGCGGTGAAGTAGCTCAGATCGGTGTAAATCTTGGCTGTGATCGGGTGGTAATTGCCGGTGCCGAAGTGGCAATAGGTGCGAAATCCGTCTTCTTCGCGCCGGACGACCATGGCGACTTTCGCATGGGTCTTCCAGTCGACGAAGCCGTAGATCACCTGGACCCCGGCGCGTTCCAGCTTGTTCGCCCAGTAGAGGTTCTGCTCCTCGTCGAAACGCGCCTTCAGCTCGACCACGGCGGTCACCGACTTGCCATTCTCCGCCGCCTCGACCAGCGCCTCGATCACTTCGGATTGCGTGCCTGCGCGGTAGAGCGCCTGCTTGATCGCGACCACGTTCGGATCGGCCGCCGCCTGACGGATGAAATCCACCACCACGTCGAAGCTTTCGTAGGGGTGGTGTACGACGATGTCCTTTTCGCGGATCGCGGCGAAGCAGTCGCCATCGTGTTCGCGAACCCGCTCGGGATACCGCGGCGAATAGGCATCGAATTTGAGGTCGGGCCGATCTTCCTTCACGATGTCCGAAAGGCCCGCCATGCCCAGCATGCCGTCGATCTTCACGACAGACGCCCCTGGCGTCGCCAGCCTTTCGCGCAGCAGTGCCTCTGCCGTGGGGTCGAACTGCTCTTCCAGTTCGAGCTGGATCACCTGACCGCGCCGCCGCCGCTGGATCGCGCTGCGGAAGGTGCGCACCAGATCCTCCGCCTCTTCCTCGATTTCGATATCGCTGTCGCGCAACACCCGGAACACGCCGCTGCCGCGCATCTCGAAGCCGGGGAACAGATGTTCGGCAAATCGGGTGATCAGGTTCTCGATCCCAATATAAATCGCCTCGTCGCCCGGTACGCGGAGGAATCGGGGAAGCGCCGAAGGGATCAGCACCATTTCCACCAGTTCTTCGGTTTCGTTGGCCTTTATCTCCTGCCGGCGGACGGTGAACAGCACGCCCAGCCCTTCGTTGGAGATGAAGGGGAATGGGTGCCCGGGATCGAGCGCCTGCGGTGTAATCACCGGCATGATCTCGTCGAGGAAATGCTGCCGCAGCCACTCGTGCGCCTCTTGGCCTATCCGGCGGTCGTCGGCCATGTGGATGCCTGCATCGGCCAGCAATTCGCGCAGGTCGCTGAAAATCTCCTGTTGCCGAGCGCTCAGCGCACCCAGGCGCTCGCGCACTTCGGCAAGCTGCTGGGTCGGGGTGAGCCCGTCGATGGAGGGCTTCTCGATCCCGCGCTGCACCTGACCGACGAGGCCGGCGACGCGAATCATCATGAATTCGTCGAGATTGCTGCCGGAGATCGAGAGGAAACGCAGCCGTTCGAGCAGCGGATAATCGGTATTGCATGCCTCGGCGAGCACGCGATCATTGAACGCCAGCCAGCTCAATTCACGGTTGAAGAATCGCGCACTGTGTTCGCGGGTCGCATTGGCGCTCAACGGAAATTCCATCGTGTCAGCTTTCGCCTTAACTGGCATCGAACAGGTGTTCCCGCGCCCGGAATCGAGCGCGCGATCGGTCGCAGTCCCTAACCATTGTGCGCGAGGCCGACTACCCCGCTTTTGGGCCTGGCGAGCTTACCAGTCGCCCGCTTTCAACAGGTCCGCACTCCGCGCGATTTCGGCGATGCCACGCTTTCCGTCGGCCCCGCGCCCAAGCTGGACGATCACGTCGATCACGCTGGCGGCATAGGCGATGATATCGGGTCGTGTCAGGCCGATCCCGGTCTGCATGACCATCAGCGACAATTGCTCGAGAGCGCCAGCCAGGGAATTGGCGTGCACCGTCGAAAAACTGCCCGGATGCCCTGTGTTGATGGCGCGCAGGAAACTGACGCTCTCCGCACCGCGCAATTCGCCGAGCACGATCCGGTCGGGGCGCAGGCGCAAAGCGGCCTGTAACAGCTCGTTTGCTGTGACCTTCGCTTCGCCCAGTTCGCCCTTTACGGCGACCAGCCCCACTCCATTCTCTCCGGGAAGTTTGAGTTCTGGGGTGTCTTCGACCAGCACGACGCGTTGATCCCTGGGGATCTCGCCCAGCATCGCGTTGAGGAAGGGGGTCTTGCCGGTGCTGGTACCGCCGGAGATCAGGATAGTCTGCCGCTGCAGGATCGCCTCGCGCAGGAAGGCGATCGGTTCCGCCTGCGGATCGGGCATCGGCGGATGTTCGCGCTTCTTCAGCGGCCCGGTGTCATAGGCGTCGAGCGGGAGATCGAGCCGCCGGTGGCGGCGGATCGCCATCACCCAGTGCTTGCGGCTCGCAGGCGGACCGCAGAACTGGACGCGAGCGCCATCGGGCAGCGTGGCACCGAGCAGCGGATGCTCGCGGTTGATACCCTGGTGGCTGACACGCGCGACCTGCTCGGCCAGGCGCTGTACCAGTACGTCGGTAATCATGGGGGTTTCGATCCGCTGCATCCCGCCGGGCTGCGCCGCATCCTCGATCCACACCTCGCCGGGTCGGTTGACGATGATTTCGGTCACCGTGTCGCGGTCCAGCCATTCGCGGAACGGCGCGAGGTATGCTTCGAGATACACGCTGCGCTCGCGCGCCTGTGGGGAGCGGGGCTCCGCCGCTTTCAGCGGCTGGACATCTGCGCCCACGCGCTGCGGATCGGCCTCGGCCAAGGGTTCAGACCCCTGAGAAGTCGAGATCGCGCGCGGTAAAGACCCGGATCGGCTCGCCGGCGCGGACCCGTACCACAGGGCCAAGCTTGCCATCCTGCTCGGCCGCAGTGGCCGCCGCAGCCTGGCCGCCGCCACCGATCACCAGCGATGCACCGCCGCTTCCGATGGCTGAGAGACCACCGATAACCGACAGCAGCATGGCGGAGCCGAACCGCTGGAAAAACCGGCTGTCGACATCGCCCGGCAGACCCGTCTTGCCATCGAACCCGACGCCGGGCGATTGCAGGTTCACGCTGACGCCATCGGGGCGGATCACGCGGGTCCAGATCACGTAGGCGCGCTTTTGCCCGGCCTGCAGGCCCGACTGATACTGCCCGATCAGACGGCTGGAGCGCGGGATAAGTACGTTCTTGCCATCGAAGCTCTTCACATCCTGGCTCACCACGGCACGCACAAATCCGGGCACATCGGTGTCGATCGCAGTCTCGAGAACCGCGGGGATGAGGGTGCCCTCCGTCACCGTAGTCGCCGGATTGCTAAGCGGCTTGGCCTGGGCGGTCGCCCCGCCTACCCCGCCGACACGGCTCGCGAAATCAGCAGCCGACCCGCCGACGGAGACATTCCCGCCCGGCGTCGTCGCGGCGCCTTCCGGCAAGGCTGCCGTCGGCACGGAGGCGACCGCCCTACCGGTCGAATCGAACACCAATGTCTTGCTGTCGTAAGGATTGGTGGCCACGCCCGCCGCCACCCCAGGCGGATTCGAGTACACCGGCTGCGGTGACGGATCGACACGCACGACCGGCTGCTGCGGAGAGGTTACGGGAGAAACGACCGTAGCGGGATCGACGGTCACCTGCGCGGCATCGGTCGTCGGTGTCGGCTGCGCCTGCCCGGCTTCCCCGGCCTTATCGGGATCGAGCCGTGCGCTGCTCATGCTCCACAGGGTCACGAGGCCCAGCGCGGCGACGATCGCGATCCCCGCAACCATGCCCATCGTGTCGCCGCCGCCCTTCTTGCGCGCAACTGCGGGAAAGGCACTCCGGCTGGCGAGATCGATGATCTCCGCGCTCTCGCTCTCGCGCGGATCGTCGTCGCGCGGGGAGTCGCTGTCTACAGGGCCCTTCTTGGGCGGCATTTTCATCGCGAGGCGCATATCTTCGCTTCCCTTGTGTCGGCGTGCCTAGCGGCCGCCGTTGACCGGCCCGCTTGCCGCGGTTGCGCGGGCAGGACCATTGTTCACCAGTATGGCTTTTTCGCGGCCCGAGCGCAGGATGATCTGCCTCGGGACGCCATCGACGATCACCGTATCGCCACGCACGCTCGAATTGACCGGGCCTTCGTCGCCTTCGTAATTCTCGATCAGGATCGCCGGAACGGGTCGATCCTGCTCCCACCGCAGATAGGTGGAGCGGCCATCGTCGAACACCTCGTCGGGCTGCAGCGAACGCTCGCCCTGCGCTACCCATTTGAAGTTGAGCATTGCCGGGTCGACCACCGCAAGCGGATCCTGCGCAGCCGCCAGCTCCAGCGAATTGGGCGCGGCGGGCGCACTCTCTGCAAGCTGTTCGTCCTGCTCTTCCGGCGGAGGCTCGGGATATAGAAAACGCAGCACATAGAGTGGCTTGGCCCGCGGACTTGCGACCAGATCGAACAGATAGGTGTGGCGGTTGGTGACCACCGTCATGTTGGTCTTCGCGCTCGGTTCGAGCGGTTTGACGAACAACAGATTGGCGCGCTGGTTCGGGCTCACCTGCCAGGCGGCGGAATCGCCGATCGCAACATTCTCGATCGCTTCGTCGTCGCCGAACTGGATCATCGCCTGAACATCGGTCTTGCCCTGGACGAGGATCACCTCGTCGGGATCGTACATACGTTCGACAAGTCGCGGATCATTCGCGAGCGAAGGGCTCGCGCCGAGCAGGGCGATACAGGCGAGCGCGGGCATAATCGCGCGGATCATTTCACTTTCTCCGTCTGGCGTGCAGGCGCAGCCTTGAAGCGGGAGCCAAGCCCCGTGGTGCGCGATGCGGCCTTGCTAGTTTCCCCGGCCTGACCATTGCCTGAAGAGGTCGCGTAGACCTTCGTCACGCGGGCGCCGCCCGCTCCTCCCGATCCGCCCCCGGAATCGTTGGCGGCCATCGGCGGGGTGGCGGCGACCACGGCGGTTCGGCGTGCGGCACTCGATTGCGCAGGCTGCGATCCGTTGGCCGAATTGTACACGCTCTGCACGGCAGGTGCCGAGGCAGCAGCGGTGTTGGAACGTCCGCCCTGCCCGCTGTCGCTATCGCTTCTGGCGAGGCCGAAGACCTGCCATCCGCCCACGACGGTGCCCATCACCTTCAGCACCATCATCATGAGCGCAACATGCACCGCGCCGATCATGAAGAACGCCATCGCGGCGCGGGCGGGAATTTCGCCCGGCATCGCATTCAGCGCCGAAATGACCGGGATCGACATTTCAAGCATGATCGACCCGCCCAGAACCGCGAACAGCGGCGTCAGCGCCATCATGGTCAGCCCCTTGAGCCAGCCCACGAAGAGCCCGCGCGTCCCGTCGAACAGGGCCAGCACGAGGAAGATCGGGCCGAGCGCCACCAGCAGGGCAAGCGCAATGCGCGCCGTCACAAGCACGCCCACGGTGCCGAGCATGAACAGCAACGCACCCATCCACATCATTCCGGCCGGAGAGAAGGTTTCGATATCCTCTTTCCCCTGCGAGGCCTGCTGAACGGCGGTGAAGACAGTATCCACCTTCGTCGCAAATGTCTGGGTCGCAGAGCCATCGTCTCCGGTGAGAATGCCCGCGAGCCAGTCGGGGCCGAGGACGAAGATGTTCCAGAACACCGCCTGATAGGCGATCCAGCTGGTCACGAAGGTCAGCACGAGCCCGATCCGCAGCATCTTCGGCGTGAGCGTGCTGACGCCGAGCGTGCTGCGGCCGGTGACGAGCTGGATCGCGAAGAACGCGACGTACAGCGTCAGCATGATGGTCAGCGCCGTGACGAGCGCGCCACCAGGTGCGAACAACCGCCCGAAAGTGGCTCCGGTGACTTCCGCAGCTACGCAATTGACCGCCTGCAGCGCGGCGGCAACGCCGCCTGCGGCTTCGGACATCGCCAGTTGGCAGGTTCCCGACGCGTTCATTCCGCAGCCTGCTTGAACGGCAGCAACGCACCGTCATCATCCGACGGGCCGTCGCTCTTTTCGCCCGGCCACGCATGGCCGGTAAGCGCGGGGAACCAGTCGGCGGGATCGTCGCCCACCGCCTCGCGCAGCAGATCGAGCCGGCGCACGCTGCTTTCGCGACCCGAGAGGATCGTGAGGACTTCGGGCGCATTCGACAGGTCGAGGCGAACGACCACGCTCGCATCGGGCTGGCGGACGAGGAAACAGCGGCTGTGCGCGGGCAGCGTGCGGATCAGCGCGAGTTCGTGGCTCGTAAGCCCGAACCCGTCGCAATAATCCTCGGGCCGCGCGCGGCTGTTGGGCATGAACACCATCGTCGCGGTCTGTTCGACCAGCGCGGTGGAGATGCGGCTCTCCAGCGCATCGCGCGCAGACTGCGTCGCAAACCCGACCAGCGCGTTGCGTTTCCGCAGGGTCTTCAACCAGTCGCGAATGCGCGCGGCGAAGACTTCATCGTCGAGCGCCTTCCAGCCCTCGTCGATCAGGATCATGGTCGGCTCGCCGTCGAGCCGTTCCTCGATCCGGTGGAACAGGTACATCATCGTCGGCGTGCGCAACCGCGGGTTTTCGAGCAGCGCGGTCATATCGAAGCCGAGCGTCTTGCGGTTCAGATCGAGCTCGTCGGTCTCGTTGTCGAACAGCCAGGCATATTCACCGCCATGGATCCATGCCGAGAGACGATCGGCGAGATCGCCCGGCTCGGGGCGGCGCGTGCCGCTCAGCAATTCGCGGAAATTGCGCAGGCGACGCAGGCTCGCATCGTTCTCGTACGCCGCGTCGACCGCGTGGCTGACTGTCTGCAGTTCCTCCGGCCCCTCGGCCTTGAGCATCACGCCCAGCCAGTCACGCAGGAAGGCGCGACTGGCAGGCGTATCGGGCAGCGAGAGCGGATTGAACCCCGATGGCTCGCCCGCATAAATGCGATCATAGCGCCCGCCGATCCCGCGCACGAACAGCTCCGCACCACGATCCTTGTCGAACAGCACCGTGCGCGGATTGAACTTCTGCGCCTGCGCGGCGAGGAAGTTCATCACCACGGTCTTGCCCGACCCCGACGGGCCGATGACCGAGAAATTGCCCAGATCGCCATTGTGGAAGTTGAAGAAGAACGGCGTCGCGCTGGTCGTTTCCAGCAGCGTAACCGCTTCGCCCCAGTGGTTACCCTCTGCCTGCCCCAGCGCGAAGCCGTGCAGCGAACCGAAGCTCGCCATATTGGCGGAAGAGATCATCGCGCGGCGCACGATATAGTGCTCGTTCCCGGGGAACTGCGCCCAGAAGGCGGGCTCCAGATTGGTATCTTCGCGCACGACGATCGCACCCGTGTCGGCCAGCGCGGCGGAGCATGCAGCGGTCGCGTCGTCGAGCCGGGGCAGCGTGCGTTCCCGCACCAGCACACTCAGGTGGTGATCGCCGAAACCGACCGCGCCATTGCCCAGCGCATCGCGCGCGGCGAGCATGTCTACGCGTTCGGCCTGCGCCTCTTCGTCGACCGAGCGCAGCCGCCGGATTGCAAGGTCCATCCGCTCGCGTGCGGTGGTCCGCTCGCTCGGCGCATAGCTCTCCGAAACGACCATTTCGTAGGGAAGCCTGAGCAAGCTATCGAGCAGGCCAGGGCTGGTCGCGTCGGGATAGTCCTTGAGGCTCAGGATCGAAGCGAAATCGGGTTCGCCGCTACCGCGCAGCTCCATCGCGTCGAGCCCGAAACTCGCCCGCCGATAGGGCAGGAAATGGCCGATATCGCGATCCTCGGCGGGCCGGCGCACGGGCCGCATTTCGCCGTTGTAAAGTGCGGAAAGCAATTCGAGGATTTCCGAATTCTCGAAACCCTTGGGCCCGATATAGTTGCCCAGCAAGGCCGCGCCGTAGGGTTGCAGCGACGCGACGAGGCCGGTCGCCGCAGCGCGGAGGCTGCGCAGATCCTTCGGGTCAACCTCGACAGCATCCTTCTTGCGCGCGTTGAGCGCCTTGCTCGCCTTTTCCACCCAGCCCGCCTTGCCGCGCGCGGGCCGACGGATCAGCGTGACGAACTGGTCATTGATGAACAGCGACCCCGAGCCGAGCCGCTCCTTCCACCGCGCGTCGATATGCCGCGCGAGCGGATCGGTGAACTCGGCATCCAGCTCCACCTCGACCCGCCGCCGGATCACATGGTGGTACATCACGAAGCGCGAATCGAGCGTCGAGCGCAACATCACCTCACGCGTCGCGGCGTGGGCGTTGAGCGCTTCGGTATCCTCGGTTTCGAACAGGAGGCCGGGCACCTGCAAGGCGGTGAGCAGCGAACCGTCGCGCAGCAGCAGCGTGTTCTCGTCGACGAGACGCGCATAGGGCAGCCGGTCGCCAACGCGGGCTTCCTTCGCGCTCCAGGCGGCAGCTCCTTTCCATTTGCTCATGCGTCGACCCTCCTAGGTCGGCTTGCTCTCAAGCCGCGTAGCTGTTGCAGCCCCACCGCTTGTAATTCTTGATGCGCGGGCATTTGCTGACCTTGGTGATCCACAGGTCGAAAATGCGCGGTTCGCGCAGGCAGGCGAAATATCCGATGCCGTGCATCACCACGGCGACCGGCAATGCCAGCCAGCTTCCCGTGATCAGGAACACCTCGGTCGTCACGCCGATGTTGATGATGAAATAGTTGAGGGTCACGCCCGCGAACATCTGCGGGCGCGTCAGCGCGCGGTGAACCGGATGGCGGACAAGCTGATCCATGTGCGACCCCTGCCCCCTCTCTTACCCGGCCGCAGCCTGGATGCCCGACACGATAGAGGCCGCGCCGAACAGGATGAACACGCCGATGATGACGGTGGCGCCAAAGCGCCAGTTCATGCGGCCGGTCAGCATCATGAAGCCCACGGCAGCAACCGCCATCACCGCAACCATGGTCGCGACGTTGCCCAGCAGCGTGCCTTGCAACCAAGCGAGCGCGTTGACGATCGGGCCGGAGCCCGCCGGGTCTTGCTGCTGCATCTGCGCCAGCGCCGCGCTAGGCGAAACAAATGCGAACAGCGCGGCAAGGCGAGTGGTCGATTTCATGTAATACCCTCTAATCGTTACGCGAATGATTGGCGAGACGCCCCATGATGGCCGCCACGTAAGCTTGCGTCTCGCGAATGCGCGGGACGCCGTTGGCGCGGATCACGCGGCCCGGCCCGGCATTATACGCGGCGAGCGCCTTTTCCAGGTCGCCGTCGAACCGGTCGAGCTGTTCGCGCAGGTAGCGCGCCCCGCCCTCCAGATTGGCGAAGGGATCGTCGGCATTGACGCCCAAATCGCGAGCAGTGCCCGGCATCAGCTGGGCGAGTCCGCGCGCTCCCACCGGCGATACTGCGTTCGTTCGCCAGCGACTCTCCTGCCAAACCAGCGCCTCGATCAGGCTGGGGCTCAGATCGAAGCGGGCGGAAAGTTCGGCCACCTTGGCGCGGTAGTCGACGGGAACGCCATCGGCAGTGACACGCGGATCGGTAGTCGCATGATCGGGCAGGTCCGCGATCGCATCATATTCGTCGAGCGAGACGAGTTCGCTTTCGATCTCGCCGATGGCGGCGGCCTGCGCAGGAGTGAGTTCGAAGCCGGACACAGGCATACCGGCGTTCTGGCCCGCAATCCATCGCGCGCCATTCTCGCCAATTTCCATCACATCGGCCCGCGCCGGGGCCGTAAGCAGGGTCAGCACTGCGAAAACCGCGAGCCGACCCGATGTCCCGAGAATCATCGAGCCCTCCGTCCTGTCGCCTTGCGCATCATACATGACAGCGCAGTGACATGCGAACGAATGGTTCCCGCGTGTTGTCTCTATTCTGCAACGGCTTGTCGCCGAAATAACGTGCACCGCCCCACCTTGGGTGCGGTTCTCTTCGTCAGAGTGAGGGCGGCATGCGCGGCGGCGAAGCATCCCGCCGCACGCGCAGCGCGTCACCAATCAGCGGTTGGCGAGATCCGTCTTCGCGACGCCGAATTCACCGTTATCCAGCATCTTGAGACCCGTGCGGGCCAATTCCGCCGGGTCGACCCAGCGTCCGTCGACCGTTTCGAGCGTGTAGTCGGACCGCATGGCGCGCACCTTTTCGAAGGCCGCGCGCGCCGCATCGTGCTCGCCCGCATTTGCCAATTGTACGCCAAGGTTGATCAAGACCGCCGGATCGTCCTGGGTTTCGACCATAGCGATCGGCTCGGGGGTCATCGGAGTGGCCTGAGCGCCCTGGAGCAGCATCGCGACCGCCATCATTCCTTGAATCAGCATCTCTCTCTCCTGTTTTCAGCAGGAGACTTATGCAGCTAACGGCGGCAAACTGCAACATAACTGTAACATTGTCTTCATTGAGTCATATTCGAAACATCCGATATCGCGGATTTCCGCTATTTCTCCCTGCATCATTCCAGCATGAGACTGTCACAAAGCCTCATTCAGGCTTCGGCAGGCCTCTTGCGCTGAAGACCGCTGCGCTTGCAGCTCGCGACCAGATCGCCGTGCTGGTTGAAGGCGCGGTGCTCGAAAGTGACGATGCCCGCCTCGGGGCGGCTCTTGCTTTCGCGCAGGCCCACGATCTCGGTCTCGATCCGGATCGTATCGCCGTGGAACAGCGGCTTGGGAAAGCGGACCTCGTCCCATCCCAGGTTGGCTATCGCGGTTCCCAGGGTGGTGTCGTTGACCGAAATCCCGACCATCACGGACAAGGTGAAGCACGAATTGACGATCCGGGTGCCGAATTCGGTACCCTTCATATATTCCTCGTCGAGGTGAAGCTGCGCCGGATTGTGCGTCATGCAGGTGAACATGACATTGTCCGTCTCGGTCACTGTGCGGCGGATCGGGTGGTCGATAACCTGCCCCACTTCCATATCGTCGAACCAGATGCCTGCCATTATGCGCCTCTTCCATTGCGTGTGTGTGCTGGTGGGTGGCCTAGCGACGGGCCGTGAGCCCGCAAACCATTTTCCTACACGAACCTATCTGGTTACATGATTGAACTCCAACACACCGGAGTCACGCCCATGCCCATCATCGATAGTCTGATCGGTCCCCTCGCCTTGATCATCGACAAGATCATTCCCGACAAGGAGGCGCGTGCGAAAGCCAAGCTCGAACTGCTCGCGCTGGAAGGTTCGCAGGAATTGAAGCTGGTCGAAGCGCAGATGGCCGCGATCATCGCCGAGGCGCAATCGCCCGACCCCTGGACCAGCCGCGCGCGGCCGAGCTTTCTCTACGTAATGTACGCGATGATCCTGTTCGCGCTGCCGATGGGCGTCCTCTCCGCCTTCGATCCGCGCATGGCGGTGAACATCGGCAACGGCATCACCGCCTACCTGCGCGGCCTGCCAGAAGAACTCTACGCGCTCTTCGGCACCGGCTACCTCGGCTACACCGCCGCCCGCCAGTGGGGAAAGATCAAGGGCGTGGAGCGGTAGGAGTACTGCCCCGCCCGGACTATCGAAATACCACTGTCCGCGCGCCGTTGAGGAACACCTTCTGCTCGGCCGTCCAGCGGACTGCCCGGGCGAGCACGCGCGCCTCGATGTCGCGGCCCATCACGACCAGGTCCTGCTCGGTTGCGCGGTGATCGACCCGCTCCACATCCTGTTCGATGATCGGCCCTTCATCGAGGTCACTGGTCACGAAATGCGCGGTCGCGCCGATCAGCTTCACCCCGCGCTCGTGCGCGCGGGCGTAGGGCCGTGCGCCCTTGAAGCTGGGCAGGAAGCTGTGATGGATATTGATGCAGCGCCCCGCAAGGCGCTCGACCAGCTCGGGCGAAAGCACCTGCATGTAGCGCGCCAGGATCAGGTAGTCGGCTCCGCTATTCTCGACCAGCGATAGCAGCGCCGCTTCCTGCTGCTCCTTGGTCTCGGGTGTCATCGGGAGGTGGTGATACGGCACTCCATGCCACTCGGTCAGGTCGCGCAGGTCCGGGTGGTTGGAGACGACACCGACGATCTCGACCGGCAGGTTCCCGGTACGCCAGCGATAGAGCAGGTCGTTCAGGCAGTGGCTGCCCTTCGACACCGCGATCAACAGTTTCGGCTTGTGCGACGACGGCCGCAATTCCCACCGCATCTCGTAAGCCTGCGCGATGGGCTCGAACCCCTTCGTCAATTCGTCGAGCGAGCCGGGGAAGTGGTCGCCATGAGGCTGAAACTCGATGCGCAGGAAGAAATGACCCGATTCGAGATCGGCATATTGCTGGCTGTTGACGATAAACCCGCCGATCTTCGCCAGATGGCCGCTAATCGCCGCAACGATGCCGACAGTATCGTGGCACGAGAGGGTGAGGATGTAAGAATCTGCGGCGTTCTGAGCGTTCATGCGTCGCACGATGTCACTCTTCGCGCTTTGCGCAAGAAGAAAGCCGGTCTCGCCTCACCGCTATTCCGCAAGGCGCAACAGCTCGCTAAAAGCAGCCCATGCCTTCAACCTTATTCATTCTCAACGGCCCCAACCTCAACTTGCTCGGCACCCGCGAGCCCGAGATTTACGGCACCACCACGCTGGCCGAGATCGAGGCGGCGTGCGCTGGGAAGGCGCACGAGCACGGGCTCGCCGTCGAGTTCCGACAGACCAACCACGAAGGCACGCTGGTCGACTGGCTGCACGAGGCACACGCGGCGGACGCAAAGGCGGTGATCATCAACGCTGCAGCCTATACCCACACTTCTGTCGCGCTGCTCGATGCGGCCAAGGCAATCACCCCGCCTGTGATAGAGGTGCACCTGTCGGACCCGCAGACGCGCGAGGATTTCCGCCATGTTTCCTATATCGGCGAAGGCGCGGTCGCCTGCTTCAAGGGCAAGGGCCTCCCCTCCTATCTCGACGCAATCGACGCGGCAGCCGCTCTCTAAACCTTGCATGAACGCGAAGGCGGGCGCATACGCCCCTCTTCCCCCATTCATCGATCAAGGTTGTACATGGCAGAGCATAGCCGCAATTCCGGTCGCAAATCGAAAATGAACGTCGACATCGAGCTCGTGCGCGAGCTGGCAGAACTCCTTTCCGAAACCGGTCTTTCCGAGATCGAAGTCGAGGATGGCGACCGCAAGCTGCGCGTCGCGCGCGAACTTCAGGCCGCAGCCTATGCCGCACCCGCGCCGCAGATGGCGGCACCTGCCGCTGCGCCGGCCCAGCAGGCCGCGCCGCAACCCGCCGCCGATACCGGCCCGGACCTCACCAATGCGGTCCCTTCGCCCATGGTCGGCACGGTCTATCTCGCGCCCGAACCCGGCGCGGCGGACTTCATCACTGTTGGCGCCTCGGTCAAGGAAGGCCAGACGCTGCTGATCGTGGAAGCGATGAAGGTGATGAACCCGATCACCGCGCCGCGTAGCGGCACCGTCAAAGCCATCCTGGTCGACAATGCCCAGCCGGTCGAATTCGACCAGCCGCTGGTCGTCATCGACTGAGGACGCAAAGCATGGCCATTACCCGCATCCTGATCGCCAATCGCGGCGAAATCGCGCTGCGCATCCACCGTGCGGCGCATGAGATGGGCATCGAAACCGTCGCCGTGCACTCGACCGCCGATGCCGACGCGATGCACGTGCGGCTGGCGGACCACGCGGTCTGCATCGGCCCGCCGCCTGCGGGCGAAAGCTATCTCAACATCGCCAACATCATCTCGGCGGCGGAAATCGCGCATGCCGACGCGATCCATCCCGGGTACGGCTTCCTGTCCGAGAACGCCAAGTTCGCCGAAATAGTCGAAGCGCACGACATCAAGTGGATCGGCCCCAAGCCCGAACACATCCGCACGATGGGCGACAAGGTGACTGCGAAGACCACGGCGGGCGAACTCGGCCTGCCGCTGGTGCCGGGCAGCCCGGGCGCAGTCGCCACGGTCGAGGAAGCCAAGCTGATCGCCGCCGAAATCGGTTATCCGGTGTTGGTAAAGGCGGCGAGCGGCGGCGGCGGACGCGGCATGAAGGTGGTGCCCGAAGAAGACCAGCTCGAAAGCCTGATGAGCCAGGCGAAGTCCGAAGCGAAATCGGCCTTTGGCGACGACACCGTCTATCTGGAAAAGTATCTCGGCAATCCGCGCCACATCGAATTCCAGGTCTTCGGCGACGGCAATGGCAATGCGATCCATCTGGGCGAACGCGACTGTTCGCTCCAGCGGCGTCATCAGAAGGTGCTCGAAGAGGCGCCCTCGCCCGTGCTGTCTTCCGAAGAGCGCGACCGGATGGGCAAGATCTGCGCCGACGCAATGGCTGCAATGGGCTATCGCGGTGCGGGCACGATCGAGTTCCTGTGGGAAAACGGCGAGTTCTTCTTCATCGAGATGAACACCCGCCTGCAAGTCGAACATCCGGTGACCGAAGCGATCACCGGCGTCGATCTGGTGCGCGAACAGATCCGCGTGGCCGAAGGCAAGCCGCTGTCGGTGACGCAGGACGAAATCCATTTCGAAGGGCATGCGATCGAATGCCGGATCAACGCGGAAGACCCGTTCACCTTCGCCCCCTCGCCCGGCAAGGTTTCGGCCTACCACGCGGCGGGCGGCATGCATGTGCGCGTCGATAGCGGGCTCTACGCAGGCTATTCGATCCCGCCCTATTACGACAGCATGATCGCGAAGCTGATCGTCTACGGTCGCACACGCGAACGCTGCATCATGCGTCTCAGGCGTGCGCTGGGCGAGATGGTGGTTGAGGGCCCCAAGACGAACATTCCGCTACACCAGGCCTTGCTCGGAGAGGCCGACATCCTGAACGGCGACTATTCGATCAAGTGGCTGGAGCAATGGCTGGCCGAGCGCGATAGCTAGCAGCGCGTGCCACTTACGCTTCGCCCCGCGGGATAATCTTTTCCGCTGTCCTCACCGACTAGACGACAGCGGAAAAGGTACGCGGGGCAAACGCTTCCGCACCGCAAAGAGATACACTTCTCGATGAAGCGGGTGCTGCGCTGGCCGCAGGTTCACCCCACCGTGCGAGCGGGGAGAAAGCGGCGGTTGCGTAGCAGGGCGGCGGAGAGCAGCGTCACGAGAATGGCGACCGGCGCGATTTCGCTCAGCGTGATCAGGAACCGATAGACCGGATTCTCGTAACTCTTCGCGAACCCAGCCATGTCGGCCTGCATCTTCGCAATCTCGGCGCTCGATGCGCCATCGGCTTTGGCCGACGCGACAACGCTGTTCGCGTAATCTGCCATGAAGCTGTAGTCGGTCGAATAGAGGTAAACCTCCCAGCCCACCGCATAACACAGCGAAGCGACCGCCGAGATACCCAGGCCCACTCCCGCAGCGGGCCAGAACCCAATCACCCCGCCCAGCTGATCGTCGCGATATTTCTTGATCCCGACGAAGACCATGCTGAGCGCAACCAGCATGGATAGGTATCCAACCACCATGCTGTGCGCGCCGATCGCCATCGATGCGACCATGGCAGCTGCCACGATCGCTCCGGCGATCAGCCCGTACACCGCGATTACCCTGAACATCGAAATTCTCCCCGTGTTGCCTGATTCGATGCGATGATGACTACGCGCGTCGTGATCCACCCGCCTATCACCCAAACGGGTGAGATCGGGCCGGTCACCCGGCTTTACGGCAGGATGGAGAGCGCGCGAGCCTGCGCCACGGCTTGCGTCCGGTTCGACGCCTCCAGCTTGGCGTAAAGCGATGCGACGTGAGTCTTTACGGTATTGGGAGAGATTTCGAGCGTGCGGGCGATGCCCTTGTTCGTCGCGCCCTTCGCCAGCAGTGCCAGTACCTCGCGTTCACGCGCACTGATCCGCAACTGGCGAAGAGCCGCCTCATTGGCGACGAACGTCCCGGTCGCGGGTCGCGGGATCAGACGAAGCGCGAGCCAGCCGCCAAGCAGCGCGAAAATCACCGCGACGGCAAGAACGTAAAGTTCACCCGAGCGATCGTGGATCGCGCGCCGATAGTCCAGCCAGTCGAGCAGCCAGACGATCGCCGCCATGCCCGCCCCGTATGCTGCGATAAGCTTCAGGGACGCAAAATCGCGTACCGTCGGCCGCAGTCTGCTCACCGCAGCGGCACGCCTGGCGTATATTTGCTCGTCCGGATCGTCAGCGATGTCTTCACGCTCGCCACGTTTGGCGCAGGTGTCAGCTTGCTGGTGAGGAATTCCTGGAAGCTCTGAAGATCGCGGCTTACGATCTTGAGAATGAAGTCGATTTCGCCATTGAGCATGTGGACTTCGCGCACTTCGGGCAGATCCTGCATCGCCTCTTCGAATTCGCGAAGGGCAGTTTCGGCCTGGCTCTTCAGGCTGACCATCGCGAAAACCACGATCGCGAAGCCAAGCTTCGATGGTTCCAGATCGGCGTGATAGCCGCGGATCACGCCTTCATCTTCGAGCGCGCGCACACGGCGCAGGCACGGCGGTGCCGTCAGCCCGACGCGTCGCGCCAGCTCCACATTGGTAACACGACCCTCAGCTTGCAATTCCTGCAAAAGCTGCCGGTCTATCTCGTCCAGATTGGCCATCCGCCCCCCTCGCAACAATCAATCATCCCTGCTGCCACCCGGGCGATTCCTGAAAGGATCGCCTTTGTTAATAATTCGGGTCGCTAACATTATTGTTCATGGCAGCGAATGTCCCGCTTTGCAACGTGGGGACTGACTGTCATTCCCGTGCCGTGGTAAAGGTTTATGCACCATACACGTCGCGTCGGGATGGCACGGCGGATCACCCCTGTTTCTCGCCGGAGCCCTGCCCCCACCCCGCCATGCAGTTCGACGATCGCCTTGCCACCGTCCTGCGCCAGAAGGCGGGAGCCAGCGCGGGGGCGCGCACGCAGTATCGCCAGCTTCTCGACCTGCTGGGACGCCCGCAGCCGGGCCGCGACCCCAGCCTGCTGGCTGCGGCACGCTTGCGGCTCGATTCGCTGGCCGACGTCATTTCCGTACGCGAACGGGCGGAAATCGTCCGCGAACAGGGACGCCGCCTGAACGATCCTGCGCTGGTAGCGCATTTCGCCGAGGCGGAGCCCGACATCGCGTCGGCCACGCTTTCCACCGCACGGCTGACGGAAGCCCAATGGCTCGCCCTGATCCCGGAACTGCCGGTTCGAGCACGGGGTTTCCTGCGCCTGCGCCGCGATCTGCCCGAGAAGGTCGACGCACTGCTCGAACGGCTCGGCGTGCATGACCGCGCCCTGCCGCTCCCGCCCGAGCCTGAGCCGCTGGTGGAACAGCCGGGCGTGGAGACGGAATCTCGGCCGGAGCCGACCTTGGCGGGTGATAATCGCGAGCATGACGATGAGGACATCGTCGACGGCGAGTATACCGAAGTGGATGACGACGAATCCGTCGAACCCGAACCGCAGGACGGCACCATGAGCGCGGGCGATGTCGCTACCGCCGCCGGCGCCGTTGCGGCGGGTGTATCCGGAGCGGACGCGAACGACGACGTCGGCAATCAGCCGCAGAGCGAAATCACCGCGCTTCGCCACAGGATCGAGGCATTCCAGCGCGCCCGCGAGGAAGGCGAGCCGAGAACTCCGCGCGAACCCGTCGCGCAAGATCACGCCGCGCCTACCCTGCCTTTCGCCGACGAGAGCACCCGGCAGGAGGAGCTGACCGGCTTCGGTTTCTCCACCGACACCGGCGGGACGATCGACTGGGCGGACAGTTTCGCCGCTTCGCGCGTGATGTACCTGTCGCTACCGTCGATCTTGCCCGAAGAGCTTTCCGAAGCGATCGAACGGCAACTTCCGCTCCACGGGCTGGCGGTCACGCTTGAAGGCGGGCCTGCGATCGAGGGTGAATGGATCCTCGACGCGCAACCTCGCTTCTCGAGCCCCGATGGACGTTTCCTTGGCTATGCTGGCGGGTTCCGCCGACCATTGCGGGCTGAGGAGCCGGGCAACCAGAGCGACCGCCTGCGGCAACTCCTCCATGAGCTGCGCACGCCCGTAAACGCGATCCAGGGTTTTGCCGAGGTCATCCAGCAGCAGGTCGTGGGGCCGGTGCCGCACGATTATCGCGCGCTTGCTGCGGGTATCGCAGGCGACAGCGCCAGGATGCTCGCCGGATTCGACGATTTGGAGCGGCTCAGCCGACTCGAAAGCGGCCGCCTGCGTCCGACCGGCGGCGATGCGGACCTTGCCGCGATCTTCCGCCAGCACCTCGCGCAGCTGCTTCCGCTGCTGCAGCCGCGCAACGCGGGCTTCGTTGCGACGCTTGGCGGGGTGTGCCGGGTCGACCTCGCCCGGCCCGAGGCCGAATTGCTGAGCTGGCGCATTCTCGCGACGCTCGGCTCTGCCGCCGCCCCGAGCGAGAAGCTGGCGCTCACGCTGGAGCACGACCAGAGTTCCGGCGCGAACATGGCGCAATTCGTGGCCGACCTGCCAGCCTCGCTCAACGGCAGCGAAGACATCTTCGGCGCGCGCGGAAAGCCGCTTTCGGTGGCCATCAGCGCCGGCCCGTTCGGCCCCGGTTTCGCGCTCCGGCTGGCACGGGCAGAGGCACGCGCCATCGGCGGCAGCCTGCGGCGGGAAAACCGGCGGTTGATACTCACCCTGCCCGCTTTGACCGCGCAGGAACCCGCCGCTACCCCATCCGCCGAGGTGCCCGAGCACGTCTGACGACGCGGTTCGTGCTGCTCCTCGCGACAGGGGCGACGATTCATGCTGACATTACCCAAGCCAGCGCAGGCCGCGACATTCGCACCCGGCTTCGCTCCTGCCTCCTTGCTGACGGTCGATACCGAAGAAGGCTTCGACTGGACCGGCCCCTTCACCCGCGACCGGCACGATCTCACACACCTGAGCGGCATCCCCGCCTTTCAGTCGCTGTGCGAGGAACTGGGCGCATCGCCCGTTTACCTCGTCGACTGGCCGATCGTGCAATCGAGCCTCGCGAAGGAGATCATCGGCGATGCGGTACGGCGCGGCAAAGCCGAGGTGGGCGTGCAGTTGCACCCGTGGGTGAACCCTCCTTTCGAAGAAGAGGTCAACGTCCACAATTCCTTCGCCGGCAACCTGCCGCCCGAGCTCGAACGCGCCAAGTTCACTTCCCTGCGCGATGCGATCGAGGAAGCATTCGGCAGCGCCCCGATCATCTACCGCGCAGGCCGCTATGGCCTCGGCCCCGCAACCAGAAAGCTGCTGCAGGACACCGGCGTGACCATCGATAGCTCGGTCCGCGCGCTCTACGATTATTCACCCGGCCACGGACGCGATTACAGCGCCTTTCCCAACAGCCCCTATTGGGTCGACGACGATCGCACGCTGCTCGAACTGCCGCTGACCACGGTCTACACCGGGGCGTTGGCCCGCCACGGGCGCTCGCTTTTCCCGAAGCTCGAACGCATTCCCCGTGGCGCAGGCATTGCCGCGCGGACCGGATTGCTGGAGCGGATAGGTTTAACGCCCGAAGGAACGCCGCTTCCTGCCGCGATCCGCGCGGTCGATGCCGCGCTCTCGCAAGGCCTCCCGCTTCTGGTCCTGTCCTTCCACAGCCCGTCGCTCGAGCCGGGCAACACGCCCTATGTGCACACGCAGGCCGATCTGGAGGCGTTGTTCGAGTGGCTGCGCGGCGTCTACGCCTACATGGCAACGCGCGATGTCACGCCGACCACAGTGGCCGAGGTGTGGGCCGCAGCCCAGCGCTGTTAATCGACACGCTCCGCTTGCGAAACCGCGCGTTCGCGGGTAGCGGCTGCGGTCGCGATGGCATAAACCCCGGGGGCCTGTAGCTCAGTTGGTTAGAGCTGGCCGCTCATAACGGCTAGGTCGCGGGTTCGAGTCCTGCCGGGTCCACCAAGCTCGGCGCTATGCGGGAAATCGGTCGGGGAGTGGCGCAGCCTGGTAGCGCACTTGTTTTGGGTACAAGGGGTCGCT
>PBYQ01000017.1 GCA_002729695.1 Citromicrobium sp. | reverse complement strand
GTCGATCAACCGTTCCAAGTGCATGGTCATCTTCATCAACCAGCTGCGGATGAAGATCGGCGTGATGTACGGCAATCCGGAGACGACGACGGGCGGTAATGCGCTGAAGTTCTACGCTTCGGTCCGCCTCGACATCCGCCGCACCGGACAGATCAAGGATCGCGACGAGATTATCGGCAACTCCACACGTGTGAAAGTAGTCAAAAACAAGGTCGCCCCCCCGTTCAAACAAGTCGAATTCGACATCATGTACGGCGAAGGCATTTCCAAGATCGGCGAAATCCTCGACCTCGGCGTAAAGGCTGGCATCGTCGAGAAGTCCGGTTCGTGGTTCTCCTACGACAGCACCCGGATCGGCCAGGGGCGCGAGAACGCCAAGACCTTCCTTAAGGAAAACCCCGAAATTTGCGACCGGTTGGAGGCTGCAATCCGCGGCAAGACCGACGACGTCGCCGAGGAGATGATGGTCGGACCTGACGCGGAGGACTGATCGCTTTTTCTCAAGCGGGTGCGTAGCGCGCCCGGAAACCCGGAAAGCCGGATCGCATGCCTTCTTTCGAGAAGGTCCAGCGGCCGGCTTTTCGGTTATCTGCGCGGGATGTTGTGACAACCACTTCGAAAGCTTGTCCGCCCGCAGGTTCTTGCCTAACTCAGCCCCATATGACGAGCACCAACGATATCCGCCGGACCTTTCTCGAATTCTTCGAAGGACGGGGCCACACCCGCGTTGCTTCCGCACCGCTGGTTCCTCACAACGATCCCAGCCTGATGTTCGTCAACGCCGGGATGGTCCCCTTCAAGAACGTTTTTACTGGCCTTGAAACGCCACCCTCTCCACGTGCGGTGAGCGCCCAAAAATGCGTGCGTGCTGGCGGCAAGCACAACGATCTCGACAATGTCGGTTATACGGCACGGCATCATACCTTCTTCGAGATGCTCGGCAATTTTTCGTTCGGTGACTATTTCAAGGAACAGGCGATCGAAAATGCCTGGACGCTGCTTACGAAGGAATTTGGTCTCGATCCGGACCGCCTGACTGCAACGGTCTATCATACCGACGACGAGGCGTTCGACCTGTGGAAGAAGATCGCCGGCCTTCCCGAAGAGCGGATCATCCGGATCGCGACGAAGGACAACTTCTGGGCGATGGGGGATGATGGCCCCTGCGGACCGTGTTCGGAAATCTTCTGGGATCACGGGGACCACATCGCTGGGGGCCCCCCGGGATCGCCCGACGAGGACGGCGATCGTTTCGTGGAGATCTGGAACCTCGTGTTCATGCAGCACGAACAGCGCGGCGGTGAGATCATCGGCGACCTGCCGAACCAGAACATCGATACCGGCATGGGGCTCGAGCGGATCGCCGCGGTGCTTCAGGGCGTCCACAACAACTACGACACCGATACGTTCAAAACGCTGATCGAAGCCGCCGAAGCGCAGCTCCACGAACAGGCGACCGACGAAACGATCGCGAGTCATCGCGTTATTGCCGATCACCTGCGCGCGACCGGTTTCCTGATCGCAGATGGCGTTTTGCCATCCAACGAAGGGCGCGGTTACGTGCTCCGCCGGATCATGCGCAGGGCAATGCGCCACGCCCACCTGCTAGGTGCCAAGACACCGCTGATGCATCGTCTGGTTCCGACGCTGGTTGGCGAGATGGGGCAGGCCTATCCTGAACTGGTGCGAGGCCAGTCGCTGATCGAAGAGACCTTGCAGCGCGAAGAAACACGCTTCCGTGAGACGCTCGAGAAAGGTCTCCGGTTGCTCGATGATGCGACGGGCGATATGGGCACCGGCGACGTGCTCGATGGCGAAGTCGCGTTTAAGCTCTACGACACCTACGGCTTCCCCTACGACCTGACCGAGGACGCTTTGCGCGCACAGGGCATATCGGTCGACCGAGAGGGGTTCGATACCGCAATGGCCCGCCAGCGTGCGGCTGCCCGGGCTGCCTGGAAAGGCAGTGGCGAGGCCGCAGACGGCGAGGTCTGGTTCACCATAGCGGAACGCGAAGGAGCCACCGAGTTCACCGGCTACAGCGCTACGCAGGGCGAAGGCCGGGTTGTCGCGATCCTAAAGGACGGCGTCGAGGCCGAATCGGCCGGCGCGGGGGACGATGTGATCATCGTGACCAACCAGACGCCATTCTATGGCGAGAGCGGCGGGCAGACTGGCGATAGCGGTATGATCTCGACGCATGATGGCCTACGCATCACGGTCCGCGATACCGGCAAGCCGCTTGGGCGCCTGCACGCGCATTACAGCACCGTCGATGAGGGCGAAGTCCACGTCGGTGACGAGGTGCGGCTCGCCATTGATGCCGAGCGTCGCGATCGCATCCGCGCCAATCACTCCGCCACCCACCTGCTCCACACGGCACTGCGCAACCGGCTGGGCGAGCATGTGACCCAAAAGGGCTCGCTCGTCGCCGAAGATCGCTTGCGCTTCGACTTCTCGCATCAGTCCGCGCTGAGCGAGGACGACATTGCTGCCATCGAAGCTGAAGTGAACGCTGAAATTCGTGGGAACGAACCGGTCTCTACAAGGCTGATGTCACCCGACGATGCAGTGGAAGCGGGCGCGCTGGCGCTTTTCGGCGAGAAGTACGGCGACGAGGTTCGGGTGCTGTCGATGGGGCGCCAAAGTGATGGAGGCCGCAATTTCTCGGTCGAGCTGTGTGGTGGCACGCATGTCGATGCGACGGGCGATATCCAACTTTTCCGGATAATATCCGAAGGCGCGGTCAGCTCGGGTGTGCGCCGTATTGAAGCACTCACGGGTGAAGCTGCGCGGCAGTGGCTGGTGGCGCGAGAGGATGGGCTGAAACAGGCGGCTGCAGCGCTGAAGACCAATCCTGAGGATGTGAGTTCGCGCATTGATGCGCTGCTCGAGGAGCGAAAGCGGCTCGAGAAGGATCTTGCTGCGGCCAAGAAGCAACTCGCCTTGGGTGGTGGAACGGGCGAAGCGAGTGCGCAGACCGAAACGGTCGGCAACGTGGCATTTTCGGGGCAGATACTTGATGGGCTCGACCCCAAGGAATTGCGCCCGCTGCTCGATGAGGCGAAGTCGCGTCTCGGTTCGGGAGTCGCCGCCATTTGCGCCACTAACGATGGCAAGGCAGCTTTTGCCGTCGCCGTCACCGACGATCTGACCGACCGCTTCAGCGCGGTCGATCTTGTGCGCGCAGGGGTAGCCGAACTGGGCGGGAAGGGCGGCGGAGGCCGACCCGACATGGCGCAAGGCGGCGGCCCCGATGCAAGCAAGGCGGAGGCCGCGCTCGACGCGGTTCGCAATGCCCTGGCCGAGGCCGTCAGCGCCTAGCGCATACTGGACGGCGGATCAGCGTGCTCCGCTACCCGCACGGCGCGTATCGGGTTCGCTCCCGCGACTGATCCCCTGACCGCCGGTGTCCGCCGGGCTTGAAGAGTCACGCCGAGCGGAAGGTTTGGGCTTGCCCTGGCCTTGCACATTCTGCGGCTTGAACTTCTCGTCGTTCGGCGTCGGCTTGGTCGGATCATGGTCGGACATCAAAATTCTCCTTTCCCTTCCAATGCTTGGGAAACGAAGAAGGTCCTGATCATGCCTCAGGCGCGGTAGCGGGCGCGGTTGCCGAAATGGAGCTGGTGCGCAGCTTTGGCTTGTGCTCCAGCGCGCCCTCGGTCTGGATCTGCATCCGCATCTCGTCGCGTTTCTCGTGGATAGACGCGATCACGGGGCCCATAGCCACGCCGATATCGACCAGCACTGCCTCTGACAGCTGGAGCGAGCTTTCCAGCGTTTCCGGCACGGCGTGGCTGGCCCCCGCTTGATAGAGGGCCGCGGCATGGCTCGCATCTCGGGCACGACTGACGATCAGGAGAGCGGGGTAAGCCTTGCGCAACCGCGCCACCAGCCGCTGGGCCAAGACTGGCGCATCCATTGTCAGGACAATTGCCGACGCGTCCTCCACCCGAAGCGCGCGCAGCGTTTCGAGCCGAGCGGCGTTGCCGAACAGCACGTTGTAACCATCGCGGTTGTCCTGCTGGACGAGGTCGGCATCGGATTCGATCGCGATGTAAGGCTTGCCATGCACCGTCAGCATGTCTGACACGAGGCGGCCGACGCGTCCACCGCCGACCACGATCACCCTGCCGACGGGCGCGTCGGTGTCTTGTACCGGATCGGGTACCGGGTCGACTCTGCGCGCGACCGCGCGCCCGACCAGCGCCAGCAGTGGCGTGACGGTGAGCCCGATCGCGGTCACGATCTGCCAGAACTGCGTGGTGCCAGGCTGGATCAGCATCGCAGAGCTCGCCGCAGAGAGTACGATCAGCGTGGTTTCCGAAGGGCTCGCCATAAGAATGCCCGTCTCGGTCGCGGTGTTGCGCCGCGCGCCCATCATCCGCAGCAGCAGACCGGTCACCAGCGCCTTGAACACCAGAACCAGCACCACTGCGGTGAGGATCGTTCCGAGATTGTCTGTCAGCGCCTGCAGGTCGATACTCATCCCGATGGTAATCAGGAAGATACCGAGCGCGAGGCCCTTGAACGGCTCGATGATCGCTTCGACCTCGCCGTGGAAGTCGGTTTCCGCGATCAGCAGTCCGGCGATCAATGCGCCCACTATGGGGGAGAGACCGGTCATCCCTGTCGCAAGGCTGGCGCCGATCACCACAACCAGCGTGGCGGCCAGGAAGACCTCCGGGCTTTTGGTGCGCGCGGCCTGCGCGAACAGGGTGGGAAGGGCATAACGCCCAGCGATCAGCAACACACCGATGACCGCCGCGCCCTGCCACAGCGTGGTCCAGATGCCCGTCAGCCCGTCGGCCTGCGCGTATGGGGCGAGCGCGCCGAGCATGAAGATGATCGGCACGATGGCGATGTCTTCGAACAGCAGCATCGACAGCGCAGCCTTGCCCACGGGTGACGCTGTGCCCGAGATCGGCAGCACGATGGCGGTAGAGGATAGCGCGAGCGCAAGGCCCAGCGCCATTGCGCCAGTCCAGTATTGCCCCATCATAGCCAGCACCAGAGCGATCGAACTGCCGATGATCAGCAGTTCCATCGCGCCAAGCCCGAACACCAGCTTGCGCATCTGCCACAGGCGATTGAAGCTAAGCTCCAATCCGATGGTGAAAAGCAGCAGGATGATCCCGAATTCGGCGAATATATCGAGCGAGTCCGGCTCCGATATCGTCACCGCCGTCAGCCATCTGGCTTCGTCGGTCAGCGCGCCGAGCCCATAGGGTCCGACAAGGATGCCGACCAGCAGGAAGCCGATAACGGGGGTGATGCGAAACCGTGCGAACAGCGGAATGACGATCCCCGCCGCGCCGAGGATCACCAGCGCGTCGGATATTGCAGTCGTCGGTTCGAGTTCACCCGCCATAAGACTGACCTATGCGGGCTTTCGCGAAAAGTCACCCGGGCAAGCACGGCAATCGTGCTGTCCGCGGGTTCATCCACCACCCGGCGTGTGCGGTCCCATCGGCTTGCTGTCCTGTCCTGCGGCCTCGCTCTCGGCCTCCCCGATCCGCGGGGATACCTGGCCGACGCGCTTGTCCCATTCGATCTGGTAGAGATCGAATCGCCTGTCCGCGAGGTTGCGCACCGTGCCCTCGGCACGCGCCCAGCTGAGGTCCGCCAGATTGACGTCGCTGATCGTCAGCGTCTCGACATTCTCGCTCGCTTCGGCGGCGATGCCGTCGCGCGCGAAAGGGAAGTCGCACGGCGTCAGGATGCAGCTCTGTGCATACTGGATGTCCATGTTCGCGACATTGGGCAGGTTGCCGACATTGCCGGATAGCACGGTGAAGCACTGGTTCTCGATCGCGCGGGCCTGCGCGCAGTAGCGTACGCGCATGTAGCCCTGACGGCTGTCGGTGCAGAAGGGCACGAAGATGATGCGCGCGCCTTCGTCGACCAGCCTGCGGGCGAGTTCGGGGAATTCGCTGTCGTAGCAGATCAGCACGCCGATCGGGCCGCAGTCGGTCGGGATCGCGTCAATGCTGTCGCCGCCCTTGATGTTCCACCAATAGGCTTCGTTGGGGGTGGGGTGGATCTTCTCCTGCGCGTGGATCGATCCGTCGCGCAGGCAGACATAGGCGACGTTGTGGATGTCGCCGTCTTCCATGCGTGTAGGGTGTGAGCCGCCGATGATGTTGATGTTGAAGTTGAGCGCCAGCTCGGAGAGCTTCTGGCGGATTTTCGGGGTGTAGTCGCTTAGCGCCTCGATCGCTTCCATCGGGCTCAGCTCCTTTTCCTCCGCACTTAGCAGCATCAGCGTGAACAGCTCGGGGAAGAGGATGAAATCGCTTTCGTAGTCCGCCGCTACGTCAACGAAATACTCGATGTGTCGCATGAACTCGTCGAACCCGGAGACCGCGCGCGCCTGCAGCTGGCAGGTCGCGATCCGCACGCTCTCGACATCGCGCGGCAGGCGATGTTTGCGCGGTGCATCGGCATCGACATACGGGTTGCGCCAGACCATGCGCACGGCAAACGCCTTGGAGCGCTTGTCTTCCGGCAGGTAATTTTGGAGAATGCCTTGCGGCTCGAACCCGTTGGCCAGCTGGAAACGCAGCACGGGGTCGTGAATCTTGTTGTCGACGACCTTCTCGAGATAGTCCTCGGGCCCTTCCGCCCGGTTGCGCTTGCGCCGCATCGCGTTCGCCAGATTGGGCATGCGCCCGCCGAAGACGATGCCTGCAAGATCGAGCCGCTCTGCCAGCGCGCGCCGTTCCTCGTACAGGCGACGCCCGATCCGGGTACCGCGCACCTTGGGGTCGACGCACATCTCGTAACCGTAGAGCCAGTCGCCGGTCGGGTCGTGCCGACTGCCGAAGCCGTTGCCGGTAACCTCATCCCAGGAGTGGTCTGACATCGCGACATTCGCCTTCAGGCGCATCGAGGCGCAATAGCCGACGATTACGCCATCGAGCTTGGCGACGAAGCATCCTTCGCGGTAATTGTTAAGCTGCCCCCGGATTTCGCCCAGAGTGTACGGCGGCAGATCGGCATAGGCGCGACGGACAAGCTCGGCGATCTCGGGCACGTCTTTCAGCTTTGCCTGGCGGACTTCGAGCCGCGCCTTGGTCTTTGCGGTGGTGGCGATCGGATCGTCTCCTGTAGATTTACGTTCGATGGGCATCAGTGCCTGAACAAGGAAAGGCCTCCAAAGTGCCGCACGATCCCGAACTACCGGTAATTATCGTGGGCGGAGGCCCCGCCGGGATGTTCGCTGGCATGTTGCTCGCGCGTGCCGGCGTCAAGGTCACGGTGCTGGAGAAGCACGAGGACTTCTTCAGGGATTTTCGCGGAGACACCGTACATCCCTCGACACTCGATCTGTTCCACCAGCTCGGCTGGCTCGATGAGCTGCTGGCGATCGAGCACAGCAAAGTCGAGCAGATCGGGCTGAGGATCGCAGGTCAGCAGCGCGATATCGCGGACTTTCGGCACTTGCCGGTGCCCGCGCCCTTTATCGCGATGATGCCGCAGTGGGACCTGCTCGACTTTCTTGCGAGCAAGGCGAAGCAATATCCCGGCTTCGAGCTGCGCCTGGGGGCCCAAGCAGTTGCCGCGCATACCGACGGCAACGGGCGGATCTCCAGGGTAGAGATCAGCGACGGCGAGATGCTGCCTGCGCGGCTTGTCATCGCTGCCGATGGCCGTCGCTCGATCATGCGGGAAGAAGCTGAACTGCCGCTCAAGACTATCGGCGCGCCGATGGACGTCCTGTGGTTCCGGCTCGACCGACCGCCCGAGCTGGGGCCCGAGAGCTTCGGGTCGCTCGCCGCAGGGCGCTTTCTCGTGCTGATCAATCGGCGGACCTACCTGCAATGCGCCTTCGTCATCCCCAAGGGCGCAGGCGAGGAAATCCGCCGGCGGGGAATCGCGGCGTTTCGCGATCGCTTGCGTGGTCTGGTGCCCGAACTGGACGGCGTGATCGACCGGCTAACCGACATTGATGATCTCAAACTGCTGAGCGTATCGCTCGACCGCCTGACCCGCTGGTCCCGGGCGGGATTGCTCGCAATCGGGGATGCTGCCCATGCGATGAGCCCGATCGGCGGAGTGGGGATCAACGTCGCTGTGCAGGACGCGGTGGTCGCGGCGAACGTGCTGGCGGCGCCGCTCGCACGCGGGGAGAACCCTGACCCGCTGCTGCAGCGCGTCCAGCAGTTGCGCGCCCGCTCGGTTCACTACACCCAGATGATGCAGAAGTTTGCGCAGGATCGGTTTATCCGGCCGATCCTTGAGCGCGAGACGCCGATCGAGCAGGCTCCGTTGCCGGTGCGCCTGATCGATGCGGTCGGCCCGCTTCAGCGCCTGCCCGCACGGCTTATCGGGCTGGGGATCGACCGCCCGCATGTAGAAAGCCCCGACGCCTACGGTTGAGGCGCCGGGGCAAACTTGGCCACGCAATCTGCGTTGGAGATTACGCGGGGGCGAGGCCCTGCTTCTTCATCTCGGTTTCGAGGTTAGTCACGATCGCCTCAAAGAACTGTTCGGTGGTCAGCCAGCTCTGGCCGGGGCCGATCAGCAGGGCGAGGTCCTTGGTCATCTGACCGTTCTCGACAGTCTGGATGCAGACCTTTTCCAGCGTCTCGGCGAACTTCACCACTTCGGGGGTGTCGTCGAACTTGCCGCGATACATCAGGCCGCGTGTCCATGCGAAGATGCTGGCGATCGGGTTGGTCGAGGTCGCCTTGCCTTCCTGATGCTGGCGATAGTGACGCGTCACGGTGCCGTGCGCCGCTTCGGCTTCCACGGTCTTGCCGTCGGGCGTCATCAGCACGCTGGTCATCAGGCCGAGCGAGCCGAAGCCCTGTGCCACGATGTCGGACTGCACGTCGCCGTCGTAGTTCTTGCACGCCCACACGAACTTGCCGCTCCACTTCAACGCGGCGGCGACCATGTCGTCGATCAGGCGGTGTTCGTAGGTGATGCCGGCAGCCTTGAAGTCGCTCGCGAACTCGGCGTCGAACACTTCCTGGAACAGGTCCTTGAAGCGACCATCGTACTTCTTGAGGATGGTGTTCTTGGTGCTCAGGTAGACAGGCCACTTGCGATCAAGGCCGTACTGGAAGCTGGCGCGCGCGAAGTCGCGAATCGAATCGTCCAGGTTGTACATCGCCATCGCGACGCCGGGGCTGGGGAATTCGAACACGTCGATGTCGATGTTCTCGCCATCTTCGCCTTCGAAGACGAGGCGCAGCTTGCCCTTGCCGGGGATCAGCGTGTCCTTGGCGCGGTACTGGTCGCCGAAGGCGTGACGGCCGACCACGATCGGGTCGGTCCAGCCGGGCACGAGGCGCGGCACGTTGTCGATCACGATCGGTTCGCGGAAGACCACGCCGCCAAGGATGTTGCGGATCGTGCCGTTGGGCGAGACCCACATCTTCTTGAGGCTGAATTCCTCGACTCGCGCCTCGTCGGGAGTGATCGTCGCGCACTTCACGCCGACGCCGTACTGCTTGATCGCGTTGGCCGCATCGACCGTGATCTGGTCGTCGGTCTCGTCGCGCTTCTCGATCGACAGGTCGTAATACTTAAGGTCGATATCGAGGTAGGGCAGGATCAGCCTTTCGCGAATCCACTGCCAGATGATTTTCGTCATTTCGTCGCCGTCGAGTTCGACGACCGGGTTCTTGACCTGAATTTTTGCCATCATTCGTCCTGTCGGTACCGCGTGTTTCAAAATGGGGGTGAAATCTGGCGCGGCTTTAGCAGTTGGCCGGTGCGGTGCAAGGCGGGTGCTGGAAATGAAAAAGGCGCCGCAGTGCGACGCCTCTTGCAGTTTCAGGCGATGGTGGGCGTAGCAAGGATTGAACTTGCGACCCCTACGATGTCAACATAGTGCTCTACCACTGAGCTATACGCCCACACCATCGCGTGTGCCGCCATTGACGGCGGACGCGCCAGATAGCCGCGCCGGAAGCAGGAGACAAGGCCCTAAAGCGGTTCTTTACAGGCGTGCCTCGCACGGATCGGCAAAAACCCTGTCCACCTCCAGCACCAGATCGCGCAAATGGAAGGGCTTGGACAGCACCTTTGCCTGCGGCTGGTCGGTACACGCTTTCAAGGAAACTGCGGCGAATCCCGTGATGAACATCACCTTGGTGTCGGGGCTGATCTCGTTGCAAAGCTGCGCAAGCTCGATGCCGTCCATTTCCGGCATCACGATGTCCGACAGCAGGAGATCGTATTCGGCCTTCTCGAGCAAGGGCAGCGCGGCCGTACCGCAATCGACCGAATCGACCGCATAGCCCGCTTTTTCCAGTGCGCGGGTCAGGTAGGTCCGCATTGCTTCTTCGTCCTCTGCGAGGAGGATTCGCCGATAATGTACAGGTTCGCTCATAGACCTCCTTCATAGCGCGCAGCACTTAAGGAATCTTTGGCATGGCAGTACCTTGCCCTGCTTTGACACACACGGTGATCGGGTTCAGCAATTGGTAAAGGGAGGCTGCCTTGCACGGCGATTCGCGGCGCGAAATTTCAGGGGGACTGATCCCCGGCAGCGGGGCGCCAGCCTTCAGCATCCGCGGTGTGCGCGAAGCCCGGATTCCGGTGCTGATAGCCGCGCCGCACGCGGGCCGCGCATATCCTGCCGATATCGAAGCGGGGCTTCGCAATCCGGGGATTGCGAAGTTGCGGCTTGAGGATCGCCTGGTCGACGAACTCGCCCATCTCGTGGCGGATCTCGCGGGTGCGGCCACGCTCGTCGCCCATGCGCCGCGTGCCATGATCGACCTGAACCGCGCGCCTGACGATCTCGATTGGTCGATGATCGAGGATGCACAGCCCACCGGATCGCAGCATTCCAGTGCGAATCGCCGTGCCCGAAGCGGGCTCGGTCTCGTCCCCCGCCGGGTGGCCGGGGTCGGAGAAATCTGGCGCAATAGCCTATCGCAGAATGATATTGCCGACAGGCTGGCGGGGATACACGAGCCGTATCATCGGGCCCTAGCCCGCGCGCTGGACGATTTGCGCAAGGCGTGGGGCGTTGCGCTGCTGATCGACCTGCATTCGATGCCGCCGCTGCGCGTGCGCCACCCAGGATTGCGGGCGACCGATTTTGTGGTCGGCGATCGCTTCGGTGCGTCGTGCGACGATCATGTCGCCAGTCGCGCTCTGCAGTTTCTCGCGCAGCACGAGCGGGGGGTGGCTCATAACCGCCCCTACGCTGGCGGGTATATACTCGACCGCCATGGCCGGCCGGCACTCGACATCCAGGCTTTGCAACTCGAGGTGTGTCGGTCGCTCTATCTCGACTCCCGGTTCGAGAGCCTGAGCCCACGATTGCCGGGCCTGGCCCGCCTGCTGGCGGAACTTGTCCGCGCGCTGGCGGACGAGGTACTTCCCGGCCGGCGCGAACAGGGCCTGCCGCTAGCGGCCGAATGACATAAAAAAACCACCCCGTGCAATTGATGCACGAGGTGGCCAAGGTTCAGGGAGGAAGCACGCATTCAGCGCGCTTATCCGGACGGCTATGAGGGGGGAGGTCCGTCCGGACACCATGAATTTGGGGGGCGCTGCAGCATTGTCAAGGATTGCAGCGCACGCCCCTTAAGTAATGATCCTATTGAGCCGCCGCGGCGGGCTGCGCGGGCAATTTGCCCTGCTCTTGCTGACGCGCGAAGATCACGCGCAGCAGATCCAGCGAGGCCAGGTGCGCGTAGATCAGCGGAAGCATGCCGTCCTTGTTCCAGCGAGCGATCACTTCGCCATCCAGCTCGCGCAGCTTGTTCTGGTCGACCATCTGGAAGCCCTTGTAGACGTAGGGTTTGCCAGGTTCGCTGTTGCGCTCGATGCTGACCTCGCCATCCATCAGGAGGCCGTGTTTGACCAGTTCGTCGGTCATCACTTTGGTGCGATGGCCGGCCTGTTCGAACTGTTCGCAGAATTGAAGGATCGCCTGCGTGTGCTCGGTCGGCGAACCGTCATCGTTGAACAGCGCATCGCCTTCGCTGAAATCGCCGACGGCGTCGCACGTCGGGTCGAAGCACAGCGAAAGGTCGTCGCTTTCCGCGGTCAGGCGGGCGAGCATGAAGGGATAGCGGCGCACATAGGCAGGAACGTAAACCGGTTCGTGCGCCTTGCCGTTTTCGTCGAAGAAGGTGTTCACACCCTCGTTCAGGCCCATCAGCGCCAAGGGAAGCGGGTTTTCGCCGGTGGAGAAGATGATCGGGAAATGACGCGCAACCTGCACGAATTCCTCTGCAGTGAGCGGAACCATGTGCTGCTTGGCCAGGTAGGGGGCCGTCTCGCGCATGCGGTTGTGGAACTTCTTGTGATCCCGCGAATTGAGCGGCATCAGGTCCTCGTAGAACATCGGAAGCTGGGTCTGTTGCGGCTCACTGGCCATCGGTCTCTCCGTCAATGGGCTGAAGTGTCGAAGGGCGTCCGGCCTGAGCCAAGCCCCGGATTTGGAAACCGCGCCTTTAAGGGGCGGGCGCGCGACTGGCAAGCGGGACAAGCTTGCCGGGATTCATGATGCCGACCGGGTCGAGCGCCTGTTTGACGCTGCGCAAGATCGTCAGTGTGGCCGGATCGCCGAGCCGGGCGAGTTCATCGCGCTTCATCTGGCCGATTCCGTGCTCGGCACTTATCGTACCGCCCCACTGCGTTACGAGATCATGGACCGCGGCGCTCACTGTCTTTCCGTAAGTTTCCTCCCATTCGCCGGGCCTCGCCCCATTGGGTGCGCGGAGGTGGAAGTGGACGTTCCCGTCTCCCAGGTGGCCGAATGCGACGGCTTTCGTTCCTGCGAATCGGCCTTCCAGCGTCTTGCTTGCTTCGACGATGAAGTCCGGCATCCGTTCGACCGGTACGGCAATGTCGTGTTGCACCGCTGGGCCGTGCGCGCGCTCCGCAGACGAAATGCCGTCGCGCAGCGCCCACAGAGCTTCGGCCTGCGTTTCGCTGGTCGCGATCGTGGCGTCGGCAAGAAGACCCTCATTCAGCGCTGCGGAGAGAAGAGCGGTAGTGCGGTCCTCCAGCGACGATGCCTGCGCTTCATCTGCGACCACTTCGAGCAGGGCGTACCACTGATGGCGTGAGACCAAGGGATCGCGCATTGCAGGTTCGTAGGCGAGCACCGATTCGAGCGCGCTGCGAGGCATGACCTCGAACCCTTCGAGCGCGTCGCCCATCCGGGCCGAGGCAAACAGAAGCAGGCGGCGTGCCTGCTGTACGGTCTCCAGCCCCGCAAATATCACCCGGCGCGCCGCAATTTGCGGTGCCAGCGCGAGCGTAGCGGCGGTGACGATACCCAGCGTGCCTTCCGAACCTATCAGCAATTGCTTCAGATCGAATCCGCGGTTGTCCTTTTTCAGCGCGGCAAGCGTATCGAGAACCTCGCCGTTCGGCAGCACTGCCTCCAGGCCCAGAACCTGCGCACGCATGGTGCCGTGGCGCAGCACCTGTGTTCCCCCGGCATTGGTCGAGACCAGTCCGCCAATGGTCGCCGAGCCCCGGCCGCCCAAGGTAAGAGGGAAGCGAAGGCCACGCTCCCCCGCTGCATCGTGCAGGGTCTGGAGAACCACGCCGGCCTCGCACACGACCTGTCGGGCTTCTTCATTCCAATGGCGAAAGGCGCTCATCCGCCGCAGTGACAGTACTAGCGCCTCGCCGCTTGCGTCGGGGGTCGCGCCGCCGGACATGCCGCTGTTGCCTCCCTGTGGCACGATCGGCACGCGATGCTGCGCGCACAGCTTGACCAGCGACGCGACTTCTTGCGTGTTTGCGGGCGAGGCAAGCGCCAGTGCGCGGCCGGTATAGCGGCCTCGCCAGTCGGTCAGCCACGGTTCCATGAGGTCTGCATCGCGGGTCAGGCCGCGGGGGCCGAGTATATCCGTCGCGGCGTCGAGGAAGCTCGTGCTCATGTTGTCGCATTGCCACACCCTGATGGCACTTCGCCACCCGTTTGGGCCAACGCCTTGCCGCAATTAAGCCTCCATTCAAAAGACGGGCCTATTGAAGTGTCAGGGTAGATCGATCGGGGCAGGTTGATCGGATCGGATTTCCGCCTCTGAGGAAGATGGCATAAAAATGCTTTTCATGGCCGCACTTATGGCACCGGCACTCGCGTTGACGCCCGCGAGCAAGGCAGATGCGCCCAATGCTCAGCCGGTTGTCGCCGAAGGCGCGGCGTTGGCTATCGAGATGCCGCGGCAACCTGCCGAGCCGGCCGCAGGTGGCTGGATGGTAAGCGAAGCCTGGAGTGCGGATCATAATGCACGACAGGTCCGTATCCGGCGCGAAATCACCATTCGCGTCTCTCCTCGTCGGCCGAACACGCGCGAGATGGTGGCCGATTGGCGCGCCGTCATCCCGCAGAAGTTCGAACAGCGGGAGATAGGAAAATGCATCCCGGCGCGCAGTATCGTCGCGGTTCAGACGATGAGTGCGCGTGACCTGGTGCTGTACCTGTCGGACAGCCGGATGATCCGGGCGCAACTGCGCAAGTCGTGCAGCGCGCGCGATTTCTATCTCGGCTTTCAGATCGAACCGAACAAGGATGGCGATCTGTGCGTCGGGCGCGATACCTTGCGGACGCGCAATGGCGCAGCCTGCAAACTCAGTGCGATCCGCCAGCTCGTCCCCGTCGAATAGGGCGGGGCGGGGCGCATTTTCTTGACATTGGCGTGCGTTTGAGCGAAGGCGCGCGCGCCCCTGCGGGGCTATTCCTGTAGGGCAGAATTCCTGCGGACGTACCCGCACCAGCCCTCCACATCCGGAACCCTGAATGAAATTTGCCGATCTCGGCCTCTCCGACAAGTTGCTGCAGGCGGTAGAAGCCGCCGGCTACACCGAGCCCACGCCTATCCAGGCCCAGGCCATCCCGCCCGTTCTGATGATGAAAGACATTATCGGGATCGCGCAGACCGGCACCGGCAAGACGGCCAGCTTCGTACTGCCGATGATCGACATCCTGGCGAGCGGGCGTCGCCGCGCGCTGATGCCCCGGTCCCTGATTCTTGCCCCGACGCGCGAACTTGCAGCGCAGGTGGCGGAGAATTTCGGAAAATACGGGAAGGAGCATGACCTCCAGCTCGCCCTGCTGATCGGCGGCGTCCAGATGGGCGACCAGGTCAAGGCGCTCAACGAGGGTGTCGACGTACTGATTGCCACCCCGGGCCGGCTTATGGACCTGTTCGAACGGGGCAAGATCCTGCTCAACGGTTGCGAGCTTCTCGTGATCGACGAAGCGGACCGGATGCTCGACATGGGCTTCATCCCCGATATCGAGACGATCTGTTCCAAGCTGCCCGAGCCGCGCCAGACCTTGCTGTTCAGCGCCACCATGCCGCCGCCGATCGAGAAGCTGGCGCAGAAGTTCCTCACCAATCCCAAGCGGATCGAGGTAAGCCGGGCGGCTTCGACCAACGAGAATATCACTGCGTTCAAAATCCCGGTGAAGCCTCGCGAAAAGCGCGAGACGCTGCGCTGGTTGCTGGCAAACGATCATGTCGAGACGGCAATCGTTTTCTCCAACCGGAAGACGACCGTGCGCGAGATCAACAAGAGCCTGCAGAGCTACGGCTTTGCCAGCGGCGAGATTCATGGCGACATGGACCAGTCGAGCCGCATCGCCGAACTCAACAGGTTCAAGGCGGGCGAGATCAACATTCTCGTCGCATCCGACGTCGCAGCGCGTGGACTCGACGTGAAGGGCGTCAGCCACGTCTTCAATTTCGACACGCCGTGGCATCCGGACGATTACGTTCACCGGATCGGCCGGACGGGGCGCGCGGGGGCCAAGGGCCGCGCCTTCACTTTCGTGACCAGCGACGACGAAGAGGCGTTTTCCAATATCGAGAAGCTGACCAAATCGAAGGTCAAGGCGTTCGGCAAGGAAGACGTCCGGGTCGAATTGGTCGATGCGAAGCCGAAGCGTGAAGGCGGTCGCAGCAGCTCCGATGAGGGCAAGCGGGAAGCGTTAGAGCGAGAAGATGATCGCGAGGCGCAGGAAAAGTCCAAGCCGTCCCGCTCGCGCAAGCCCCGGCGCGACGAGCAGGAGGCTGATCGCTCGAGCCAGGCGAAATCTTCGCGAGGGAGAGGAGGCCGGTCGCGCGGGGATGACAATGAGACGATCCCTGCCGGTGAATGGAATGGCCCTAAGCCCGATTTCCTTTCCGTGAGCGCCCTGTAGTCCCCACTTTTTTTCTAGCGTGCGGTGCATGCCGGTTAGGTCTGTTTTAACCATTTAGGGAGCAGGCTTTTCTCGACATAGAGACCTCCGATGACGAACAAAGACACCAGCCCCGAGGCGATACGTCGGCGCACGCTTGCCGCGCTCGACATTCTCGATTCAGCTCCCGAAGACGAATTCGATGCCCTGGTCAGGGCTGCGCGCAGAATCTTTGGCGCGCGAACGGCCTATATTTCGCTGATCGATACCGACCGGCAATGGTTCAAGTCGCGGGAGGGCTTCGAGCCGAGCGAGGTATCGCGCGAATGTTCGATCTGCGCGACTGCGGTCGACGAAGGCCGCGAGATTGTTGTCGAAAATCTGCAAGAGCACCCGGTCTACGGTAAGAAGCCGGAGATTGCGGCCATGCCGCATTTCCAGTTCTTCGCCACGATCCCGTTCATGGGGCCATCGATTGATGGGTTGAGCGCGCCGATCGGGACACTTTGCGTCATCGACGATCGACCTTGGATCGCGGCCCGGGAAGAACTCGATGAACTGCGCCATCTCGCCAAAGTGATCGAATCGCTTCTGAGAAGCCGGTTGCGTGCCAAGCTCCTTGAGACGGCTCTGATCGAACGCAAGGAACTCGTGGACGAATTGCGCCGCACCCAGCGCCAGTTCGAACTTGCGGAAGAGATGGCCAAAGTTGGCCATTGGCGGATGGATCTCGAGTCACAGGAATTGTTCTGGTCGCGGCAAACCGCTGCGATCCACGCTATCGAGAATCCCACCAAAGAGCATCTGGAGGGCGGTCTGGACTTTTTCCCCGCTCATGATCGTCCGCGCATTGCTCAGGCAGTCGAGGAATGTGTCACGGACGGCACGCCTTACGATCTGGAACTCGATTTCCGTGATGCGAAGGGCGTGTTCAAGCGGGTTCGCGCCATAGGCGAGCGGGAAATGGTCGAAGGTAAACCGGTCGCGTTGATCGGCGTCTTCAAGGATATTACTGAGCGTTATAAGCTGGAAACGCAGCTTCGCGCCGCCGCCCATGCTGACGTGTTGACCGGTTTGCCCAACCGTGCGCGTCTGACAGAGTATCTCGACGATGGGATCAGCTGCAAACGCAAACACGGTACACCCATGGCGGTGCTGCTGATCGACCTCGATCATTTCAAGGACGTCAACGACCAGCTGGGTCACGAAGCGGGAGATCGGGTGCTCAACGGCGTAGCCGCGCAGCTGCTAGGCGAGCCTTTCGCGGGTCAGATGGCCGCCCGGCTTGGCGGGGACGAATTCGTTCTGGTGCTGGAAGACGAGCAATTGCTTGCCGATCTGCCGGGCACCCTGGACCTGCTGTTGGGCAAGCTGCGCTTCGAGATCGGGCGGGAAGGCGAAATCATGCCCGTCAGCGCGACGATAGGCGCGGCATGGCTGACCGATTGCAACGACGACAGCAGCGCGCTCCTGCGCTGCGCTGATTACGCACTCTATCAGGCCAAGCGCGCCAAGCGCGGCACTGCCTCAATCTGCCCCGATGCGATCGCGGGCGAACGCCTGCGCGCAAGCCCTCAGCTCAGGATCGTGAATTAGCGGCGGCCCGGCAGGCGGTCCAAGGCACTGGATAGCAAGCGCTGACCGACGCCTCAGTCCGCAAGCTGCACGAAGCTGTCGATCACACGTTTGGTGCCGCTCGTCTCGAATTCGATTTCGAGCTTGTTGCCCTCTTGATCGGTAACGGTTCCGTAGCCGAACTTGTCGTGAAACACGCGCGCGCCCAATGCGATGTCGCCACGTGGTTTCGCCGCGAAGCTGGCCGCGCTTCGGCGGCTTTCCTGCACCCGCACAGGGCGCGTTTCGTAGCCGGTAGCCAGTGCACGCTGCCATCCGGGACCGCGCTTCTGCGAACGGTCGGGTCGATCGCGCGTGACATGAGCAAAGGGGTCTTCGCTCTCGCTCCAGTTGGCGCGCCACAAAGAAGCGCCGCCTGACATCGTCGTCTCGCTTTCGACGTGATCTTCGGGCAGCTCCTCGATGAAGCGGCTCGGAATCGAGCTGGTCCACTGGCCGTAGATGCGCCGGTTGGCGGCGTGCAGAATCGTGCAGGCTTTCTTGGCGCGCGTGATTGCAACATAGGCAAGGCGGCGTTCTTCCTCGAGCGAGGCAAGGCCGCCTTCGTCGAGGGATCGCTGCGATGGGAACACGCCTTCTTCCCACCCGACAAGGAACAGGTGATCGAATTCCAGCCCCTTCGCAGCGTGAATGGTCATGATCGTAACCTTGGCATCCTCGGCATTTGCCTCGTTGTCCATCACCAGCGCAACATGTTCGAGGAAGTCGCCTAGCGTCTCGTAATCCTCCATGGCGCGCACGAGTTCGGAGAGGTTTTCGAGCCGGCCCTTGGCTTCGGGCGTGCGCTCGTTCTCGAGCATGGCCTGGTAGCCGCTTTCCTCCAGCACCTGCCGCAGCAGCTCGGCCGGGGCGAGACCCTCGGCCTGTTCGCGCCATTGCAGGAACTGCCGCATCAGACCGCCAATTGTGCCGCGCGCGCGCGCGGGCAGCTCGTCGCTGTCCGCCAGATCGAGCGACGCGGCGGCGAGCGGCATGCCGGTACGCCGCGCATGCTGGTACATCTTCTCCAGCGTCTTCGCGCCGAGCCCGCGCTTGGGCTGATTGTAGATGCGCTCGAATGCTAGATCGTCTGCCGGTTGTGCGATGACCCGCAGATAGGCGAGCGCGTCGCGGATTTCGGCGCGTTCGTAGAACCGGAAACCGCCGATGATGCGGTATGCCATGCCGATCTGGATGAAGCGGTCTTCGAATTCGCGGGTTTGGTACTGCGCGCGCACGAGGATCGCGATCTCGTCGAGGCCCACTCCGCCACGCTCGAGGCTCTCGATCTCCTCGCCCACGCGGCGCGCTTCCTCAGGCCCGTCCCATACGCCGATGACGCGGCCCTTCTCGCCCGTGTCGGTCTCGGTCCACAGTTCCTTGCCGAGCCGCTGGCTGTTCGCGCCGATCAGACCCGACGCCGCACCGAGGATGTGCGGGGTGGAGCGATAGTTCTGCTCCAGCTTGATGACCTTCGCCCCGGGGAAGTCCTTCTCGAACTTCAGGATGTTGGCCACTTCCGCACCGCGCCAGGAATAGATCGACTGGTCGTCGTCGCCGACCACACAGATGTTCTTGCGGTTCTGTGCCAGCAGCCGCAGCCACAGGTATTGGACCTGGTTGGTGTCCTGATATTCGTCGACCAGGATATATTTGAAGCGGTTCTGGTACTGCTCCAGCACATCGGAATGCTGCCGGAAGATGTTGAGCATGTGCAGCAGCAGATCGCCGAAATCGCAGGCGTTCAGCGCTTGCAACCGCTTCTGGTAGGTTTCGTAAAGCTGCGCGCCGCGCCCGTTGGCATAGGCCTCGTTCTCGACCGCATCGAGATCGCCGGGGTTCAGCCCGCGGTTCTTCCATCGGTCGATCAGCCCAGCCAACTGGCGTGCGGGCCAGCGTTTTTCGTCAAGCTCGGCCTCGGCGATCAGCGCCTTCAACAGGCGCAGCTGATCATCGGGGTCGATGATCGTGAAGTTCGATTGCAAGCCGACCAGCTCTGCATGGCGGCGCAGCATCTTGGCGCCGATCGCGTGGAACGTACCGAGCCACGGCATGCCTTCGACCGCATCGCCCAGATGGCGACCGACACGCTCGCGCATTTCGCGGGCAGCCTTGTTGGTGAAGGTGACGCACAGGATCTCGCTCGGCCAGGCGAGGCGCATCGCGACGAGGTGTGCGAGTCTTGCGGTCAACGCCGACGTCTTGCCCGTGCCCGCACCCGCCAGCATCAGCACAGGGCCTTCTGTGGTCAGCACGGCCTCGCGCTGCGGCATGTTGAGGCGCGCGGCATAGGGAGGAACGTCCGCTTCTCCGGCGGCCTGGGCGAGTGGGTAGGGATCATTCATGGCTGTACCCGAACAGGTAGGGAACGCTTCGAAACGGGGCAAGGGAAGCCGCTTGCGCAACCCCCAGTTCGGAACCCTGCCGAGGAGCGCCCGTTGGTCGAGCAAGGACGAGGGAAAAAAGGAGACAGAGACATGAAGAACTATATTCTCGCCGCCACTGCCGCCTGTGGCCTCGCTGTTGCTGCAGTTCCGGCCATTGCGCAAATGGAGTCGGACGCCGAAACCTACGTGATGACTGATGCGCAAGAGCAGATGTACATGAACTGGCCGGCTGAAAACCGCACGACCTATCAGGCCTGGCCGATGAATGCTCAGGAGTACTTCTGGACGCTCAATGACAACCAGAAGAAAATCTGGTGGGACACGCTCAATAACGACCAGCGCGTCAAGATCGTGATGATGGAGCCAGCGCAGCAGACTGCGACCTGGGATTCGATCTACAAGCAGTTGAATGGCACCGCGACGCCGATGGCGACGACCAGCGCCAATGCGAAGATCACCTATACCAGTAATGCAATGGTGCAGCCGACCCCGGGCGACGCTGGCCCGCCGCCTGCGAAGCTGCCGATCTGCGAGCCGATGCAGCAGGATAACTGCATTAATCGGGGCGCGATCTGATCAGCGATTAAACCGTTCTAAGACTAGGCAACGCCGGGAGCGATTCCGGCGTTGTCGCGTTTGGGTCGAGAGGAGACAAGGAATATGAACAAAATCCTTTTGACCGGCATTGCCACCGCGATTGCGGGTCTCGCCGTGCCCGCAGCGGCCCAGACCGCTCCGAAGATCGACTACGTCAGCCAGGAAATGGTGCAGCAGGTGCCCAAGGGCGAAGAGCCTGTTACGGGCGACTTGCCGATCTGCAAGCCGAAGCAGGAAACCAACTGCATCAACAGCTGGGAAGCCAACAAGACTGGCAACCGCCCGATCAATTACTGGCCGGGCCGCCCCGCGAGTGAGATCAAGGAGCCGCTGCCGCTCAATGATCCGAACGACTGAGCGCAGTCAAATCAGAGTACTGACGAACCGGGGCGTCTGCGTGAGCGGGCGCCCCTTTTCCGTATCAGGCGGCAGGCCGGAGCAGCAGAAGCTTCGCCTTGCCGACCTTTCGCTCGCTCTCGATCTCGACCCCGCGCAATTTCACATCCTCGCGCGCGCCGACTTCCAGCGAAATCCAAGTGGCCGGGCCGATCCAGCCCAGTCGCGCCAGCTTGTCGATCGCGACCGCACCTGCGCCGGTATCATAGGGTGGATCGAGCATGATGAGGTCGTGCGGCACCTTGGCTGGTCCCAGCCGGAGGACGGAAGCCTGCTGAACCGAGCTGCGCTGCGCTGCGCCAAGCTTGGCAATATTGGCCCTGATGGCATCGATGGCGCGCTTGTCTTCCTCAACGAAGAGGCATGAGTCGGCGCCGCGGGAGAGCGCTTCGAGGCCGAGCGCACCCGATCCTGCAAAAAGGTCTGCAACGCTCAAGCCTTCGAAACTGCCGAGGCGGCTGGTGAGCATGTTGAACAGGGTTTCGCGCATCCGGTCTGCTGTCGGCCGGGTGGTCTCGCCGGTCGGAGCTACGATAGTCCGCCCGCGCCAGTCGCCTGCGATGATTCGCATCAGTCGCGCCCCTGTTTGACCGCAGAGCGGAACTTGCCGATATCGTGCTTCCTGACCTCGATCACCTGCCCGCGCGGTAGATCGCCCAGCGAAACCGGACCGAAGGACGTCCGCATCAGGCGGTTTACCTTGAGTCCCAGATGTTCGAGCACGCGGCGCACTTCGCGGTTCTTGCCTTCGGTGATGGTCAGCTCGATCCACTGGTTGGCACCGGTGCGCCGCTCCAGATTGGCGTCGATGCGCCCGTAGTGGACGCCATCTATGGTGACGCCTTCGATCAGCGATTCGAGCTGGGCCTGCGAGACTTCGCCGTGGGCCCGGGCGCGATAGGTGCGCTCGACCGCATTGGCAGGCAGCTCAAGGAGGCGTTTGAAGCCGCCATCATTGGTTAGCAGTAGCAACCCCTCGGTGTTGAAGTCGAGGCGGCCGATCGGCATCACCCGGGGCGCGTCCTTGGGCAAGGCGTTGCGCAGCGCATCGTAGATGGTGGGGCGACCGCGCGGATCGCGTTCAGCGGTGATGAGGCCAGTCGGCTTGTGGAATGCGAACAGCCGCGTCGGCTCCGGTTTGGCGACCGGCTTCCCGTCGACCGTGACCCCTCGGAGTGTTTCGAGAAGGGTGGCGGGAGTTTCGACCACCTTCCCGTCGATCGCGATGCGGCGGTCGGCAATCATCCGCTCCACTTCGCGGCGGCTGGCGACACCGGCGCGAGCCAGCAGTTTGGCGATGCGATCGCCGCTCCGGTCGTCGTTATTTGTCGTATTCATACGGTCCGCTTAGCGCGGTCGCCGGGTTCCACCAACCTTGCGCTTCATCCTGTTCGACTTAGCGCGCTCGAAGTTCGGATGCGGCCGACGATCGATGTGAGTGTCATTCTCGTTATCGAAAATGCGCCACCCTTCACCGGTGCGAAGAAGTGCTGCCCCGCAACACTCGCAAGTAGTGCGGAAGTTGAGATCATCGTGCCAGACCCGGTGTCGATTGACCACGTGTCCGCGCACTTTGCAGACGATTCCACGCAACATTGCAGGCGTTCCCCGATCAACCCCCTCTCTCTAGCACAGGCAGATTAGTTTGTTGCCTGAAATTAGCGCGCAGCCCCACAATATTTTGATTTACAATAAAAAGTAATTTCCAAATGAATCCTGCAACCGCGAAAACGTGGCTTCGGACCCGAACACTTATTTTCGGATGAGGCGGGTCCGTTCAACCCTGCGTCAGGGGGCTATGCGAAGGGGGAGTTGGCAAGCTAGGAAGCGCTGGCAACGAGGAGGGGTGTTCGATGGGCGATGCACAAGCCGACAAGAAGAAAAAGCCGGGCTGGCGTACTGTCCTGCGCTCTCTGCGGAATCGGAAGAGCGGTTTCATGGCGCTGTTCGGGTTCGCCCAGGGGCTGCCGCCCGCGCTGTTTCTCGGCACGCTCTATGCCTGGTTGAGCGAAGCCGAGGTCGACCTGGAGACGATGGGCGTCTTCAGCCTCGTCGGCCTTGCCTATGCCTTCCAGTTCCTGTGGTCTCCGCTGCTCGACAAGGTGGATATCCCTGGCCTGAGCAAGTTGGGCAAGCGCAAGCAATGGATCGCGCCGATGCAGCTGATCGTCGGCATCGCGCTGCTTGTCATGAGCTTCCTCGACCCGAAGAACGCGCTCGGCTGGTTCAGTCTGCTGGCCGCCGTTGGCGCGTTTGCCAGCGCTACACAGGATATCGCGATCAACGCATGGCGTATCGATGTTGCCGACGAGGAGGCGACGCTCGATATCCTGTCGACCATCACGCAAATGGGTTTTCGCCTCGCTGCGCTGGTCGGCGGTGCATTCGGCCTGATTATCGCCGAGCGTATCGGGTGGCCGCAGACCTATCTGATCATGGGGGCGATCATGCTCGGCATCGGGATCGCGAGCCTGTTCGCGCCCGACGCCACCGTTTCCGACGACACGGCGGCAACTGCAGCCGCCAACGCCGACGAAGTGGCGGAGCTCTACAATGCGGGTGAGGTGACCGAGAAGGTGCGCACCCGCGCGCTGATCGCAGTCGGCGTGCTGTGGGGCTGGGCGATCATCACGGTCGTGGGCTTCATGGTCCGTTCGATGACCGCAACGCCCGAGACACGACCCGACGTGACGCTGTTCACGACGACATACGGCCCGCTGATCGTGCTCGCGACGGTGGTGCTGCCGGCCTTCATCGCGGCCTGGGTGGCCAGGCAGAAGCGCGAGGGCCGCAACGTCATCCATGCCGCGCCCGGCGTGGGTGCGGGGCATACGGTCAAGTTCACGGACCACCTCTACCGCGCGCTGGTGCTGCCGCTGGTCGAGTTCGTCGGCAGGCTCGGCTGGTCGCTGGTGCTGATCCTGGCTATCGTTTTGACCTACCGCATCTGCGATTCGATCTGGGGCGTGTTCGCGTACCCCTTCTATCTCGGCGAACTGGGCTACACGGGGGACGAGGTTGCCTTCGCCTCCAAGTTCTTCGGCGTGTTCGCGATCATCTTCGGTCTCGCGCTGGGCGGCTGGATCATCACAGTCTTCGGCCGCATGTTCACGCTGACGCTCGGCGCGGCGCTCGCTGCGGCGACCAACCTGCTCTACGCCGATCTGGCGGTCGGCGGGCCGGCGATGCAGGCGGCAAGCGATGCGATCGGCTTCAGCGCGCTGATCGGGTGGATGGCTCCCTTTGGTGGCGAGGGGCTGCCGCGGCTGACCTTCACGATCTTCTGGGAAAACCTTGCCATCGGCATTGCGGGCGCGGCGTATATTGCCTGGCTTTCCAGCATCGTGGCTAAGAAGTACGCTGCGGTTCAATACGCTCTGCTCGCCTCGTTAACACTGCTGGTCGGTACGCTCGGGCGCGGGGCGCTGGGTGAGATGATCGAAGTGAAGGGATACCACTACGTCTTCATCTTCACCGCGCTGATCGGGATTGTCGCGGTTGTGCTGTGCGTCTTCGAATGGATTCGCGAAACGCGGGCCGGTGCAAAGAGCGGCGTGGTCCAGCCGGACCCGCAGATCGCCGCAGAGTAGTTCCGCCTCAATCGGGCAGCGCGCCGCTCAGCCGCAGCACGTCGCCCGCAAGGTAGAGCGAACCTGCGATCAGCACCGGCAACCCGTCGTCGGGCAGGGCGGATAGCGCGTCCGCGACGCTGTCGGCGGCGCGAGCTTCCTCGCCGAAAGCCTCCGCCGGGTGGTGCTCGTGACCCGGCACGGGCACGGCGATGATGCTGGCGATGCTCCCCGCCAGCGGATCGAGCAGCGCGCGGCGATCCTTGTTGGCGAGCATGCCGAGGATCAGATGGAAACGCTGGCCCGCAAAGTGCCGCGCCAAAGCCTCGCCCGCGCTGGGATTGTGCCCGCCATCGACCCACACTTCGCGCGCGCCGGTGAGTGGCGTCGCAGGAAGGCGTTGCAGCCGTGCTGGCCATGTCGCGCTGCGCAGGCCCCGCGCCATCGCATCGCGCGACATCGTCACGCCGTCTTGTTGGCGCAGCATCGCGATGGCGAGCGCGGCATTCTCCGCCTGGTGCGCGCCAGGCAGCGCGGGGAGGGGCAGGGCGAGCTCGCCATGCTCGTCGGCGTAGTGCAGCCCGGCCTCGGTCGCGCTGGAATGCCACGCACGGCCCCGCATCGCGAGCAGGGCCTCGCGCGCCAAAGCGGCCCGCTCGACCTCCAGCGCCGCGCCTTCCGGGTAGGACAGCGTCACCAGCGGCACGCCCGGCTTGGCGATGCCTGCCTTCTCGAAGGCGATACGCGCGATCGGGTCGGCGGGCACTCCGTCTTCGGGTGCAAGCAAGAACTGCTCGTGATCGATGCCCAGCGCCGCAATCCCGCAGGCGGCGAGCACATCGGCGCGAAGCACATTGGTCGCATCGAAGCGCCCGCCGAGCCCGACCTCGACCACGCAGGCATCCGCCGGTTCGCGGGCGAAGGCGAGGAAGGTCGCCGCGATGGTGACCTCGAAGAAGCTGGGGTTCAGGTCCACGCCTGCATCCAGCACCTCCTCCAGCAGAGCGGCGAGTTGCGCATCCTCGATTAGCTTGCCGGCGATCCGGATACGCTCGTTATAGCGCACCAGATGCGGGCTCGTCGCGACGTGGACGCGCTTGCCGTCCGCCTCCAGCATCGCGCGCAGGAAGGCGCAGGTCGATCCCTTGCCGTTGGTCCCCGCAACGTGGAACGTGGGCGGCAGGCGGTCCTGCGGGTCGCCCAGCCGGGCCAGCAGCGCGCGGATCGTCTCCAGCCCAAGGCGGCCATCGGGGACCGAGAGCGCACCCAGCCGGTCGAGCTGGGCCTGCACCGCCGGATCGTCGGAGCGGGCGAAGTCTCTCATTCTAAAGCCGCCGCCTCTTCAGGGAAGGTTGGGGAGGAGGGACCTGTGCGCCGCCGCTTCCCCACCCCTCGATCCCCTCCCCTGAAGGGGAGGGGAAGATGTTCCTTACGCCGCCGCTTTGCCGCGCATGTAGCGCAGCATCATGGCCAGCTCTGCCTTCAGGTCGTGGCGCCGTACCACGCGGTCGACCATGCCGTGTTCGTGCAGGTATTCTGCGCGCTGGAAGCCTTCGGGCAGCTGTTCTCGGATCGTCTCTTGGATCACGCGCTGGCCCGCAAAGCCGATCAGCGCGCCCGGTTCGGCGATCTGCACATCGCCCAGCATCGCATAGCTCGCGGTGACGCCGCCGGTGGTCGGATCGGTCAGCAGCACGATGTAGGGCAGGCCTGACTGGCGCAGCTTGCGCACCATCACGGTCGCCTTGGGCATCTGCATCAGGCTGAGAATGCCCTCTTGCATCCGCGCGCCGCCCGCCGCGGTGACGACGATATAGCCGCAGCGCCGCTTCAGCGCCTCTTCCGCGCCGTCGCAGAAGGCCTGGCCCACCGCCATGCCCATCGATCCGCCCATGAAGTGGAAGTCCTGCACACCCATCACCGCGGGCTGGCCGTCGATTTCGCCACTCGCCACGGTGAAGGCATCGCGGTGTGGATTGGCCGCACGCGCCTGCTTCAGCCGGTCGGTATAGCGCTTGGAGTCGCGGAACTTGAGCGGGTCTTCCTTGACCTCGGGCTGCGGCAGCAGCTCGAAGCCTTCGTCCATCAGCATCGCGATGCGCGTGTCGGCACCGATCCTGCCATGATGCTCGCAACGGGGGCAGACGTAGAGGTTGTCGGCATAGTCGCTGGCGAAGATCATCTCGCCACAACCCTTGCACTTGATCCACAGCGTCTCATCGGTCGAGCGCTTGTTGGCAACGAAGGGCAGCGAATTGCGGACGCGATTGAACCAGCTCATGCCGCAGCCCTTTCCGCAGAATGGACCGCCTTGGCAAGCCTTGCGGTGAGATCGCGCAGGTGCGCGGGTGCATCCGCGCCATGTTCGGCGACCAGATCGACCAGCGCCGAGCCGACCACCACGCCATCGGCAACCTTCGCGATCGCCCCGGCCTGCTCGGGCGTGCGCACGCCGAAGCCGACCGCCACGGGCAGGTCGGTCGCGGCCTTTAGGCGCTTCACCGCCGCATCGATGCTGTCCTGCGCGGCGCTCTGCTTGCCGGTGATCCCCGCGACAGACACGTAGTAGAGGAAGCCTTCGCTCCCCTCGATCACGGTCGGCAGGCGGAAATCGTCGGTGGTCGGCGTGGCGAGACGGATCGGCGCGATGCCCTGTTCGCGCAATGCCGGGCCGAGCGCGGAGTCCTCTTCCGGCGGAATATCGACGCAGATCACCCCGTCGACCCCTGCGCCTGCTGCCTCTTGCGCAAACCATTCAGGCCCGCGCCGGACCATCGGGTTGGCATAGCCCATCAGCACCAGCGGCACGTCGGGGTGACGCTCGCGGAACTCGTTGGCGATCGTCAGCACGTCGGCGGTGGTGGTGCCTGCCTTCAATGCGCGGATGTTCGCCGCCTGGATCGCGGGCCCGTCCGCCATCGGATCGGTGAAGGGCATACCCAGCTCAATCACATCCGCCCCGCCTTCGACCAGCGCATCGAGATTGGCCGCGGTGTCGCCATCGCCTGCGGTGACGAAGCAGACGAGCGCGGGGTGCGGCTTGGCAAAGGCCCTTGCGATTCGGTTCGTGTTGTTCACCTGCGGTCCTTTGGAGCTGAACGCTGACACACCTGACACAGTGTCCCCGGGGAGAAAAACGGGTCGGCGATGCGCATGGCAAAGAACGGCAGGATGGGAAAGGGTGCGTGAGGGCTCATGGCGCGATTATGCCTGAGGGGCGGGGTGTAGGACAGTCGGTCCTGCCCCTCTCCCAACCCTCTCCCCGAGCGGGGAGAGGGCTATTCGGTGTGGCGATTCAAGCCCCCTCACCTTCAGGGGAGGGGGTTGGGGGAGGGGCATGGCGCAGCGTTTCGACCATCTCGCCAAGCCGTTGCAAAACGCCGGCCATGTTCTCGATCACCTCTGCATTGCTGAAGCGGGCAACGCGATATCCTTGCGCTTCCAGATAGCGTGTATGCTCTGCGTCGTATTCTGAATGTGTAGCATGCGTATCGCCATCCAGCTCGATGACCAGTTTCGGGTCGTTCGAAGCGAAATCGGCGATGTGTCGCCCGATCACCTTCTGCCGCCGAAACTTGATCCCGTGAAAACGTCCTGCCCGCAGTTCGAGCCACAGTCGCGTCTCCGGCTCGGTCATGACCTTGCGCATGTCGCGGGCCCGGCGGGTCAGTTCGGCGTCGCGCAAGGCCCCTCTCCCAACCCTCTCCCCTGAAGGGGAGATGGCTTTTGAGGCTTCGCCGAGGCTGATGCCCGGCGGATCATTGGAAATTACGTTCTTTCATACGCTTCGCGCGGTCGCGGCGCTTTGCATAACGCTTGTCCAATGGGATTGTGATCATAGTCACGACCGTCATTGCTGCCACCAAGCCGATCCAGAAAGGCAGGGAACCAAGCGTGAAATTCCCGAGGCCGACCCAGTTTAGCAAGGTGAAGCATCCGAACATCCACGCAGTCCAGAAAACTGCCTGAAATAAAGCTCGGACAAAGAGTCGTCTCAAATCTCGACCCCCAGCTTCTCCGCGACCGTGAAGATGTCCTTGTCCCCACGCCCGCACAAATTCGCGAGGATGATCGCATCCTTGTCCATCTCCTTCGCGCGCTTCGCCACCGCAGCGATGGCATGCGAAGGCTCCAGCGCGGGGATGATGCCTTCGGTGCGGCACAGCAGCTGGAACGCCTCCAGCGCCTCGTCGTCGGTGACGGCGGTGTATTCGACGCGGCCGATGTCCTTGAGCCACGCGTGCTCGGGGCCGATGCCGGGATAGTCGAGGCCTGCCGAGATCGAGTGGCCTTCGGTGATCTGGCCGTCCTCGTCCTGCAGCAGGAAGGTCTTGTTGCCGTGGAGGATGCCGGGCGCGCCGCCGGTCAGGCTGGCGGCGTGCTGGTCGCCATCCAATCCAAGCCCCGCCGCTTCGACGCCGAGCATCTTGACGTCCGCATCGTCGAGAAACGGGTGGAACAGGCCGAGCGCGTTGGAACCGCCGCCGATGCACGCGACCAGCAGGTCGGGCAGGCGGCCGACGCGCTTGTGCATCTGCGCGCGAGCCTCGGTGCCGATCACGCTCTGGAAATCGCGGACCATCGCGGGGTAGGGATGCGGGCCAGCGGCAGTGCCGATGATGTAGAATGTGTCGTCCACATTCGCGACCCAGTCGCGCAGCGCCTCGTTCATCGCGTCTTTCAGTGTGCCGCGCCCGCTGGTGACGGGCACGATTTCCGCGCCGAGCAGCTTCATCCGGAACACGTTGGGCGATTGCCGCCGCACGTCCTCGGCGCCCATGTAGACGACGCAGGGCAGGCCGAAGCGCGCGCACACCGTGGCGGTGGCGACGCCATGCTGGCCCGCGCCGGTCTCCGCGATGATACGCGTCTTGCCCATGCGGATCGCGAGCAGGATCTGCCCGATGCAATTGTTGATCTTGTGCGCGCCGGTGTGATTGAGCTCGTCGCGCTTGAACCAGACCTGCGCGCCGCCCAGCGCTTCGGTCAACCGCTCCGCGAAATAGAGCGGGCTGGGGCGGCCCACGTAATGCTCCAGCAGGTCCTCGAACTGGTCGGTGAAGGCCGGGTCCTTGCGCGCCTCGTCATAGGCCTGCTCCAGCGCCAAGATGTTCGGCATCAGCGTTTCGGCGACATAGCGTCCGCCGAAATCGCCGAAATGGCCGCGTTCGTCGGGCTGGGTGCGGTAGGAATTGGGAACAGCGTCGGTCACAGCAAATCCGTTCGTGCTGAGCCTGCCGGAGCATTCATCGTGCTCCGGACGCGGCTCGGGGGGAGAATCGCAAAAGGCCTATCGGCCGTCACGCGTTCCGACAAGCTCGGCGCGCGCGGGTCAAGAGGGGCCAAGGGGCCCCCGGGGCCATCCGGCGCACTCATCAAAAACCCTGGCCAAGCGGAAACGGGGCTGCCGGGCGCTCTATAATGGAAGTCTTCTGCAATCGGGCCCGCCCTCGACAGAGCGCGCCGCCCCCTTGTCGGGATATACCAATGTTCAAACCAGTTCTGCTTTCCGCCCTCCTGATCGCCCTGCCGGCGGCTCCCGCGCTCGCCGAGGAAGCGGCGGGCGGTCCGCGTGCCCAGCTGCGCGGCGGAGTCGCCTGGTCGGATGGGCATACCGACCCGGTTCTCGGTATCGCGACGGGTTACGATTTCGGCCTTGGCGACCACGTCTTCCTGGGCGGCGAAGTTTCGGGAGAGAAGATCCTCGCCGAAGACACCTATGTGGAACTCGCTCTCACCGGTCGCCTAGGCACCAGTGTGAGCGGCAAGGGCAGCGTCTTCCTGGCTGGCGGATACACCTTCACGCACCACGGCGACGGGCCGCACCTCGGCCTGGGCTACGAGCATCATCTGGGCCACAGCGGCACCTATATCGCCACCGAATACCGCCACGTGTTCGTCGATCATCACGAGGCCAACGCCGTCACCATCGGCATCGGCACGTTCTTCTGACTGACGCGCGCGGTCGGGGTCTAGGCGGATTCCCGCCAGCCCCGGTCGCGCCTCAGTTTTCCTGGCCGGCGCTGCGCACCGCGTCGCAAAAGGCGCGGATCAGCGCTGTATCCTTCACACCGGGCGCGCTTTCCACCCCGCTCGAGGTGTCGACCAGCGGCGCGCCGGTCGTGGCGATCGCCTCGGCCACGTTGTCCGGCGTCAGGCCGCCCGCCAGTGCCCAGGGCATCGGGTGGTCGTAGCCGTCGAGGATACTCCACTGGAAGGTCACGCCATTGCCACCGGGCAGCGCCTTGGCAGGGGCATCGAACAGCACCCGGTCGACCTTGCCGACGAACTTGCGCGACCGGTCCAGCGTCGCCTTCTCCTGCAGACCCACCGCGCGCCACGTTTCCACGCCGAGCAGCTTGCGCACCATCGCCATCCACTGGACGGTCTCGCCGCCGTGGAACTGGATGATGTCGGGCCGCACCGTGCGGTAAGCATGTTCCATCTCGGCAGGCTGCAACGCCACCGTCAGCAGCACCACCTTCGTTTGCGCCGGAACGCGCGCACGCAGTTTTGCAGCGTTCTCGAGCGAGACGTGGCGCGGGCTTGGCTCGTGATGGACGAAGCCGATGTGGGTCGCTCCGGCATCGACCGCCGCATCGACGGTTTCGGGCGTCGAGATCCCGCAAATCTTGATCTGGGTCATGGCGCGCCTCTTATCGCTTGGCCTGTGGGACGCCAATGCTAGTCTGATCCCCGATTTTCATTCCTTGGGGGGACGGGCGATGATGAAGCGGATGATGCTGGCGCTGGCGGCGACGATGCTGGCGGCATGCAATCCTGTGGCGCAAGCAGAGGGTGCACGCGAACAGGTGGACCTGTTCCACGAGCGGCTCAACGCCGGAAACGAAAAGGCGATCTGGACCAACGCGGGCGCCGAATTTCGGGAGGCGACGTCGCAAGGGGACTTCGCCCGGTTGCTGGGCACGATCCACAAGAGCCTCGGCGATGCGGGGGAAACCTCGCAGGTGGGGGTGAGGGTGAACACCAATACGCAAGGCACCTTCACCACGCTGCAGATGGAAACCACCTTCGAACGCGGAAAGGGGTTCGAGACTTTCATGTTCCGCGGATCGGGGGATTCGCTCAAGCTGATCGGCTACAACATCAACTCGCCCGAGATGATGAGCGCGGTTTTCGAGAATTACGCCGACGAGAGCGAGCCTGCGTCCGAAGGGGATGCGGAGGAAGAGAGCGCTCCGGTCACGGTCGTCACTTCGGACAACTGACGCCGGACCACGATCCGATCGAAGCTAAAGAGTCTCTTCGATCGCCCTGGCGGCGGCGAGCGGATCGTCCGCTTTCGAGATAGGCCGTCCGATCACCAGCACGCTGGCGCCCGCATCGCGCGCGGCGCGCGGCGTCACGACCCGTTTCTGATCGCCCACCGCGCTTCCTGCGGGGCGCAGGCCGGGGACGACGAAGAAGCCCTGCTTCCAGCGCTTGTGCACTTCGCCCACCTCGTGGCCCGAGCAGACCACTCCATCGAGCCCAGCATCCTGCGCAAGATCGGCGAGGCGCAGCACCTGGTCGTGCGCGCTGCCCGACACGCCCGTGCGTTCCAGATCGCGCTCGTCGAGGCTGGTGAGCATGGTCACGGCGACCACTTTCGTGTTCTCGCCCGCCGCCGCCTTGGCGTCTTCCATCATCGCGCGCCCGCCCGATGCATGGACGGTGACGATGGCAGGCTCGAGAACGTGGATCGCCTGCATTGCGCCGGCCACGGTGTTGGGTATGTCGTGGAACTTGAGGTCGAGGAAGATCGGCAGACCGACCTGCGCCAGCTCGTGAACGCCGTGGTGGCCGTGCGCACAGAAGAATTCGAGGCCCAGTTTCAACCCGCCGATGTGTCCCTTGACCTTTTCGGCCAGCGCGCGCGCCGCGTCGACGCGCGGCAGATCGAGGGCGAGATAGACGGGGTTGGTCACGGCTGCGTCGACTTGTCCTCTGGCTCGGCGGGCTCTTCGGTGGTGTCCTTGTCGGCGGTCGCCGGTTCGTCGTCCGCCCCCGAGTCCGCTTTCGCGTCCGCGCTGTGATCCGTATCGGTGGGCGCAGTGTCCGGCTCGTCGGCGCTATCCTCAGCCCGAGTATCGTCGGTCGACAGCAGCGGTTCCGGTTCCGCACGTGTTTCCACCTCCGCGGTATCCGCCGCAGCGGTTGCTTCGGCATTATCGCTGACGGTGTCGTCGGCTAGCGGCTCCTGCCGCGAAGCTTCCTCGCGTTCTGCTTCGCGCGCCGCTGCCGAGACCGAGCTGGCCTTCGCGGCGATCTCGAGGCTGCGGATCTTGCGATTGAGGCTCCAGATGATCCCGCGCGAAATCAGCCATGTAGGCAGGAAGCCGAGCAGGAAAGAGATGATGACAAGCGCGGGGACCTTCGTCTCCAGCACCAGATTGTCCCAGATCGTCACCTCGACCGGGTTCCAGTTGAAGAACGAGAACAGGAGGACGCCGAATAGGATCAGCACCCAGATGATCGTCCGTATCACTTGCATTGCGAAATCCCCCACCAAGGTCCCAAGTCGAATGCGCCCGGCGCAACCGCTTCGAGCCTAAACCGGCCCGCCGCGCCCGTCCAGCGAAACGCCCCCGGTAAAACCCCTAGCCGAAGACGCGCGCGAAGATCGTGTCGACGTGCTTCAAGTGATAGTCGAGGTCGAACAGGGCCGATAGCTCGTCCTGGGACAACGCCTGGGCAACATCTTCATCCTGCCTCAGCAGGTCGAGCAGTTGCAGGCGCCCGTCCGACTCCCACACCTTCATCGCGTTGCGCTGGACGATGGCGTAGGCGTCTTCGCGGCTGACGCCGTGCTGGGTCAGCGCCAGGAGCACGCGCTGCGAATGGATCAGGCCGCCCATCCGGTTCATGTTGGCCTCCATCCGCTCGCGATAGACCAGCAGCTTGTCGACCACCCCGGTGAGGCGGGCGAGCGCGAAGTCGAGCGTGATGGTCGCGTCGGGGCCGATGAAACGCTCGACCGACGAATGCGAAATGTCCCGCTCGTGCCACAGGGCGACGTTCTCCAGCGCGGGCAGGGCGTAGGCGCGGATCATACGCGCCTGGCCGGTCAGGTTCTCGGTCAGCACGGGGTTTCGCTTGTGCGGCATGGCCGACGAACCCTTCTGCCCCTTGGAGAAGAACTCTTCCGCCTCGAGCACTTCGGTCCGCTGGAGGTGGCGGATTTCCACCGCCAGCCGTTCGATGGAGCCTGCGACCACGGCGAGCGTGGCGAAATACATCGCGTGGCGATCGCGCGGGATCACCTGCGTGCTGACGGGTTCGGGCACGAGGCCCAGCTTGTCCGCCACGTAGGCTTCGACGTCGGGCGAGATATTGGCGAAGGTGCCCACCGCGCCGCTGATCGCGCAGGTCGCGATTTCGGTGCGTGCATCCCACAGCCGCGCGCGGCATCGGTCGAACTCGGCATAGGCCTGTGCGAGCTTGAGCCCGAAGGTCACCGGTTCGGCATGAATGCCGTGGCTGCGCCCGATGGTGGGGGTGAACTTGTGCTCTTCCGCGCGCCGCTTGAGCGCTTCGAGCAGGCCGTCCATGTCGGCGAGCAGGATATCGGTCGCGCGGACCAGCTGCACGCTCAGCGTGGTGTCGAGCACGTCGGAACTGGTCATGCCCTGATGCATGAAGCGCGCTTCCTCGCCCACATGCTCGGCCACCCATGTCAGGAAGGCGATCACGTCGTGCTTGGTCACCGCCTCGATCGCGTCGATCGCCTCGACGTCGATCTCGGGATTGGTCTCCCACCAGTCCCACAGTGCCTTGGCCGCGCTTTCGGGCACGACGCCCAGCTCGGCCAGCTTCTGCGTCGCGTGCGCCTCGATCTCGAACCAGATGCGATATTTCGCCTCCGGCTCCCACAGGGCGGTCATTTCGGGGCGGGCGTAGCGGGGGACCATTGCGGGGCTCCGGGTGCAGTGAAGGGGTGCAAGCGGCGCGGCTAGGCTGCCTCGGCATCGATGGCAAGGTCCGCCGGACACCGCGCCGCCTGCATATACGCGTGTCAGATATTCGCTTGCTAGTGCAGCGGCGCAATGCAAGTCTGACTGCGAAACAGGACGAGTTTTTTCGGGGGAACAATGCGGTACATCTATCTCGCCTCAGCCGCGACGGGGCTTTTCGCGGCTGCGCTGGTCACGCCTGCACAGGCCGGCGATTCGGTGCTGTACGGGGCCGTAGCCGATTGGGTCGATGTCAGCGATCTGCCGCCTGCCGAGCAGGACCCCGGCATGCCCCTGCGCCTCGCCGAAACGCAGACCCGGATGGAAGACGGGGTCGTATCGACCTACGCCGACATCGCCTTCGCGCTCGACAGTTCGGAAATGCGCGATGCGGTCAGCACGATCTCGCTCGGCTGGATGCCCGACAAGGGGGATCTCGTGGTCCACCGGGTCGAGCTGCTGCGCGACGGCAAGACGATCGATCTGCTGGCGGATGGAGAGCGGTTCGAGGTGCTGCGCCGCGAAGCCATGCTGGAACAGCGCATTCTGGATGGTGCGCTCACCGCTACGATGAAGGTCGCCGGGGCCAAGATCGGCGATGTCCTGCGCTACAGCTTCACCACCACGACCGACGAGCAGATTCTCGAAGACGACATGGAATACGCCAGTTCCGTCCTTTCGGAACCGGCTCCGCTGGCGAAAGGCAGGATGATCGTTTCCTGGCCGGTCGACGAGGATGTTCGCTGGGCGACGAGCCGCGTGGACGCCCCGGTCGCCGAGCAAACCCGCGACGGCTACAAGTACATCACGATCGAGGTGCCCATCGCGGAACTCAAGGATATGCCGGGTGACGCACCGCCGCGCTTTCGCCTTCCGCCCGCGATCCGTGCCTCCACATTCGACAGCTACAGCCAGATTTCCGCCGACCTTGCACCCTTCTTTTCCACCGAGGGCGCTATCGAGCCGGGCAGCACGCTCGCCGGCAAGGTTGCCGAAATCGCGGCGAAATCGAACGACCCGCTCGAGCGGGCCGCGCTCGCCACGCAATTCGTGCAGGACGAGATCAGCTACCTCCTCGATGGCCTGAATGGCGGGAACTACATCCCGCAGACACCGGCAAAGACCTGGGAAGTGCGGACCGGCGACTGCAAGGCCAAGTCGATGCTGCTGCTGGCCATGCTGCGCGAATTGGGCGTCTCGGCAGAGGCGGTGCTGGTCAGCAGCCGCACCGGCGATGCGGTGCCCGAGCTGCTGCCCACGCTGGGCAATTTCGACCATATGATCGTGCGCGCCGATATCGGCGGCGAGTCTTACTGGCTCGACGGCACCAACGGGGGGCTGAGGCTCGCCAATATCGGCGAAGTGCCGCGTTTCCGCTATGCTCTGCCTGTTCGCGAAGGTGGGGCGGACCTGCAGGAAATGGCGATGCGCCCGCAGACCATGCCGGACGACGACATCCGCCTGACGATCGATCAGAGCGCCGGGATCGACCTGCCTGCGATCTATGAAATCGAATGGCGTGTCAGCGGGGCGGCGGCGCGCACCTACCAGGCGGTGGCCCTGCTCGACGATTCCGACATGCGCACGGACCGGATCGAGGCGACGATCGGCTCCCTGCTCGGATCGAACCATCCGACCAGCGTCGATGTCACCTACGACGAGGCGAGCGGTATCGCTGTGGTGACCGGCCGCGGGCTGGTCGAACCCACGTGGGATCGGGAGAGCGGGCGGATCGAGCTGGATGTGCCCTATCAGGCGCTGTCCTCATTCTCGTTCGACGTATCGCGCGACCGCTCCGACCTCGCGGATATCCCGATGACGGTGAACGGGCCGCTGTATTTCAACCGGCATATCGAATGGCGCCTGCCCGAAGAGGACGGCGAATATCGCCTGCTTGGTGGCAAGCCGGTCGATACCGTGATCGGCGGAACGCAATTGGTCGCCAATCCGACGCTCGCCGATGACCTTTTCACGCTCGATGAATCGGTCCGGAGCCTCGTGTGGGAAGTGCCGGCGAGCGACCTGCCGCAGATCCGCCGCGATTCGCTGCGCCTGAAGCGCGGCTTGCCGCGCATCGTCGCTCCGCGCGATGCCCGGATGGTGTGGGACAAGCGCGACGAGATCGCCCGGCTGACCGCCCCGATCGCCAGCATGTACGACGCGGTGCTGGCCCGCGAAGACGACGCCGAAGCGCTGGTCGATCTGCACCGCGATCGCGGCTATTTCCGTTACCAGATCGCCGATTTCGATGGTGCCCTCGAAGACTACGGCGCAGCGGTGGACGGCGATCCTTCCGCGAGCAGCTACAACTCCAGGGCATGGGTTCGGCTGCAGTTGGGCGACAACGAAGGTGTGCTGAGCGATATCGAGGCGGCAGCCGAACTCGACCCCGAATATGGCCTTGCAGAGCCTCGCTTGATCGCTCTCGGGCTGCTCGGGCGCGGCGACGAAACCGTCGCGCTGGTCGACGAATATGAGGTGTTTCTGGAAGACGCGAGCGTCCGGACGCAGCATCGTGCCTATGCGCTGGGCGGGGCGGGCGAGATCGATGAGGGGCGCGCCCTCCTGGAAGAGGAACTGGAATTCACCCCGGGCGACGCAGACCTGCTCAACGCCTCCTGCTGGTACGACGGGATATGGGACAGGGTGACCGAAGAAACCATCGACCGCTGCACCCGCGCGATCGAAGGTCTGGACAACAGCCTGGAGGCGCTCGACAGTCGCGCGCTCGCGCTGTTCCGCCTTGGGCGCAACGACGAGGCGCTGCGCGATCTCGACAGGGTGCTCACGATCGATCCCGAGATGGACGGATCGCGTTACCTGCGCGGTGTGATCCGGTCGCACAGCGGCGATGCGGCAGGCGCCCGCGAAGACATCGAGATCGTCCGCTGGGCGAGCCCCTACACGCCGCGCCAGTATGCGCTGTGGGGCCTCGAACCAGCCTGATGCCACGAGGCGTGGGGCGGGGTGGCGCGCGCCTCACCCCCACGCCAGGCTAGATCAGGCCTTTCGCTTTCAGGCTGACATGGCTGCCCTGGCCGATGATCACGTGATCGTGGACCATTATTCCCAGCAATCGCCCGGCTTCGGCGATGCGGTGGGTGATTGCTATATCCGCGCGGCTGGGTTCGGGGCTGCCGCTGGGGTGGTTGTGGACCAGGATTAGTGCGGCGGCGCCAAGGTCGAGCCCGCGGCGGATGACCTCGCGCGGGTGGATCGCCGCCTCGTCGATCGAGCCGTCGCCGACGTGGTGATCCTGCACCAGCCGGTTCCTGTTATCGAGATAGAGCACCCGCACGCGTTCCACCGTCAGGTGCGCCATGTCCGCACTCAGGTAGTCGATCAGCGCCTGCCAGTTGCCGATCACCGGGCGATCCGCGACCTCGCTCCGCGCCATCCGCCGCGCCGCCAGCGCGACAGCCTTCAGCGCCGCGGCGCTTGCCTCTCCCATGCCGGGCACCATCGCGAGCGCGGCGGGATCGGCCTCCATCACCCGGCCAAGACTGCCGAACCGCGCCAGCAGCGTCTTGGCCAGCGGCTTGGTATCGCCGCGCCGGATCGCTGCGAAAAGCAGGTATTCGAGAACTTCGTAATCGGCGAGCGCTTCGGCACCGCCGGTCAGCAGGCGGTGACGCAAGCGCTCCCGATGGCCGATCGCGCCGGTGGCTTCGGAAGCGCGAGCGGGGGCGCCCGCAGTCTCCTGCTCCGGCTCCCCGAACAGATCGTCGTTCTCCTGCGGCACCCGCTACCATCCCCCGTTCGATCGCGCCCCTGCGATGCGCCAAGCCTTGCCTTTGCCGGGCTATGCGCGCAAGCTCAGGAAATACCCCATGCAATGTGCAGGCAGCCTCGGTTGACTTGCCCATGACGCTTTTCTAAGGGGGCGGCGCCCTCGGCGGGCAGGTCCTGCCCATGCCGCATGATTCTCACACTGGAAGAGAGCCTTGGCATGAGCGACGACAAGTCCGCGCGAGAGCCCATACCCGAGGATGCGCGGATCGACGCGCTCGAGCAACGCCTTAAGGCTGCACGCGAGCGAGAGGAGAAGCGCAACCCGTCGGAAAGTTCACGCAAGTCCGATGCGAATTATCGCGCCGGCAACCGTGTACTGGCCGATCTGCTGGGTGGGCTCATCGGTGGTGCGTTGTTCGGGTGGGCCTTCGATTGGTTCGTCGGAACGTCGCCCTGGGGTCTGTTGGTCGGCCTGTTCCTCGGGATCGGGGTGGCCTTCAGGAACATCTTCCGCATGGCCGGAACGCAAAGCCCGCCCTCTGACGAGGGCTGATTGAGTTTACGCTGCACAAACGTGCGGCAAACGCGAACGGGAATTTCAGGTGGCCGCCGAAGAAGGCAAAGTCGATCCGATGCACCAGTTTACCATCGAGCCTGTCGGCTCGTGGGCGCACTGGGAAATCGCGGGCGTCGATGTGACGTTCACCAACAGCGCGCTGTGGATGCTGATCACCACCGTGGTGCTGATCGCGTTCGTCCAGATGGGCAACAAGCGTCAGCTTATCCCCGGTCGCTGGCAGATGGCGGTCGAGAGCCTGACCGGCTTCGTCGACAACATGGTGCAGGCGAACATCGGCAAGCAGGGTCGTAAGTACCTGCCTTACGTGTTCTCGCTGTTCAGCTTCATCCTGTTCGCCAACATCCTCGGCCTGCTGCCGCTGGGTGTCGCGGGTATCCACCCGTTCACCTTCACCAGCCACTTCACGGTCACGGGCATTCTCGCGGTGATCAGCTTTTCGATCGTGCTGCTCGTCGGCTTCTGGAAGCATGGCCTGAAGTTTTTCACGCTGTTCGTGCCGCACGGCACGCCGCTGCCGATGATCCCGATCATCGCGCCGATCGAATTCATCAGCTTCATGGTGCGTCCGTTCAGCCTCGGCCTGCGACTCTTCGTGGCGATGATGGCCGGGCACGTGCTGCTCGAAGTTCTGTCGAGCTTCGTGATCGACGGCACCAATGCGGGCATCGGTTTCGGTGTGCTGGTCGGCCTGCCCAGCTTCCTGCTGATGATCGGCATCTGTGCACTGGAACTGCTGGTTGCCGGCATCCAGGCCTATGTTTTTGCGCTGTTGACCGCGCTGTACATCAACGACGCTGAAAACCTTCACTAAGCATTTTTCTCAAAACACGTATTTTTCAAGGAGTTAGTACTATGGATCCTGAAGCAGCCAAGCTCATCGGTGCGGGTCTTGCGGCGATTGGCGCCGGTATGGCCGCGATCGGCGTGGGTAACGTGTTCGGTTCGTTCCTCGAAAGCGCGCTGCGCAATCCGGGTGCGGCAGATGGCCAGCAGGGCCGTCTGTTCATCGGCTTCGCCGCCGCCGAACTTCTCGGCCTGCTGGCCTTCGTCGTTGCGATGATCCTGATCTTCGTCGCGTAACGACTTTCTTTCGGTGCGGGGCGCGCCTGTTGGGTGCGCCCCGGCCGATGACCTGCCGATCAATCGACCGGACTGACCCTCGATGCCTCAGATAGCCCAGCTCGCCGAGACCTTCTCCAGCCAGATCTTCTGGCTGTTGGTGTTCTTCGGCATTACCTTCTTCGTCGTCGGGCGTGGCATGGTGCCGCGCGTGATGGACACGATGGACTCCCGCGCCAAGCAGATCACCGACGATATCGCGGCGGCGCAGGCTGCCCGTGACCAGGCCGACAAGGAAGAGGAAGCCTGGCGGGTGCGTGAGAACGAGAACCGTGCCCGCGCGCAGGCCCTGATCGCGGAAGCCAAGGCGGAAGCCGCGGCGAAGTCCGAGAAGAAGATCGCCGCCGCGCAGAAGCGGCTCGACAAGAAGCTCGAAGAGGCGGACCAGGAACTCGCCGCGACGCGCGAAGCCGCGCTGGGCGAGATCGAAGAGGTCGCGACCGACGCGGCGCAGGACATCGTCTCGCGCCTCGCCGGGGTCACGGTGACCAAGCCGGTCGCCAGCAAGGCCGTGAAGGAAGCGTTGGCACATGGCTGAAACATCACCCGAACTCTTCACCACCGAAGAACCTGTGGCGACCACCACGCATACCGAGCAGCCGCACGGTGGTGACGCCGGGCATGCGGAACCCGAGCTGTGGGGCTTCGCGCCCTACCAGTGGGTTTCGATCTCGATGCTGGTGCTGCTGCTGATCGCCTTCTTCGGGGCGAAGGTGCACAAGACCATCACCGGCGGCCTCGACGGGCAGATCGCGGCGATCCGCGAGGAACTTGACGAAGCCAAGCGGCTGCGCGCCGAGGCGGAAAAGCTGCGCGACGAGTACACGACCAAGATCGCCAATGCGGAGACCGATGCCGAAGCGATGCTCGACAACGCCAAGGCCGAAGCCGAAGCGATCCTGACCCGCGCCGAAGCCGACAGCAAGGAACTGGTCGAGCGCCGCAAGCGGATGGCGCAGGACAAGATTGCCGCTGCCGAGCGTGACGCGGTCGCCGAAGTACGCGCCAAGGCTGCGGCTGCCGCCGCGGCAGCGAGCCGCAAGCTGATCGGCGAAAAGCTCGACGCGCAGGCCGACAGCAAGCTGGCCGACGATCTGATCTCCAGTATCTGATCCTGTCTCCAGACCGGTTACGAGAGACCCTGCTTCGGCGGGGTCTTTTCGTATGTGCCTCTTCGCGGTAGCGTTACCATAAACGAAGGGGAGGCTTTGGCGATGCGGCGACTGTTGCGATTGATATTGGGGCTGGTGGCATCGGCCCTCTTGGCGGTGACCGCTTCTGCGCAGGAGGCGCCAGATCCCGGGCAGCGGATCGATCTGTGGGAAGGTGGGGTTCCGGGCCACGAGGACCGCGCGAGCATCCCTGAGGAATCGCGCGACTACTGGACCAAGTCGATCAACAACCCCTCTCTGCGGTACTTTGCCGCCTCGCCCGACCGGCGCACCGGCGCGGCGGTGATCATCATGCCCGGCGGCGGCCACGAACTGCTCGTCACGACCACCGAGGGCAGCGACGTTGCCCGCTGGTTTGCCGAGCGCGGTGTAGACGCCTTCGTGCTCAGCTATCGGCTTTTCCGGCAGGAGGGCTCTCCCTGGACGATCACCGATGCACGTCAGGATGGCGAGCGCGCGGTGCGCCTGCTCCGCTCGCGGGCGGAGGAATTCCACATCGACCCTGAGCGGATCGGCGTGATGGGCTTCTCGGCCGGAGGGGAGCTAGCCCGCATGACGCTGCTCAGCCCGCCGGTCGCGCCGCCGGGACGGGGCGATGCGATCGACCAGCTGTCGTCGCGACTCGATTTCGGCATCCTCGTGTTTCCCGGCCCCCTCAAAGCCGCAAGCGAGACGATCACGGCGGACTCGCCTCCGCTGTTACTGTCCGCAGCCAACGACGACGAATGCTGTGCGCAGCCTGTCGTCGATATCTTCGATGCCTACCGCACTGCAGGCGCCTCGGTGGAGATGCACATGTATGCGGCGGGAGGGCACGCGTACAACATGGGCGAGGCGACGCCCTTCGTCTCGCTGCAGCACTGGCCCGGCCGGATCACCGACTGGATGACCGACCGCGGGCTGCTGCTGCCGGCAGGCGCGGAGGCCGCGCCCTAATCGAAGATCGACAGATCGAGCGGTTCCGACGCACCGAACCAGACCACGTGATGCGTGTGGTCGGCCAGATCGTCTCCGCTTAGTCCGTGAGCGAAGATGGTCAGATCGCCGCGCTCGCTGGCGGCCCATGTCGCGAAGGCGCCGAATCTCTCCGGCGTGAGCGACAACTGGCAGCTTCCGCGAGGATGCGGGCCGACGGGCTTCTCGTGGAACTGGCCTACGCCGCAGCGAAACCGATCCTTCGCGCGCCCGGCGAAGGCCTGCGCCGCCTCGACTTCGTCCGGGTCGAAATAGATGTGCGCGTGGAATCCCCGCAGCGTGGCGGCGGAGGTTTCCATCAAAAGCTGTCCTTCGCGGCGCGCAGTTTCGCGAAGGTATCGGCGGGCGTTTCGCCGCCCCAGCGCTCCCGCATTTCCGGCGCGTCGGCGCGAAGGAAGGGATTCGTCGCCAGCTCGCGCTCCAGCACGGTCGGCACTGTCGGTTCGCCGCTTGACCGCCTGGCGTCGATCTCGCGCGCGTAGTCTTGCAGCGCCGCATTGTCGGGATCGGCATGGAGCGCGAACCGGGCATTGGCTGCCGTGTATTCGTGTGCGCAGTAGAGTGTGGACTGCGGCGGCAGCGCCTTCACCCGCTCGAGGCTGTCCCAGAACTGTTGCGGCTCGCCCTCGAACATGCGCCCGCAGCCAAGCGCAAACACGCTGTCGCCCACGAAGGCGATTCCGTCGCCCGGCAGGTGGTAGGCGATATGGCCGTTGGTGTGGCCCGATACGTCGATCACTTTCGCGACGTGCTTGCCCAGCGACACCTCGTCGCCATGCGCGACCACGCGGTCGATAGGGCTGATCCGCTCGACTTCCTGAGGGGCGATGACCTGCGCCCGCGTAGCCTCGACGATGGCCTTGTTCCCGCCGGCATGGTCGGGGTGCCAGTGCGTGTTCCAGATGGCGGTGATCCGCCAGCCCTTCGCCGCGGCCTGGCTGAGGTATTCGCTGCCATCTGGCGTGTCGATCGCCGCAGTCTCCCCGCTGTCGGGATCGTGCAGCAGGAAGCCGTAATTGTCTGACAGGCAGGGAAACTGGTGGATTTTGAGCATCGCGCTCCTTCTCCGTCAGGCGATCAGTAGATGGTCGCGTCGAGCCGCGCAGACTCACCGTCGCGTTCGTAGAGCTGCACGCGAACCAGCACATCGCGGTCGACGATCTTCTTCGCCATTCCGTCGGTCAGGTTGCCGTTGGCGACCATCTCTTCGATCTTGTCGCGATTGGCAGCATCGCCGAACAGCGGGTCGGTTTCGTCGGCATCCTGCATCACGCCACGCGCATGGAAATTGGCACGGTCCTCGCGCAGCACTTGCCACGCTTCGGTCAGCCTGTTGCCCGATGCGTCGGTGTGGTCCGGTCCGTAGAGGAAGGCCTTGTATTCGCCCACCAGCTTTACCGGGCTGCGCGTTGCTTCGGCGGGCGCTGGGGTGGTCTCTGCCTCGTTCGCCCCGGCATCGGTAGCAGCGTCGTTACAGCCACCCAGCATGGCGGTGGCGGCTAGCAGGGCAATGCCTGCGCAATGTTTCATGTTTCGCATGATCGCAGCCTAGGCGTATCGCGCGGATACGAAAAGGCCCGCCTGCCTTTCGGCAAGCGGGCCATCCAATGACGCACTAAGCGTTGGTAGCTTAGTCTTCGTTCTTCTTGAGCGCTTCGCCCAGGATGTCGCCGAGCGATGCGCCCGAGTCGGCCGAACCGTACTGCTGCACAGCCTGCTTCTCTTCGGCGATCTGGTACGCCTTGATCGAGAAGGTCGGCTTCTTGCTGCGGTCGAAGCCGGTGACCATCGCATCGATCTTCTGGCCTGCCTGGAAGCGATCCGGACGCTGCTCGTCGCGGTCGCGGCCGAGATCCGAACGCTTGATGAAGCCGGTAGCGCCATCGTCGCCAACCTGCACTTCGAGGCCGCCATCGCGGACTTCGAGCACGGTGACGGTGACGGTTTCGCCACGACGCAGCGAACCACCGGCGGCGGCTTCGGTCGGCGCACCCTTTTCGAGCTGCTTCATGCCCAGGCTGATGCGTTCCTTGTCGACATCGACGTCGAGAACGATCGCCTTGACCTCTTCACCCTTGCGGTGAAGCGCCAGCGCGTCTTCGCCCGAGATGCCCCACGCGATGTCGGACATGTGGACCATGCCGTCCACATCGCCGTCGAGGCCGATGAACAGGCCGAATTCGGTGGCGTTCTTGACTTCGCCTTCGACTTCGCTGCCCACCGGGTGCTTCTCGGCGAACTCTTCCCACGGGTTGCGCTGGGCCTGCTTGAGGCCGAGCGAGATGCGGCGCTTTTCGGAATCGACTTCCAGCACCATGACTTCGACTTCCTGCGAGGTCGAAACGATCTTGCCCGGATGGACGTTCTTCTTGGTCCAGCTCATTTCCGAAACGTGGACCAGGCCTTCGATGCCCGGCTCGACTTCGACGAAGGCGCCGTATTCGGTGATGTTGGTCACCTGGCCCGTCAGCTTCATGCCGACCGGGTACTTGGCGGCGACGCCATCCCACGGATCGCTTTCGAGCTGCTTCATGCCGAGGCTGATGCGCTGCGTTTCGGCATTGATGCGGATGATCTGCACGGTCACGGTCTGGCCGATCTCGATCACTTCGCTCGGGTGGTTGACCCGCTTGTAGCTCATGTCGGTGACGTGGAGCAGGCCGTCGATACCGCCCAGGTCCACGAAGGCACCGTAATCGGTGATGTTCTTGACCACACCGTCGACCACCTGACCTTCGGCCAGATCGTTGATCAGTTCGCTGCGCTGTTCGGCGCGGGTTTCTTCCAGAACCGCACGGCGCGAGACCACGATGTTGCCGCGGCGGCGATCCATCTTGAGAATCTGGAACGGTTGCGGCTGATCCATCAGCGGGGTCACGTCGCGCACGGGGCGGATGTCGACCTGCGAACCGGGCAGGAAGGCCACGGCGCCGTCGAGGTCGACAGTGAAGCCGCCCTTGACGCGGCCGAAGATGCGGCCTTCGACGCGCTTGCCTTCGCCGAATTCGCTTTCGAGGCGATCCCACGCGGCTTCGCGGCGGGCGCGGTCGCGGCTGAGCATCGCTTCGCCATCGGCATTTTCGACGCGGTCGACGAAGACTTCGACTTCGCTACCGACTTCGAGGCCGTGCTCGTCGTCGTTGCGCATGAATTCGCGCAGGTCCACGCGGCCTTCGCTCTTCAGGCCGACGTCGATCAGCGCCATGCCGTTTTCGAAGGCCGTGACGGTGCCCTTGACGACGCGGCCTTCGAAACCGCCATCATCGGCATCGCCGAGTTGTTCGTTGAGGAGCGCTTCGAAATCGTCGCGCGTCGGGTTGGCTGCTGTTGCCATAGGTTTGAGGTTCCTAGTTCACATTTGCTACCGGCCACCGGTTGTCCGGGGTCTTTACCCGTCTGCCTGCACACCATTGCGCGGGCCGTACGGGGCAAGAGGGCCGTGTTCCGCGCGAGGCCGAATGCCACCGCGCAGGTTCGTCGAATCCAATAGATCGCGAGAACGGCGGGCAGGTACGCGCGATCCCCCAAAAATGCAAGCAAAAGCGCGTTTTGCAGGCCAGGACATTGCCGAGCGATCTTGCTTAACATGGCCGCTCAAGACGCTCGGTATGAACCCGGCGCGGATCGTTACAGTTTCTTATCTGTTTTCAGCCACTAAGGTTCGATGACCGAAGAAGCAAAATCCTCACGGGCCGGATGCAGCGGGTGCCAGGCGCCCGAACACGCGTTCTCCATCGCGATGGCATTCCAGCCGATCGTGGACTGCGAGACAGGGGCTGTGTTCGCCTACGAAGCGCTTGTACGCGGCGAAAACGGCGAGAGCGCGCAGTGGGTGCTGTCGCAGATAGACGAGCGAACGCGGTATGCTTTCGACCAGCAATGCCGGGTCGCCGCGATCAGGGGCGCGGTGGAGGCCGGTATCCTCGACACCGACGCCAAGCTCTCGATCAATTTCCTGCCGAACGCGGTCTATTCACCGCTGGCCTGTATCCAGCTTACGCTGAAGACGGCCCGGGAATGCGACTTCCCGACCGATCGCCTGATGTTCGAACTCACCGAGAACGAGCGGATAGAGGATACCAACCATGTTCGCAAAATCGTCGATACGTACAGGAGCATGGGCTTCAGCACGGCGATCGACGATTTCGGGGCGGGTCATTCGGGCCTTGGACTGCTGGCGAGGATCCAGACCGACTACATCAAGCTCGACATGGAACTCATCCGCGGGATCGATAGCTCTGGACCGCGTCGCATCATTGTGGAGGGCATCGCGCGCACTGCTCAGAGGCTCGGCATCACGGTGATTGCCGAAGGCATCGAGACGATCGACGAGTGGAACACGCTCCGGCTCCTTGGCATTCGCTATTGCCAGGGCTATTTCTTCGCCAAGCCGGGGTTTCGCACGATTCCCACCGTGGACTTGCCGACAGAGAGCGGGTCGGCGCGCGCCGTAGCCTGATCGCCTAGCGCGGGCCCCCTCGCTCACCCTCGACCGCTTCGATCGCGGCGGCGATCGACGCGTTCTTGTCCAGCGCGGTCGTTTCGAGAACGAAGGCGTCGCTGGCAGGCTTCAGCGGGGCGTCCTTGCGGTTCATGTCGCGCTCGTCGCGGAGTTCGATCTGGTCGCGTACCTCAGCGCGGGTCATCTCGCGTCCCTGCGACTGCATCTCGGCAAAGCGCCGGTCGGTTCGCGCGTCGAGCGAGGCGGTGACGAAGAGTTTCACGTCAGCATCGGGGCAGATCACCGTGCCGATATCCCGCCCGTCGAGCACCGCGCCGCCTGCCTGCTGTGCGAAGACTCGCTGGCGTTCGAGCAATGCTGCGCGCACCTCGGGGTGGATCGAAACGCGGCTGGCGAAGCCGCCGATCGCCTCGCTGCGCAGTTCCGGGTCGTCGAGCAGGCAGTCGGGAAAGTCCGCCGCGGCAAGGGCGTCGTCTGGATTGTCCGGGTCGGTCCCCGCTAGCTGCACCTGCCGCCCGACCGCGCGGTAGAGCAGGCCGGTATCGAGATGGGGCAGGCCGAAATGCGCTGCGATCGCGCTGGCGATCGTGCCCTTGCCGCTGGCGGTCGGCCCGTCGACGGCGATGATCATGGCGCGTCGTGCCTTGCCAGCCATGCGCGCAGGATTGCCTCGCTCTCCATCGGGCGGTCGGTCAGGAAGCCGTGCGCCGCGCCGGGGACCACGCCGAATTCGGCGCCCGGCGTCATTCGCACATAATCCTCCACCGTATCGATCCGCGCTTCGTCGTACTGGCCGATCAGGAACAGCGTCCGCGAACCGTCGATCTTGGCGAGCAGCGGAACAGCGTCGTAGGTCTTCAGCGAACCCTTGGAGCGGAATTCGCTCGGCCCCCACATTTCGTTGTAGATCACGGGATTGAAACCTTTGCCGCCGATCTCGCGGGAGTAGGCGCGCGCAGCCTCGCTTGCCGGTTCGCGGCGGTTGAACTGCGCGTAGAAGGCGCTGGTGGCCCTGGAGCATCGCTCTTCCGAAGGCGGGGTCGCTGTTTCGCACGCGGCGATGGTCTGCTGGACGTCCTGCGGCAGTTCCTCGAGCAGGATATTGGCGTCGGCGATCCAGCGTTCGGTGTTGATGTAGGTCCCGCCGAGCACGGTCGAGGCGACATGCTGCGGGTACTTCGCGGCATATTCGAGTGCGATGGCCGACCCCCAGCTGTGGCCGACCACGTGCCAGCGTTCGATGCCGAGCGTCCGGCGGATGGTCTCCAACCCCTCGACGAACCGCTCGACGCGCCAGTTGGCGGGATCGTTCGGCCGGTCCGACTTTCCGCTGTCGAGCTGGTCGTAGAGGATCACCGCGCGCTCGTCAGCCAGGCCGAGCATGGAGGCGAGGCTGTTATGCGCGCCGCCGGGGCCGCCGTGGAGGAACACCACCGGCGGCGCGGCGTCGAGATCGCCGTTGACGCGCACGTATACGTTTCCGCCCTCGACCGGCACCATCAGTTCGCGATCGGGAGCAGCGTAGGCTTCCGCCGCGTCGGCCTGAACCGCGGCGGGCGAAGTCTCGGGCGGAGGAATCGTAGCGCAGCCCGACAGGGCGAGCGCGACAGCGGCGAGGAGGGTTCGGATCATGGCTGTTGCGCGCCTTTCTTTTCCCGGATGGCTTTGGCGATGCCCCAAATTGCTATCGCAGCCCAAAAGCCTTCGAGCACAAGGCTGGGCCAGTTGGTGTGGACCAGCAGGCTGACCGTCAGCAGCGCCGCGCCCATCAGGTTGGTACCGTGCAGAATGTAGGGGTTGGGTGCCTTGCTCGACGTCAGATAGGCATAGGCCCCGATGATGCAGGCCATCCCGACGAAGCCGACGATGCTGTAGACGTCCATTAGCACCGCTCTCCCTCTTCCCTTGCGGGGAGTTGGAGAGGGGGATGCCCGGGAGCTCTCTCGAGCGCCCCTCTCCAAGCTGCGCTGGCTCCTGCCGGAGCAAGCTTCGCTATCCTCTCCCCGCACGGGGAGAGGGGGAAGACTGGCAACGCACTCATCGCGTCACCCCGTCCAGCAACTCCATGAAGTTCGGAAAGCTGGTTGCGATCGGACTGGTGTCGTCGACCTCCACGCCTTCGCGGCTGGCGAGGCCCGCGACGGCCATGCTCATCGCGATGCGGTGGTCGAGATGCGTCTCCACCTGGGCATCGGCACTGCCGCGCAGCGGTTCGCCGCCGGTGCCGTGGATGGTCAGTCCATCCTCGTTTTCCTCTACCCGCGCGCCGATAGTCTCCAGCGCGGCGGCCATGGTGGCGAGGCGGTCGCTTTCCTTCACGCGCAGTTCTTCGAGCCCGCGTGTGACCGTGGTGCCCTGCGCCAGCGCGGCTGCGACGAACAGCACGGGGAATTCGTCGATCATGCTTGGTGCCACGGACGGGTCGACCTCTATGCCGGTCAGAGGGGCATGGCGCACGCGTAGGTCTGCAACCGGCTCTCCGCCGACTTCGCGCGCATCGACCTCCTCGATATTCGCGCCCATCTGCCGCAGCACGCCGACCAGTCCGGCACGGGTCGGGTTCATCCCGACATTGCGGATCGTCAGGTCGCTGCCCTCGACCAGCGTGGCGGCGACCATGAAGAATGCGGCGGAGGAGGGATCGCCGGGCACGACGAGGTCCCGCGGTTGCAGATCCGTCTGCCCGGTCAGGCGAATGATGCGCTCGCCCTCTTCCTCGCCCACGTCGAGCTTTGCACCGAAGCCGCGCAGCATCCGTTCACTATGGTCGCGCGTGGGTACGGGCTCGATCACGGTGGTGATGCCCGGGGTGTTCAATCCTGCAAGCAGCACCGCGCTCTTCACCTGCGCGCTGGCCACGGGCAGTCGATAGGTGATCGGCACCGCCGGATGTGCGCCTTCGAGCATTAGCGGGAAGCGCCCGCCGGGGCTGGCGGTAAACTTTGCGCCCATCTCGCTCAGCGGATCAATCACGCGGCCCATCGGGCGCTTCGACAGGCTCGCATCGCCGACTAAGCTGGTGGTGATCCCGTGGCTGGCGACAAGGCCCATCAGCAAGCGTGCCGAGGTGCCGCTGTTGCCGCAGTCGATGGCGCTTTCGGGTTGCAGCAGCCCGCCAATCCCGACGCCGTTGATGCGCCATTCTCCATCGCCGAGGCGTTCGACGTCCGCTCCCATCGCGCGCATCGCGGCGGCTGTCGCCAGAACGTCCTCGCCCTCGAGCAATCCGGTGATGTGCGTCTCACCCACGGCGCAGGCCCCGAGCAGCAGCGAACGGTGGCTGATCGACTTGTCGCCCGGCACGGCAATCGTGCCGCGCAGGGGGGCGGAGGGGGCAAAGCGATGCGGGGTGGCGGTGGCATTCATGCGCGGGCGGCTTTGACACCGGCATTGGTGCATGGCAAGGCGCGCGCCATTCTTGATTCGGGGCGGCGCGGCCCCCAAGTCATCTCAAGCGAAATTCAAAAGAGGCGCGCGCGAACACGGCAGCGCCCGCAACAAGGAACTATCCGACCATGGTCAAACCCGAATGGGGCACCAAGCGTACCTGTCCCAAATGCGGCACGCGTTTCTACGATCTGGGTAACGAAGACCCGGTGACCTGCATCGAGTGCGAGAACACCTGGACGCCCGAGCCGGTGCTCAAGTCGAAGCAGCCAATTCCCTTCGAGGAAGAGAAAAAGAAGAAGGACGACGAGGCCGACAGCGATCTGGCCGATGACGATCTGGAAGATATCGACGTCGACGACGACGACGATTCGCCCGATAACGAGGTCGATCTTGGCGGTGACGATGATCTTGGCGTGGCCAAGTCGAAGGGTGACGACGACGACAAGGACGACACCTGATCGACGGCAGCGATATTCCGCTTGCAAAGGGGCGCCGTGCTTTCTAAACGGCGCCTCCCATAACCGGCACGGGGCCTTAGCTCAGCTGGGAGAGCGCTACAATGGCATTGTAGAGGTCAGCGGTTCGATCCCGCTAGGCTCCACCACCGGTTTCAAGGATAGTGTTACTATCCGGATTGAGTTTCAGAAGGGGCACCGCCCCGACGCTGGCCGACGAGGTTTCGTCCGCCGGCGTTTTTCGCGTTTATTCCGGTTCTTCGCCGGAAATGGAGTGATCGAGTAGATGTTCGACGCACTGTCGGATCGCCTTGGCAATACCTTCGACCGCCTGCGCGGGCGCGGTGCCCTGCGCGAGCAGGACGTGCGCGATGCGATGCGCGAAGTGCGAATCGCGCTGCTCGAAGCCGATGTCGCGCTGCCCGTTGCGCGCGACTTCATCGAGAAGGTCACCGAAAAGGCCGTTGGCGAAGCCGTCCTCAAGTCGGTCACCCCCGGCCAGCAGGTCGTCAAGATCGTCAACGACGAGCTGGTCGCGATGCTCGGCGGCGGGGACGGCGAGGATGGCCATGTCCCGCTGACCCTCGAAGCCAAGCCGCCGGTCGTCATCATGATGGTCGGCCTGCAGGGCTCGGGTAAGACGACCAGCACGGCCAAGCTCGCCAAGCTGATTCGCGAGAAGCACGGCAAGAAGGCCATGATGGCCTCGCTCGACGTCAATCGCCCCGCTGCGCAGGAACAGCTGGCGGTGCTGGGCGAGCAGGCGCACGTCGATACGCTGCCGATCATCGAAGGCCAGCAGCCGGTGGACATCGCTCGCCGCGCGCTCGAATCGGCGAAGCTGCGCAATGTCGATGTGGTGCTGCTCGATACCGCGGGCCGCCTGCATGTCGACGAAGCGCTGATGGCCGAGATGAAGGCCGTGGCTTCGGTGGCGACGCCGACCGAAGTCCTGCTGGTGGTCGACAGCCTGACCGGTCAGGACGCGGTCAACGTGGCGCAAAGCTTCAGTGACGAAGTGCCGCTGACCGGCGTGATCCTGACCCGGATGGACGGCGATGCGCGCGGCGGTGCGGCGCTCTCCATGCGCGCGGTTACCGGCAAGCCGATCAAGTTTGCCGGCGTGGGCGAAAAGCTCGACGCTCTCGAAGCCTTCCACCCGCGCCGGGTTGCCGAACGCATCCTGGGCATGGGCGATGTCGTCTCGCTGGTCGAGAAGGCCGCCGAGACGATCAAGGTCGAAGAGGCCGAGGCGCTCGCCAAGCGGATGGCCAAGGGCCAGTTCGACCTCAACGACCTGCGCATGCAGCTGCAGCAGATGCAGAAGATGGGCGGCCTCGGCATGCTCGCGGGCATGATGCCCGGCATGAAGAAGGCCAAGGCCGCGATGCAGGC
>PBYQ01000016.1 GCA_002729695.1 Citromicrobium sp. | reverse complement strand
GTCGCCATCCAGTCGTAGATCTTCACGCCGGTGGGAATGCCGATCACCATCGTGGCGATGCCGAAGGCGATGTTCACGCCAGCGCTCTGCCCCATGGTGAAGAAGTGGTGCAGCCACACGGTGAAGCTGACCACCGCGATGCACATGCTCGCGATCACCAGCGAGGTGTAGCCGTAGAGCCGCTTGCCCGAAAAGGTAGAGCTGATCTCCGAGAACACGCCGAACGCGGGCAGGATCAGGATGTAGACTTCCGGGTGGCCGAACATCCAGAAGATGTTGGCGTAGTTCATCATGTTGCCGCCCGCTTCGTTGGTGAAGAAGCGGAAATCGGCATAGCGATCGAGCGCCAGCATCGCGCTCGACACCGTCAGCGCGGGCATCGCGTAGATCAGCATGATCGCGACGCACAGGCTCGTCCAGCAGAACAGCGGCATGCGCATCAGGTGCATGCCCGGCGCACGCTCCTTGAAGATCGTCACGGCGAAATTCATCCCCGTCAGCGTCGATCCCACGCCCGATATCAGGATCGCCCAAAGCCAGTAGTCGACCCCTTCGCCGGGGCTGAAAATCTTGCCGGTATAGGGCGGGTACATGGTCCACCCACCCGTGCCGAAATCGCCCACCAGCAGCGAGATCATGACCAGCGCCGCGCCCGCGGCGGTCAGCCCCAGGCTCACTTGGTTGAGCACCGGGAACGCCATGTCTCGAGCGCCCAGCTGCTGCGGCAGGACGAAGTTTATCAGACCGATCAGCAGCGGCATCGCGACGAAAAAGATCATAATCGTCCCGTGCGTGCTGAACAATTGGGCGAAGTGATCGGGCGCGACGAGCCCGCCTTCCGGCTGAGCCAGCGTGCCGAGCGCGCTCGCCTGATGCGCTCGCATCACGAAGCCTTCAATGATCCCGCGCGCCAGCATGATCAGCGCGAGCGCGATATACATGATGCCGATCTTCTTCGCGTCGGGCGACGTCAGCCAGTTGCGATAAAGCGGGCCCCACCAGCCCTTTCTGGTGAGCAGGGCCAGTACCGCGATCCCGCCGAGCACGAGGATGGTGGCGGCCGCAGCGCCCACGATGGTGCTGCTGCCCGGATGCTGGATCACATCGGTGAACGGGGTGACGGTCCAGTCGAGATTGCCGAAGATCGGGCTGGTCTGTCCGCTCATCTCGCGGCTCCGGTCGTGCCCGCCTGCGGCAGCCCAATGCCGCCCCAGCGCTCCGCCTCGCCGCCATGATACTTCGCGACGATCTGCTGGAAAATGTCTGGCTGGCCCAGCTTCAGGACGATCGGCTTGGTGCTTTCCCCAAGCCCCAGGTCGCCTCGCGCCTCCGCCAGAACCGTCCGCCGACGAAACGTGGCGTAGGTATTCTCATCGAGCGTCAGGCCGCGGTCGCCACGCGTGACCCATGACTCGAAGTCCGCCGGTTCGAGCGCACGCACGGTGAACTTCTGGCGCCCGAAACCGTCGCCGTTGAACTGCGTGTTCTCTCCCTCCGCCTCGCCGGTGCGGGTGGCCGAAAAATTCAGCTTCGTCGTCATTCCCGGCATTGCGTAAATCTGTCCGGTAAGCGGAGCGATCAGCAGGCTTTGCATCACGGTGTCGGTGGTCAGCGTCATTTCCACCGGGCGGCCCACGGGCACAACCAGTTCATCGACCGTCGCCATGCCCTCTTCCGGGTAGATAAACACCCATTTCCAGTCGAGCCCGATGGCCTGCACCTGCAACGGTTCCGGGCCGAGCTGCTCGTATGGGTCGAGCTTGTCGGTCGAATACCACAGCCAGCTCGCCAGTACCGCCACCACCACTATGGGCACGCCCCACAGTAGGTATTCAAGCTTTCCGGAATATTCCCACTCGGGCGCATAATCGCCGCGCGGCTTCGCATAGCGATAGCGCCAAAGGATGAAGGGCACGCCGAGCAAAACCGGCAGGATCACCAGCATCGTGATCCCGACAACGCGCATCAGGTGCGTCGCCTGCTCTTGCGCGACCGGCCCCATCGGCTGGAGGAAGCTCTGCTGGAGTCCGCCCGACGCCATCGCAGCATCCGCAGCGAAACAGGCAATGAAGCAGGTCGCAGCGATCCTGGCCCAAGACTGAGGACCTCGTCCCATCAGGACCTTCCGAAAATCAGAATGAATTCAGAGCGTGGCGCCGCCGAAGGTACGGCGGCGCCTGTCACTTATTTCGCGTCGGATGCAGTGGCCGAACCGGCAAGCTTGTCGTGAAACTGCTTGGCCGCTTCCTGCATGCCCGACATATCTTCCGCTTCGAGCGCGTCCTTGGCGGACTCGATATCGCCGGTCAGCGCCGGGCGCATGTCTTCGGGGAAATCGGTCAGGTTGTCGCTGACGAGACGATCGAGGTCTTCGAGAACGATCGCCGCTTCGCCGGCTTCCAGAGTGTCCGATGAGAGGTGTTGGGCGAGCGAAAGCGCCTCGGACTGCGCTTCCGATGGCGTCGCCGACTTGCCCTCGAAGCCCGGCTGGTCGAGCGTCTTTTCCTGCACCGCCTCGGCCTGCTTTTCCTGCGGGTTGCCACAGGCCGACAGCGCGAGCGCCGCCGGCAGGGCGATGAGGGCGTATTTGAGTTTGCTGTTCATGATCGTCTCTTCCTCGATTGCGCGGCGACCCCGCATGGAATTTGCGCCGCCGTGTTAGCCGCATGGCAGGTCATCGCAAGAAATTGTTCCGCAGCAGGTCGACCACCTCCTTCGTCCGGCCATCGAGCACGGCTTTCACGCCGAACAAGGCGGTCGATGCAACCTGAGACACCTCGACCTTGGGCGGCATGACCAGCTCCATCTGGTTGACGTGAACGTCCAGCAGCGCAGGCCCATCGTGGTGCAGCCAGGCATCCATCGCCGCTTCCAGCTCGCCCGCCTGCTCGACATGCCATCCGGCAAAGCCGCAGGCCTCCGCCAGCTTGGCGAAATCGGGATTGTGCAGCCCGGTGAAGTGATCGACCAGACCCTCCACCCGCTGTTCCATCTCCACGAAGCCGAGCGTGTTGTTGTGGAATACCACCAGCTTGAGCGGAATGTCCTCCTGCACCAGCGTCAGCAGGTCGCCCATCAGCATGGTCAGCCCGCCGTCGCCGCACATCGCGATCACCTGCCGGTCCGGGTAGGCGAGCTTGGCACCCATCGCCTGCGGAAACCCGCTCGCCATCGTGCCGTGCAGCAGACTGTTGAGGAACCGGCGCTTGCCGTTGGCCTTCAGGTGCCGCAACATCCACACCATCGCAGTGCCGACATCCGACACGAAAATCGCATCGTCCGCCGCCTTCGCGTCGAGCATGTTGGCGACGAACTGCGGGTGGATCAGCTCGGGATCGTGCTCCTCGCCCTCATGATCATAGCCCTTCAAGTCTTCCGCCCACTGCTTGAGGTGCGTCTGGAGGTGGCTGTCATCGGTCTTCGGCGCGACCAGCGGGATCAGCGCGGCAAAGGTCGTCTTGGCATCGCCGACCAGCCCCATATTGATCGCCGACCGGCGCCCCAGATGCGTGGGATCGATATCGATCTGCACGATCTTCTTCGCCTCTGGGTAGAACTGGGTGTAGGCAAAATCGCAGCCCAGCGTGATGACAAGGTCCGCGTCTTCCAGCGCTTCCACGCCCGCCTTGTTGCCCAGGATGCCGTTCACCCCGACATTGTAGGGGTTGTTCGGTTCGAGGAATTCCTTCGCGCGGGTGGTGTGCACCATCGGTGCGTTCACTTTCTCGCAGAAGGCGATGATCTCCTCGCGCGCATCGCGCGCCCCGATCCCGGCGTAGACCGACACCTTGCTGGCGGCATCGACCATCGCGGCCAGTTCGGCCATCTCGGCATCGTTCGGGCGGCTGACCGGCTGCGGGCGATAGACGTCCCAGTCCATCGCATCCTCGTCGGTCTCGGTGAACATGTCGCCGTTGACGATCACGACCGCCACGCCCTTCTTGGTGAGCGCAGCCTGCGCCGCCTTGGTCACGATCCGCCGCGCCTGCGAGGGGTGCGAGATATATTCGCAGAAGTGCGAGTGCTGCTCGTAAATCTTCGTCTGGTCCACTTCCTGCGGGAAGTTGAAGCCGGCTTCGGTACGCGCGACGTCGGAGGCGATCAGCACGACCGGCGCGCCGTTGCGGTGGCTTTCGTAAATGCCGTTCACGAAATGGAGCGAACCCGGCCCGCAGGTGCCCGCGCAGACCGACAGTTCGCCGGTCATGTAGGATTCCCCGCCCGCAGCAAACGCGCCGACCTCTTCGTGGCGGACCGTAATCCAGCGAAGATCGCTCTTGGCGACGGCGTTGGTGAAATGATTGATGGTATCGCCGGGAATTCCGTAGATCCGTTTCGCACCCGCCTTTTGCAGGGCATCCACGACGATCTCAGCCACCTTCTTCGACATATCTAACCTTTCATTCAGCAGACCGGTGTGCGGTGACGTTATTCGTGATTGGACCGATCACAGCGTCGGCTTGAACGTGTCCGAGTTCGCCATGCGCCAGTATTCGGCAAAAGGCGTGTCGTCGGGTTCGCTCACCAGCTTGCCGGGCTCGACCTCGTGCACGATCTGCGACCACGGGATCATCTGCGCATTGTTCTTCCACTGCCGCAGGTGGCGCGGGGTGAACTCGTCGGGCGATTCAAGCCCGCAGGCGACGACGATATCGTGCAGGCTGTCGAGCGTCTTCGACTGGAAATTGGCCACCCGCTGGGCCTTCTCCGGGATCACCAGCCCGCGCTGGCGGGCGGGCGAGCTGGTCGCCACACCCGTGGGGCAAGTGCCCGTGTGGCAGCGCAGCGACTGCACGCAGCCGAGCGAGAACATGAAGGCGCGCGCCGCATTGCACCAGTTGGCACCCAGCGCGGCATTCATCGCGATGGCCGAACCCGAAAACACCTTTTCTGACGCGGCGAGCTTGATCTTGTCCTTCAGCCCCGTGCCGATCAGCGCGTTGTTGACGTAGTAGAGGCCGATGCGCAGCGGCAGGCCGACATGGTCGGACAGCTCGAGCGGAGCCGCGCCCGTCCCGCCGCCACCGCCATCGACGACGATGAAGTCGAGCGTGATGCCGCTGTCGAGCATCGCCTTGCAGATCGCGAACACCTCGTGCGGCATGCCGACGCATAGCTTGATCCCGACCGGCTTGCCGCCCGAAAGCTCGCGCATTTTCGCCGCGAATTCGAGCATCTCGCGCGGGGTCGAGAAGGCCGAGTGGCCGGGAGGCGACAGGCAATCCTCATGCGCAGGCACCTGCCGCGTCTCCGCGATCTCGTCGGTCACCTTCGCGGCGGGCAACAGCCCGCCATGGCCGGGCTTTGCGCCCTGGCTCAGCTTGATCTCGGTCATCTTGACGGCATCGTGCTGCGCCTTGTCGCGGAAGCTCTCCGCGTCGAAATTGCCGTCCTTGTCGCGCGCCCCGAAATAGCCCGAGCCAAGTTCCCACACCACATCGCCGCCATGCTTGAGATGGTATTTGGAGAGGCCACCCTCGCCCGTGTCGTGATAGAAATCGCCGATCTTCGCGCCCAGGTTGAGCGCCTCGATCGCGTGGTTGCCGAGCGCGCCGAAGCTCATCGCGCTGATGTTAAGCCGGGCGGCATCATAGGGCTTGCTGCACTGGTCCGTGCCGACGTGCACCCGCGTGCGCTTGGGCGCCCTGGGGTTGGGATTGATCGAGTGGCACAGCGCCTCGTATTCCTCGGAATAGACGTCCAGCTCGGTCCCAAAGGGGTGCGCGTCTTCCTGCTTCTTGGCGCGGGCATAGACCAGCGAGCGCGAGACCCGGTCGAACGGGCGACCTTCGAGCGGGCCTTCGACGATATAGCTGCGCAGGAAGGGCCGCAAATCCTCGAACAGCCAGCGGAAGCGCGCAGTCAGCGGGTAATTGCGGCGCAGCGAATGGGTGGTCTGCACCATGTCCCACAGCGCGATCAGCAACGGCGGGACGGTTACGACGAGACCCCAGAAGAAGGCTCCGTGTACCCAGAGCCCAAGGATCGCCAAGGCGACGGTCAGCGCCAGCGGCACCCAAAGGCCCAAATTTCGCTCCAGGCCCTTGTCCGCAATCAATCCGCGCATTCGCAATCCCTTACCTTGTCTCTGCGTCGATCAATGCGATCGGCGGTGCTCCGGACAGAGGCAGAGCGACCGCGCTTTAATCAGCCATTACCTAGGTCTCATCGTGCGGGCTGCGGGAAGACCTCCGGCGATTACTCCGCAGGTTTGTAGGGCGCCGCCTCGTTGGCGAGAATGCCGGCCACCTGGGTGTAGACAGCCACGTTCTGTCGCAGCTGCGCGGGATCGATCTTGTCGAGCGTGTCGTCGGGCGTGTGGTGCAGGTCGAAATACCGGGTTCCATCCTGCTGCAGGTCGATGATCGCCCCGCCCTGTTCGCGCACAACGTTGATGTCCGCCCCGCCGCTTGCGACCTCGCGCGAACCGGCCACGCCGAACCGCGCGACCGCTTCGGCAAGCCGCTTGTACAGTGCAGGGTTCTTGTCGGTGAAATTGCTGTCGATCCGCCAGATGCGATCCGCACCGAAATCGCTTTCGATGCCGACGGCGAAGGGCTCGTCGGCGTGCGCCTTGGCATAGGCGGCGCTGCCGAACAGGCCGACTTCCTCCGCGCCTGCGAACAGCACGCGGATCGTGCGCAGCGGCTGCCCCGCCTCAGCGACGTTCTTCGCTGCCGCGGCAACGATCCCGCAACCCGCCGCATCGTCGATCGCGCCCGTGCCCGGCCACCAGCTGTCGAGGTGACAGGCGAGCAGAACGGGCGGCAGGCTGGGATCCTTGCCGACGATTTCGCCGACCACGTTGCCGCTTTCCTGCTCGCCCAGCGAGCGCGGCGTCAGGACCAGCTTCATGGTGATCGGCTTGCCATCCGCACGCGCGAACATGCGCTCCAGGTTGTCGGCATCGGGGTTGGACAGCGCGCCCGCGGGGATCGGATCGACGCCCGCGCCAAAGCCGGTGCCGCCCGTATGCGGCGTGCGGTGGTTATCGGTACCGATCGAGCGGATCACGGCGCCCACCGCACCCTTGCTCGCGGCGAGGCCCGGCCCGGTCCAGCGAACCGGACCCGCAAAACCATAGCCCGAACCGTCCTGCGTCGGGCGCATATCGTGGCTGATGAAGGCGATCTTGCCCTTCAGGCTGCCATCGGGGGCCGCCGCAAGGGCCGAATAGCTCGGGAAGTACACCACCTGCGCGGTGACGCCTGCCTCGCCCGAGCTGCCACTGCCGCCCAGCGGCAGGATAGTCAGCGATTGGGTATATGGGGCGACGATGGTGGCGCTCGCGTGCTCGCCCGGCACCCATGTCTCCATCATATAGGGCTCGTCCGCGACGTTCTGGAAGCCGTTCGCGCGCAGCCACTTCATCGCCCAATCGCGTCCGCGCGCCTCGTCCACCGTGCCCGCCTGCCGCGGGCCGATCTCGGTGGTGATCCCTTCGACGAAATCCCACGCCAGCGTGTCTTCCGCCAGTGCCTCATCGGCAGCGCAGGCGATCACGCCTTCGCAAGGGCCCGGCCCGAGCTGTGCGACGGCGGGGGCGGAGAGCGAGAGCGCGGTCAGCGCGAGAAGAGATGTTTTCATGGCGCGCAGAGCTAGCGCCGTGGCGGCCTCCTGCCAAGCCTCCAGCGCGCGACCCACAGCCGTTTCGACTTCCGCGCTTGACCGACAGCACCGAGGAGAGTTAGACGCTATTGCGAAGCATTCGCATATATAACGGAGCGTAAGCGTGACCCTTCAGAACCTGCTCGTCACTCCCGACCTCAATGAAATCGCGCCGGTTCACGCGCGGCTGGTCTGCGCCATGCGCCCGCGGCGATATCGTCGGGCGGGATATAATATTGCGGGGGATGGCTGGTTTCGAGCACGCGCACCGCGCGCCGCGTCTCAGCGATCCGTTTGCCCCGATGCTCGATCAGGACATGCGCGCCGGTGGGTTCGGCGATGGCGGGGCGCGGATAGTCCCACACGCTTTCCTGTCCCGGTCCGGGCTCGATGGGTTCGGGTCGGTTCATCGTGGTGCAGATTAGCGGCTGCCGCGAAACGTCCCGATATGGACCTTAGGCGAACACCACCTTCGTCCCTTTCTTGACCACCTTGGCGAGCGCCGCTGCGTTCCAGTTGGTCAGCCGCACGCACCCGTGGCTCGCACCCTTGGCGATGAAGTCGGGATCGGGCGTGCCGTGGATGCCGTAGCCATCCTTGGTCAGGTCGATCCATGTCCCGCCGACCGGATTGTTGGGGCCCGGCGGAATGATGAAAGTGCCGTCCGGCCCCCAGTCCTGCTTGTCGCCATCGAAGGTGTAGTTGGGTTCGGGAGCGACCGTGTTCACCGCCATGGAGCCGCTCGGGCTCGGGAATTCGACGCTGCCGATGCTGGCGGGGAAACTGGCGACGATATCGCCCGCGTCGTCGAACGCGACCAGCCTGCCCTCGCCCTTGCGCACTTCGAGCTTCGCGATGTCGTCCGGCACCTTCTCGGTTCCGTGGCTTACGATCACCAGCTTGGTGCCCGCCTTGCCGAAATCGGCATCGGGGTTGAGCGCTTCGAGAAACTCTGCGTCCATGTGAAAACGCTCAGCCAGCATCTCCAGCGGCGTTTCGTAACCCATCGCATCCATCTTTGCCTGATCGGCAAAGTCTTCGGGCAGCTTCTCGTACGGGCCCTTCGCGTCTTTTTCCGTCACGGTGTAGGTGCGGAACACGTCGCCGCTCGTCTCGTCGAACAGCGCCTGAAGGAATTTCGCGTCGACGCCGCCATTTGCAGACAGCCCGTGCGTCTCGCGGAAATAGCGGATTGCGCTGTCGGTATTGCCGCCGCCGAAACCGTCGATCACACCCGGCGCGTGGTGCGTGTGATCGAGCATTGCCTGCACCGCGATCATCTCTGCCGTCCGATCGCCGAGCATTTCCTGGGTCACGCCATCGGGCAGCTTCAGCGAGAGCTTGCCGTCGGTTACTGTCGCCTCGGGCTCGGCAGCCGTGCGAGCATCGTCGTAGCCATCGCGGGCGACCGTTGGCGGCGCCTTGCGCTCGGCCGAGGCTTGCTCGTCCTTGTCCTTGTCGTTGTCGGTTCCTTGCAGGCCGCAGGCGGCCAGCGCGATGGCGAGGGAAAGCCCTGCGAATTTGAACGTGGTCATCCGTTCCGAACGGCATCGAGCCGCGCGCGTTCCCCACGCTTGCCCCTGCCCGCGTCTGCCACTATCTGCCGGAGCAAATCTCCGAACACGACCAGATCCGAAGGACCATCCGATGGCCGCGCAATACGCCTACGTCATGAAGAACATGACCAAGACCTTCACCGGCGCCCCCAAGCCGGTGCTGAACAATATCAACCTGCAGTTCTACCAAGGCGCGAAGATCGGCATCGTCGGGCCCAACGGCGCGGGTAAGTCCACCCTGATGAAGATCATGGCCGGGATCGATACAGATTATGCGGGCGAAGCATGGCCGGGCGAGAACATCACCGTCGGCTACCTGCCGCAGGAGCCCGAGCTCGATCCGACCAAGACCGTGCTCGAAAACGTAAAGGACGGCGCGCGCGAGACCGCCGACATGGTCGAACGGTTCAACCAGATCGGGATCGAGATGGGCGAGGAAGACGCCGATTTCGACGCGCTGAGCGAAGAGATGGCCGAGCTGCAGGACAAGATCGACGCGGTCGACGGCTGGACGCTCGACAACCAGCTCGAAATCGCGATGGAAGCGCTGCGCTGCCCGCCCTCGGACGCCAGTGTCGAAAACCTGTCGGGTGGTGAGAAGCGCCGCGTCGCCCTCACCCGCCTGCTGATCCAGAAGCCGGGCATCCTGCTGCTGGACGAACCGACCAACCACTTGGACGCAGAATCCGTCAACTGGCTCGAAAACCACCTCGCCGAATATGCCGGCGCGGTGCTGATGATCACCCACGATCGCTACTTCCTCGATAACGTCGTGGGCTGGATTCTCGAGCTCGATCGCGGATCTTACTACCCGTATGAAGGCAACTACTCGACCTACCTCGACAAGAAGGCCAAGCGCCTTGCGCAGGAAGAGCGCGAGGATTCGGGCCGCCAGCGCGCTCTGTCCGAGGAACTCGAGTGGATCCGGCAGACGCCCAAGGGCCGCCAGACCAAGTCCAAGGCGCGTCTGCGGAAGTTCGAACAGCTGCAGGACGCGCAGAGCGACCGCAAGCCGGGCAAGGCGCAGATCGTCATCCAGGTGCCCGAACGCCTCGGCAGCCAGGTGATCGAGGCGCACAACATCTCCAAGTCGTTCGGCGACAAACTGCTGTTTGAAGACCTGAGCTTCACCCTGCCCCCGGGCGGCATCGTGGGCATCATCGGCCCCAACGGCGCGGGCAAGTCGACCTTGTTCAAGATCATCACCGGTCAGGAACAGCCCGACAGCGGCACGATCAAGATCGGCGAAACCGTGCACCTTGGCTACGTGGACCAGAGCCGCGACGACCTGACCGCGAGCAACAACGTGTGGGAGGAAATCTCCGACGGGCTCGATTACATGAAGGTCAACGGCCACGACATGAGCACGCGTGCCTACGTGGGCGCGTTCAACTTCAAGGGCCAGGACCAGCAGAAGAACGTCGGCAAGCTCTCGGGCGGTGAACGCAACCGCGTGCACATGGCCAAGATGCTGAAAGAAGGCGGCAACGTGCTGCTGCTGGACGAACCGACCAACGACCTCGACGTGGAAACCCTGCGCGCGCTGGAAGACGCGATCGAGAACTTCGCCGGCTGCGCCGTGGTCATCTCGCACGACCGCTTCTTCCTCGACCGGTTGGCGACGCACATCCTCGCCTTCGAAGGCAACAGCCACGTCGAATGGTTCGAAGGCAACTTCGAGGCTTACGAGGAGGACAAGCGGCGGCGTCTCGGCGATGCGGCGGATCGGCCTACTCGGTTGGCGTATAAGAAGCTGACGAGGTAGATACCGACGTGCCGGGCATCGTACCGATTGCTGCGGACCGTGCCGCCACCCACCTCATCCTCCACGGCCGCGTTCAGGGCGTGTTCTACCGTGACTGGACGGTCGAGACCGCACGCGGGCTTGGCCTCACCGGCTGGGTCCGCAACCTGCCCAATGGCACGGTCGAGGCGCAGTTGGAGGGCGACGAAGGCGCGGTTGCGCAGATGATCGAGGAGATGCGCGACGGCCCTCCCCGTGCGTCGGTCGACCGGATCGAGCGGCGCGATACCGAGCCGCAGGGGTTCGATAGCTTCGCGCGCCGCTAGCGTTGCTTTTCCAGCGGTGGCACAGTCCAGCTGCCTCCGATCACCGGCTCCTCTGGCCGGTAGGTGCGGAAGATCGCTTCGAACGGGCCATCGGGCGTCGGTACCCAGACCACATCCTTCGCTTCCGGACGATTGCGCGAAAGGTGGAGGACGATCGATCCGTCGGCGCGCTTGACCAAATCGGACGAGCCCGAATTGATCGAGTGCCGGTCGATCGGCACCTTGAAGAAGAACAGCCTCCCGTCGGGATCGGGTTTGTAGACGCTCAGCGACCAGAACGCCTTCACCGGCACGCCTGCGGCCGGGATCACCATCTCGTACGCGGCATCGCCCGTCAGCCCGTCGCCCTTGGCATCGGTTTCGGTGCGGAAATAGCGTGCGTCCTTCGTCTTGAGCGCACCGAATCCGATCAGCGCAATGGCCGCGCGCACCAGATCATTATTGCCGTAATCGCCCAGGATCAGCGACGGCGCGTTCCAGCCTGGCTTGTCTTGCGAGCGCGAAAGCCCCCTGCGCAGCATCTCCAGCGCGCGCGGCAGCCACGCGCCCCACGCGGTGCGCGATCGGGCCGAGAGATCGTCCCACACATCGATCTTGCCAGGGGCGATTCCCCGGTCCGCGAATTTCGCCGCGCGCGCGACCTGCGGATGGCCGGGCGAACGCCCCAGCACCTCGTTGGTCAGCGCAAGGAAGCTCTTCGGCTCCATTTCGGGCGGGGCGAGCGTGGTGAACAGTCGCGGCTTCACCTTCGTATCCACCGGTTCCACCACGATCTCGCTCTGCACCGCGCGCGCGGCTTCGAGATCGTCGACCCCGGCCACGAATGTGCGCGCCAGCAGCCAGACGTCGTTCGAAGGCATGCGGATCACGCCCGGCCCATCCTTCTGAGCGCTGTCCGGCCCGACGATCAGGTAGGTTCCGCCTTTCCCGCCCCTGTCGGCATGGCCGACCATCGTCTGGTCGGTGAACATGTCCATCAGCGCGACCGACAGGTAGCGGTCGCCTGAGGCGGGCAGCGTCAGGCACACCGGCGTTTTCGACAGCTCGAGCACGGCCGAGGTGTAGAGCGTATCGTTGTTGGGCGCAGTGACCGATCGAATGCGCTCGTCCGCCAGATCGCGCACATGGATGTGGCGGTTGATAAGCACATCGGTATCGCCCGCCCGCCTCGCCGCATCGGCCAGCGCATCTTCCGACACCAGCGTATCGCCCACATCGATCTGGCCCGAGAGCGCCTGGATCGAGCGTGCGAATTCATACGGCCCGAAGGCATAGAAGAACGCGTCGATCACCGTCCCGTCGAGCGCGCCGGTAAGCTGGTCTTCGCGCGAATTGGGGTCGGGCTGGCTCGGCGCGCAGCCGGGCACCGCGAGCAGGGAAAACGCCGACAGATTGAAAAGCGCGGCGCGGCGCGTGATAACAGGGCGCATGAGAGCGATCCTTTCGAGCGAAACGACTGACATGACAGTTTATGTACACTTGTACATATACAAGACGCCATGAGCGAAGGTCAAGATCGAACCGCCCCGCGACGCGGACGGCGGAAGGCAGATGCCCCTGCTGGGCGCGACGCCCTGTTGCGTGCGGCGACGCGTTGCTTTGCCGATCATGGGTTCGAGGCGGCGGGCGTCCGCATGATCGCCAGCCGGGCGGGCGCCGCGCCCAACCTGGTCGCGGTCCACTTCGGCAACAAGGAAGGCCTGTGGCTCGCCTGCGTCGATCTGCTGGCAGACACGCTCACATCGCGGATTGCGGCGCTCTCAGCCCTCACCAACGACCACAAGACGCCCGTGCGCGAAAGGTTGCAGTTCGCCATCGCGATGACCGCCACCTATTACGACCACAACCCGGATCTGCGCGGCTTCATCGCGCGCGCCAGCCTCGAGCCATCGCCGCGAAGCGACATAGTGGCCGAGCGCCTGCTGAAGCCGCTGTTCGAGGCAGCCCGCCCACTGATCCAGCAGGGAATAGATGCAGGCATCGTGCCGATCTCCGACCCCGCCATCGTGTTCGTGGTCCTCCACGCGGCGCTGGGACAGCCCGACAGGGTAACCTCAGCACTGTCGATACTCGCGCCCGAACGGGCGATGGAGAACGCTGCCGCACAGATTGGCCAAGCAGTGGCCCAGCTCTTGCTGGTCGACGAGCGAAACTAGGCCGCAGACCGGCCGTCCCCGTGGCAAGGCAATGGTGCGGTCCGTCCACCCTTGGGCAGTGCGACACACTAGCGACGAAGCGATACAATCCGCGGCTTTTATGCGCACGACCATCGCGCCAAGTGATCCCCCAGCAGGGGATATTCGACGATGGAGCACTTGAATGCCGACTACTTCCGATCACCTTGTCGATAGTCACCTGCACGAAGGTCTCGCAGCAGACCTGCAACGTGCGCACACGCTCAGTCGTCGCCGGGCCCTGGGAATTTTCGGTGTTGGGGCAACGGGTGTACTGGTGGCCGCATGTGGCGGCGACAGCGTGCTGTCGTCGAGCACGGGTGGCACCACGACAAGTGGATCGACAACGGGCGATACAGGCGCGCCCACTTCCACCGGCTCCGGCAGCTCGGCCAGTTGCACCGCCTATGCCTCCGAAACCAACGGCCCCTACCCTGCCGACGGGACCAACCAGTCGAGCGGCACCTATTCGAACGTGGTGACGGTTTCCGCTTTCCAGCGTGCCGATATCCGGTCGAGCATCGGAGACGGCAATACCGCAGCCGGCACACGCATGGATTTCACCATCACGCTGGTCGATGTGAACGACAATTGCGCGCCTCTGGCGGACTATGTGATCTATGTCTGGCACTGCAACGCGTCGGGGCAATATTCGCTGTACGACCTGCCCAGCGAAAACTTCCTGCGCGGCTTGCAGACCACCGACACGAACGGCCAGGTGACTTTCACGACGATCGTGCCCGGCACTTACAACGGGCGGTACCCGCACATCCATTTCGAGGTTTATTCGAGCCTCAGCAACGCGAGCAACGGGCGCACAGCGCGCCTGGTTTCCCAGTTCGCACTGCCAAAGGACGCACTGGCTTCGCTCTACACAGCCGATCCGACCTACACCGGCAGCATCGCGGCGCTGAACAATGCTTCGCTGGCGCGGGACAACGTGTTTGGCGACAACACCGCCGCGCAGCAGGAAGCGATGATGCTCGAAATGTCAGGCAATGCCGGCGTCGGTTACACGGCCACCGCCACCGTTGGCATCGCGACCTGACGCGAAGAGGCGGCATCGTGACCCACGGTGCCGCCCCCGAAACAAGCTCAGGCCGCGTCCGCAACCTCATCGTAAGCTGCGCGGTGGGCGTGGATCAGCTCCATGTTCTCGAACGTCCAGTCCGCCAGCGCCATGACCGGCACCGCGAGAGAGTTGCCGAGATCGGTCAGCCGGTATTCGACCTGCGGTGGCACCGTGGGGTGCACGGTCCGCTCCCCCATCCCGTCACGCTCAAGCGAACGCAGGCTGCGGGTGAGCATTTGCTGAGAGATTCCGCCGATATCGCGCTTCAGATCGTTGAAGCGCCGCCCATCTCCGCCTGCCAATTGCAGCGATTTCACGATCAGGACGGTCCACTTGTCACCCACGCGGCTGAGCACTTCGCTCACCGCGCGGCAGCCGGGCTCGGAATGGGGGTGCGAATTGGCAGTCATATTGGTGTGACCTGGTCAGGAAAATTTGCGTTCTTGCGAGGTATATGTGGTCACTTATGTGGCTCTGGTCAACATTAGTGACTGGGAACAAGAGCCATGAACATTCTCCATATCGACAGCAGCATCACCGGCCACGCATCGGCGAGCCGCGAACTGACCGCCGCGATCGTCACCAGCCTGAAAGACGGGAACGGCGATGCGGAAGTGACCTATCGCGATCTTGCCGCAGAGCCCCTCTCCCACCTCACCCTGCCCGCGTTCGGCGAAGCAGATTCCGCCGAAGCGCTGGCCGAGTTCAAGGCGGCCGACACGGTCGTGATCGGCGCGCCGATGTATAACTTCACCATTCCCAGCCAGCTCAAGGCGTGGATCGACCGCATCCTGGTGGCGGGCGAGACCTTCCGCTACACCGAAACCGGCGCGGTCGAAGGGCTGTCGGGCGGCAAGCGGGTCATCGTCGCGATCGCACGTGGCGGGCTGTACGGCGAAGACAGCGAGCAGCGCAGTGTTGAACACGCCGAACGCTATCTCACTAGCGTGCTCGGCTTCATCGGGATTACCGACCCGGTCTTCGTGATCGCCGAAGGGCTGAAGATCAGAGAAGACGCGGCGAAGGCTGCGATGGCCAAGGCGCATGACCATGTGAACGAATTGCTCGCCACTGCATGATCTTCCCGGTGCGCGGAGCAACAATAGTCGCTCCGCGCACCCGGACAGGTAACCGGCGCGCGAGCTTGCTGCTTCGCGCGCACATTACCCTCAATTGTCAGTCTAGGACCTTCACGCGCTCTCAACCGCTGGCGGGGGTATGAACAACAAGCGCAGCATCGTCCTTCCCATCCTGTCCTTCTCCATCTTCTGTCTGATCGGGCTCGGCGCCCGGCATGCCATCGGAACGGTCTATGGCGCTGCCGAAGCGCGGGACCTGCTGGAGGCTTTGAGCCGCGCAGGGCTCTATCTGGGCTCGGCCATCGCCACCGCATCGGCCACGACGCTCGCGCTGATGCTGACGCTGATTGGCATGATCCGGCGGATCGAGACCGATTTCGACCGGCAGACCTACAAGCATGTCAGCCGGATCGCGGTGATCTCTACCGCCACGCTGATGCTCAGCTTTCTAGTTCTGTTGGCCTACACACTGCCGATCGGAGAGTTCGAGAACCTGCCGAATGGCTGGTACAATTATCTCTACACAGGGCTGTTTTCGCTGACCGTCCTCATGGTCGCGCTGGCTGCGGCGAGCGTGACGATCGTATTCCTGACGATCCGGTCGATCGTCGTTCACATCACGCCGGGCGACGAGGTCTAGCCGCTCCACCGGCCGTCGCGCGATTTTCCTACTGCGCGGATAAACGCTACACTCGCGCCCGTTCTTTCGCATTGTCGGCCAATTTCCCGCACCGATCGCGGGCATATCTTGCGCCTTTGGGGACCGAACTTTTGCCCCCTGCACACTGTGTCAGGTGTGTCAGGCGCCGTTCGCGGCCGAGCCTTTGGATCGGTCTTCGTCGTTTGCGCTGTCGCTCTGATCAGGCTTCACCGATGGGGCGAAATCGCCTGCAAGCGCGTGGTACAACCGTTCCTTGCACACCAGCGAACCGGCCCAGTCGCCGATCAGCGCGGTCGCGAACAGCGGCAGGATCGCGTGGCTAGAACTGGTCGCCTCGCTCAAGATGATCACTGCGGTCAGCGGCGCGCGCACCACTCCGGTGAAGTACCCGCCCATACCGATCAGGATGATCAGCCCGGCCTGCTCGGGCGGGAAGAGCGGCGTCAGCAGTTCGCCGAAGCCCGCGCCCACCGCCAGCGACGGGGCGAATATGCCGCCGGGAATGCCGCTGGCACTCGTCGCGAGGGCAGAGAGGAACTTGGCCGGGCCGAACCAGTACTCGGCGTCCTCGCCCGAAAGCAGCGCGCGGGTAGGCTCGTACCCAGTCCCGGATGTCGCGCCTGCGGTGACGAAGCCGAGCACGCCGACCACGACGCCGCACACAAGTGCAGTGGTCAAGGGGCGGGCCTTGAGCCTCGCTGCGAAGCGCCCGCCCGGCCCGCGCAAGGCCAGCACCATGCGGGAGAACAGCCCTCCGGCCGCACCACCTGCCAGACCGGCAATCGGTGCGGCGACCAGCACGGTCAGTATCGGCAAGCTGCCCGTGATCTGCCCGAAATACACGTAGTCGCCCGAGATGCCCTGCGCGGTCAGACCGGAGATCATCACCGCGCCCATCACTAGCACGGCGACTCGCTGCTCGTAGGCGACCGCCAGTTCCTCGATCGCGAAGGCGATCCCCGCCAGCGGCGTGTTGAATGCCGCCGCGACGCCCGCCGCTCCACCAGCGATGTACACGCCCGCACTTATCGGCACGCGGAACAGGCGATGCACCTGCACCATGATCGCCGCGCCAAGCTGCACCGTCGGACCTTCGCGCCCGACCGAAGCCCCGCCGAGCAACGCGGCGACGGTCAGGACCGCCTTGAACAATGCGGTGCGCACTGCGACCAGTCCGGCGATGGCCGCATTGCCCGGCATGCGACTGGCGGCGATGACCTGCGGAATGCCCGATCCGCGCGCATCGGGCGCGAAACGGTTGGTGACAGCGGCAATCGCAACGAACACCAGCGGTGCCGAAACGAGGTAGATGCACGGGTAACGGTGCGTCGTCCGCTCGAAGAAGGTGCTGGCATGGTCGCCTGCGACCGCAAACCCGATGGCAACGAGGCCGATCAGCACCGCGCTCACCAGAGTGGCGGCACGGCGACCCCAGTCGCTCGGGCTGATCAGCTCTTCGCCCATGCCCGGCAACAGGTCTCTGGCAGGCAGGCGGGGGCGCTTCATGGTGCATCCCCTATGGCAAGCAGCCGTGGCGGTCTAGGGCGTAACCCAGCGCGACGTGCCCCTTGCCAGATCGAACTGCGCGCGCCGATGCCCTTCGTGCGAAAGGCTGAACCAGTCGAGCTCGGTCAGGTCGATCAGCATGACCGCGAAGTTGCTTCTTGCCGGGATCAGTTCTTCGTCGGTAGGCTCGCCCCCTTCGAAGGCGGCGGGCAGCCCGGATGATGCGGTCTGTGTCACGGTGCCCGGCCCCTCGCCCAGGTAGCAGCGGCGGGCGAAGTTGGTGCCGTCTTCCCACGCCGCGTCCGCCACCGGGCCGTCTCGCTCGATCCGCGCGGTGCCGCGCAGGCGGATCTGCACGTTCTCCGCCTTGTCGTAAAACAGCACACCCACGCGCGGATCGCCGGCTATCACACCCACTTTGGGCGCGCGGAAGTCGGTGTGGAAGCGCAGGCTCCATTCGCTGAACGCGCGCAAAACCATCACCCGTGCATCGGCATCGCCGGTCGCAACAACGGGCGTGTGCATGGGAGAGCGCCGGTCGCTAGCGGCTTTTGCCAGTCGCCGCGAGGCATCGTCCAGAATGGCGTCGAGCGTATCGATCATGGTGCGATCAAAGCCACGCAATTGCCCACACTGTCAAATCGCTCCACGATTCCATCATTCATCAACTTGACTTGAAACATGAACAAATGGTCAATGGTCACGTTCAGTTTTGTGTCAGCGCGTATCGCGCATGTATCAATTCAGGACATGGGAGTCGCATGGTGGGCGCGGCGGCCATTGGCCAAAAGCAACGAAGGGAGCCGCAAGGACACATCATGTACGACATCTCCAGAATTCTCCGACATAGCGGGCTTACCGCAATAGGCTTGGCCCTCGCCGCCACCAGCCTGCCCGCCAGTGCATCGGCAGCGGAAGCGCAACCGGCCGCCGTGATGGCCTCGGTCAGCGCCAGTGGCGCGATCGCAGAACGCCCGACCCGCGACGATCGCAGGCAGCGCGTGCAGGAGCGCGGCGACCGTCAGCAGGCGCGGCAGGAACGCCGGGCAGCGCGGCAGGACAATCGCCAGAGCGCCCGTCAGGAACAGCGTCAGGCAGAACGCCGTGTCGAGCGACGCGAAAACCGTCAGGAAAATCGTGCAGAACCGTATCGCGAACAATGGCGCGAAGCGCGCCGCGAGGCCCGTCAGGACGCCCGGCAGGATGCGCGCCGGGATGCCCGCCAGGAAGCTCGACGTGATGCTCGCCAGGAGGCACGGCAGGATGCGTGGCGTGATGCTCGGCAGGAAGCGCGCCGCGACGCCCGCCAGGAAGCACGGCGTGACTACCGCCAGGAAGCGCGGCGCGATGCCCGTCAGGAAGCACGGCGCGATTATCGCCGCGAAGTGCGTCGCGACTACCGCCAGGCAGAGCGTCGGGAAGCCCGCCGCGACTATCGCCGGTGGAACCGCAGCTGGCGGAACGACCGGCGCTACGACTGGCAGCGCTACCGCAACCAGAATCGCCGCGTGTACAACATCGGCCGTTACTACGCGCCGTATCGCAACTACAGCTATCGCCGCCTGAACATCGGCTTCACGCTGGGCAGCCTGTTCTTCGGCAACCGCTACTGGATCAACGATCCGTGGAGCTATCGCCTTCCGCAGGTCTACGGCCCCTACAAGTGGGTCCGCTACTACGACGACGTGCTGCTGGTGAACACGTACACCGGCGAAGTGGTCGATGTGATCTACGACTTCTTCTGGTAAGTCGCCGATCGAAACCCAACCTTGCGCCCCGTCGGCTTACGCAGCCGGCGGGGCGTTTCGTTGATAACCTATTCGCGCGCCTTGCCGCCGAAGGGCAGCATCCGGAAGATGCCGAGATCCTTGTCGATGAAGGTGTGCTTGAGCGCGCCGAGAATGTGCAAACCGATCAGGTAGATCATGATCGTGCCCGCCGTCTTGTGCGCATCGAAGATTGTCCCGGCGAGATCCTTGTTCTCGCCTACCGGCAGCATCGGGATCGTGAACAGGCCGAAGAAGTCGACCGGGCGCAGCGCCAGCGAGCTTGCCAGCCACCCGCCCAGCGGCAAGCCGACGAGCAGGACATAGAAAATGACGTGCGTGGCGCGCGCAAGCATCCTCTCCCAGGGGGCATAATTATTGGGCAGGCTCGGCAGCGGATGCGTGAAGCGCCATGCAAGCCGCCCCAGCGTCAGCACGAGGATCAGCATCCCCAGCGCCTTGTGATTGGCGAAGACGGCGCCCTTCTCGGGGCCCGAAAGATGCTCGGCGCTTTCCGCAATGCGCCAGTTCACGATCACCAGAACCGCAATAAGCCAGTGAAAGATCATCGCGCCGATGCTGTAGCGCTTCTGGTTGCCGATATTCATGCTTGATCCCCTTGTGCATCTCCCCCCGCTGTCTAGCGGGCGCGCGATCGACTTGCTAGAAAACTTGCATGACAGAATCGACGACTAAGACAGCCAAGGTACCCGATCAGGACGCCCTCGCCCGCGTCGGCAAGACCGTTCGCGAGCGGCTCGACGCCGATCCAAAGGCTTATAAGATTCCCAGCGAAAAAGCGGAAATCTACGCGATCGGAGAGTTTCTCACCTCGAACGAATGCCGCAAACTCGCTGGCATGATCGATCAGGTGGCGCGGCCCAGCAGCCTGTACAAGGGCACCTACAAGGATGGGTACCGCACATCCTATTCGGGGAATTTCGACTCTCAGGACCCCATGGTGAAGATGATCAGCCGCCGCATCGACGACGCGCTAGGCCTGCCGGGCAAGCTCGGTGAGACGATGCAGGGCCAGCGCTATCTGCCCGGTCAAGAGTTCAAGAACCACCACGACTACTTCTTCCCGAGCGAGGAGTACTGGAAGCAGGAGCGCAAGAACGGCGGCCAGCGCAGCTGGACCGCGATGATGTACCTCAACAACGTTCCGGCCGGTGGAGCCACGGCGTTCCCCACGCTTGGCATCCAGATCGCGCCGAAGGCCGGCGTCCTGCTCCTCTGGAACAACGCAAAGCCGGATGGTTCGCCGAACGTGAACACGCTGCACGCGGGCACCCCTGTGGAGTCGGGTGCGAAATACGTCATAACCCGGTGGTACCGGACCCGAAAGTGGGGCTGACCGATCAGCCTTGCGCGAGCGCTTCCGCGATAAGATCGCGGGTGTTCGCCACTCCGTAGAGCGCGATGAAGCTGCCCATGCGCGGCCCCTGCTCGGAGCCTAGCAGCGTCTCGTACAGCGCCTTGAACCAGTCGCGCAGCGATTCGAACGCGAACTCCTCACGCTTGCCGATTTCGTAGACCATGGTTTGCAGGTCTTCGGCACTGGTATCGGCCGGCACCTGCGCCAATTGCTCGTCGAGCATCCGCAGGGCTGCGGCCTCGTTCGCTGCGGGCGCGCGGCGCTCCAGCGTCGGCGCAATGAAATCGCGATTATAGGCGAGCGCAGTGCCAACGAGAGCGTCCAGCTCCGGGTGCTTCGCCGGATCGGGGTCCGCGATGTAATTGCCGAGATAGGCCCACACCTGATCGCGGGTCGTACCTGCGCCCATGACACCCACCAGGTTTAGCAGCAGGCCATAGGTCACCGGCAGGCTGCCGCCAGCACCGGGCGCCTCTTCCGCCTCATAGCCGCCGTTGGCGCGCAGCAGGTGCCACGCCGGGTTGCCTAGCTGCTTGTCGAGCGTTTGTTCGGGCAAGCGCTCGCGGAACTGCCAGTAATCGTCGACTGCGCGCGGAATGACGCCGACATGCAGCTGCTTGGCGCTCTTGGGATTGGGGAAGATATAGAAGCCGAGCGATTCCTCACTGCCATAGGTCAGCCATTCGTCGATCGTCAGGCCGTTGCCCTTCGACTTGCTGATCTTCTCGCCCTTTTCGTCGAGGAACAGCTCGTAGATCAGCCCTTCGGGCTTCCGCCCGCCGAGCACCTGCGCGATCTTGCCCGACTGGATGCCGGTATCGGTCAGGTCCTTGCCGTACATCTCGTAATCGACGCCCATCGCGACCCAGCGCATGGCGAAATCGACTTTCCACTGAAGCTTCGCCTGTCCGCCGAACGCGGACTGCTCGACCACCGTGCCGTCTTCATCGGTGAAGCGGATCGTGCCCTCCTGCGCATCGACCACCTCGACCGGCACCTGCAACACACGGCCCGTGACCGGGCTGATCGGCATGATCGGCGAATAGGTCGCCGCACGTTCGGCGCGCAGCGTGGGCAGCATGATGTCGAGGATCGCCTGGTTGTTCGCCAACACCTTCCTCAAGGCATCGTCGAACGCACCCGAATTGTACTGGGTGTGGCTGGCGATGAATTCGTAATCGAACCCGAACCGGTCGAGAAATTCGCGCAGCTTGGCATTATTATGCGCGGCGAAACTTTCGTGCTCGCTGCCGAACGGGTTGGGAATACGGCTTAGCGGCTTGTGCAGGTTCGCTTCAAGCAGCTCCGCATTCGGCACATTGTCGGGCACCTTGCGCAGGCCGTCCATATCGTCGCTGAACGCTACGAGGCGCGTCTTGCAATCTTCGGGTCGGGCACCGATCAGCGCCTCGAACGCGCGGCGCACCAGCGTGGTGCGCAGCACTTCCTGAAAGGTCCCGATATGCGGCAGGCCCGACGGACCGTATCCGGTTTCGAACAGGATCGGCGACCCGTCGGGCTTCGCGCCGTCAGGATAGCGTTTGAGCAGCCGCTGTGCCTCCTGGAAGGGCCAGGCCTTGGACACGCGGGCGGCTTCGATCAGGTCTTGCATGCTCATCATTTGAGCCTGTTGCGGAAGCCCTGCCGCGTTGCAAGTGCGAAGACCCGATACTGCGTGCGAACATGGGTTCTTTCAGAATTGGCTCATTCATAATTGACCACCTCGAACTCAATGCCGTCCCAGTCGAAGAAGTAGAAGCGGCGGCCTGGCTCGTAATCGTCGTGACCGAAGGGTTCGAGCCCGTGGGACACGACCACTTTCTCAGCCGCATCGAGATCGTCGACCACGAAGCCAAGGTGGTTGAGCGGGTTCCCCTTCTCGAAAGATCCGCGCACGTGTGGGCCGGTGTAGAGCGCAACATAGGCGTCGTCGGTCCCGACGTGAATCGTGCGCCCGCCGCTCATGGCGTCGCCCTTCCAGCGTTCGTGCCAACCGAGCAGGTCGATCAGCAGGGCGGCGGACCGTTCGGGGTCGGTAACGGAGATGTTGGCATGTTCGAGGTGTCCCTTGGGCATCGCTTTACTCCTTCGTTGGCGGGTCAGATCGGCCCCGCGATTGCGATGCGCACATCAATGCAACCTCAAGCTTACTTGAGGTCAAGAAGCATTTCTCCTATCGCGCTGATCGATGAAAGCGAACGACCTGCTGCCTATCGGAGACCTCGCCCGGCGTACCGGACTAAGCGTCTCCGCGATCCGCTATTACGAAAGCAAGGGGCTGCTCGAGCCCCATCGCACGCGCGGCAATCAGCGACGTTTCCTGCGCTCGGACATCCGCCGCCTCAGCTTCATCCTGATCGCCCAGCGGCTGGGCCTTTCACTCGGCGAGATCGAGGGGCAACTTGCGCGACTGCCGCAGGGGCGAACTCCCAACGCGAAGGACTGGGCGGCAATCAGCCGTTCTATCCGCGATCAGCTCGATGCACGGATCGCCGAGTTGCAACGCGCGCGCGACAACCTCGACGGGTGTATCGGGTGCGGCTGCCTGAGCCTTAAGAACTGCACGCTGTATAATCCTGACGATACCCTCGCCAACAAAGGGCCGGGTCCGCGCATTGTGATCGGTTAGAACCTAGTCCTCTGGCCCAAGGTTCGGGTCCAGATCGCGCGGGCGCATGAAGTGGACGAGGCGCGCATCGCGGCTGCCCAGTTCGCTCCAGTCGTCGATCGGCAGTTCGAGTATCGCGAAGGACGCGGTCGGGAATTTCACCATCGCCTCGCGGAAATCGGGCGTCTCGTTTTCGTGTGAGACGAGACCCAGGACAACGTCCTGCAAGCCCGGGTTGTGCGCCGCGATCAGCACCGCATCGGCGTCGCCGGCCTGTTCGCGGACCACTTCGTAATGGGTTTCCGGCCCGGCGAGGTAGAGTCGCTGGTCGTAAGTCGGCTCGATGCCGATCGCGGCTGCCTCCAGAGTGTGCTTCACGCGCACCGCAGGGCTGGCGAGCAGGTGATCCCACTTCTGACCCTGCGACCGGATGTGCCTCCCCATGAGTCGCGCCCCAGCGCGCCCACGCTCGTTGAGCCCGCGGTCGAAATCGCGCGTGCTCCGGTCGTCCCAATCCGACTTCGCGTGCCGCAACAGGCCGAGATATTTCACGCTACCAGCCCCATTATCGCCGCATCCTCAATCCGCCGTCGCATCGATGGCGGCGGGTTTCATCTCTCCCTGCCTTGCCGGAGGCCCCGCGGCAAGGCGCGAAACGGCCTCGTCGAGCGTAACCCGCTCTATCGGCGTTCCCTTGGGGAAGGCGCTGAGCAAGCGGCTTGGAAAAGCTGCCGAGAGAACGACGAAATGGCCGCTGTCCTCGCGCGTGCGAATCAGCCGCCCGAAGGCCTGCGCCAAACGGGCCCGAATGATCCGGTCATCGTATGCCCCGCCCCCGCCCTCGGATTCGGCGAAAGCGGCGCGGCGTGCGCGATGGAGGATCGTCGGGCGTGGCCACGGCACAGCCTCCAGCACGACACTGCGTAGCGAATCGCCGGGCACATCGATCCCGTCGCGCAGGGCATCGGTGCCGAGCAGGCTGGCGCGCGGATCGTCGCCGAAGATGTCGGTCAGCGTGCCCGTGTCGATCGGATCGACATGCTGCGCGTAAAGCGGCAGCCGCGCTCGGGCGAGCCGGTCCGCGATCCGCGCATGGACCGCGCGCAGCCGCTTGATCGCGGTGAACAGCCCCAGGGTGCCGCCGCCCGACGCCTCGATCAGCCGCGAATACGCTCCCGCCAATCCCGCAATATCGCCGCGCCGAATGTCGGTGACGATCAGAACCTCGGCATTGCGGGCATAGTCGAAGGGGCTCGGCTGGCTGGTGAGGTGTGGTTTCAGCCCGATATGCTCGGCCCCGCTGGCAGAAATGGCGCGCGCCCAGTCTGGCTCGCCTTCGGCATCGCGATCCGCCAGCGTGGCGCTCGTCAACATCACGCCATGCGCAGGTTCCAGAACGACCTTGGCAAAGGGCTTCATCGGATCGAGCCAGCGGCGGTGCAAGCCGATGTCGTAATCGCGCGCCTCGAACCGATCCACCGCGAGCCAGTCGACGAAATCGGCGTCGGCAGGCCCGCCGATTCGCGCGAGCAGAGCTTCCCACGCGGCAAGCAGATCGATCCGCCAGCCGAGTGAATGGCGCGCGCCCTCGATCCGCGCCCGCCCCTGCCCATCGAGCCAGTCGGGTGGGTCCTCCATCACCGCTTCGAGCCGCTGGCCAAGCGTCAGCAACGGCTTTCGCACACCAGCCAGCGCGACCTGCGCTTCTTGCGCCGCATCGACCAGCGCACCCGGAGGATCGGCAATCTCGGTCTCGATCCCGTAGCCCGCTTCCTGACCGCCACTCTCGTCGCGCGCGAACACGGTTGCGCGGACCTGAGCGAGCAATTCCTCCAGCGGTCCCGACGGAGCGCCCTCGGCAATCCGGCCAAGCCAGCCATCGGCGGGCAGCGCCTGCGCCGCCTCGATCGCTGCGTCGACCGCTTCGCCGCCCGCATCATCGTAAGACGCGACATCTGCCAGTCGAGCCGCCAGCCCGCGCCTGCGTCCTCGCGAATTGCGTTCGGGCCCGATGATCCAGCGGCGCAGCTCGATCGCTTCCTGTCCTGTGAGCGCCGCCGCAAAGGTGCTGTCGGCGGCGTCGAACACGTGATGGCCTTCGTCGAAGATCAGTCGGGTCGGAGGGTGACCATGGTGGCGGCCACGCGCGGCGTTGATCATCACCAGCGCGTGATTGGCGATCACCAGGTCGGCTTGCGCGGAGGTTCGCGCGGCGCGTTCGATGAAGCACTTCCGGTAATGCGGGCACCCCGCATAGACGCACTCCCCGCGCTGATCGGTCAGCGCGGAAATCCCTCGCCGGGGAAACAGCGTGCCAAGCCAGCCGGGCAGATCGCCGCCGATCATGTCGCCATCGCGCGAATACTGCGCCCAGCGCGCGACCAACTGCGCAAGCACCGCGCCCCGCCCGGCAAAACCTCCCTGCATCGCGTCTTCGAGATTGAGCAGGCACAAGTAATTCTCGCGCCCCTTGCGCACCACCACCGGCGCACTGCCATCTGGGCGCTTCTCGGGCCATGCACGCCGGCTCTCACGCCGCAACTGACGCTGGAGGTTCTTGGTGTAGGTGCTGACCCAGAGCGTGCCCTGCGATCGCTCCGCCCACACGCTCGCCGGCGAGAGATAACCCAGCGTCTTGCCAATCCCCGTACCCGCCTGCGCCAGCAGCAGGTGCGGGCGGCCTTTGGCATCGCGAGGAGCGAAAATGCGGGAGACTTCGCCCGCATAGGCGCGCTGGCCTTCGCGCTTTTCGGCGCCTTCTCCGGTCAGGCGAGCAAGCTGCCCGTGCACCTCTTCCTCACTGATGGAGACCTGCGCGGGTTGAGGTCGTTCAGGCGCTTCTTCCCACTCGGGCAGGGTCGCGAACAGCCAGCGTTCCGCGCGTTCGGGCTTCGGTATGAAAGGAGCGAGCACTTGCGCCCACGGCCAGCGCGCGCGAGCGAGCGATTGCAGCGTGCTCCACGCCCCGTGCCGTTCTTTCCAGTCGTCCCGACCGCAGACCGCGAGCATCGCCACCAGAGCTTCGCGCAGGAAAAGCGGTGTCGCCGCATCGTCTTCGGGAGGCTCGATCTCCAGTGCCGTAGCAAGGCCCTTGGGGGTCGGTACGCAGAAGCGCGCGGGATGCAGGAAGGCGTAGAGTTCCAGCAGATCGAGACCCGAAAGGTCGGGATAGCCAAGCCTTGCCGCGACCAATGGCGCGTTCAGCATGAGCACGGGTGTATCGGCGCAGGCATTGATCGCCTGCCCCTTGCCGATCTCCTGCGCGGCGCTGCCCAGCGCGCTCAGCCACAAACCAGCATGGCTGGCGTGGAGTGCGGGCAAAGCAGGCGGTTCTGGGGTCGGCGCGGCCATCGCGCGCCAATGTCGGGGGTGAGGAACGAAAAGTAAACGGCTGGGGAGATTATACCCCTGCGTTCCCCACGATGAAGCACGCGATCGCGAGCAGGAAGCCAGCCCAGCGATTCGAACGGAAGCGGTGAAGCGGATTGGCCGGATCATTCTCGTCCAGCGTCGTCACCTGCCATGCGAGGTGCCACGCCACCGGGACCAGGGTGATGCACGCAACCCAATCGGCGCGCAAAAACCAGAAGCCAAGAGCCCACAGCGCCACAGCCAAAGCATAGCAGGTCGCGACGCCCTGCTTCACCTTGCCCCCCATCCGCAACGCGGAGGAACGGATGCCTACAAGCGCATCGTCCTCCCGATCCTGAAGCGCGTAGATCGTGTCATAGCCGACGGTCCACACGACGCAGCCGAGATATAGCGCAATGGGTGCGGCCCAGTTGTCGCTGCCGAACACCGCCCAGCCGACCAGCGCACCCCAGCTGAAGGTCAGCCCGAGCCACGCCTGCGGCCACCAGGTGATCCGCTTCATGAAGGGATAGGCAGCGACCAGGATCAGGGAAACCAGCGCCACGATCTGCGCGCGCAAGGGCAGTTGCAGCAGAACGATGAGGCCGACGAAGCTCAGCATTGCGAGCCAGATCCAAGCGGTGCGCTTGCTCACCCGTCCGCTCGCTATCGGGCGGCTGGCGGGGCGTGCGACCTTCTTGTCGAGTTCGGCATCGGTGATGTCGTTATACACGCAGCCCGCGCCGCGCATGGCAATACTGCCCAGCAGCAGCCACGCGAGCAGCGCCCATTGCCAGCCCGCGCCGCTCAGCCACACACCGGCGACGCACGGCCAGAACAGTAGCCACCAGCCGATCGGCCGATCGAACCGGGCGAGCTGCGCGAGGTCGCGCGGGAGCGGTGGAAGGCGCGCGATAAGGCCGCGGTGCTCGGTATCGGGGACGATCGTTTCGGCGGAGTCGCTGCTGCTCATGGACTTGCTCCCTAGCGCGGCGCGTGCCACCTGCACAGCCATGCCCGCAACCCCAGCCTGGCCCCCGAAGAGCGCACCGAGACTGTTCGTCGAACAAGAGCTGGCGGTCGGGATGCGCGTCGCGCTCGAAGGGAACCCGGCGCATTACCTGATTCGCGTAATGCGCGTCGCAGAGGGCGACACGGTGATCCTGTGCGACGATGCGACCGGCGAATGGGCCGCGCACGTCACCGCACCGGGCAAGCGCGCGATCTGCCTCGAGACCGATCGGTTGCTGCGCCCGCGCGAGCCTGTACCCGACCTCTGGCTGTGCCCCGCACTGCTCAAGAAAGACAGGTTCGACCTCGTGCTCGAAAAGGCGACCGAGTTGGGGGTCGGCGCGATCCGTCCGGTCGTCACGCGCCGGTGCGTGGCTGACAAGCTCAACCCCGACCGGGCTCGCGCGAACGTGATCGAAGCTGCCGAACAATGCGCGCGTACCGCGCTGCCCGAGCTGCATCCCCCGCAAAAGCTGGACGCACTGCTGGCTGACTGGCCCGAGGACCGCACGCTGTTCTTCGCCGATGAAGAAGGCGGGATCGAAGCAGCCAGCGCATTCATGAAGCATGGATCGCCCGCTGCCATCCTGATCGGCCCTGAAGGCGGGTTCGACGATGCCGAACGCAATGCCATCCGTTCATTGCCGCAAGCGGTTCCCATCACGCTGGGGCCGCGAATCTTGCGTGGCGAAACGGCAGCGATTGCAGCCACTGCTTTGTGGATGGCGCAAGCTGGCGACTGGAATCGTGTTGCGGGCAGCGAAGAATAAATTTCTTTCATCCCGGCGATCGGTTTCCTATCGCCACCGACATGAGCACGCGCGACGCATCGAACGAGGATGATCCGATCATCGAAAGCCGCGACCAGCTGGTCGCACCGATGCAGCAGGGCGAGAAGCCGAAGGCCGATTGGCGGATCGGCACCGAGCACGAAAAGCTGGTGTACAAGCGCAGCGACTTCCACGCGCCCTCCTACGACGAACCCTGCGGTATTCGCGACATCCTCCTGAATTTGAAGGATTTCGGGTGGGAGCCTGTCGAGGAAGGCGGCAAGGTCATTGCCATGCGCGGCGACGACGGAACGGTCAGCCTTGAACCCGCAGGCCAGCTCGAACTCTCCGGCGCACCGCTCGAAAACCTGCACGAGACCTGTAACGAAGCCGGACGTCATCTCAGCCAGGTGAAGGAGATCGGTGAGCGGTGTGGAGTCGGTTTTCTCGGGCTCGGCATGTGGCCCGACAAGACCCGCGAAGATCTCCCGATCATGCCCAAGGGCCGCTACGAGATCATGATGCGGCACATGCCGCGCGTCGGCACGCTCGGGCTCGACATGATGCTGCGCACCTGCACCATCCAGGTCAATCTGGACTATGGTTCGGAAGCGGACATGGTGCAAAAATTCCGCGTAGGTCTGGCACTGCAACCGCTCGCAACCGCACTGTTCGCCAACTCGCCCTTCACCGAGGGCAAGCCCAACGGCTACCTCAGCTATCGCAGCCACATCTGGTCGGACACCGACCCGCACCGCACCGGGATGCTGCCCTTCGTCTTCGACGAGGATTTCGGGTATGAACGCTACGTCGACTACATGCTCGATGTGCCGATGTACTTCGTATTCCGCGACGGGAAGTACCTCGACGCTGCAGGCCTGAGCTTTCGCGATTTTCTCGATGGCAAGCTCCCCATCCTCCCCGGCGAACGCCCAACGCAGAGCGACTGGTGGGATCACCTCTCCACCGCCTTCCCCGAGGTACGCCTGAAGAGCTTCCTCGAAATGCGTGGGGCAGATGGCGGCCCATGGAGCCGGATCTGCGCGCTGCCCGCTCTGTGGGTTGGCCTGCTATACGATCAGGGCGCGCTCGATGCTGCGTGGGATCTGGTCAAAGACTGGTCGATGGAAGAGCGCGAAGCACTGCGCAACGCCGTGCCGAAGGAAGGCCTGGCGGCGAGCGTGCCCGGAGGGCGCACCTTGCAGGACCTCGGCAAGGAAGTGCTGGCGATCGCGCGTTCGGGGCTCACAGCTCGCGCGCGATTGAACACCGGCGGAGACAACGAAGCGGGATTTCTCCAGACCCTCGACGAGATCGTAGAGAGCGGGAAATCGCCCGCGCAGCGCATGCTCGATCGCTATCACGGCGAATGGGGCGGCGATATCAGCCGGGTCTACAAGTACAGCTTCTAGGCGGCGCGCTACTCTGCCGGTTGCAGAGCCTCTCTGCGTCCGCGCGTAATCGCCCTGCCCAGCGCCGCGAGCGGCGCGGTGACGATCCCGTGCTCGCTCATCCACTCGTGGTATTCGCGATACTTGGCGTCCTCGCGCAGGAGGTGCGCCTCCTCCGTGCGGGCACGCCAGTAATAGATGCCCGAGACGAGTGCGATGCCCACCACATTGCGTAACGCCTCCATCGGCCCGCCATCGGTGACGAGGAAGGGCAGCGACGCGCTCCACCAGAACGTGTTCTTCGCCAGATAGGCGGGATGGCGCGTGAAGCGGTACGGACCGTTGGTGATCACCCCGCGATAGGTCAGGTTGGAGAACCGCAGGCCGAACGCCACCGTCGCCCAGGCATACACGCCCGTCAGGAAGACCAGCCAGCCACCCCACATCGACAGGAGCAAGGGGTTTCCGGCCAACCAGTGCTGCCAGCCGGGAGCGTTCGATTCGTAAGAGAGTAGCCCGCCCGACTCCATCACGCCGTAAACGAACGGGGGGTAGCACAGCAGCGCAGCCAGCCATCCTGCAAGAAACGGATTGCCGCTGCGGATGTGGCTGTCGAGCGGGCGCAACGTCATCACGTACCCGACCGTGCCGATCTGCACGTCGATCACGAACAGCAATCCGATCAGCGCAAGAGCCAGCGCGCCGGGCTGGGTCGCAAGATCGCCAAGGTTGGAGTTGACCACCTCGGCAAAGCCGCCCGGCAGGATCGAGATCATGAAGGCTCCAAAAAACCCCTTGATGATCCATGCGCGCCAGTGGCCCACCACCTTGTCGCGATCCCACGCCTCGCGTGCGAGCAGGAAAGCCCCGAAATGCCAGGTTGCATCGCGCGGGTTCACCATCCGGCGGTCGAGCCAGAAGACGTAGGGGATAGAGAGAACGAGGGCCGGGATCGCGACCGCGCCGAGCACTTCCATTGCGAAGAGATATTGCCCGTCCCAATACCAGCGCCCGATCGCATACATCGCTGCGAGCACGGCCCAAGTCGCCCACAGGCCCGTCAGCTTGGTGAACGTGACGGACCGGGTCGCTTCCGCATTGGCGCGGTTGCCCCAGTCCAGGCCGGTCGTGGGATTGCGGTGCACCTTGTCGACGAAAACCGACCACAGGACCATCGGAACCCCGCTGGCCACGAGGCCGCAAAGCGCCGCGTAGGGTCCGTCGAGTCGCGCATGCGGCACCGGCAGTTTCAAGGCAGACGCGATTTCCGGAAATGCCCGGCAGAACACGATCCAGCTGAGCAATCCGGCGAGCCCGACGAGCCCTACCCCGACCGATACGTCGCTACGAGGAAGGCCTTCGATCGGGCCGGTGCTGTTGGCGGCTTCGCGCATGAAGCCGCCATAGGCGCAAAATGGTTAAACGCTCGGTAATGCGCCGAGCCGAACCCGGCCTAGCGCAGCGCCGTGATCGTACCGCCATCGTCGAGCACGTACAGTGTCTCGTTCGCAACGATCGGCGGCAGGCTGACACTGTCCGGCAGTTCGGTCATCATATTGGCCGAGCCTTCGCCCACGCTCGCCTGCCACAGCTCGCCACGCGAGTTCGCGATATACAGCATGTTGCTGGCAAGCACCGGGCCGGTCCAGAAGATCGGGCCCTTGCGGTCCTTCTCGTCGCGATAACGCGCGAGCTGCGTGATCCAGCGAACCTTGCCCGAAGACCGCGCAATTGCGAGCAGGCGCGCATCGCTGGTCAGCGTGAACAGCCACTCGCCCGCGAGCGCGGGGGTGGATATCCCGGCAAGATTGATTTCCCAGATCCGCTGCCCGGTCACAAGTTCGTAAGCGGCCATACGGCCACCCTGGCCAAGCGCGTAGACGCGCCCGCCGTCGATAATCGGGTCCGCGTCGATATCGGTGAGACTGCCGACCTCGGTGGAAATCGAGGTGCGTGCCAGCGCATCCGACCACAGGACGCGGCCATTTTCGTAGCGATAGGCAATCAGCTCGCCAGAGCTGTAGCCTGCAACAACGGTCCCTTGCCCTGCTGCGGGCGATGCGACGCCGAAAACGCCCGCCTGCGTGATCGAGCCGGATTCCTGCCAGCTTATCGTGCCATCATTCTGGTTGAGCGCGATGATCCGGTTGTCCTGCGTCATCACCAGCACGAGATTGAAAGCGAGCGTCGGAGCATCGCGCAGTGGGCCTGCGGGCTTGACCTTCCATTCCTCGCTGCCGTCGGCCGCATCGAGCGCAACGACCATGCCGGTGCCCGTCGTTACGAACACGCGATCGCCCGCGACGGCAAGACCGCCACCGAAAGCGGAGTTGCGCAGATCGGATGCGAGATCGAGCGAATACTGCCAGCGCTTGGCGCCGGTTGCCGCATCGAATGCATGGACCGCACCTGCCGTGTCGACCGCGTAGAGTATCCCGTTCGAGACGACCGGCGATGCGCCAAGGCGGCGGCTGCTGGTCGAACCGGCGATCTTCGCAGACCAGACGCGGGTCGGATTGGTGGAGAGTGCGAGGTTGCCGTAACTCTTGCTCGGCACTCCGCTGGCCATTGCCCAGGTCGTGTTGGCCTTGGCGGGTGGCAGAACGACAGAAACGCTCGCCAGAGCCGGATCGACACTCGCACCGCTTTCGATGCGGGAGAGCACGGGAACGCGGTCGCCCACGGTCGGGGTGACGTTCTTGTCACCGCCACCGCCGAACAGGCCGCCCGCGCAGCCGCTGACAAGAAGAGCGGTGAGTAATAGCGGGATTGCGCCAATGGCTCGCAAGGTCATCCTCCGGTTGTTCGCCTTCGTGGGCATGTGTCTCTTTTACTGTCCCTGCGGACCAGCGGGGCGCCGACCGGTCGCTCCGCCCAGTTCCTCGACCAGTTGGTCCGCATCGCCAACCGCATCGAACCCCAGCACGCTCGCCATCTGGCGGGCACGCCCACGGGTGGTGTCGGCGACATCCTCGTTCTTGGCGATTTTTTCGAACAGGGCGCCGGCCTTTTTCTTATCGCCGGCATCGAGATAGGCCATCGCGAGCACTTCGCCTGCGGTGCCGAAATAGGGCTCGCCCTCTTGCGCCAGCGGGGTCAGGCGACGGATCGCTTCCGCAGGCTTGATCGTGTCGTAACTCGCCAGGACCGCGCGCAGTTCGGCGAGGTTGCTCAGCGATTCGGGAATATCGTCCATCGCGGCGACCTGTTCGAACATCGTCACTGCATCCTTGGGACGCCCCTGCTCCAGCGCGATGCCTGCACGCAGCATCAGGGCCTGAGCCTGCGCGCCGCCCTCTCCATCCTTGGCCAACGGCGCAAGGTCGGTATCTGCGGTTTTCAGGTTGCTCGCCTCCACCTTGTCCAACGCGGTTACCAGAACCTCGGAATCGGCCTCCAGCGAGCCTTCGCTACGGTGACCGAAGAAAAGTACGGCGGCGAACACCAGCAGCGCGAGCACGATGGCGCCCACGATGTAGAGCCCGTATTTCTGCCAGATGCCGAGATACTGATCGGTGCGTACCGCGTCATCGACCTCGCGCAGCAGGGCGTCGTCCTCTGCCGCTCGTGCCTTGGCCTTGCGATCTGTTGCTGATGCGCTGTTGCGAGTGGGTAACAGGGCCACGCCTGGGTACTTTCTGTAGAAACTGCCGGGATTGGCGCGGGTCTTTAAACCATGACGCTGTCAATTCAATAGTGGCGACTCAACAGTACGGCGGGTGAACGGCCGATGAAACACCAGCCGATTTGGGGGTTCAATCGAGTGCCCCGCCACCCAAGGCGCTGGCGTAGAGACGCCGATAGGTAGCGATCATCTTCGCCTCGTCGAATTGCGAGCGCGCCTTGGCCCGATTGGCCTGGCCGATCGTCTGGCGGCGATCCGCGTCCGCAGCGAGGGTCAGCAGAGCCTGCGAAAAGGCATCCTGATCGTTCGGGCGAACGATGAAAGGGGCGTTTTCCTCTGCAACCATCGCGGCGATATCCCCCACCGCGGGCGCGGCAACCGGCAAGCAGGCAGCCATCGCCTCGACGACCGAAAGCGGGAACTGTTCGGATCGCGAAGACAGTGCGAAGATGTCGAACAGGCCCAGAAACGTCTTCGGCTTCGCAACGAAACCCGGCAAGTGGACGCGATGCGCAATGTCGGCTGCTTCGGCTGCATCGCGGATCGCGTCGCGCTCCGGCCCGTCACCGACAATCACCAGCTGCCATTCATCCGGCAAGCGCGCGACCGCGCGCACAAGCGCGGTTTGGTTCTTTACCGCGCGCAACCCGGCCAGGCTGCCGACCCACTTTTCGCCTTCGTGTTTGATAACTCCGCGCAGCGCGTCGGGACGCGGCTTGGCGACGAAGCCCTTGGTGTCGATCCCGTTGGGGATATGTTTGACCCGTCCGATCGGCTGCTGCCACGTTTGCAGCGCGATTCCTTCCAGCACCTCCGAAGGCACCACCAGACCGCTCGCCTTGCCCAGCGCGATCCTGCGATACCAGTTTCGCGAGGATTTGAGCCTATCCTGCTCGTCCTCGTTGAAGCCATCCTCGTGGTGAACCAGCGGCGGCAAGCGCATTGCATCCTTGAACAGGGTGTGCGCCATGACGGCGTCCATCGCGCCCCAGTTATAGGTGAGGATGAGGTCGTATTGCTTCATCGCCGACGCGAGCGCACGCAGCCGCTTCGGCAACGGTTTGCCCGACAGCGAAGGGAAGTTGCGCGGATAGATGACATCGCGACCCTTCGCGATGTGCTCAGCCGCGCCATAGGCGTTCGGATCGGCGGATACGATCGCGTGCGAGAGCTTGCTCCCGAAAGCGTTGATCAACTGGACGCAGCGCAGCTCTTTGCCGCCGGCAGAAAACGTCGAATGGAGATGGAGCACGCGCGGTGCCCCGTCACGCGCCAGCGCCGACATCAAGCGATTTCCCGTGCCCTAACCTGCGCCAGCAGCGCGTCGATGGCAGCGCTCGCCTCGGGTTCTTCCAGCGTGGGTGCGTGTCCCGTCCGGGGTACCTCGACCACCTGCATCCCCCGGTTACGAGTCTGCATCTGCTCGACCGTTCCTTGGGAGAGCAGGTTGGACAATTCTCCGCGCACCAGCAAGAGCGGCGTCTGGGCGAGAGACTCAAATGCCAGCCACATGTTCGCAGTGGGTGCGCCCGCCGTGTCGTCGCTTTCGCGAAAGGCATCTGCAATCGCCATATCGTAGTCGAAACTGATCCGCCCATGCTGGCCCAGGACCATCATGCGCTTGGCCGCTGCGAGCCAGTCTTCAAGCTCGAAATCGGGATGTGCGTCGCTATGCACTTCTTCGAGCGCGCGCGCCGCATGCATCCAGGTGGGGAAACTGCGTGCCTGGCCAACGTAGCCGCGAATCTTCTCGATTCCTTCCGGCTCAATCTCCGGGCCGATGTCGTTCAGGACCGCACCCGCAATTCGCTCCGCACCCCGACTGGCCAGCAGGATCGTCATCAGCCCTCCAAGCGAGGTCCCGATGGCGACGAATCGGCCGACCTCCAGCTCGCCCAGCAGGTTTTCGACATCCTCGACATATTGCACTGGATTATAGGACTGCGAATTTTCGGCGTAGTCGCTCGCTCCGCGACCGCGCATCTCGGGAACGATGACCCGCCATTCGGGTGAAAGACGCTCAGCCAGACCGGCGAAATCGCGCGCATTGCGGGTGAGCCCGTGCATGCAGACGATCGGCGGCTGCCCCTCGGAACCGCCGGGGTAATCCCGGTAATGCAGCTTCAGGCCGTCGGCACTGTGCCAGAAACCATCGGTAAAGCGCTGATCCATGGCCCTCTTTCGGGTTTGACGGGGGAAGGTTCGGTTGCACGGATGCCCGCGCGCGCCCACTATTGCCGCGATGTCCGAAAAACCGCAACCACGCCACGACGATCGCACCCCGCCAATCTGCGCACTGGCGGATTGGATCGGCGATCCTGTCGAACCTGCCGACTTCCCGCGCACGCAGTTGCGCTGGCGCAATGATCGCGCTGCGGAAAGGGTCGGCCTCCACACGCTGGGCAACGAAGAGTGGCTCGCGCATTTCGGGCGGTTCGAACCCCTGCCGGACAATCTCCCCCAGCCGCTTGCGCTGCGTTACCACGGGCACCAGTTCCGGGTGTACAATCCCGAGATCGGCGACGGACGCGGTTTCCTCTTCGCGCAAGTGCGCGCGAAAAACGGACGGCTTCTGGACCTCGGTACGAAGGGATCTGGCCAGACCCCCTACAGCCGCGCGGGCGACGGACGGCTGACGCTGAAGGGCGCCGTGCGCGAATTGCTTGCAACCGAGATGCTGCAGGCTCTCGGCGTCGACACTTCGAAGACGTTCTCGATCGTCGAAACGGGCGAAGAGCTCTGGCGCGGCGACGAACCTTCCCCCACCCGATCGGCGGTGCTCACCCGACTCAGCCATGGCCATATCCGCATCGGCACGTTCCAGCGCCTGCTCGCGCACGATGAGCCTGGGCACATGCGCGAGCTGGTCGAGTATTGTCTCACCCAATTTCCCGGTCCTCCCCCGCCGGAAGAAGCGCCCGACCGCCAGGACCCTGCGGTGCGATTGCTCCATCAGGTGGTGGAACGCCTCGCCGATCTTGCCGCGAGCTGGATGGTTGCGGGGTTCGTCCACGGGGTCCTCAACACCGACAACATGAACGTGTCGGGAGAGAGTTTCGACTATGGGCCGTGGCGCTGGCTGCCGCGATGGGAGCCCGGCTTTACCGCCGCCTATTTCGACCATGGCAGCCTTTATGCATTCGGTCGCCAGCCGGAGGCACTCGGATGGAATTGTGCGCAGCTGGCCACCGCGCTGCGACTGATTGCCCCATCCGAGGGGCTGATCGCCGCGCTCGAGCGGTTCGGCCCGCTGTATGGCGAGCATCTTCGCCGACGGTGGCTCTGGCGGCTCGGGGTAGAACCGCGCGGGAGCGAGCAGGATTCCGCCCTCATCGCCGCGTGCGAGCGCCAGATGCGAGAGACCGGTGCACAGCCCGACGCATTCTTCCACCACCATCGCGGAGGACGAAACGCGACGGGCGATCTCGCCCCGATCATTGAAGCTTACGAGCCAACCCCGGCCGATCACCCCTACTGGAGCGAAGAAACCCCGCAGAGCATGCTGATCGACGAGGTCGAAGCAATCTGGTCCGCCATCGACGAACGCGACGACTGGCACCCCCTCTATGACAAGGTCGCCGCGCTCAGACGGATGGGCGAGGCACACGGTGACGCACCCGTACCGGCTGGGCACCTCTGAACGTTCGCAATACCGGAACCGGTCCGGCCTTTTGACCATCCCGGCACAAAACCGAACGCGCCTCTTTATCTCCTCTGTCTGCACCCCATTTTCCGATCTTGCCGAGGGGCCGTCGCCGTTACCGGTTCCGCACCCTGGCGAGCATTGACCGATACGCCGCTCGGGTTAGAAGCCCCAGGCTCCTGACACGAGTTAACTATAGGTCCGTGCGACAAAGACGCGCTGCATTCCCGAGAGAGGTTGCTTAACTTGCCACAGTCCGAGATCGTTTCCTTCCAGCCCGCGACCGGCGAAGAACTGTGGCGCGGCAATATTTGCGATGTCGATGAAGCGGTGGCGCGGGCGCGTGCCGCCTTCCCCGGTTGGGCCTCTCGCCCGGTCGCCAATCGGATGGAAATGATGCGCCGCTTCGCCAACGAAGTGCGCGCCGCTGCCGATGACTTTGCCGAACTGATCGCGCGCGAAACGGGCAAGCCCCTGTGGGAAGCCAAGACAGAGGTCGAGGCGGTGATCAACAAGGTCGAGATTTCGATCTCTGCCTACATGGAGCGTACCGGGCAGAAGAAGCTCGACAGCGCGCTCGGCGGGAGCGCGGCGCTCCGGCACAAGCCGCATGGCATCATGGCCGTGCTCGGCCCCTACAATTTCCCTGCACACCTTCCTAACGGCCACATCGTGCCCGCGCTGATCGCGGGCAACACGGTGCTGTTCAAACCGAGCGAGAAGACGCCTGCGGTCGGCGCGTTGCTGGTCGAATGTTTCCACCGCGCCGGGATCGACCGCGATGTCATCCAGCTGGTGATCGGCGGGCCGGACGAAGGCAAGGCGCTGGTCGCCCACGCCGACGTCGATGGCATCCTGTTCACCGGTAGCGCGCAGGCAGGGATCGCGATCAACCGCAAGTGCGCGACCAATCCGGGCAAGATCCTGGCGCTGGAGATGGGCGGCAACAACCCGATCGTCGTCACGAAGACACCCAAGGTGGAGGATGCGGCGCTGCTGATCATCCGATCCGCCTTCACCACCGCCGGGCAGCGCTGCACCGCCGCGCGCCGGCTGATCGTAACCGAGGAAATGTACGATGCGACGGTAGAGGCGGTGAAGAACCTCACCGCGAAGATCATCGTCGACGAGCCTTTTGCCGAGCCCCAACCCTTCATGGGCTGCGTGATCGACAACCAGGCGGCGGACCAGCTGACCGAAAGCTTCCTCTACCTGCTCTCCAACGGCGGCAAGGCGATCCGTCACCTGCGCCGGATTCGCGAGGATGCGCCGTTCGTCGCGCCCGCGCTGATCGACACGACCGCGATGGAAGAGCGCCCCGATGTCGAGCTGTTCGGCCCACTGCTTCAGATCATCAAGGTGCCCGATCTCGACCATGCGATCGCGGAGGCGAACAATACGCGTTTCGGGCTGTCTGCATCGCTGATCGGTGGTTCGCCGGAGGACTATAACCACTTCTGGGCCAATATCCGCGCCGGGATCGTCAACTGGAACCAGCCGACCAACGGCGCCTCGTCCAAGGCACCTTTCGGCGGCCTCGGCCTCTCGGGCAATCACCGCCCGGCAGCCTACTATGCCGCCGACTATTGCGCCTATCCGGTGGCCAGCACTGAGGTCGGGCAGCCCCGCGCAAGCCTGGGTGTAGGGTTCAAGGTCGATTGATTTCACGGACAAGTGAAAACGCCCCGGCACGGGTATGGCCGGGGCGTTCTCCGCGACGCTGGTGGGACGCCGCGCTCCGACCCCCGCCAAGCGACAGTCAAAGATCGTAAACGTTGTCGAGCGTTCATGCGCAGCGCCTACAACGGCCATCTGCGGCGAATCGCTCTGTTTGTTCATGTTTAGACGGTTTAATATGAACAGACAGCAACGCTTGTTCAGGCTTTCGTACAGGCCTAGGTGCGCTCGGTGAGCGACGAATCCCCCCACCCCCAGACAGCCTCCCCCTCCGGCGTGCCGCACGCGATCGGTGCCTATGTCCTGTGGGGCTTCATGCCGCTGTACCTGCTGCTGGTGAAGCAGGTGCCTGCGTTCGAATTCGTCGGCTGGCGGATCATCTGGACCTTGCCGATCTGCCTCTTGATCGTCGCCTTCCGTGGTCAGTTTCCCGCGATTCGCGAGGCGCTGAAGGATCGGCGCGCCGTCCTGGTCCTCACCGCCAGCGCGATCCTGATCGGGGTCAACTGGGTCGTCTACGTCTGGGCGATCCAGCAGAACCAGGTCTATGCCGCCAGCCTTGGCTATTACATCAATCCTCTGGTCAACGTGCTGCTGGGCACGATGCTGCTCAAGGAGACGCTGAGCCGCGCGCAATGGATCGCGGTCGCTCTCGCAGGCGTCGGCATCGCCGTACTTGCGGCGGGTGCGCTCACCACCTTGTGGATCAGCCTGACGCTGGCCTTCAGTTTCGGCACCTATGGTCTCCTTCGCAAGCAGGTCAGCGTGGGCGCGCTGCCCGGCCTCACCATCGAGAGCGCGATCCTGCTGCTGCCCGCACTGGGCGTGGCGGCATGGTTCGCGGCGAGCCCGGCGGGATCGTCCTTCGGTAGCGACCTGGGGCTGAGCCTTGCCATCGCGCTCGGCGGGGCACTGACAGCCTTCCCGCTGCTCCTGTTCGCCATCGCCGCTCGGCGGATGGACTACTCCGCGCTCGGCTTCGTTCAGTTCCTCGCACCCAGCATCGTCTTCGTCCTCGGCCTCACCGTCTTTGGCGAGGAACTGCACCCGGCGCAGGCGTTCTGCTTCGGCTGCATCTGGGTCGCGGCGGCGATCTTCATCTGGGACCTGCTGGCGAAACGCCGGTCACCTGCGCCAACGCGCCCCACCTGAGCTAGTCGACGAAGCTCCAGCCGATCGCCTTGCCCGCCATGAACGGCACCACTTGCGTGTCGGCGGCCGGGATGCTCTCGGGCACGACCTGTTCACGTTTCTCCAGCGTCACGGTCGCCTCGTTGACGGGCAAGCCGTAGAAGCGCGGGCCGTTGAGCGAGGCGAAGGCTTCGAACCGGTCGAGCGCATCTTCCTCCTCGAAGACCTGCACATAGGCCTCCAGCGCATGCGGTGCGTTGTAGATGCCCGCGCAGCCGCAGGCGCTTTCCTTGGCGTGCTGCTCGTGCGGCGCGCTGTCGGTGCCGAGGAAGTACTTGGCCGATCCGCCGGTAGCCGCCTTGCGCAGTGCCAACCTGTGCTCCTCGCGCTTGGCGACGGGCAGGCAGTAGTGGTGCGGGCGCATCCCGCCCACCAGCATGGCGTTGCGATTGATGTGGAGGTGATGCGGCGTGATCGTTGCCCCGACATTCTCGCCAGCGCTTTCCACGAAATCGACCGCGTGGCGGCTGGTGATATGCTCGAACGCGATCTTCAGCTGCGGTAGGTCGCGATGCAGCGGCGCGAGAATGCGATCGATGAACACCGCTTCTCGGTCGAAGATGTCGATCTCTGCGTCGGTCACCTCGCCATGCACGCACAGGACCATTCCCGCTTCGGCCATCGCCTCGAACACCGGGCGCAGCTTCGCGATGTCGGTCACGCCATGCGCCGAATTGGTCGTCGCGTTGGCGGGATACAGCTTGGCAGCGGTGAACACGCCGTCGCGAAAGCCGCCGATCAGGTCCGCCGGATCGGTGTCGTCGGTCAGGTAGGCGGTCATCAGTGGAGTGAAATCCGCGCCTTCAGGCACCGCAGCCATGATCCGATCGCGATAGGCACGCGCCAAAGCAGCGGTCGTCACCGGCGGGGTGAGGTTGGGCATCACGATCGCGCGGCCGAACTGGCGCGCGGTTGCGCCCACCACGCTTTGCAGCATCGCGCCATCGCGCAGGTGCACATGCCAGTCGTCGGGGCGGCGGATCGTCAGCGTTTCGGTCATGCCTGTCGCCCTAGCCGAACCATCGCCCACATGGGAGCCCTGACACACCTGACACAGTGTCCAGGGAGCAAAAAAGCAGCCCCGTTTCGCGCCATCGGAAAAGGCGCGACAAAGACGGGCAGCGTTTCATGGAAAGAAGCTTACCGGCGAAGCGGCATGTAGGACAGCGCACTGGCATGGGGCAGGCACCGCCCCTATCTTCGCCACCATGACAGCACCGCAAACGCCCACGCTTCTGGCCGACCGCGCCGTGATCCGCCTCAGCCCGCTGGACGACGGCGAAAATGTCGCTGCCTTCCTGCAAGGCCTGCTGACCAACGATGTGACCGGCGCCCTGCCCGCCTATGCCGCGCTGCTGAGCGCGCAGGGCAAGACGATGTTCGACATGATCGTGTGGCCCGGCCCCACCGGCGAGCATGGCGATGCGATCCTGATCGATTGCGAGGCCGCCGTGGCCGACGATCTGGTCAAGCGGCTGACGCTTTACCGCCTGCGCCGCAATATCGAGATCGAGCGTGACGGTTCCCTCAGCGTGCACTGGAGTGCCGACACCGACGGCGCACACCCGCCCGACCCGCGCCTCCCCGCACTTGGGCAGCGCTGGCTTGCCCCGACCGGAGAGAGCGAGCTCGCCGATTCCGCATGGCGCGAACATCGCCTCTCGCACGGCGTGCCCGAGGGTCAGGCAGAGCTGGGCGATATCCTGTGGCTGGAAACCAATGCCGTCGAGCTTCACGGCGTAAGCTTTTCAAAAGGCTGCTATATCGGGCAGGAGAACACCGCCCGGATGAACTGGCGGCAGAAGGTCAACCGGCGGCTGGTCGTGGTCCCGCTGGACCGTTCGGAGGAGAAGCGCCGCAAGGCGGAATATCCCGATCTTGGTCTCGCAGTCGATCACCTGCGCGTGGCGGACATCCCCGCCGACCTGGCGCCTGCGTGGATGCGGCTGGAGGCTGGCACCGACTAGCAGCGCCCACAGCCGCCTTGCTGAGCTCGCTTCTGGCCCAGCGGCGACCCCTCGGGACCCGAAAGCCAGTTCAGGGTGACGAGCGCAACCTAAGGCGCCGCCTTCCCGGCATTTTCGAGCGAGTCGACGACCAGCTGTTCGGCGATATCGCGTGCTGTCTTGTCGGGCAGCTTCAAGGCTGCGGCCAGCGGGTGGCCGATCAGCGATTGCCCCAGCGCCAACAGCACCACGACCAGCGTGGATTCGAGTGCTTCGCGATCCGCCGGGTGGTCCGCACCCATCTCTTCGCGATGCACCTGCTCGATCATCTCGTGGATCGCCATCGTGAACGGCTCCAAGGCATCTTCCTGCCCGGTGGCCAGCAACCAGCTGACCAATGCGCCGCCGCCTTCGTGGTCGAACGCGTCGAAGGCCTGATCCACGATGTCGCGCGGTGTGGCTGTACCCTGGCGGCTCGCCCGGATCGAATCAGCGATCCGATCGCAGACCGACTCGGCCAGATAGACGCCGAGCGCGTTCTGCAGGCCTGCCGCCGACCCGAAATGATGCAGCAGGTTGGCATGGGTCCGCCCCACCCGCGCGCCGACCGCTTTCAGCGTGACCGCCTGCGGGCCTGCCTCGATCAAAAGATTGCGCGCCGCTTCCAGTGCCCCCGCGCGCGATTCCTCGGGGCTCAAACGTTTACGAGTTGCCATCGCAGCTTGGTAATGCGCTGCGGCCTGCGCAGCAAGGAACCTCCTATTGACATTCCCGTTCATCTTACTGACATTGGTGTAGGTTATACTCCAGCGAAACAATGGACGTTACGGAATACGGAAGGTTCATCATGACCGCACACGACAAAACCCTGATCGCGAACCCTGAGATTACCGTTCGCGACGAGCGCTTCAATCGCACGAACACCCCTTCGCGCTGGTGGGCGGGCGAGCCCTTCGGCACGGCGTGGCACAACGCATTGTCGGGCACGTTCCCGCGCGGCGAGGCCTTCTTCATCGAGTCGGTTAAGGCCTTCCGCGAAGGCACCGATCCCAGGCTTGCCGCCGAGATCCGGGCCTTCGTGAAACAGGAAATAAACCACACGCGCGAACATGTCGCATTCAACCGGCTCGCCGCGGACGCGGGCTACGATATGGACATGATCGACCGGCGGACCGCCGAACTGCTCGACCTAGCGAAGGGAAAGCCCGCGATCGCCAAGCTGGGCGTCACCATGGCGCTGGAGCATTATACCGCTATGATGGCGCACGAATTCCTCGCCAATCCGCAGCATTTCGCAAACTCTGACGCCGAAGTGCGCAAGATGTGGGAATGGCACGCGGTCGAGGAAATCGAACACAAGGGCGTGGCCTACGATACCTGGAACCACGCAACGCGCGAATGGAGCGATTTCAAACGCTGGATGCGCCGCACGATCATCATGATGATCGTCACAAAGCGCTTCCTCAATAACCGCTGGAAAGATGCGACCGAACTGCTCGCGCAGGACGGGATCACCGGCTGGCGCGCGCACTGGGGCCTTGCGAAGTACCTTTTCGGTAAGCCGGGAGTACTGCGGCGCATCTTCCCTGCGTGGCTCAGCTACTTCAAACCCGGCTTCCACCCGTGGAATCACGACGACCGCGCGCTGATCGGGAAATACGAGGGCGACTATCAGGACGCGCTGCTTCCCGCCTGAAGCAGCGCGCCGCACCGGCGGCAAGTTTTACGCTGCCGCCGGCAATGCTTGGTCCACCTCTTCGAGGTCGAGCGCATAGCAGACCGTCTGGGATTCGTAGCCGCGCCCCCTGCTGTGGCGCAGCTCGATCTTGCCGGTCGGCAGGAAGCCTGCCTTGCGCAGCACCCGTCCTGAAGCAGGGTTGTCGATGAAATGGCTCGCGACGATGCGGGGGTGGCCACAGGCCCGCGCAACCTCGATCACGGCGCGCGCAGCCTCGCTGGCGTAACCGCGGCCCCAGTGCTTGCGGGCAATCCAGTACCCCAGCTCTATCGTGCCGTCCCCGCCGCCGTCTTCCACAGGCAGGGGACCAAAGCCGATGCAGCCAATGACCTCGCCGCTATTGGCGAGCGTGATGAGGAAGCGCGGCGCGTAGGGATCCTGCGATTGCGCGCACCACTCCCGCGCGTCGCCTTTCGCATAGGGCCACGGCGCGCTTGCCATGTTGCGAACCACGCCTTCGTCCGCGATCCCGGCAAACACCGCCTGCCAGTCTTCGGGCCATGGTGGCCGCAACAGCAATCTCTCGCTCCGATGAAACATCGTGACTTCTCCCCGGGGCGCAGTTCCTCCTCAGAAAACTACGCCGACAAGGGAGACGAAAAAAGGGAGACGGGGCTGGCCCCCTCTCCCTTGATGGCCGGATGCTACCTCCGGCGGGGCCGCCTCGTTGGACGGCCCTGTTCGTGAACCGTCCGATTATTCTGCCGCTTGCGCCAGCATGTCGACCGATACGTATTTGCGGCCGAGCTTCCCGTCGTGGAAGCGTACAATACCGTCGGTAAGCGCGAACAGCGTGTGGTCCTTGCCCATGCCGACATTGCTGCCCGCATAGAACTTGGTCCCGCGCTGGCGCACGATAATGTTGCCCGCGACGACGCCTTCGCTGCCGAACTTCTTCACACCGAGACGACGGCCTGCCGAATCGCGACCGTTCCGCGATGAGCCGCCTGCTTTCTTATGTGCCATTGCGCTTCGTCCTTATCCGTACTGGGTCGCGCTTACGCGTCGCCCGAATCCTTGTCAGCCGCCTTCTTGGCGGGAGCCTTCTTTGCCGCAGGCTTCTTGTCGGCGGCCTTGGTGGCAGCAGCCTTCTTAGGCGCGGCCTTCTTGGCGGCGGGCTTGTCAGCCGTTTCAGCCTTCGGCGCAGCAGCCTTCTTGGCAGGAGCCTTGTCCGCAGCCTTGTCGTCGGCAGCGTCGGCCTTCTTCGCGGCGGGCTTGGCGGCAGCCTTCTTGGTGCCTTCGCCCACTTCGAGGATGCGCAGCAGCGTCATCTGCTGGCGATGGCCGTTCTTGCGGCGATAATTGTGGCGACGGCGCTTCTTGAACACCACTACCTTCTCGCTCTTCGCCTGGGCGATGATTTCCGCCGAAACGGACACCTTGCCAGCGTCGGAAAGGCTGTCGCCCTCGCCAGCGAGCAGCACGTCACCCAGGGTGATCGTGTCGCCAGCTTCGCCTGCGAGCTTCTCGACTGCGATTTTATCTCCGGCGGCAACCCGGTATTGCTTGCCGCCCGTGCGCACCACTGCGAACATCGGTTCTACTTTCAATCGTTTAGCTGTGACGCCGCCCCTAACGAGACAGCGTGTCGACGGGCAACACGAAGGTGCGCCCCCCAAAGAAGGGCGCGCTTACGGCAGGAATCGCGGGAAGTCAACGCCGCGGATGACAGAATCGCGTGCCCCGCCTCATCTCCCCTACCACGCGCAGCACGCCGTGCTAAGGATGCGCGCATGAACGCCCTCCGCCTCGCAACCCTGCTTGCCTGCGCCGCAGGTCTGGCCGCATGCGCGACCGGGCCCGAGGCTGCCTACCCATCGCTCGCCGTGCGCGAGGCCGAGTATCAGATGGGCCAGATTCCCCGGCCGAGCTGCGACTGCGCAGACTGCGCTAAGTGCACACCAGCTGGCGAGAGCCCCGCGACGGGTCAGTTCGAATCCCCTGCCCCCGTCTCGCCGCCCCCGCCGCCCCCTACGCTTTCCACAGATCTGCTCGAACGCGTCGCGCAACTGGAAGCCCAGGCGCGAGAGGCGCATGCGGATTTCGAGCGCGCGGTGCCCGCAACCCGCTCCGCCATCGCCGAGCGTGGAGGCGTTGGCTCCAAAAGCTGGGGCCGCGCCGAAGTCGCCTATGCCAACCTGCGTTCGATTCGCTCGCGCACCTCAATCCCGCTCGCAGACCTCGATACGCTGGTCGCCGTGCGCTCGGTCGACGGCGAGCCGGTCGAGGAAATCATTGCCGCGCGCGATACAGTGCTTGGCCTGATCGCGCAGGAAGACGGGGTTCTCGACGAACTCTCGCCGCGCTAGGCAGCGTCTATGAGTCTTGCCTGCGCCACTTGCCCCGTCCGCGATCGCGCCGCCTGCTCCGTGCTCAGCGACGAAGAGCGCGACACTCTCTCCCAGCGCGGTCGCCACCGCACGCTCGAACCGGGCGAAGTCCTGTTCCGCGCAGGCGAGAAGGTGACCACCTGCGCCACTCTCACACGCGGCGCACTGAAAGTCTCCGCCACCGATGCCGAAGGACGCGAGCGGATACTCGCGCTGGTCCACCCGGCGGGCTTCGTGGGGGAATTCTTCCAGCCCTTCGACGATCACGAAGTCGTCGCGCTCGCTCCGTCCGAAGTCTGCGTGTTCGCCGGGGAGGATATCGAAACCGCGATGTCGGAGCACCCGGCACTGGGTCGCGCGCTGCTGCGCCGGACGCAGGAAGACCTGCATGCGAGCCGCACGCTGCTGGCGCTGACCGGCAAGCCCGATGCCCAGGCGCGCGTTGCAGGGCTGCTCTTCGGCTTCGCGAAAGCGGCCAGCGATTCGCCGTGCCACCCGGCACAGCATTTCGATCTGCCGCTGAGCCGGGCCGAATGCGCCAACATGCTAGGGCTGACGATCGAGACGGTCAGCCGCAAGATTACCGCGCTCGAAAAATCGGGCGCGATCCGGCGGCACGGCAAACGCGGGATCGAACTGGTCGACCCCGCGCGCCTCTCCCTCATGGCGGAAAGCTGATCAGCCGCCGACCGATCCGGCGATCACCAGCACCGCGCTGCCCCACGCGACGATCAGCACCGGCAGGATCATCATCTGCACCGCCGCGTCACGGCCCTTTAGCCGACCGGTGTGCGTATCGATCCCGCCGCGCATCAGCTCGCCGAAGCTCTTGGCGCGCGCCTGCGGCTTGCGCCCCAGCCTGAGCCACGCGGCGGGCGCGGCGAACAGTCCGACGATGAAGATCGCGAAGATCGCCATCGGGATTGCAAGTTCAGGGCTGGAAAATCCGACGCCGAGCATCGCGATGAAGCCGAGATAGAGCGCGACGGTCGCACCGTAGAGCATGCCCGGCATTTCAAAGGTGCGGTCGACGTCCTGCCGGATGTTCGCCCGTTCTGCAGGGTCGGCGGAGAGCGCTTCGATCAGCCCCATAGGCTGCGTTTCGAAGAAGCCATGCGTGTTCACGCGAGCTTTGGGCAATTCGGCGTGCACGATCGCCTTCTCGACTACGGTCGCGCTGTTCAGACGTTCGGACATGGTATCGCTCCTCGTCATGGTCGAGGAGCGGTCTGTCCGTTGCTCCTCGTTGTCGTCGAGAAGCGGTTTGCTCGAATCGCGGGCTGCGCGCCTTGATCTGGATCAATTTGCGATAATTATGGTCAGGCCCAGCGGTTGCGGTCGGCAAAATCCTGCGCGCGCGGCTCGATCCAGTGCCAGCCATCCGCGCGCTTCTCGCGTTTCCACAGCCACGCGGCGCTTTTCAGATAGTCCATCAGGAAGTCGACCGCATGAAAGGCGTCGCGGCGATGGCGTGCGGCGGCAGCGACCAGAACGATCCCCTCGCCCGGATGCATCACCCCGATTCGGTGCCATACCAGCACCCCGTCGAGCGGCCAGCGTGTCAGCGCCTTGTCCGCCAGCTCGCGCATTCCGGGCAGGGTGAGAGGGTCATAATGCGTGAGTTCGAGCACGCGAACATCTTCGTCAGGCCGCACCTTGCCGAGGAATGTCGCAATCCCGCCCGCGTCCGGATAAGCGGCGTTGAAGGCGGCAAGCGCCTCGCCGACCGATATTCCCGAATCAAGCAGGCGAACGTCCGCGGGGGTTTCGAGCGTGAGCCTGGCCATCAGCCGCCACTGACGGGAGGCAGCAGCGCGACCTCTTCGCCGTCCTGCGCAGCGAGATCGGCTTTGTCCGACAGAACCCTGCCCGCGCACGCGACATGCACGCGCGGCTCACGCAATTGCTCGGCAACGGCAGGGGAAACTGCGGCGAGCAGCCCGTCCCAATCGAGCGGGGCAGGATATTCGGCCTGCGGCACACCCGCCAGATCGCGCAAGGGGCCGAGAAAAAGGACGGTTACGGACATTCTATCGCGCCCTTGCAAGTCGGGAGGGTTGGCGGCCGTCGTTTGGAGTGAGTGGCGATGGGCCGCCAAGCCACGTACGCCGTACGCCCCCACCCGGCCTCCCCCTCAAGGGGGAGGAGTACAAGGGCATGCGCCCACATTCTCCCCTCCCCCTGGGGAGGGGTCCGGGGGTGGGGGTTCGGCGCTTGCGGCGATGCACCGCCAAGCCTCCCATCGATCGGGGACATGCTGCCCATGACGCCGCTCACCCACCCGTCACCGACATATGGCGCGGCTGTGCAGGCGCCTCCCCGGCCCCGATGCGGAAATCGTGCCTCTCGGGCTTGATGAGCATCGCACGATCCAAAGCAGCGGCCACCTCCGCTTCGGGCGCACCAGATCGCAGCGCGGCTCGCAGGTCGACCCGCTCACCCCCGCCGAGGCAGGGATAAAGCTGCCCGGTCGCGGTCACCCGAAGGCGGTTGCAGCCCGCGCAGAAATTCTCACTCATCGGAGTGATAAAACCGATCCGCCCCCCGGTCTCGGCAATGTCGAAATAGCGCGACGGGCCCGGCGTGCGAACATCGCTGGGCGTCAGCGTCCAGCGCGCCTCGAGATCGCGGCGGACATCGGCCAGCGAAACGAAGCGATCCTCGCGCGCCTCGTCCACCTCGCCCAGCGGCATGGTCTCGATCAGGCTGATCGCGTGGCCTTGGGCATGCGCCCACGCGACCAGATCGGATATTTCCGCATCGCTCACGCCGCGCATCACGACGGTGTTGAGCTTGACCTTGAGCCCCGCTGTGCGGGCCGCGGCAATCCCTTCGAGCACCTGCGGCAGCGCATCGCGGCGCGACAGCGCACGGAAGGTCGCCGGGTCGCGCGTGTCGAGCGAAACATTGATCCGGCGCACCCCTGCCCTCGCCAGCGCATCGGCATTGCTCGCCAACTGCGTACCATTGGTGGTCAGCGTTACTTCGTCGAGCTCAGCCCCGACATGGCGGCCGATCGCGCGCACCAGATCGATCACATCACGCCGCACCAACGGCTCGCCACCGGTCAGGCGGATCGTGCGCACGCCGCGCGCCATGAAGCTGCGTGCCAGCGCGTAGAGCTCTTCGAGAGAAAGCACCTCCGCCTTGGGGAGGAACTGCATGCGCTCGGGCATGCAATAGGTGCATCTGAGATCGCAGCGATCGGTGACCGACAGGCGCAGGTAGGTGATCCGCCGGTGGTGCGTATCGACCAGCGGGGCTGGCTCGGTCAGCGTGTCGAGGCGATCAACCGTCCGTGTCATCGTCCCCAAGTCGGCCATCACTGCCGCTCTCGCAAGGGGCAGTGTCCGCCAGCGGGAGATATTGCCCGGTAATCGCAGGCGCGCGGCCGAGGAAGTCCACCATCCGCGTCAGAGCGCCGCCGTCGATTCCGGCGACGATATTGATGCAATGATCGGGGTACGCGCGGGCAAGATCGCGCGCTGCAGCACGCCGCCAGTCGGCATGGTCGAAGGGCGCGGGGTTCAGCACCACCACGATAAACTCGCGACCTTGCGCAGCGGCACAGTGCACATCGTCCGCCCAGCGGGCATGGAATGCCGCCGCCGCGTCGAGCGCAGGATCGGGCAGCGGTTCTACCCGGATAACGGCAGGTGCCGGATCGCCCATGTCAGGGCCGCTCGCGATGCAGTGTGATACCGATTTTTTCGTTATCGACCGCAATCGCCAGCTTCACGATCTTGACCGTAACCGCGTGGATTCGCTCATCCTGCAGGAACAGCGTTTCGCAGATGTGATCCGCGACCGCCTCGATCAGTTTGAAATGCACGCCGTCGGGCAGCGCCTCGGTCGCGGCGTGCTTCAGGTCCATGTAGTTCTTGCTCGCGTCGAGCGTGGTGTCCGGCTCGTACCGCGGCATCGGGCGCATATGCACCTCGATCGTGATCCGCAGCGGCTGCGGCTTGCCCGTCTCCTCGGAATAGATTCCGGTGAGCACATCGGTTTCGATGTCGGCGAACTGCAGGGTGAGGCTGTCGGTCATCGGGGGCCCTTCAAGCAGGATTGCGCCAGCGTGCGAAGATGGCGGTGGGCAGAACGCGGCCATCATTTTCCTCGCGCACGCCCAGATCGCCGTGCTCGATCGTGCCGGGCAGGCCGGCAAAGGCCTCGTCGAGCAGCGCAGCGAGCGCGAGGCTGCTCATCCGCACGGCGTAGACGGTGAGGAAGAGGAAGCGGCTGTTCGCGTCGAGCAATTGCCGGCAATCGGCGATCAGCGGGGCGAGGCCTTCCTCGAGCCGCCAGGTCTCGTTCTTCGGCCCGCGCCCGAACTTGGGCGGGTCGAGAATGATCCCGTCGTAACGGTTTTCGCGCCGGACTTCGCGCGCGGCGAACTTGGCCGCATCGTCGACCAGCCAGCGGACCGGGCGATCCTCCATCCCGGCCAGCGCGGCGTTCTCGCGTGCCTGCGCGACCGACTTCTTGGAGGCATCGACATGGGTAACCGGGCCGCACTGGCTCAGCGCCAGAGTGCCGACGCCGGTGTAGCCGAACATGTTGAGCGTCTGCGCGTCCTGCGTGTCGGCAAGTTCGCCGCGCATCCATTCCCACACCGGAGCCATGTCGGGGAAGAAGCCGAGGTGGCGGAACGGGGTGCATTGCGCGTTGAAGCGCACATCGTCCCACTCGAGCGTCCAGCTATCGGGCACTTCCGGAGAGAGGTCCCAGCGCCCGCCACCATCCTCGTCCGCGCCGGGGAGGAATTCGCCATCCGCCTGCCAGTCGGCTTCGCGCGGGCTCCACATCGCCTGCGGCTCGGGACGGATGAAGCGGAAGCGCCCGAATCGCTCCAGCTTGCGGCCATGCCCGCTGTCGATCAGGCCGTAGTCCGCCCACGGCTGCCCGATCATCAGCTGCGGTTCTAGGCGCAGCTCTGCCATCAGCGAGTGCCGCTGGCGCGCGCAGCGATATGATCGCGTACCGCCTCGTAATCGGCGGACAGCGTATCGAAGCGCTCCTCCAGCGCGAATAGATCGCCGACACGCGCGGGCAAGTCGGCGCTGGTGCCGATCGCCTGCTCGACCGCGTCGGGAAACTTCGCCGGGTGCGCGGTGGCGAGCGTGACGACAGGCACCGCCGGGTCGATCTCTTCCGCCATCGTCATGGAACACGCAGCATGCAGGCCCACGGCGGTGTGCGGGTCGATCACTTCGCCGCAATTCTCGTAAGCCCAGCGCATCGCCGCCAGCGTATCCTCGGGCGTGGCACGGTGCGCGGAGAACATCGCGGCGATCCCTTCGCGCTGTGCGGGATCGAGCGCCAGTGCCTTGCTCGCCCCGAACCCTTCCATCTGCGCAGCCAGCGCCGCGGCGTCGCGACCGTTCGCCTCGAACAGCAGGCGTTCGAAATTGGAGCTGACCTGGATATCCATCGACGGAGTGATCGTCGCGTGGCTCTCGCCCACCGAATAGTCGCCGTCGCGGATCGCGCGGGCGAGGATGTCGTTCTTGTTGGTGGCGACGATCAGCCGCTCCACCGGCAGGCCCATCTGTGCCGCGACATAGCCAGCAAAGACATCGCCGAAATTCCCGGTCGGCACGCTGAAGGCCACCTTGCGGTCGGGCGCGCCAAGCTGCAGCGCGGCGGCGAAATAATACACCACCTGCGCCATGAGCCGCGCCCAGTTGATCGAATTGACCGCGCCGATATCGAGCCGATCGGTCAGTACAGAATCGGCAAACATTCGCTTCACGTGCGACTGCGCATCGTCGAAGCTGCCGGCAATCGCGATATTGTGGACATTGGCCGCGCTCACCGTGGTCATCTGGCGGCGCTGGATCTCGCTCACCCGGCCTTCGGGATGGAGCATGAAGATCTCCACGCCCTCGCGCCCGGCGACCGCATGGATCGCCGCGGAGCCCGTATCGCCGCTAGTCGCCCCGATGATCGTCAGCGGGCGCTCGCGCTTCTTCAGAAACCGCTCGAACAGCAGCCCGAGCAGTTGCAGTGCCACATCCTTGAACGCAAGCGTCGGCCCGTGGAACAGTTCGAGCAGCCAGTGCTGCTGGTCGAGCTGAACCAGCGGAGTGACAGCCGCATGATCGAACGACTCGTAGGCCTGTACGCAGAGATCGCGCAGCTCGTGTTCGGAAAGGCTCTCTCCCACGAAGGGTGCCATGATCCGCACAGCGAGTTCGGCATAGGGAAGCCCGCGCAGCGCGGCGATCTCGTCGCTCGAGAAGTGCGGCCACTCCTGCGGCAGGTAGAGGCCCCCGTCGCTCGCCAGCCCGGTGAGCGTGACGCCTTCGAAATCGAGCACCGGGGCGCCGCCGCGAGTAGATATGTAGCGCATCGTCAGCCCTCCCCGTCCTGCTCAGCGGAATCGCTTCCCAGCATCCGCTTGCGCACCGCCAGCCCGTAAATCACCAGCGCGGTCAGGGCGAAGAGGAACCACTGCCACGCATAGGCCATGTGGTTGTTCGGCAGGTCCGAGGGATCGGGTCGCTCGAGCGGGATGAGCCCGGCGCGCGGCGGATCGGCCACCAGACGCGGGCCCGGCGCGAGAATCCCCGTCACTTCGCCGCCGTTCCAGATCGGGCCATCGGGCACCCGGGTCCATCCGAGCGCGATCCGGGCAGTGCCACCACCCTTGATCTCGCACTCGGCAATCTGCGCCCAGCCTGGTGAACCCTTCGCGTTGGTACCCGCCACGGCGGTCAGTTCGGTCACCCTGGTGCAATCGACTTCGCTACGACGATAGAGCCGCTTCTTGAGCAGGTCCTTGTCGTCCCCCGGCCATGCGACCAGTTCCTGATCGTCACCCGCCGCCGCATATCGGGCTAGCAGTTCTTCCTTCTCGTCCGCCCGACCAAGCTGCCAGAAGCCGAGCCCGACCATGATCGCAGCCGCAAGAACGACCACGATCGTCGAGATGAGCGGGAGTTGACGCAAATACTTCATTGCCCTGCCTCACCCGCCTTCTGCCGGTATTCGGACCACAGGAGCGCCGCCTTGGCAGCGCGCAGACCGCCAATCGTCAGGGCAAGGCCCAGCGGCACCCACAGCAAAACATGAAGCCACCAGGGTGGCGACACCGCGACCGCGAGCCACGCGGCAAGCCCGACAAGGATCGCCCCGATGATCAAGGTCAGGAAAGCGGCCGGGCCATCGCCGACATTGAACCGGTCGAACGCAAGCCCGCACGCTCGGCAGCGCGGCGCGAAGGCCACCCATCCGGCAAACAGCGTCCGTTCGCCACAGCGCGGGCACAGACCGAAAAGGGCAGCCTCGCCAAGCGCGGGCTGCCCCTTCGTGTTGCTCGGGGAATCGGGGGCCTTGCGGCCGTCATCCGTCATCAGTGAACTTCGGCGCCCCAGCCACCCCAGACGTAGACGACGATGAACAGGAACAGCCACACGACGTCGACGAAGTGCCAGTACCACGCAGCTGCTTCGAAGCCGAAGTGCTGGCGCGGGGTGAAGTGGCCCAGGTAGGCGCGACGCAGGCAGACGATCAGGAAGATCGTACCGATCAACACGTGGAACCCGTGGAAGCCGGTCGCCATGTAGAAGGCGCTGGTATAGTTCACGTATCCGAAGCCGAACGGGGCGTGCATGTATTCGTACGCCTGGATCGAGGTGAACAGGATGCCGAGGCCGATGGTCGCCCACAGGCCGAGCTTGAGCCCTTCGCGGTCGCCGTTGATCAGCGCGTGGTGCGCCCAGGTCACCGTGGTGCCCGAACACAGCAGGATCAGCGTGTTGATCAGCGGCAGGTCGAACGCGTCGATCACATGGATGCCGTCGGCCGGGAACTTGGCGAAGGCGGTTGCGCCATCCTGGCCGATCAGGTTCTGCCAGGTGTTTTCCGCAACCATCTGCAGCGGTGCGGGGAACAGCGCGAAATCGAACCAGCTCCAGAACCATCCGACGAAGAACATCACCTCGGAAAGGATGAACAGGATCATGCCGTAACGCATGTGCAGCTGCACGACAGGCGTATGATCGCCCGCCTGCGCCTCGTTGACGATCTTGGAGAACCAGCCCCAGAAGGTCGCGATCAGACCGGCAATGCCCAGCCCCATGATCACCTGCCAGCCCGACAGCACATCATTGTGCATGTAGAACACCATGCCGGTGGTGAAAGTCAGCGCCGACAATGCGCCGACGAACGGCCAGATATCGGGGGCGAGAATGTGATAATCGTGGTTCTTGGCGCCGGCCATAGGTCGTCTTTCCTTTTCAGCGGCTCCGCCCATACCGAGGCGGCTCGCCGTGGTCCAGTGGGTCAGCTATCTTGCGGTGGTTTCGCGTGGAAGGTGTAGCTCAGGGTTATCTGCTCCACCCCATCCATGTTCGGATCATCGAGTGCCGCCGGATCGACGTAGAACAGCACCGGCATGCGGACTTCTTCGCCCGGCTGCAGGGTCTGTTCGGTAAAGCAGAAGCACTGAATCTTGTTGAAATACGGCGCCGCCTGCTCGGGCTCGACGTTGAAGGTCGCAGTTCCCGTGATCGGCTTGCTCGAATTGTTCTTCGCGGTGAAGAAGGCGAGTTCGCGGATGCCGATCTGCACCGTGTCCGTGGTCCGCTCGGGCGCGAAGTCCCACGGCAAACCGGGATCGGTGTTGCCATCGAAACGGATCGAGATCGGCGGAGTACCGGCACTCTTGGCAAGATTCGCGGCGATCGCGGCGTCGCTCTCTGTCCCCACCTGCGTGGTACCTGCAAAGCCTGTCACCTGGCAAAACATCCGGTACAGCGGCACGGATGCAAAGCCGAGCGCGACCATCGCCAGCGCGATGCCGAACGCCATCATCGCAAGGCGCAGATTCTTGTTCTCGATACCGGATGATACAGTCGTGCCCATCAGTCGCCCATCCTGACGATCGTGATCGCGTAGAACAGCAGCGCAAGAAACAGCAGCGCGCCTCCGATTGCGAGATTGCGGCCCTTGCGCGCCTTCTTGAAGCGCTCTTCCTCTTCGGGCGTCATCCGGTTGGATCCGTTCTCGTTCATCCGATCACTCCGGCATTTTGCAACACCCTGTCGATCACCAGCACGCCGAACAGCGCGAACAGGTAGATGATCGAATAGGCGAAAAGACGCTTTTCGGGCTTCATGGTATCTTGCGCGCCCGACGTCCGCAGCCCCACCGGCACCGCGAGAAGCGCGAACAGACCGGTCAGGACGAGCGACGCCACACCGTATACGATCCCTGCCGTGCCGAGATACCAGGGCGCGGCGGCAAGCGGGACCATAAACAGCGCGTAGGCGAGGATCTGCCAGCGGGTCGCGCGCTCTCCGCGGACAACCGGCATCATCGGAATGCCAGCCTTGGCGTAATCGCTCTTCACGAACATCGCGAGCGCCCAGAAATGCGGCGGCGTCCAGAAGAAAATGATCGCGAACAGCAGGATCGGCGTCAGAGTGATGTCGCCGGTGACGGCAACCCATCCGATCAGCGGCGGAAACGCACCCGCCCCGCCCCCGATGACGATGTTCTGCGGGGTCCGCGGCTTGAGCCACATCGTGTATATTACGACGTAGTAGAAGATCGATACGACGAGGATCGAGGCGGCGAGCCACCCGATCGCGAGGCCCATTACTAGCACCGACGCACCGCACAGCAACGCGGCGAAGTCGCGCGCATCCTTGGGCGCCACGCGCCCGGCGGGGATCGGACGCCGCGCGGTGCGCTTCATCCGGGCGTCGAGATCGGCCTCGTACCACTGGTTGAACGCAGCCGCGCCGCCAGCGGCGAGCGCGATCGAGAGGATCGCTGCGAAACCGAGCACCGGATTGATGCTGCCGGGCGCGGCGAGCATGCCGCACAGGCCCGTAAACACGACCAGACGCACCACGCCCGGCTTCGCCAGCGCGAGGAAGTCGCGCCAATGGCTCGACATCGGCGTCGCTGCGGTCGGCGTAAAAAGGGTCGTCGTGCTGGTCATTATATTCGGTCGGTCCTCGCGCGGGTCGGGCACCTGCGCGCCGGAAGTCGGGGACGGAGGACGGGGCACAAGCTCGCTCGCGCCCCGTCTGTCAGTCGATTGCTCAGGCCGTGGCCGGCTTCGTGTCGCGCGGCAGGTGATCGTGGTAGTCGTGATGCTCTTCGATCACCGGCAGCGTTTCGAACTGGTGGAACGGCGGCGGGCTCGACAGCGTCCATTCCAGCGTCGTCGCACCCGGGCCCCAGTAGTTGCCTTCGGCACGGCGGCCTGCGGTGAACGCGTAGACCAGGTTGACGAAGAAGATCAGGACCGAAGCGACCACGATCATGTAGCCGATGGTCGAAACGTGGTTCCAGAACGCGAAGGCTTCCGCGTAATCCGGGATGCGTCGCGGCATGCCGTTTGCACCGAGGAAGTGCATCGGGAAGAACACGATATTCACGCCGACGAAGAACACCCAGAAGTGCAGGTGAGCGAGGAATTCGCTGTGCATGCGTCCGCTCATCTTCGGGAACCAGTAGTAGAAGCCCGCGAAGATCGAGAACACTGCACCCATCGACAACACGTAGTGGAAGTGCGCGACGACGTAGTAGGTGTCGTGCAGGTTGTCGTCGATGCCGCCATTGGCGAGCACCACGCCCGTCACACCGCCTACGGTGAACAGGAAGATGAAGCCCATCGCCCAGACCATCGGCGATTTGAACTCGATCGAACCGCCCCACATCGTGGCGATCCAGCTGAAGATCTTCACGCCGGTGGGCACCGCGATGACCATGGTCGCAGCGGTGAAGTACATCTTCGTGTTCACGTCGAGGCCGACGGTGTACATGTGGTGCGCCCACACGATGAAGCCGACCACACCGATCGCGACCATGGCATAGGCCATGCCGAGGTAGCCGAACACCGGCTTGCGGCTGAAGGTCGCCACGATCTGGCTGATCATCCCGAAGCCCGGCAGGATCATGATGTACACTTCGGGGTGGCCGAAGAACCAGAACAGGTGCTGGTACAGGATCGGGTCGCCGCCACCGGCGGGATCGAAGAAGGTCGTGCCGAAGTTACGGTCCGTAATCAGCATGGTGATCGCCGCAGCCAGAACCGGCAGCGCGAGCAGCAGCAGGAAAGCGGTGACCAGCACCGACCACACGAACAGCGGCATCTTGTGCAGGGTCATGCCCGGCGCGCGCATGTTGAAGATGGTGGTGATGAAGTTGGTCGCACCCAGGATCGAGCCGATACCGGCAAGGTGGAGCGAGAAGATCGCGAAGTCGACAGCCGGACCGACCGAACCGCTGGTGGAAAGCGGCGCGTAGACCGTCCAGCCGGTGCCCGCACCCGGGCCGGTGCCACCGGGCACGAACATGGAGAACAGCAGCGAGAAGAAGCCCGCTACGGTCAGCCAGAACGACACGTTGTTCATGCGCGGGAACGCCATGTCGGGCGCGCCGATCATCAGCGGCACGAACCAGTTACCGAAACCGCCGATCATCGCGGGCATGACCATGAAGAAGACCATGATCAGGCCGTGTGCGGTGATGAACACGTTCCACATGTGCAGTGCGGTGTTCACATCGTTCGCACCGCCCATCATCTGCGCCCACCAGCCCAGGTACTGGATACCCGGCTGCGCCAGTTCGGCGCGCATGATGCCCGAGATCGTCCCGCCGATCAGACCCGCGCAGATCGCGAAGATCAAGTACAGCGTGCCGATGTCCTTGTGGTTCGTCGACATGAACCACCGGGCGAAGAAGCTCGGCTTGTGATCGGCATCGTGATGATGCTCGTCAGTGTGGGCCTGAAAGGTGTCAGCGGTGGTAGCCATGTCGCTCGGATTCTCTTCGGTTCTGCTTATCTGGATCGAATTGCGTCTGTTGGTCGCCGGGTCAATCGGTCCTTAGGGACTAGGCCGGCTCGGTCGCGTCGAGCGGAACCGACGGCGCATTGCCGTCGTCCGCCGCGGTCGGGCCGTCGCCCGCAGCCGGCGCACCCTCGGTCGCGCTGGCCGGGGCCTGGATGTCGGCAGCTTCGCTCACTTCGGCTTCATCGCCGAAGCTGCCACCCTTCGAAGCGACCCACTGGCGCCACTTATCCATCGGCACCGCTTCGATCGCGATCGGCATGTAACCATGGCGCGCACCGCATAGTTCGGAGCACTGGCCGTAATAGATGCCCGGCTCCTGGATGGTCAGAACGCGCTCGTTCAGGCGACCAGGGACGGCGTCCATCTTGAACCAAAGGCTCGGCACCGCAAACGAGTGGATGACGTCCGCGCCGATCGTCTGGATGCGCAGCGGCACGCCTGCAGGCACGACCATGCGGTTATCCACCGCGAGATGCCCGGGCAGACCGCGCGCTTCCGCTTCTTCGACCGGCAGCATGTTCGAAATGACCTCGAACCCGCCGTTATCCGAATAGGTGTAGCCCCAATACCACTGATATCCGGTCGCCTTGATGGTGATCGCATCGGCGGGCGCAGTCTTGTACTGACGCGCCAGCAGCGTGATCGAAGGCACCGCGATAACGATCAGGATCAGGACCGGAACGATCGTCCAGATGACCTCGATCAGAGTGTTGTGCGTCGTGCGCGAAGGCTCGCGACCCTCGCGGCGGCGATAGCGGACCACCACGACGAGCAGCAGGAAGAACACGAAAGCGCTGATTGCGACGATCACCGGCGCGAGGATGTAGTCGTTCATCCCCAGCGCGAACTGGCCATCGTCGGTGTACTGGTCCTGGAAAGTCATCGACTTGAGCGGGCTGTCCTCGAACGAAGTCGGCTGCCCCTTGATCCATTCCGGTCCGAGGTGCTCGTAGCCGCCATCCGTATCGGCGGCGGCGTCTGCACCGACGGCAGGCTCGCCATCGGCAGGTGCTGCGTCGGCCTGCGCCGCGGCGGGAGCCGAAGCCTCAGGCGCAGCGGCGGCAGGCGCGGCTGCGGATACGCCCTGAACGGCGAATGCAAGGCCCACGAGGGCAAGGACACCGAACACAAGACGGCGGATATCGCGATAGGCGGCGGCAATTGGCATTGTCGGACTGCTTTCCTTCGAACCTGAAGAAATCCGCGCATAACCGCCATTCGCATGGGGTCAGCGCTACACACTGGGCTCGCCCTATAGGGGCGCTTGCCGCGACTCTCAAGCGCCTCTAGACGGGAATTCACGGGTCGTCCAATGCGTTCGTCGCAACGGCTATCACAACACATTATAAGTTACAGGGTCGAGCTGCTGATATGACGGACGAAGAAATCATCGGGGAACTGCGCGGTTGCGACGCCTTGCTCGAGGGTCATTTCCTCCTGAGTTCGGGCCGGCATTCGGCGCATTACCTGCAATGTGCGCGGGTGTTGATGAACCCGGACCGGGCGGGCCGGATGGCCTTTGCCCTGTCGCAAAAGATCCCCCGTGAAATTCGCAGCCAGATCGATGTCGTAGTCAGCCCGGCGATGGGCGGCCTCATCATCGGCCATGAAATGGGCCGCGCGCTGGGGAAAAATGCCATGTTCCTCGAGCGCCCAGAAGGCACGTTCGAACTGCGCCGCGGCTTCGCGCTTGAGAAAGGCGCCAAGGTTTTGATGGTGGAAGACGTCGTCACCACCGGCATATCGAGCCGCGAGGCGATCGAAGCAATCGCGCGCGAAGGTGGCGAGGTGATCGCCGAGGTCGCGCTGGTCGACCGCTCTTCGGGCGAGGCCGACATGGGCGTGCCCTTCTTCCCGCTGATCCAGCTTTCCTTCCCGACTTATGCGGAGGAAGACGTTCCCGCCGAACTGAAGGCCGTGCCGATCACGAAGCCCGGGAGCCGGAAGTGATCCGGCTGCTCGCGCCGCTCGCGTTTCTGATCGCGGGATGCGCGGGCCAGCCCGCTATCCGAACTGCCGAGAGCATCCCTGCAACCACCGACGCCGAAACGTCCGGCCTGTCGTCATGGGGATATCGCGCGGACGACGATTCTCGGGCGATCAACGTACTTGAGAAGAGCGATTTCGAAGGAGATTTCGCCGTCAGCAGGCGCGATGGAAGCGTACACATCTTCGCGCTCCGCCCTCCATCATCGCAGGAAAAATGGCCGTGGGCCTCGGTCACCAAGCAGGTGATGGCGGTGCTGGTGATGCAACAGGTCGAAGCCGGTACGCTCGATCTCGACGCCCCGGCGGATACCTATCTCCCCGATCTCGCCGCGGACGCCCCCTCCCCCACGGTCCGCCAGCTGCTCCAGCATCGCTCCGGCCTGCGCAATCCGGACGACAGCCCGGCGGATGCGACCGGCTTCCCGTCGTTCTATTCCGATGGTCCTACGGGCACCGACTGGTGCATCGCCGACCGGACGGCCCCGACCGAAGAGTGGCGTTACAATAATTGCGACTACATCGTCCTCGGTGCGCTCCTGGAAAAGGTAACGGGTTCGCCGGTCGAGGTACTTCTCGAAGAACGAATCGGCACGCCTTCGGGCTGGAGCGATACCGCGCTGCTGCGTAAAGGGAGCGCCCGCGACTTCCAGGGCCGCGATCCCACCTACACCACCCGGATCGCCCGCTACGGTTCTTCGGCCGCGCTGGTGGGCCCGCTGGAAGACATGGTGCGCTTCGACCGTGCCCTGATGTCGGGGAAGCTGCTTACTCCGGAAGCGCGCGCGAGCCTTTGGGATAGCGACCCCGCGCTCGGCTTTATGGCGCTGGGCCAGTGGGTGTTCGAAGCGCCGCTGAAGGGCTGCGACACGCCGGTGAAGATCGTCGAGCGGCGTGGCAACATAGGAAAGTATCAGGTGCGCAATATCATCCTCCCGGATAGCGACACGACGATCTCTCTGGCGACGGAAGACGGCAATTTCGACTTCGGCGAAATATGGTCGGGGTCCGGCGCGATGTACGAGACGCTGAGCGCGGTGGCGTGCCCGTGACGACCAGCAGACTTCGCCTCGGCGTCAATATCGATCACGTCGCAACCATCCGCAACGCGCGCGGCGGCGATCATCCCGATCCGGTGCGCGCGGCGGAGATCGTCGCGGCGGTGGGCGGCGACGGGATCACCGCGCACCTGCGCGAGGACCGCCGCCATATCCGCGACGACGATCTCAAGCGCATTCAGGACGCGACCGACCTGCCACTCAATCTCGAAATGGCGGCAACCGAGGAGATGCTGGCGATTGCGCTGCGCCACCAACCGCACGCCGCGTGCATCGTGCCCGAGAAACGCGAGGAGCGCACGACCGAAGGCGGGCTCGACGCGGCGGGACTGCACAACCAGTTGGCGCCCATCGTTTCACGGCTGACCGATGCGGGCATTCGCGTATCGCTGTTCATCGAAGCTAACCCGCGCCAGCTCGAAGCCGCGATGCGCCTCGGCGCGCCCGTGGTAGAGTTCCATACAGGCGAATATGCGCATGCCACTGGCGAACAGCGCGCGGTGGAGCTGAAACGGATCGCGGATATGGCGGCCCTGGCGGTGAAGAACGGGATCGAGCCTCACGCAGGCCACGGGCTGACCTTCGAGAATGTCCAGCCGATCGCTGCCATTCCGCAGCTCGCCGAGTTAAACATCGGACATTACCTGGTGGGTGAGGCGATCTTCACAGGGCTTGAACCCGCGATCCGCCGGATGCGCGACCTGATGGACGACGCGCGATGAGCGGGCAAGTGCAGATTACGAAAGCCCAGCACTTCTGGCTCATCGCAGGCGCGATCCCCTTCCTCCTCAGCTTTCTGGTGTTGGGCGTTTCGTTCTCGACAGGTGCATTGACCGCTTTCTCCGTCGGATGGCCGATCCTGCAGATATTTGGCTACGCGATGACGCTGCGAATGGCGAAGGGCGATGCCGCGCACGATCTGGTGAAGGTGCAGGTGGTCCTGCACTATATCGCTCTTGTTCTTCTCATTACGCTGTTGGTGCGTGCTTCATGATCATCGGCCTCGGATCGGACCTTTGCAATATCGAACGCATCCAGCACTCGCTCGACCGGTATGGCGAGCGGTTCGAGAACCGCGTCTTTACCGAGATTGAGCGGACCAAAGCGAGGAAGCGCCCCTTCACCATCGCAGGCACATACGCCAAGCGGTTCGCGGCGAAGGAAGCGTTCTCCAAAGCCGTCGGCACTGGATTCAAGCGCGGCGTTTATATGAAAGACATCGGCGTGGTTAACGCGCCATCGGGTGCGCCCACTCTCGAACTGGCACACGGCGCGGCCAAGGCGCTTGCGCAAATCACGCCGCAGGGCCATGTGGCCCACGTTCACCTTACCCTCACCGACGATCATCCATGGGCGCAGGCCTTCGTGATCATCGAGGCCTTCCCGCAATGAGCAACACGACCGGCATGAGCAACATCGACACCGCCAAATCCACCAGCGAAGACGAAAAGGTCAACTGGTTCGCCGAGTTCCGCGGCCTTGCGCTGATGCTGCTCGCGGTGCTGGCCTTCCACAGCTTCGTCGCCAAGCCGTTCTACATCCCCTCCACCAGCATGATGCCCAACCTGCTGGTCGGGGACCGGCTGATCGTCAGCAAATATCCCTATGGTTACTCGTGGGCGTCGATCACCTTCCACCTGCTGCCGCGCGGCAAATGGCGGCTGTTCGGCGGCACGCCCGAATATGGCGACATCGTAATTCCCGTTCACCCCGAACGCAGCGAGGATTACATCAAGCGCGTGGTAGCGCTGCCGGGAGACCGGATCGCAGTGAAGGACGGGCAGATCATCCTGAATGGCAAGCCGGTGCCGCAGAAGGTCGAACCCGACCTGCTGCTGCCCTACGACATCAATTCGCCCTGCACGGAAGCGGGGTTCGAGGTCGTCTCCACGCCCGAGGGTGTACAGAAGTGCAAGGTGCCGGTGACGCGTGAAACGATGCCCAACGGCGTCAGCTATTCTATCATCGATGCCCTGCCCGATCAGCCGCTGGACAACTACGACGAGATTCTTGTGCCCGACGATGCCGTCTTCGTGATGGGCGACAACCGCGATTATTCGGCGGATAGCCGCGCGTCGATCGCGCGCCAGGGCCTTGGCGGCCCGGTGCCGCTCGCCAATATCGGCGGGCGCGCGGAGTTCATCACGTTCTCGCTCGACGGAACGGCCACCTGGAACCCGTTCAGCTGGTTCGGCGCGATGCGCGGTGACCGGGCGTTCACCACGCTGCGGCCCACCCACACCGACACGCCGGCAAAGCAGGACTGACGCAGGGGGACATGGGGCAGTCTGACACCTCAGGCACAGGCGAATCGGGGCAGCAGGCTTCCTCGACGACCGATGCGCAATACGAAGGCTGGGACGACGCGAGCCCGACCTATATCTCCAGCCCAAGGCTGAGGGTGGAAGCCCAGAAGGCTCTGATCTGGGTCGGAGTGATCGGGCTCGCCGCGCTGACGGTTTACATATCCCAGTCGTTGCTGGTGATCTTTGCCGCGCTGGTCTTCGCCTCGATGATCGACGGCGGCGCGCGGCTGATCGGCCGCTATCTCGCGATTCCCCGCACCCTGCGGATTGCCATGGTGCTGCTGCTGGCGGTCGCCTTCCTCGTGTGGCTTGGCTATTTCGCCGGATCGCAGATAGCCGCGCAGGCGGCCACCCTGCCCGCAATCGTCGAAAAACAGCTCAACGAGCTCATCGACCTGGCGCAGGACAATGGTGTTCAGGTTTCGCTGTCGGACGCGCAGTCGATGCTGAACCAGGTCGTCAGCGGCGTAGGCACCGTCACCCGCGCGATCGGCGGGATCGCCGGCGTCATCGGCACCAGTGCGGTGATCCTGATCATCGGCATTTACGTCGCGCTTGAACCCAACCTCTACGAGCGCGGCGTCGAGTGGATGGCACCGCGCGGCGAACGCAGCGAGCTTCGCAAGACGCTGGCCGAGATGGCCCAGACGCTTCGCCGCCTGATGGCCGGCAGGATCGTCGGCATGGTCTTCGAAGGTTTCTTCACATGGATCGCGCTGGAGATGTTCGGCGTGCCCATGGCGGCGTTGCTGGGCATCCTGACCGGGCTGCTGGCATTCATTCCCAATATCGGCGCGGTCATTTCCGGCCTGCTGATGGCCATCGTCGGTTTTTCTGCCGGGGTCGAGACGGGGATTGCCGCGGTCGTGATCTACTTCGTCGTCCAGACCTTCGACGGATACGTGGTGATCCCGATGATCGCCCGCAAAACGGTCGACCTGCCGCCCGCCCTGGTGCTGGGCGCGCAGCTGATCATGGGCCTGCTTTTCGGGATCATCGGCCTGCTGCTGGCCGACCCCCTGCTTGCCATGCTCAAGGTCGCGCTGGTCCGCCGTTCCGAAGCGAACAGCGCGATGCAGGCTGCCGAGGAGGCAGAAAAAGCCAGGTCCGGGGCCGCATAGGGGAGAACCGATGGTTCGCGCATTTCTGTACTTCGTCGCGACGATGATCGTGCTTGTCATCATCGGCATGTTCGCGCTGAATTACTGGTCCGACAAGGCGACCGAAATCGCCTTCGTCCCCAACACCGAATTCGTCGAGCAGGACCCGCTGGCAGACAATGCCTATGCCGACCCCGACATGTGGTATTCGCGCCCCGGCATCGGCACGGCCGATCCCTCGCGCTACCAGCCCGCGATCGCCGAAACCAAGAACCCCCTGCCGCGCAGCGAGAACGAAGACACGCTGGTCGAACAGGCGAGCAAGGCGGGTTCGCGCCGGATCACCTCCGAAGAAGAAGAGAAAGCCCCGCCCTTCGCGGTCTTCTTCGTCCATCCGACGAGCTACATCCCAACCAACCTCGACCGCGACATCCAGTGGAACGCGCGGCTGGGCGATAAGGAGACCGAGGATCGCGCGCGTCTGTTCCTGCGCGGCCTCGCCAGCCCCTTCAACCGGGCGGCGGAGATCTGGGCGCCCAAGTATCGCCAGGCAACCGTCGGCGCCTTTCTGACCGACAAGCCCGAAGCGGAGCAGGCGATCGACGCGGCCTACGGCGATGTCGAACAGGCATTCGACTACTTCCTCGAAAGCGTCGACAAGGATCGTCCGATCGTCCTCGCAGGGCACAGCCAAGGCTCACTGCAGCTGCTGCGACTGCTGCGCGAGCGGATCAAGGGCCGCCCGGTCGAGAAACGCATCGCTGCGGTCTACGCGGTAGGCTGGCCGATCTCGCTCGATCACGACCTGCCGGTTCTGCCGCTTGCCGCGTGCGAGCGCGCCAATGAATCGGGCTGCATTCTCAGCTGGTCGAGCTTCGCCGACGACGGCGACCCGACGCAGCTGCTCAAACGTTTCCGCGCCAGCCCCGGTTTCGATGGCAAACCGCGCGGCGATACCCCGATCCTGTGCGTGAACCCGATCACCGGCTTCGCCAACAGCACCGCCCCGGCCGACGACAACAAGGGCACTCTGGTGCCGAGCGAAGACCTCACCTCGGGCGAGCTCGTCGCGGGCGCGGTCGGCGCGCGCTGCGACCAGCAGGGCATCCTGCGGATCGGCGACCCGCCCGCAATGGGCTCCGCCGTGCTGCCAGGCGAGAATTACCACGTCTATGACATCCCGCTTTTCTGGCGGAATGTGCAGGAAGACGTCGTCACACGCGTGCGCGAATGGGCGGCGGCGAACTCGTAGGCGAGAGTGCTGCGGGACTGGCCGAGGCGCTGCCCGATGGCGGCGCGTTGATCGGGCTGGATCTGGGCACCAAGACCATCGGCATTGCCGTGTGCGATGCGGGCTGGCGCTTTGCCAGCGCGCTCAAGACGCTGCCACGCGGCAAGTTCGGGCGCGACCGGGACGAGCTGCGCAAGACGATCGAAGCGCGCAGCGTTCGCGGCATCGTGATCGGCCTGCCGCGCAACATGGACGGCACCGAAGGCCCGCGCGCGCAGGCAAGCCGCGCCTATGCGCGCAATTTGGCGGAGGCTTTCGGGCTGCCGGTGCTGCTGTGGGACGAGCGCTGGTCGACCCAGAGCGCCGAGGCAGCGATGATCGGGCTGGACGTCAGCCGCCGCAAGCGCGCGGAGCGGATCGATGCCGAAGCGGCCACGGTCATATTGCAGGCCGCGATCGATGCGGCGACGGGTTCGCCGCTCCTATAGCTACCGCTTTCCGCTTTCCTCGGGCGGTCTCTTAGCTGACGCGCGCGACCAGTTCCCCTGCCACTCTCCGCATTGCAGCGCTCGGGTGGTGGTCGGCAAAATCCGCCGCGAGCGCCCGCGCATCCTCGTGCCCCAGTGCCACGCCAAGCCGCAGCATCACCTCGTTCGCACTGGCGTTGAGTACGCCCGCAATCCGCCCACGATCAACTTCGAATCGGTACTGGTCGAACCATCCCTGCGCCGGGTTGGCCGCGCAGATGTTGAGCGAGACAGAGAGGCTTTCGGGCGGGTGCTGGCAATGCACGTCGCGGCGCGCGCGGTAGTGCAGCACGCGGCCTTCGCTCAACGCGGACCTCTCGACGAAACGCAGATCCACCGCTTCGCCCTCCTCGCCCGCGACGCTCTCGTAGTCGTATTCGTAGTAGTCGCTGACATAGCCCGGCCCGAAATAGCCGACTGTCAGGAAGTCGAAATTGTGATCGTGCGGCAGACCGTAGACGAAGCTCGACGCGCCGCTGGATTGGCAAGCGGGGTCGCCGCGCGCAGGCCAGATGTTGGCGCGCAGGAAGTATCCCCTTGCGGGAGGCCTGAGCATGATCGCCTGCGGGCCATAGGCAGTCGCTTCCTGCCTAGCGCTCGCCCCGCCGAGCTCCCCGATCAGGATGTCGCCCAGAAACGTGCGGTTGGCCGCAAGACCGGCGAGCAGTTCGGCAGCATTGGCAAGCGACCGTTCGTCGCGCGGATCGAAGCCCTCCTCATCCAGACGCGCGACGCACTCATCGAGCGAGAGTGGCGCGGGGGCGACCACGTTCAGTTCGCGAGGCATAGCTGATCCTGCAGGTTGGCAAGCTGTGGATAAGCTGTGCACAACCTCTCGCGCAAAGTGTCCGCCTCACCAGCCAGCGGATCGGCGCCTCGGTCCGCAATTCGGCAGAGAGCCTCGAATCCCACGCGCGTATCTAGCGCAAGCGCGTTCCTCAGCGCCTGCCAGCGCGCACCCTCTCCAGTTTGTCCACAGGCGTAGCTCGCGAGCGCCGGTGCAGCGTCCTCGCGCTTCATTGCCCCCAGCAATGCGGCGGCAAGCTCCGCGCGGCCTTCTGCCGGGCTGGCGGACGCGCGATGTACGATTGCGCCAGTCGCGATATCGACCTGTCGGGTCGGTGCAGGATATTCGGGTTCGCGGACGAGCCGGAGCAGGACGAGCGGCGCATCGAGCGCGAGGATCGCGCGTGCATGATCCTTGTCGCCGCTAAAGCGTGTTCCAGGCCGCAATGGCAGCGGAGAACCCCGCAAAGGCCGGTTCGCTTCGAACGCATAGGCGATTCCCCTGCCCGTGCCCGCGAGAACGACTTCGTGCCGCTCGCAATCGGTGAAAGCGATCGTCCTTGCAGGTGCGTCGAGCTGCGGTTCAATGGCAATCAGCGATAACGTTACCCGACCAACCCTGTGCAGCTGGATCGTGCCGACCCCGCCCGAACGGCTGTGCCGGAAAGGCACCTGCGCGAGCGGATCGGCGCGCCATGCTTCGACCATCGCCGTGAGCCACTCGCCAGCGAAATCCGCGGCTGCGGCGCCCGCCATCAGTTCCGATAATAGGGCACATTCGGCAAGCGCCGCCCCTTGGGCGAAGGTCGAGCAGTCTTTGAGTATCTTCCCGGTATCGTCTCGCGCTTGCCACCGCGCCTTGGCCAAATTCACACGACCCTGCGCCCCGACGATCGCTGCGTGATCGCTGGCGTAATGTCGGAGTGCAGGGTCGATGTGCACGTTTCGCCAGCCTCAGAGCATCGCGTCGGGCGGGAGCACTTCGTAGAGATACACCATCAGGTACACGATCCGGTCGTCGATACCGGGCGTGTCGGCTTGAAAGAAGCTGCCCACCAGGCCTGGCGCATCGGCGAGCCCCGGCAGGTTTTCGAGCAGAATATTTGGCAGATTCATGGGCGCTAGGCCTCCCCTTGCTGTGCGCGCGGCACCCCCACCGCGCCGGGGCATCGTTCCTGCAAAGGCCCCGGGCAGGCGAATTAAAATATTGTCATCGCGCCGCGCACCGCACAGATGACCGACCATGGAAAAACAGACCTCGCCCAGAGATCCGTCCGCCAGGTTCGACCCGAAAGGTGCCGCGCAATTCCTGCTGTCCGGGGGGCATCCCGGCTGGCTGGGCCTGACCTATCGCGGCCATGGTGACGATTGGAGCGAACTCACCCTGCCCTGGCGCGAAGACCTGGTTGGCGACGATGTTCGCCGTGTGATCGCCTCGGGACCGATCTTCTCGATGCTCGACATGGCGGGCGGGATGGCGATCTGGACTCGCGAAAATCGCTTCGTCGCCGTTGCCACGCTCGACATGCGGGTCGACTACCAGCGCCCCGCCGGGGAGCGGGCCGATGTGATCGGACGCTGCGAGTGCTTCCGTACGACGCGATCGGCCGCTTTCGTGCGGGGCATCGCGCATGATGGCGATCCGGACGACCCTGTCGCAACCATGGCTGCGGTTTACATGACGATCGGCAACTCTGGCGGGGGAGCATCCAGGAATGGCTGAGCAATCGCGCCCCGACCTGCTTTCCAATTACGCCCGCTCGCTCGGCATCGAGGTCGCCGAGTTCGAGGACGGCGTGCCCGTGCTCTGGGTCTCGGGAATTGACGCCATCGAAGGCCGCCCCGGCCATTTTCACGGCGGAGCGACCAGCGGCCTGATGGAAACGGCCGGCTATGCAGCATTGCGCGTTGCCCTGAGCGAGGCTGGCCAAGAGGCGCAGCTCAAGCCGATCAACATCACCGTCCAGTTTCTCGCCGCAGCCAAGAAAGCGCCGCTGTTCGCCAAGGCGCGGATCACCAAGCTCGGGCGACGCAGCGCCAATGTGACCATCGAGGCGTGGCAGGACCAGCGAGACCGGCCCCGGGCGAGCGCGGTAATGAACGTCATGATCCAGCGAGCCACGCCCGAGGGCGCATGATCGGAGGGCGCTAGTTCGCTGGCGCCGCTTCGGTCTCTCGCGCAGCGGGCAACGGCGGCGCAGCGCGCGGTTCTCCCGGCGGGGCATCGATCGGGGGCGCTTCCCTGTCGGGCGTTTCTTCGCGGATCGTGATGCCGCTGGCATCCGTCGTGATCTCGACATTGTCCTCCGCAGCAGGCGCGGGAATGTCGCTCGCGTCGGGAACGTCGAGCGGCTGGACCGGCGCAGTCGGGCTCTGGCGACGCGTCCGCTCGCCGGGACCGATGCCTTGGGCGCGCAGCATGAAGTTTTTCCAGATTTTCGCAGGCAGGCCGCCGCCGCTGACACCCCTGAGCGGCGTGTTATCATCGTTGCCTATCCAAACGCCCACCACCAGGTCGCCGGCGTAACCGACGAACAGCGCATCGCGATTGTTTTGCGTCGTCCCGGTCTTCCCGAAATTGACCCCCGGCAGCCGTGCGTTGCGACCGGTCCCCTCGTTCACCGCAGTGCGCAGAAGCTGCTCGATCTCGCGGTGCGTGGAGTTGGAGGTGCTGCGCGGTGCGTTGAAGATGCTATCCCACAATCCGCGCGGCTCGCGCAGGAACGCGGTCGGCCGCACAGGGTAGGAATTGCCGGCGATCCCTGCATAAGCGGCGGTCAGCTCCATCAGCGACATCCCAGCCGTGCCCAGCGCAACGCTCGGGTCGCCGCGGGGGATCGGGCTGGTTATGCCCAGATCGCGGGCCAGGTCGATCACCTTGCCGCTGCCCACCTCGTTGAACATGCGCACCGCCGCCACGTTGCTCGATCGCGCGAATGCCTGCTCCAACGTAAGGAAATCGGAGTATTTGCCGTCGTAGTTCTCAGGCCGGTAGCTGCCTTCGGTGAACGGCCTGTTGCTGACCGGATCGTCCGGCTCGTATCCGTCCTTCAGCGCCGCGAGATAGACGATGGTCTTGAACGTGGACCCGGGCTGGCGTTGCGCCTGCGTCGCACGGTTGAAGGCGCTTTTGGAGTAGTCTTTCCCGCCGATCATCGCGACGACTTCTCCATTGGGTCGCATCGCGACCAACGCCGCCTGCGCATCGCCCAGCGGTGCCTTCGCGATCACGTCACTCGCGATGCTCTGGAGACGCGAGTCGAGCGTGGTCGTCAGCGCCTGCAAGGCATAGCCGGGCGAAGTGCGATCGCGCGCCTCGGGCAGGGCCCAGTCGGCGAAATAGGTGCCGGTGGGCAGATCGTTGGTCAGCCGCATGTCGAGCTTGGGCGGCTGCATTGCTTCCGCCTCTTCCGACGTCATGAATCCGGCCGAAACCAGGCTTGCCTTCACCGCCTGCATCCGATCGACCGCGCGGTCGTAATGCTGCGATGGTGCGTAGGCGGAGGGAGCCTTGAGCAGCCCCGCCAACATCGCAGCCTGACCGGGCGTGAGCTTTTCGGGCTGCCGGTAGAAATAGTGCAGGCTGGCCGCGCGCAAGCCATAGGTATTGTCACCGAAGTACGCGTTCGAGAGATAGCGTTCGAGGATTTCGTCCTTGGTCAGCCAGGTTTCCAACCAGAACGCGATCAGCATCTCACGCGCCTTGCGCGACAGCGACTGTTCTGGCGTCAGGAAGGTGAACTTCGCGAGCTGCTGGGTGATCGTGCTGCCGCCCTGCGTCGGCCCGCCGGTCATGTTGTTCCACGTCGCCCGCGCAAGACCGCGGGGATCGACGCCCCAGTGATCGTAGAACCGGCGATCCTCGGTCGCCAGAAACGCATCGACCACGTGATCAGGCAGGCGGTCTATCTCGACCGGTTCGTCATACACCGCCCCGTTTCGCGCGATCGGCGTACCGTCGGCGGCGAGCAGCGTGACCTGCGGAGGGGCAATCGGTTCCAGCGACTTGGAAAGCGGCGCGGTAATCGTCAGCCATGCGATGATCAGGATCAGCAGCAGGGCAAACGCCGCGGCCGCGCGGACAGCCCAGTAACGGGTTTCGTGAGAGCGCAGGATGTCGAGCGCGCGCTGGCCGATGCCCGGCCCGGTCGATTTGTAATCGAAGTCGCTATCGTCCCCGTCCCACGGGTCTTCCAGCATGCTTTCGTGGGTAGAATAGTAGCCGCTATGGCCCACGGGAGCTGCCCCGTGTCCGGTCCAGTCGTCGTCTCCGGAGCCCCGCCGTGCCATGTTTCGTCCTTACTCCAACCACCGGGCCAGCACCAGCGGCAAGCGGGCCCTGTACGTGGGCGCAACTATACTCGGGAATTAGAAACCTCCGATTTACCACTCGTCTGTAACACCAGCAAATGTGGCGAAATTTTCTCCAGATCACGCGATGAGCGACAATGGACATGCTCCCCTGATCAGGCGCGGCAGCCTGCTATACAGGCTCTTCCATTTGCAGCTGATCGATCACCAGCCCGAAGAGAAGGACATCGAGTGGTGGGCGCGGTGTCGGCTGGAGCACATCTGCGTTACGCCGTACCTCGCCTACGACATCCTGCGAACGTCTATAGCAGCCCTCGTCTTCAGCACGTTCATGTCGCTGACTTTCGTCGACCTTTTCGTACTGTCGGGCATCGTGATCGGTGTGTGCCAGATGGTGATCGACCGGCGCTGCAAGACGCAGGTGCATCCACACTCCGACACGCTCACGCTGGTCAGACGGGTGGTCGTGCTCCGCACGATCCTGTGGGGCACATTCGCCGCGATCGCATTGAGCCATGCCCCAATCGAATACCTGCCCGCTTTGCTGCCCACAGCCATCATGGTGATGTGGATCGAATCGGTTGCGCTGATCGCCGTCCCTCGCGTGGCAGTCCTCAATGCCGCGATCAATGGATCGACCATCGCAATCGCGGTCGTGCCGATTGGCGACGCGGTCGCTGTCGGTGGGACGGCAGTGGCGCTCGGCAGTTTCCTCGCCCTTCACTGGCTCGTCTTCCACCTGAACTACATGTTCGCCACCCGCCGGCTGCGCACGCGCAAGCTGACCGAGGCGAACGAAACGATCCAGCTGCTGCTCAACCAGTACGACCAGGATGGCAGCGACTGGCTGTTCGAGTGCACTGAAGATGGGCACATCATGCGCCCCAGCCGTCGCTTTTGCGATGCTGCCGGGCGCAGTGCCGAGCGACTGGAGGGGATGCAGCTGCTCGACCTGTTCTACGACTCACCCGAACGCGCAGAGCTGCGCCACATGGGCGGGCAGGACGAAAGTTTTCAGCGGGTTGTCGTACCGCTCAGGATCCGGGGCGAGCAGCGCTGGTGGTCCATTTCCGCACGCAAGGTCACTTCGAACGATGACGAGACGCGACGCTACTGGCGGGGTTTCGTCGCCGATGTGACCACCACGCGCGAGGCAGAGGCGCGGATCAAGTACATGGCGCATTACGACGTATTGACCGATCTGCCCAACCGCGCCCTTTTCAACACGACCATCAAGCGTGCCTTCGATCGTTTGGGCTCGGACGGAATGGTTGCGATCCTCGCGATCGATCTCGATCACTTCAAGGCGATCAATGACACCTTCGGCCATACAGGCGGAGATGTGGTGCTGAAGGAAGCGGCACGCAGGATCGAGAAATGCGTGCCTCCCGGCGCAATGGTGGCGAGATTTGGCGGCGATGAATTCGCCGTACTCATCGAACATCCCCTCTGCCGAGAGCGCGTGATCGAAGTGGCGCACAGGATCGTAGATGCGATGGACAGCCCGATCGAGATCGAGGGCCAGAAAGCAAGTGTCGGGGCCAGCGTGGGCATCGCCTTCGGCCCCGATGACGGTTGCACCAGCGACGAAGCCATCTACGCCGCCGACCTCGCCCTGTACGACGCCAAGACGCGAGGTCGAAAGACCGCCAGCATCTTCAACCTGCGGATGCACGAGGAGGTGCAGGAGCGCCGTCAGCTCGAACTCGAGCTGCGTGATGCTCTCGTGAATGGCGAACTGGAACTGCACTACCAGCCGCTTGTGGCGACGCAGACCATGCAGACCGTCGGGTACGAGGCCTTGCTCCGTTGGAACCATCCCACGCGCGGCCCGGTCAGTCCCGACCAGTTCATTCCTATCGCGGAAGAAACCGGCCAGATCGTCCAGATCGGCGAATGGGTGCTGCGCGAGGCGCTGGCGGAGGCCGCCCGCTGGCCAGACCATCTCACAGTGTCGGTGAACCTGTCGCCGGTGCAGACGATGGACAAGGAACTCTACGGCACCATCGTGCACGCACTCGCGGCGAGCGCGGTGCCGGCACATCGGCTCGAGCTCGAGATTACCGAAACCGTCCTGATGCGCGAATGCGATGAAACCATCGCCCTGCTGCACAAGATCCGCGCACTCGGCGTGCGTGTCGCGCTCGACGATTTCGGCACGGGCTATTCCTCGCTCAACTACCTGCGCGCCTTCCCGTTCGACAAGATCAAGATCGACCGCTGCTTCGTGGGCGACATGGCCGAGCGGGAAGATAGCGATACGATCGTCAAGGCGGTGATCGCACTGGCGACCCGCCTGAACATGAGTACGACTGCCGAGGGTATCGAAAACGCCGAGCAGATGGAGCTTCTGCGTGCGACCGAATGCAGCCAGATGCAGGGCTATCTTTTCAGCCGGGCGGTCCCCGCCGCGCAGCTGGTCCACCGGGTGCCGGCACGAAAGGTCGCGGCACCATCGGTCGAACGGCTCGGTTCAAGATCGCCGAAAAGCCAACCCGGGCGCGAAAAGGAAATCAACCGTCGGACAGGCTAATGATCGGTTGCTCAGGCGTCAGGCCGAACCCACGACGCTTTCGGGCAGATCTTCGCCGAACACGCGCTGGTAGTATTCCGCGACCAGCATACGCTCCGCCTCGTCGCACTTGTTGAGGAAGCTCACGCGGAAGGCGAAGCCGATATCCTTGAAAATCGCGGTATTCTGCGCCCAAGTGATGACGGTTCGCGGGCTCATCACGGTCGAGATATCGCCGTTCATGAAGCCCTGCCGGGAAAGATCGGCCACCTTGATCATGTCGGCGATGGTCTTCTTATCCATTTCGGGAGCCTTGGTCGCGACAATCGCGCCTTCGGTCTCGGCAGGCAGATAGTTCAAACCAACGACCACGTTCCAGCGGTCCATCTGGCCCTGGTTGATTTGCTGCGTGCCATGGTAGAGGCCGCTCGTGTCTCCCAGACCGACCGTGTTGGCAGTCGCGAACAGGCGGAAGCCGGGGTTCGGGCGGATCACGCGGTTCTGGTCGAGCAGGGTCAGCTTGCCTTCGGCTTCAAGCACGCGCTGGATCACGAACATCACGTCGGGGCGGCCCGCGTCGTATTCGTCGAACACCAGCGCGACGGGATGCTGCAGCGCCCACGGCAGCAGGCCTTCGCGGAATTCGGTCACCTGCAGGCCGTCGCGCAATACGATCGCGTCGCGCCCGACCAGGTCGATACGGCTGATATGCGCGTCCAGGTTGATGCGCACGCACGGCCAGTTCAGCCGCGCCGCGACCTGTTCGATATGCGTCGACTTGCCCGTGCCGTGATAGCCCTGCACCATCACGCGCCGGTTGAACGCGAAACCGGCTAGGATCGCCATCGTCGTGTCCGGATCGAACACATAGCTGTCGTCGCGATCGGACACGCGCTCGTCCGTCTTGCTGAAGGCGGGAACCTGCCAGTCGATATCCACGCCGAAGGTCTCGCGCACGTCGATCTTGGTGTCGGGCGCGGCGAGCACGGTGCTCTCGGTCGGATTGAAGGTCTTGCTGTCGGTCATCGCAGGCGGGACTAGAGAGGTTGCGCAGCCCTCGCAAGACGGCTTGGGCGATGGATTTCCAATCCTCGGCAATAGGCTATATTTCGGTACGATGGCGCACGGCGATCCTCTCGACCCCCTGCTCAACCCGGTGCGTGACGCGATCGTCAACCAGGTGCGCGCCGCGTTCAATCACGGGAAGGTGCCCGAAACGCGCATTCCGCCCTCTGACGAAGCACTGTTTGCGAAGGATTCGCCCATCCGCATGGTCCACGCGGATGTGATGGGAATGATGATCGGCGGCATTCGCGGACTATTTCTGCAAATGCTCCACCCTGCGGCGCTGCAGGGCGTGCTCGACTATTCCAACTTCCGCGAAGATGCGCAGGGGCGATTTCATCGCACCGCCCAGTTCATTTCGGTGACCACTTTCGGCCATCGCGACCGCGCGCAGGAAGCCATCGCGCGGGTCAACAAAATCCATCGCAAGATTACCGGCACGCTCCCCGACGGAACGCCTTACGCCGCAAGCGATCCACGCACCGCGGCGTGGGTCCACATTGCCGAAGCATCAAGCTTCCTTGCGGGCTATCTGCGCCATGCGCGGCCCGGCATGCCGCACGCCGAGCAGGATGAGTACTATGCGCAAATGGCCGTGATCGGACGCGCGCTGGGGGCCGATCCCGTGCCGACCAGCGTCGCCGAAGCCGAAGCGATCCTGCGCGATCTGCGCAACGACCTCACCACATCGAAGGAAGCACGCGAGGTCGCGCAATTCGTGCTCGCGATCCGTCCCCAAGGCTTTCCGGTGGCCTTGCAGCAAGCAATTGCGGCGGAGGCGGTCATGTTATTGCCGCCCTTCGCGCGATCTATGCTTGGCCTGCACCGGCCCGGCCTAGCCGCCCTTCCCGCCCGCGCGACCACGCGCGCGCTCGGGCGGACCCTGCGCTGGGCCATGCGGCAGTAGCGTTCTCAGCGCGGCAGGTGGAACAGGTCTATGAAACGATCCGCCACCTTCGCATCGCCTTCGATCGTCGCGCCGACTGCGCCAGCAGGTTGTTTGCCGTAGAACACCGCCGCCAGCTGCGGTGCCTCGGCGGCGATGAAGATGCTTTCCGCACCATCCGGATCGCCCCGTTCGATCGGCAGTTCGCCGTCGGCAAGACGCGCGACGAAGCCGTCCTCGCCGATCCGGAAACCGATCGTCGCGCTCCACTGCCCCGCCCGGCCCCGATCGAGCATGGTGCGCAGCGAGATCATGAAGGACACCGCAGACAGCGGGAGCGTCGGATCGTGGAGCGGCGAGGTCGCGGCCCAACGGCCCAGCTCCTGCAGGATCGTCTCGGCGGAATAGCCCCACTGTGTCAGTTCATAGACCTGCGAAGCCGCAGGCGGCGGCAGCTTGTGGCGGGTCAGCACGCCCGCATTGGCCAGTGTCGCCAGCCGCTCCGTCAGTACCTTCGCACTGATCCCCGGCAACGTCGCACGCAGATCGGAAAAGCGGCGCGGGCCGAGCATCAATTCGCGGATGATCAGCAGGGACCACCGCTCCCCCACCAGTTCGAGCGCAAACGCAGTGCCGCACGCATCGTCGTACCACCGACCGTGCAGATTGGTTTCTTTTTGTAACTTCATTGTTGCCTTATGTAATTCCGAAGATCATAAGATTCAACATCGAGTCGGGGGCAAGGAGAGGACAGCGCCATGACCAGAATGATTTTCGTAAACCTGCCGGTAGCCGATCTGGCCGCCTCTACCGCGTTCTATTCCGCGCTCGGCTTTACCCAGAACCACATGTTCTCGGACGAGACCGCCAGCGGCATGGAGTGGAGCGATACCATCAAAGTGATGCTGCTGAGCCACGACAAGTGGAAGAGCTTCACCAGCAAGCCCATCGTCGATGCGCATTCGGCCGCGCAAGTCGCGCTGTGCGTCAGCATGGAAAGCCGTGAGGCGGTCGACGAGATTACCGAAACTGCAGGAAAGCACGGCGGCAAGGCCGACATCAATCCGAAGCAGGAATTCGGCGACATAATGTATGGTCGCAGCTTCGAAGACCCCGACGGGCATGTGTGGGAACCGATGTGGATGAACCCGGCGATGGCGACCGAGGGTCCGCCCGCCGAAGCGGCTGTCGACGCCTGAGGCACCGGCACCATGTCGATGATGACGTCCGACGCCGAAATCGAGATTGCCGGCTATCAGTGGGTGCCACCGTTTGCGCGAGGTTTTGTGCGCGACCTGCGCCCGCGCTGGGCGTGCGAGGAAGCGGGCATTCCCTATCGCGAACGGCTTGCCGATGTGACCAACAAGCCAGGCTGGCTGCTCGATGCGCAACCCTGGGGTCAGGTCCCGATCATGCGCGATGGCGACATCAGGCTGTTCGAAAGCGGCGCGACCCTGCTCCATCTCGGCGAGAAGAGCGAGACCCTGCTCCCGCGCGGCCCGCAGCAGCGCGCGGCTGCGATCTCGTGGGTTCTGGGTGCGTTCAACTCGGTCGAACCGTGGCTGTTCGAATGGGTCAACGTCACCGCGTTTGCGCGCGACGAGGAATGGGCCAAGCTTCGCCGCCCGAGCCTTGAAGAATTCATCGCCAAGCGCCTCGCCCCGCTCGAAAAACTGCTGGGCGGGCAGGACTGGCTCGGCGAGAGCTTCACCATTGCCGATATCGCCATGGTCACCGTGCTGCGCGCCATCGGCGGCAGCCAACTGCTTGCCGACCATCCGGCGACGCAAGCCTACGTCGCGCGCGGGGAAGCCCGCCCGGCATTCCAGCAGGCGATGAACGACCAGCTTGCGGCCTTCGACCGCCACGATCCACCGACATCCATGGGAGAGTAAGAATGTACGTGAATGGATTTGTCCTCGCCGTGCCCGAGAGCAACAAGGCCGCCTATGTCGATGTCGCAAAGAAGTTCTGGCCGCTGGCCAAGGATTTCGGCGCGCTGAGCCAGGTCGAATGCTGGGAAGCCGATGTGCAGGACGGGCACACCACCGATTTCCGCCGCGCCACCAAGGCCGAGGATGGCGAGAAGATCGTGTTCAGCTGGGTCATCTGGCCCGACAAGGCAACCGCCGACGCCGCGCACGGCAAGATGATGGAAGATCCGCGGATGGAAGAGTTCGGCGATATGCCCTTCGACGGCAAGCGCATGATCTTCGGCGGGTTCGACGCGATCGTCGAAGAACACGCCTGAGGAGGACCGACATGACCGATAGCGAACGCGGTGCCTTCATCTGGTACGAGCTGATGACCGACGATCCGGCAGCCGCGCGCGACTTCTATCGCGCGGTTGTCGGCTGGGAGATCGAGGCAGAGGGACAGGCAATGCCTACCGGTTCGAGTTACCGCATGATTGGTCGATCGGACGGCGGCTTTGCCGGGGGCGCTCTCGAAATCACGCCCGACATGAAGGCGGGCGGCGCGAGCCCGGGATGGCTCGGCTACATCCACCACCCGGATGTCGATGGTGCCGTATCGGCGTTGAAGAACGCTGGCGGCACGGTGCACATGCCGCCGATGGACATACCCGGCGTCGGCCGCATGGCGATGGTCTCCGACCCGCAGGGCGCGGTTCTCTACGTCATGAGCCCTACCCCGCCCGCCGACAATCCCGATGCGACCAGCGATGTCTTCTCGGTGGATCAGGCGCAGCACATGCGCTGGAACGAGCTGTGGACCACCGACCCGGACGCTGCCGTGTCGCTCTACACCGACCTGTTCGGCTGGACGCAGGAAGGCGCGATGCCGATGGGGCCGATGGGCGACTACCTCTTCATCCAGAACGACGATGTCGGAATCGGCGCGATCGGGAAGGCCCAGGCCGATGGCGAAGGTTCACGCTGGCAGTTTTTTGCGGGCGTCGACGATATCGACCGCGCCTGCAAGGCAGTGACCGAGAACGGCGGCAAACTGCTGGGTGACCCGCAGCAGATTCCCGGCGGCGAATACTCGGTCTATGCTCACGATCCGCAGGGCGCGACCATCGGTCTCGTCGGGCCAAGAAACTAAGAGGCACAAGGGAGGCTGATCATGGCCAGCTATACGTTCTACACCAACCCCATGAGCCGCGGGCAGATCGCCCGCTGGGCGTTGCACGAGGCGGGTGCCGATTACGAACAGGTGATCGTCGAGTACGGCCCCGATCAGCCCGAGGCCTTCGTGAAGGCCAATCCGATGCGCAAATTCCCCACGCTCGTGCATCATCACGGCGGGCATGACCATGTGGTGACCGAAGCCGCAGCCATTTGCCATTACCTCGCCGAAATGCACCCCGACGCAGGGTTGCTGCCCGACGCGCACGAGAAGGCGGACTATTTCCGCTATCTGTTCTTCGCCGCCGGGCCGGTGGAGCAGGCGGTGGTCGCGAACAGCATGGGCTGGAGCGCGGGCGACGACCCGCAGAAGCAGGGCATGCTCGGCTACGGCAGTTTCGAGCGCACGGTCGACGCGTTCGAAGCCATGTTGACCGGTCGCGACTACGTGTGCGGCGACCGCTTCACGATGGCGGACGTATACGTCGGTTCGCATGTCGATTGGGGCATGCAGTTCGGATCGCTGCCCAAGCGCGACGTATTCGAAGCCTATGCCGCCCGGCTGAAGCAGCGCGACGCGTACAAGGCCGCCAAGAAGGTGGACGCAGACCTGATCGCAGAGCGGGAAGCGGCCAGTGCCTGACGCCCGATCCGCGCTGTGCCTGTGGTTCAAGGACCGGGCAGACGAAGCCGCGCAATTCTATTGCGATTTGTTCCCCGACAGCGCGATGGGCAGCATCGAACGTTCCCCGTCGGACTACCCCGGCGGCAAGGAAGGCGACGTGCTCCTTGCCAACTTCACCTTGCTGGGGATGCAGGCGCTCGCTCTCAACGGCAATCCCGGTGAGTTCTCCGACGCGGTCTCGATGCAGGTCTTCACCGACACGCAGGAGGAAACCGATCGCTATTGGGCCGCGCTGACCGCCGATGGCGGCGGCGAGATGGCGTGCAGCTGGTGCTTCGACCGCTTCGGGATGCGCTGGCAGATCGTGCCGCGCGCTCTCACCGAGGGACTTGCCGACCCCGACCCGGCAGCGCGCAAGCGCGTCTACGAGGCGATGATGGGCATGGTGAAGATCGATCACGCAGCCATCGAAGCTGCACGAAGAGGAGACTGACATGGCGCGAAATATCACCGGTGCGGCGTTCCTGTCGCTCGACGGGGTAATGCAGGCTCCGGGTGGGCCTGACGAAGACCCGACCGGCGGGTTCGACCAGGGCGGCTGGGTGTTCAAGCTGTGGGACGAAGGGATCGAAGAGACGCTCGGCGCGCTTTTCACGCCACCCTACGATCTGCTGCTGGGGCGGCGGACCTACGATATCTTCGCCGCTTACTGGCCCTATGCCGATGGCGACAACAAGCCGATGGGCGAGGCATTCGACGCGGCCAACAAGTACGTGATGACGCGCGGCGACCAGCCGCTCGAATGGCAGAACAGCCACCGGATGCGCGGTGTCGAAGATATTGCAGCGCTCAAGCAGACCGAAGGTGCCGATATCGTCATCCAGGGATCGAGCGAGATCTACCCCCCGCTTCTCGCCGCAGGGCTGATCGATACGCTGATCACCATGACCTACCCGGTGATCCTCGGCGGCGGGAAGCGGCTGTTCGGCGAAGGCACTCCGGTCGACAAGCTGGAGATGACCGATCATCGCGTGACCGCCAAAGGCACCGTCATCGCGACATACACGCCCGGCGGCACGCAACCCCCCTATCCGGACGAAGCGCCAATCCCGATCCTCAGCGATCGCGAGGTGGAACGGCGCGAGAAGATCGCGCAAGGAATCTGGTAATGTACCTCTAGGGTCACCCCTTTTTCCACTTAACCTCTACGCCGATTGGATCGAGCGCATTCCGGGATTTCTTCCCGCTTGGCGCTCCCGACCGCGACTGAAACCATCAGGCGAAAACGCGACTCTTCCTGAGCAACTGATACGCCTCCACCACCCGGCCCAGCCGCGCCTCGTGGCTGCGGTCGCCCCCGTTGCGATCCGGGTGGTAGCGGCGCACGAGTTCCGAATAGCGCTGGCGCAAACGCTTGCGGTCGGTCTCCACGCCGAGCCCCAGAACGTCCAGCGCCTTCGCCTCTTCCTTTGAAAAGCGCCCGTCCATCGCCATTTCGGCTTCGCGCCTGGCCCGGCTCTTGATCCCGCCCGCACGCGCGGAAATCGCATCGAGCGGATCGTCGAAATCGCCCCAGCGCGGCATCCCGTCGACCGGGCCGCTCGCGCGGAAGGCTGGCGATTCGGTCTGCCATCCGGCCGAAGGCGATTGCGCGCGCAGGATTTCTTCCGCGCTCATCCCTTCGAACCAGTCGTACCCGGCGTTGAACTCGCGTATGTGATCGAGGCAGAACCAGCGCCACTGGCCCGGCCCGTCGAAACTGTTGCCGTAAACGCCGGGGGCGCGAAATTCGCCCGGCTCGTCGCATGTGGGGTGGGCGCAAAGTCTGCCGTTCGCTTCGTAGCGACCATGGAACCGGGTCTGACGCATAGCGCTTTAGGATGGGCAGCGCAGACGCAAATTGCAAAGGGATCGAACGATAAAATGGCACAATCCGTAGCTCAGGAGATGGAGCAGCTGCTGCGCGAGGCGTTCTCCCCGACGAAGCTGGAGATCGTCAATGACAGCGCCAAGCACCGCGGCCACACCGGCGACGATGGCACCGGAGAATCGCATTTCACGATTGTGATCGAGGCTCCGGCCTTCGTCGAAAAGTCGCGGCTGGAGCGGCAGCGGATGGTCAATGGGGCGCTAGGCGACATTCCCGGCGACCGGGTCCACGCGCTGGCGATAAAGGCCACCGCGCCGAGCCATCCCGGCTGATCCGATGGCGTACGATCTTTGGTACTGGCCGGGCATTCAGGGTCGCGGCGAATTCGTGCGGCTCGCGCTTGAGGCTGCGGGCGTCGAATACCGCGATCGCGCGCGCAACGAAGGCGCGCAGGCGCTGGTCGACGATCTGGACGCGCGCAGCGGCATTCGCCCCTACGCCCCGCCATACCTCGTCGATGGCGATTTCTGCATCGCGCAGGTCGCGCATATCCTTGCGTGGGCAAGTGAGAAGCATGGGTTCGGTGCAGGCAATCTCGACGGCGATCTCCAACTCATCATGCTGCAACTGACCATCAGCGACATCGTCGCCGAAGCGCACAACGTCCACCACCCGATCGCGGGCGACCTCTACTACGAGGAGCAGAAGGATGCAGCGGTGCGTGCAGCGGAGAACTTTCGCGAGCAACGTATCCCGAAGTTCTTCCGCTATTTCGAGGATGCGCTGTCGGCCCATGACGGCCCCTTCGTGCTCGGTGGCAAGTGGAGCCACGTCGACACCTCGCTGTTCCAACTTATCGAGGGGCTGCGCTACGCCTTCCCCATTCGCATGAAGGCGATCGAGAGCGAGTATCCGCGCCTGATTGCCTGCCACGACGCGGCGGCCGAGCTTGCCGAAATCAAGGACTACCTTGCGTCGGATCGCCGCATCGCGTTCAACGAAGACGGCATCTTCCGCCACTACCCGGAGCTCGACGCCCAATGACTGGTCCCATCGAAGCCACCATCACGCCCACAAATCACGACCTCGGCGATTTCGAGGTCCGGCGCGCTTTGCCATCGAAGCAGCGGCGCATGGTCGGGCCCTTCATTTTCGTCGATGAATTCGGCCCCGCGCACCTGCCGTCGGGCGGAGGGATGGATGTTCGCCCGCACCCGCACATCAATCTCGCCACGGTCACCTGGCTGTTTGAAGGCGCGATCGATCATCGCGACAGTATCGGCACCTTCTCCACCATCCGCCCCGGCACGGTGAACCTGATGACTGCGGGCAGCGGGATCGTGCATTCCGAGCGCTCCCCCGAGAGCGAGCGCATGGGCGGACCGCGCATGTTCGGCATGCAGACCTGGCTCGCGCTGCCCGACGGACGCGAGGAAATCGACCCCGCCTTCGAAGCGGTCGATGACCTGCCCGTCGTCGAGGATGGCGGCGCGCGCGCGATCGTGATCATGGGCGATCTGTGGGGTGCGAGCGCGAAGACCACGACCTATGCCGACACGATCTATGCCGAGATAGTCCTCGCCCCCGGCGGCCAGCTGCCGATCGACTCGCCTGCAGACGAGCGCGCGCTGATGGTGGTCGATGGCGAGGCCACGCTCGATGGCATGACCCTGCCGCTCTACACGCTGGTCGTCATCAAGCCGGGCGATTGCCCAGCGCTGAGATCCGAAAAGGGAGCGCGCGTAATGCTGCTGGGCGGGGAAAGCTTCAAGACCGAACGCCACGTGTTCTGGAACTTCGTCAGCTCCGACCGCGAACGGATCAACCAGGCCAAGAAAGACTGGAAGGCCGGTAATTTCCCCAAGGTACCCGGCGACGAGGAGGAATGGATTCCGCTGCCCGAAAAACCCAAGACGGTGACATACCCTTGAGCTTTTACGGAAAGACCGCGTGGATCACCGGCGCATCCTCCGGCATTGGCGCAGCGCTCGCGCGAGCCTTGAGCAACGATGGCGCGCGGGTCATCCTGTCGGGCCGTGACGAAGCTCGGTTGGCGGAAGTGGCGCAGGATTGCGAGGGCGAGACCCTGCTGCTGCCCTTCGATGTGCGCGACGAAGGCACGATGCGTGCCGCGACTGAGAAGGCCACCGCGTGGCAAAGCGGCGTCGACCTGTTCGTCGCCAATGCGGGCATCTCCCAGCGCAGTCGCGCTACCGAGACCGCGATGCAGGTCTATCGCTACATCATCGACATCGACCTGACTGCCCAGATCGCCGCCTCGCAGGCTTTGCTGCCTCACTTCACCGGGCGCGGGAGCGGGCACCTCGTCTTCGTGTCCTCGGTCGCAGGCAAGATCGGCATTCCTCTGCGCACCGCCTATTGCGCGGCCAAGCACGGGCTCGTCGGATATGCCGACGCTCTGCGCGCCGAACTTTCGCAATCGGGCGTGTCCGTGCATGTCGCGTGCCCCGGGTCGGTCGCAACAAATGTCAGCCGCAACGCGCTGAGCGCCGACGGTTCGCCGCGCGGGCGCAGCGACAGCGTGATCGACAATGGCATGCCACCGGAAGAAGCCGCCCGTCGCATCCTCGACGGGGTAGCCAGCGGCGAGCGCGAGATCATCGTCGCTCGCGGAGGTGAAAGCAGCTGGGGCGAGCAGCGCCGCACCCCCGACGACCTGTTCGATCAGGTCGCGACGATGGTCGCGAATGGCTACATGGAAAAAATCGAGGCGGAGGGCTGACTATGGAACAGAAGCGCGTGAAACTGGCCAACGGTATCGAACTGGACGTGGTCGACGAAGGTCCGAAGGACGCTCCAGCCCTGATGTTCCTCCACGGCTTTCCCGAAAGCCACCGTACCTGGCGGCACCAGATCGCGCACTTTTCGGATCGGTACCGCTGTATCGCGCCCGACCAGCGCGGTTATCGCGGATCGTCCAAGCCGCAGGAGGTGGAAGCTTACAGGCCGGACAAGCTGATCGGCGACATTTTCCTGCTGGCGACCGAGCTGGGCATCGACGAGTTCACCATCGTCGGCCACGACTGGGGTGGCGCAATTTCGTGGGGTATCGCTCTGATGGGGCAGAAAGGGATCGGCACTGGCCGCGTCACTCGCGCGGTGATCGCCAATGCACCCCACCCTGCGATCTTCCAGAAGCTGCTGTTTACCGACCCGCATCAGCGCGAGAGCAGCCAGTACATCCGAGGATTTCGCAACACCGACAATGATGCTCTGGTGCAGGAGCACGGGCTTGCCGCGATCCTGATGAAGGAGATCAAATGGGATCGGCCCAGCGCGATGGAGCCGGAGGAGCGTGAGGCGCTCTTGCAGGACTGGCAGGATCGCGAAGCCGCCTTCGGGATGCTCAACTGGTATCGCGCGAGCCCGATGATCGTGCCGCCGATGGATGCGCCATTCGAACTGCCTGCTGACTACCAGCCGCCCCAGCTGCCCAATCTCGCAATCCCGACCCTCGTGATCTGGGCGATGGACGACATCGCACTGCCGCCGGGCAATATGGTCGGGATGGAGGATATCATCGACGACCTGACCATCGACAAGGTCAGCGGCTGCGGTCACTTTGTCCCGTGGGAAGCTCCGGAAAAGTTCAACGCAGCGATGGATGCCTTTCTGGCGCGAACCGCCTAGTCAGCCTTCCCACTCGACCCATGCGCCGTGAGGATGGGCAACGCCGAGCCGCTGCCACTCCTCACCGCCCGCTTCATTATTGGGCCAGTAGCGAACGGACAGCTCGTGCCGGTGGGTGTCTCGATTCGCTTCGAGCGAAATCCACGCCAGAGGTGTTTCTGCGGTTGCCTTCGCACCCGCTGCTTCGATCGCCTCGGTCACCTTCTCACGCTGATATTCGGGCACATATTGCCAGACGACCGAGTGCATGATGACGCGGGTGACGCCCGCCTCGGCGGGTTCGGAAAGCAGGCGCTCCACGAAGATATCGGCGGTTTCGCGCGCCACCTCGGGCGGCATGGTGTTGGCAGCCGCGATGGCGGCATCCATGCGGGCGAATCGCTCGGTAAACTCGGGCCAGATATAGGCCTTCAATCTCAATGCCTGCGCCGGATCGGTCAGGTCGACCGGGGCAATGTCGCACCCGCGCGCCGCAACGATGCCGTAACTGGTGTCGGGCGGCGGCGATCCGCGCCATTCGGGCACCAGCCGCATCTGCGCGCCCTTCGGACCGGCGGTCACTCCCCCCAGGTCGAAGAAATACCGGCGCATCATCAGGTTGATACCTGCGCTCGATCCGATCTCGTTGAGCGCGAATTTTGCCGGGAGACCCTTGTCGACCAGCCACAGCATCGCGGCGGCATAAGCCCAGCTGCGGCCGGCTTCGTTGGTCTGCGGCGGCCCGTCGAGCCACGGCATCAGGAACGCCTCGTGCCGCTCGATCGCATCGGCGACCAATTCTGCGGGATTGCTGACTCTCTGTTCGAGGTAGATCGCCGAAAGCGCGGGATCCTGGTCGGCCAGATGCAGCGCGTGCAGTCCACCCGCAATCCGCAGCGGAAGGGCATCGGCCAGCGGCGGCCCCGCCCATTTGCGCACGCGGCGCATGACCGCCCCGCCCCGCTCGGCCTCCAGCAGCTCGCCCAGCGCCTGACAGATCGTGGCCGTCACCGGCGCGCCGTTATCGCGGCAATAGGCGACCTGGTTGGCGAAAGCGCGCTGCACCGCCTCGAAGCCTTTTGCCTGCGGATCGACCAGTTCGTATTTCGCTTTGCCGGCTGCCATAACTCGCGCGCAATTGCCCTTTCGTCTCGCTCGCCCTATCTGGCGCTCCATGCCGCAAAGCGACCTGACATTTGCCGTGCCCAAGGGCCGACTGCTCGACGATGCCCTGCCCGTCATGGAGCGCGCGGGCGTCGTGCCCGAGGCGGGCTTCCACGACAAGGCCAACCGTGCGCTATGCTTCGCAACGGAACGCCCCGACCTGCGCCTGATCCGGGTGCGCGCGTTCGACGTGGCGACCTTCGTCGCGCATGGCGCAGCGCAGATCGGGATCGTCGGCTCCGACGTGATCGAGGAATTCGACTACTCGGACCTCTACGCCCCGGTCGATCTGGACATCGGGCATTGCCATCTGGCGGTGGCACAGGCTGTCGGTGAGGAAGACGAGCCGATCAGCAGCCACGTGCGCGTTGCGACGAAGTATCCCAACATTACCCGCCGCTATTACGAAAAGCAGGGAGTGCAGGCGGAATGCGTCAAGCTCAATGGTGCGATGGAGCTGGCCCCCTCTCTCGGGCTGGCGCGGCGGATCGTCGATCTCGTCTCGACCGGGCGCACGCTCAAGGAGAACGGCCTGGTCGAAACCCAGCCTATCCTCGACATTACCGCCCGCCTGATCGTGAACCGTGCTGCGCTGAAAACCGATGGCCGCGTTGCCGATCTGGTCGAGAGCTTCCGGCGCGAAGCCGATGCACGTCTGCAAGCGAAGGCAGCCGCGTGATGCAGGTCCTGAACGCTACCGCGCCCGATTTCGCGGCGAGTTTCGAGCGGCTGGTTCACGCCCGTCGCGAAAGCGGCAATGATGTCACCCGCGATGTGGCCGACATCATCGCCAAGGTGCGTGCGCAAGGCGACAAGGCGCTCGCGGAACTGAGCATCCGCTTCGATGGTCACACGCTGTCCTCGGAAGACGACTGGCGCATCCCATCCTGGCGGTGCGAGCAGGCCTACAACGAGCTGGACGGCGAGCTGCGCGATGCGCTCGACCTCGCAGCCGCGCGCATCCGGTCCTATCACGAGGCGCAGAAACCCAATCCGCGCGATTATACCGACGATGCGGGTGTCCGGCTCGGCCATCGGTGGAACGCGGTCGATGCTGCGGGTCTCTACGTCCCCGGCGGGCGCGCTGCCTATCCTTCGTCGCTGCTGATGAACGCGATCCCGGCGCGGGTCGCGGGAGTCGAGCGGTTGGTCGCAGTCACTCCCACGCCGAAGGGCGAGTCGAACCCGCTGGTTCTCGCCGCTGCGCATATTGCCGGTATCGACGAGATCTGGCGCGTCGGCGGTGCGCAGGCGATCGCCGCGCTGGCCTACGGCACCGACAGAATCGCGCCGGTCGACGTCATCACCGGCCCCGGCAATGCCTGGGTCGCGGAAGCAAAGCGGCAGGTGTTCGGCACGGTCGGCATCGACATGATTGCAGGACCAAGCGAAATTCTCGTCATCGCGGACGACAAGAACGATCCCGAATGGATCGCCGCCGACCTGCTCAGCCAGGCCGAGCACGATCCCAGCTCGCAATCGATCCTCATCACCGACAGCGCCGACTTTGCCGCGCAGGTGGAAGACCAGGTCGACGTGCAGGCCGCGATGCTTGCCACCGGCAAGACCGCGCGCGCCGCGTGGGATGCGCATGGCGCGCTGATCGTGGTGCCCTCGCTCGACGACGCGATCCCGCTCGCCAACCGGCTCGCGGCCGAACATGTCGAGCTGGCGGTCGACGACCCCGAAGCGCTGTTCGCCAAGCTGCGCCATGCGGGCAGCGTGTTTCTCGGCCGGATGGTGCCCGAAGCGGTCGGCGATTACGTCGCCGGCCCGAACCACGTCCTGCCCACCGGGCGCCGCGCGCGTTTTGCTAGCGGCCTCTCCGTGCTCGATTTCATGAAGCGGACCAGTTTCATCGAGGCGAATGCCGACGCGCTCGCCCAGATCGGCCCCGCTGCCATCGCCCTTGCCGGCGCCGAAGGGCTTCCGGCCCATGCCCAGTCCATCAGATTGCGATTGAAGTAATGTCCCACCAACGATCCCCAGCCCGTTCCATTGGCCGCTCTGCCGCGCGCCTCGCCGCCGTCCAGGCGCTCTACCAACGCGACATGGAGGGCACCGGCCTTCCCAAGCTGCTCGACGAATTTCACCAGCACCGTCTGGGTCGTGAAATCGAAGGCGACACCTACGCCGACGCCGAAATTCCCTTCTTCGACGATGTCGTGCGCGGCGTGGATGCAAGACGCGAGGAAATCGACCTGCAGCTAAGCGAGAAGCTGGCCGAGGGCTGGAACCTCAAGCGGCTCGACAAGACGATGCTGCAGGTGCTGCGCTGCGGCGCCTACGAGCTGATCGCGCGCGCGGACATTCCGACCGGTGCGGTCATCAGCGAATATGTCGATGTCGCGAAAGCGTTCTTCGACGATCGCGAGGCGAAGTTTGCCAACGGCGTGCTCGATGCGGTGGCCAAGGCTGTTCGGTGATTTTGCTACCAAAAGACCGTTCATGCTGAGCTTGTCGAAGCATCGTTCTTCTTGAAGTAAAGGGCGACCCTTCGACAGGCTCAGGGTGAGCGGTTAGGAGGTTGGATGACCGAGCTCGATTTCATCGCCGCCCTTCGCGCGCTGGCCACGCAGCCAGCCGCGCGCGGGTTGGCCGATGATGCCGCTGTGATCGAATTCGGCACTGAGACCCTCATCCTCACCAAGGACATGATGGTCGAGGGCGTGCACTGGCTCCCGCAGCAATCGCTCGCCGATGTCGCGTGGAAGCTGGTGGCGGTGAACCTGTCCGATCTCGCCGCCAAGGGCGCAGAACCGGTGGGCGTCATGCTCGGCTATTCGCTCGGGGCCAATAATTCTGCGTTTCTTAAAGGGCTCGAGGCAGCGCTTGACGCATTCGATGTGCCGCTGCTGGGCGGCGACACGGTGGCGGTCGAAAATACGCGCACCTTCAGCCTGACCGCGCTTGGCCGCGCGACGCATACGCCCGTGCCATCGCGCAGCGGCGCGCGGCCCGGCGATCACGTATGGCTAAGCGGATCGGTCGGCGGCGCGATGATGGGGTTCGATGCGGTGAACGGGTGGGTCGATGCAGAGGAGAGGCCGTTCACCCGGCCGACACCGCGCCTGGCAGAGGGGAGCGCGCTGGCCCCGCACGTGACCGCGATGATGGATGTTTCGGACGGCGTGCTGCTCGACGCGTGGCGCATGGCGAAAGCGAGCGGTGCCCGATTTGCCATCGACAGCGCGAGTATTCCGATAGCAGCACCCGAGAGTCGCCGCGACGAGGCCCTGCGGTGGGGGGAGGACTTTGCCCTCCTCTTCACCGCGCCCAGCGATGCCCATCTGCCGGTCCCGGCGACCCGCATCGGTACCGTGATGGAAGGCGGGCCCGAACCCCTCGTGCTCGACACGAAGGCCATCGATGGCCCCGAGGGGCTCGGCTACCAGCACTGAATAGCGCCGCGCCACACCTGTGAAGTGTGCAGAAACGCTACGGGGGCTTGCGCCTTCACGCACGCCCTTATAGCCCTACTCCCCTTCAATTGCCCACAATAAGGGCGAGCATCCGAATGCTGTTCGGTACATAACCTGGGGGAGGTAAGGCGTGGAACTTGTTCTGGTCGCTATTGGACTTGGCCTGTTGGCCATAATCTACGGAATATTTACGAGCCGACAGGTTCTCGGTGCCGGAGCGGGCAACGAGAAGATGCAGGAAATTGCGGGCGCCATTCAGGAAGGCGCGCGCGCTTACCTGAACCGCCAGTACACGACCATCGCCATCGTCGGCGTCGTGGTGTGTGCGCTTGTGTTCTTCCTCCTCAACTGGATCGCGGCGGCCGGTTTCCTGATCGGCGCGGTGCTATCGGGCGCAGCTGGTTATATCGGGATGAACATCTCGGTGAAGGCAAACGTCCGCACCGCCGCAGCCGCGCAAAGCGGATTGCAGCAGGGCCTGACGCTGGCGTTCCGCGCGGGTGCGATCACCGGACTTCTGGTGGCCGGCCTGGCGCTGCTCGCCATAGCGGGCTTCTTCTACTTCCTCGCCGGTGCGCTGGGCTTCGAGGCGAACAGCCGCGAAGTGGTCGACGGACTGGTCGGCCTCGCCTTCGGTGCTTCGCTGATTTCGATCTTTGCGCGTCTGGGCGGCGGTATCTTCACCAAGGCGGCGGACGTCGGTGCGGACCTCGTCGGCAAGGTCGAGGCTGGCATTCCCGAGGATGACCCCCGCAACCCGGCCGTTATCGCGGACAATGTGGGCGACAACGTGGGCGACTGCGCGGGCATGGCTGCCGACCTTTTCGAAACCTACGTCGTCACCGTCGGCGCGACGATGGTGCTCACCGCACTGCTTCTCGGTGGCACGCTGGGCGAGCTGCTGTTGCCGATGATGTCGCTGCCGCTGCTGATCGGCGGGGCGTGCATCGTCACCTCGATCATCGGCACGTACTTCGTGAAGCTTGGTAGCAAGCAGAACATCATGGGAGCGATGTACAAGGGTTTCATCGTCACCGCGGTCCTCTCGATCCCGGCGATCTACGCCGTGATGACCTGGGCTCTGGGCGACATGAACGCCCTGATCGGGGCGAACGTCGTCAGCGAAACTGCGACGGTCGCACTGGGTGACACGCTGGTGACCGAAGGCGCTGCCGAGGTCGTCGGCGGCTTTACCGGGATGGACCTGTTCTGGTGCTCGATGCTCGGCCTCGTCATCACCGGGCTGATCATCTGGATCACCGAATACTATACCGGGACCGAGTACCGCCCGGTTCGCTCGATCGCCAAGGCTTCGGAAACCGGCCACGGCACCAACGTTATCCAGGGTCTTGCCATCAGCCTCGAAGCGACCGCGCTGCCGACGCTGGTGATCGTTGCCGGGATTATCATCGCCTACCTGCTCGCAGGCCTCGTCGGGATCGCCTATGCGGCGACCGCGATGCTGGCGCTGGCGGGCATGGTCGTGGCGCTGGACGCCTATGGCCCGGTCACCGACAACGCAGGCGGCATCGCCGAAATGGCGGGGCTGGACGACAGCGTGCGTGAGAAGACCGACGCGCTGGATGCGGTGGGCAACACCACCAAGGCCGTCACGAAAGGCTACGCGATCGGTTCGGCTGGCCTCGCCGCGCTGGTGCTGTTTGCCGCCTACACCACCGACCTCACCGAGTTCTTCCCGGGCGTAACGGTGGACTTCAGCCTGAAGAACCCGTTCGTGATCGTCGGGCTGCTGCTGGGGGCGCTGCTGCCCTACCTTTTCGGCGCAATGGGCATGACTGCCGTGGGCCGTGCAGCGGGTGACGTGGTGAAAGACGTGCGCGAGCAATTCGCTGCGGACAAGGGCATCATGGAAGGCACCAGCCGCCCTAACTATGCCCGCACCGTTGACCTGGTGACGCGCGCAGCGATCAAGGAAATGATCGTTCCGTCGCTCTTGCCGGTGCTGGCACCGGTGGTGGTCTACTTCGTCATCACGCTGATCGCAGGTCAGGCCAACGGCTTCGCCGCTCTCGGCGCGCTGTTGCTGGGTGTGATCGTCGGCGGTCTGTTCGTCGCGCTTTCCATGACCGCCGGTGGTGGCGCGTGGGACAATGCGAAGAAGTACATCGAGGATGGCAACCACGGCGGTAAGGGTTCCGATGCCCACCATGCCGCCGTGACCGGCGATACCGTGGGCGATCCGTACAAGGATACGGCGGGACCGGCGGTGAACCCGATGATCAAGATCACCAACATCGTCGCGCTGCTGCTGCTTGCTGCGCTGGCGGCAGGGGCCGCCTGATAAGCGACGTCTGACTGTCGAAAGATACAAGGGGCGCGGTTCCGACGGGGACCGCGCCCCTTCCTTTTCCAGCCTTCCATTTCAGGCACCGATTTAAGCAAATCCTAGTGAATCCTGCTTAGGCTTAACGCCACGGTAAGGGCTGATCGCTGGGAAGGGCACTGGGCTGCGATGGTCTTGATTGACACGGAATTCGACGATGCCAGCGGCTCGGCGCCGCGGCTGTTCGTCGCGCCATGGCGCGACGCAGAGCTCGCCGACGCCGAATGGGACACGCTGGCAGCCAGCGCGGCGGAGCCCAACCCCTTCTTCGAACGGCCTTTTCTGCGCGCTTCGCTGGAAGCCTTCGATTCGCAGGGCAAGGTCAAGCTCGCGCTATTGAGGATCGATGGCAAGCTCGCCGGGCTTCTCCCGCTGCACAATGCGCGTGCGTACTACGGGCGCCCCATTCCGCATGTTGCCAGCTGGCTGCACGACAATGCCTTTTGCGGCGTGCCACTGATCGCGCGCGGCTTCGAAACGATCTTCTGGTCAATGTTGCTGCGCTGGGTGGACCAGAACTCAGGTCTCGCCGCCTTTCTGCACCTGCCGGGCATACCGGAAAGCTGTGCCCCGGACGCGGCGCTGACTGTCCTGACGCAGGAGGATAACCGCGCAAACGGCGTGGTCGAACGCGATGTCCGTGCGCTCCTTGCATCACAACTCTCGCCCGAGAACTATTTCGAACAATCGCTCTCGACCAAGAAGCGCAAGGAATTGCGGCGGCAGGCGCGTCGTCTTGCAGAACATGGTGAGCTGTCGGTGGACCGCGCCGAAACTCCCGAGGCAATCGGCGCCTTCGCAGACACATTCCTCGCCCTCGAAGCGCAAAGCTGGAAAGGCCGTGCCGGTTCTTCGCTCGCAAACGATCCGGCGTGCGCGCGATTCTTTCGCGAGAGCCTGCTGGGCGCAGCACAGACAGGGCGCGTCGAAGGCCTGTCCCTGCGCCTCGATGGCGAGCCCATCGCGATGCTGGCGACCTTCCTTACTTCCCCGGGCGCATTCAGCTTCAAGACCACCTTCGACGAACGTTTCGCCAGATATTCGCCAGGCGTTCTCCTCCAGAAGGAGAACCTCGACCTGCTGCAACGTGGGGAAATCGCGTGGTGCGACAGCTGTGCGGCGCCCGACCACCCGATGATCGACCATTTCTGGCGGGAACAGCGCAGCGTCGTGTCACGAAACATCGCCATCGGCGGCGGCCTCCGCCGCGCGCTGGGTAACCGCCTGATCGCCTTCGAATCCGCAAGACACGCGGTACCGAAGACCACGGAGAGTAGATCGTAATGAATGCCGTAAGCAGCTTCCCGCAGGACAACGTCTCGCCGCAGCCCATTCGCGTCTTTCCCGACAACGCGCTGGAAACCTTTGCCGCGGCCTATCCGGAGCAGCCGCATGTGCTCGAACATCGGCTGGAGGATAATCCGCTGCTGCGGCTGGACGCGCTTGCCAAGCTTGCCGGACGCCTGCCGGAGAGTTCGATCGAGTATAATCGTGGCGATCTCCCGATCGGTGTCGATGGCAAGCCGGGCCAGACCGGCCTCTCCATTGCCGACACGATCCGCCGGATCGCCGAGGCGAACAGCTGGGCCGTGCTCAAGAACATAGAGCAAGACGATCGCTATCGCGTGCTCCTCCACGATCTGCTGGAGGAACTGCGACCCAAGATCGAGGCGAAGACAGGCGAAATGCTCACTCCGCAGGGTTTCGTGTTCATTTCGAGCCCGAACGCGGTCACGCCCTACCATTTCGACCCAGAGCACAACATCCTGATGCAGCTGCGCGGCAGCAAGACGATGACGCAGTTCCCCGCCGGCGACGCACGCTATGCGCCCGACGAGGTGCATGAGGGTTATCATCTGGGCGGACCGCGCGAACTGATCTGGAAAGACGATCTGGCGCAAGGCGGAGTGGAATACGGCATAGCCGCCGGGCAGGCCCTGTTCGTGCCCGTCATGGCACCGCACTTCGTGCGCAATGGGCCCGAAAGTTCGATCTCGCTGAGCATTACATGGCGTTCGGACTGGAGTTATGCGGAAGCGGACGCGCGTGGCTTCAATCGGGAATTGCGGCGGCTCGGCCTCAATCCGCGTGCGCCGGGTCGCTGGCCCGCAAGCAATCGGTCGAAGGCCTTCGCCTTCCGCGCCATCCGCAAGCTCGGGATTATCCGCTGAGGTCTCACGTTGACCTGAACGTAAAGGCGTCGCACAGACGTGCGGATGACAGATAATGCTTCCGAAAAACTCGATTTCGATAATGTCGAGCGCCCCACTCCCGCAGAACTGACCGCGCAGCTTGTCGACCTGCTGACAGTCGAGAAGATCGACAACGACAAGTTTCGTGGCAGGCCGCAGGTGGACGGAATCGGCCGCGTCTTCGGCGGGCAGGTGATCGCGCAGGGATTGCAGGCGGCGCAGGCAAGCATCGGCGACGGAAAGGTGGCGCATTCGCTGCACGCCTACTTCCTGCGTGGCGGCGAGGAAGGCCCCCCGATCGACTACGCGATTGCGCGGGATTTCGACGGGCGCAGCTTCGCCAATCGCCGTGCCGTGGCGAGCCAGGACGGTACCCCGATCCTCAACCTGACCGCCAGTTTCCAGACACCCGAAGAAGGGCTCGCGCATGAGAACATGCCCTTCCCCCACGTCGCCGACCCCGAAACGCTCAAATCGGACTACCAGCTGCGCCGCGAAATCTTTGCCGACAAGCTACACCTGATGAGCGAAGGCCAGCGCCGCTTCATGGTCCGCCCCCGCCCGATCGAAATGCGCCCAACCGAGGGGCTGCACTGGATGAGCACTACTCCGCGCGAACCGAAGTCGCAGACATGGTTCAAGACGGTCGGGAAGCTGCCCGACGATCCGGCGCTGCATCGGGCGATAATCGCTTATGCAAGCGACTACACGCTGCTCGGCACGGCGGCGATCGCCCACGGGCTTTCTTGGATGCGCGGCGAGCTTGTCGGGGCCAGCCTCGATCATGCGATCTGGTTCCACGCGCCTGCGCGCGCCGACGAGTGGCTGCTCTACGATACCGACAGCCCCTGGTCCGGCAATGGCCGCGGTTACAATCGTGGTCGGATATTCACCGAAGGCGGCACGCTGGTGGCAAGTGTTGCGCAGGAAGGCATGATGCGAAAGCGGCGGTCCAAATCCAACTAATGGCGATTGCGGAACGGGTGCCTTCCAACCCCGTTCGCACTTCATGGATTTTGAAAAACAGCAGCAGGCCTTTCGCACCAGCAGCCCATCCCTGATCGGGCGCGGGTTCGAGAAAATCACCAGTCCCGTGGGTGGCGCGGTCGCCGCGTTCGTGCCCAACGGGCTCGTTCGCGGGGTCTTGCAGGGCATCGACCGCGCAGTGGGTACGCCGCAATTGGTCAAGTTCGACCACGATCTGACCGACCTGAAGGCCTGTCACGACGCAGCCGAGCGTGTCGCCATCGCCACCCGCGCGATCAGCGGCACAACGGGTGCGGCATCGGGGATCGGCGGAATCCTCACGATGGGGCTCGACATTCCGGCGACCATCGCGCTTGCCCTGCGCTGCATCCGCGATACCGGCCGCGCGTATGGCTATGACGGCAAAGGCGCGCGAGAGCGGCTGTTCCGCCTACAAGTGCTCGAACTGGCGAGCCTCAACGAGAAGAAACAGCGCGCCGAACGCATCGCCGCTCTTGAAGCCGGGATCGGGCCCAGCGGCAACCTGTCGGAAATGCCGCCTGAGGAAATCGATCCGGTTATCGAGCAGGCGATCGAGCGCGTCTCTCGTGCCCTCGCCATCGCGCTGTTTCGCCGGCGTGTGGGTGCGGTCGTTCCGCTGGTGGGCTCGGTGATCGGCGGCGCGGTCAACGTGTCGTTCCAGGGCGATGTCGGCGAAGCCGCGCGTTTCGCCTTCCAGGAACGCCGTCTGCGTGCGGGCGACGCATAAACCACCCAGCCAAGGTTTGATCCGCAGCCCAATCGCTGCATAAGGGCCCCGTAATCGGGAGCCCGAACCAATATGAAGTTTGCCAAGACCGGAGCTCTGCTGCTCCTGCCCTGCGTCCTGTCCGCCTGCGCGCATCTCGCCGCGGACGAAGTACCGCCGCAAAAGACCGTGGCTGCCGAAGCACCGGTTGCCACCCCGGTCGAAACGGGGCCGATCGACTTCGACGCTGCGTTGGCCCGGACGACGCAGGCCTACGATTCGACCGGCATGGTCGCTGCCGTTTCGAAGGACGGCACAACCATCTGGCAGGGCGCGGACGGTCTCGCCGAGGAAGGCACCGACCGACCGGTTACGCAGGACATGCTGTTCCCCATCGCCAGCATCTCGAAGGCGTTCACGACGACCGCACTCGCCATGCTCGTGGAGCGTGGAGAGGTGAAGTGGGACGAACCCATCCGCACCTACATTCCCGAATTCGCGATGTACGATCCGTGGGTCAGCGAGCACTTCACCGTGCGCGATGCGCTGACGCACCGCTCTGGCCTGCCGCTGGGTGCAGGCGACCTGCTGATCTGGCCCGATGGCAACGCCGAACCCGAAGACGTGATCAAGGCCCTGCCGCTGCTGCGGCCGACCGCCGGGTTCCGGTCCGAATATGCCTACGACAATCTGCTGTACGTCGTCGCGGGCGAGATCGTCGAGCGTGTGTCCGGGAAAAGCTGGGCCGACTTCATTACGGACGAAATCCTCAAGCCGGTCGGCATGGAGCGCTGCGTTGCGGAGAAAACGCGCATCCCGGCAGGTGCGCGCTTCGTCACCGGGCATGAACGCGCGGCAGGCGCGGATGCAGGCGTTCCGATCGACGAGCGGCTCGCCTTCTCCGAAACATGGAACGCCGCAGGCGGCATCTGGTGCGATACCGCAGGCATGATGAAGTGGGGCAATTTCTGGCTCGACGGGGGCGTCACAGAAACCGGTCAGCGCCTGCTCGATGAAAAGCAGGTGCGCGAAGTGTGGCAGGGCGTCACACCCACCGGCGTCAACGGCAGACTGCGCGCGGCAGGCCTCTCCCATCTCTCGGCCTACGCATTGGGCTGGGGCACGCAGGATTTCGCCGGCAGGCTGCTGGTCAGCCACGGCGGCGGGGCGCCCGGCGTGGTCAGCAACTTCATGATTATCCCTGAAGAAAAGCTGGTCCTGTTCAGCGCCACCAACGATTATCGCGGCGCGCCGTCGACCTTCAATTTCCACGTCGCTGCGGCACTGCTCGGCCACCCCGAGTACGATTTCATCACCGACTGGGGTGGCGCATTCGCCAAGGCAGAAGCCGAAGGCACGCAGCTGATGGCCGATACCTCGGCGAGCGCGCCCGAAAACGCGGCACCGCCCAGCCTTCCGCTGTCCGCCTATGTCGGCACCTATCGCGACCAGTGGTACGGGGATGTCATCATCCGCATGGATGGCCCGGATCGCCTGTTCATCGACATGGGCCGCAGTGAGATTCTCGATGGCGAGCTGACCCACTACGATGGCGACAGGTTCGCGGCATTCTGGCCCGACAGCTCACTCAAGGCCGACGCCTTCGTCGATTTCTCGGTCGAGAACGGCAAGGTGACGGGAATGAAAATGAAGGCGATCTCGGACCTGACCGACTTCTCCTACGACTTCCACGATCTCGATCTGACGCGCGTCGCGAAATGATGTGGAAGGCGGGCCGGCTCCTCTGTGGGGCTAGCCCGCCACATGTTCACACGCCGCCCGATCAGTGGGGTACCTGCATGAAATCGAGGAAATTGGTCCGCAGTACCTTGTCTGCGTTCTTCCGCCAGAATTCGGATGCGTCGAGCGCGCGCTTGAAATTGTCGAGATAGCGACCGGCTCCAGGCTGCTGCCCGAGCATGATCCAGTCCGAGCCGAAGGTGAGGAAATTGCCCTCGTCACCTACATCCTTGCAGACGCGTTCCAGCGCATTGAGGAAATACCGCAGCACACCCTGATTGTCCTCCAGGATGTCGACGTCGTAGCTGAGGTCGAAGTAGACGCGCGCCTTTGGCTCCCCTCCGACCTGCTCGACATTCAGTTTCATCAGGTCTTTGAAGGCGCTTAGATCGTAGACGTAGTATCCGAAGTGACCGAGACAAAGCCTGAGTGGGCGACCGAACTTGGTGAACGTCTGTTCGACCCTTGGCACCCAATTGCTGATCAGCGCCTTCCTCGCAGAATTGCTCATGGCATCATTGCTCGGTGAGGCGTGCGCCATGATCGGCACGTCTTGCTCCGCGCAGAACTCGAAGAACAGGTCGAGCGACTCGTCCAGACTGGTGCCGAGCTTGTCCAGCGGCCAGCCATTGTCGCTCCACCAGCGCTGTACCTCGATCTCCGCCCGCTGCTTCGGCGGTTCGTTCGTCGGCAGCACGGGTTCGGCGTTCTTATCCGGCTGAAATCCCATCGGGGGATAGACCTTGAAACCAGCGATCTTGTGCGTCGCATTCGAACCGGGATCACGGCCAGCACGATACCATTCCTTCATGGTCTCGAACGTGGTCCCCTTCCCGCTCGAAAGTCTCTCGCCCGCATCCTTGAGAGGATCGAAGCCGGCAAAGGTGTGCAGGCGCGGCCAGCCGGGAATGGATTCGGTACGCGCGGCATAGGCCGTCCAGAATTCCACCTGCTGCGCATGTGTAGAATTACCCAGCGGACGATCGCCGAGCCATCGATCATAGTCCACCAGCAGGTTGGTCACATGCGTCACCTGGCTTCCACCGGAAGGAATAGTGTTCAAATACCTCCGCACGTGCGAGCAGCGCGACTGGCACATCACGAAAACCCATTTGATGATCGCTTTGACGTCGACCGAAGACTGCGCCGCGTACGTGACCATCGCTTCCGGTAAATCGAGCGAGTCGGGCAAGGTGCGCTGCGACGCATCCCTGCCCTGCCGCGCGATATCTTCGTACACCTGCGGGTCGATCCTGACCTTACCGTCATCCAGGGCACGGCGCGTTCCGATGTCGAAAGCGCCGAGCAGCGTGGCGAGATAGAAATAACTGTCCGCAAGGCTCTCGATCGGCTTACGCTCGGCAAACGTCTTCGAGCCGGCTTCGTTGATCACCTGCTCCTGCCGTTTTGCAGCCGTGCGCCCGAACTCTTCTTCGCGGACTTCATCGCGGCCAAGCAACTCGCCCGATCGCAAATGCTTGATCTCCGACGAAGCCGAGACCGACAGGCGTTTGGCAATCCAAAGGGCCATGTCGGCGAGCGCCAGCACAACCTCGGGCAGGTTCGGTGCGTATGCAGGCACGATGACATAGCGGACGAAATTATGGACCGGCAGATCCGCGCCGTTGAAGAAATGCGCGTGAGCATCAGAGATAGGGCGGCTAACCGGCAAAGAATCCGGAAACTTGCAGCTAACGCACCCACCAAGTGTTGCCGCGCTTGATGCGACCATGAAATTGCGTCGATTGAGCATGACTTTCTCCCCCAAGAAATCATGTTCGAGAATACACAAAACTATGCGCCTGACGACCCCGCGAAATCACGGAGAGTAGAACGACCGGGCGCCGCCAGTCAGCTGGCTCCGGCGTGATAGAAATCGAACACTTGCTGCGCCACGGCATCGCTGATCCCGGGGGCACGCTTGAGGTCGTCGAGCGCCGCCGCGCGGACCTTGCCCGCAGTGCCGAAATGCAGCAGCAGCGCGCGCTTGCGCGCCGGGCCGATGCCGGAAATCTCGTCCAGCGGTGAGGCGGTGATGGCGCGGCTCCGCTTGGCGCGGTGCGCGCCGATCACGTAGCGGTGGACTTCGTCGCGCAGGTTCTGGAGGTGGAACAGCAGCGGCGAATTGACCGGCAGCGTCTTCTCGCGCCCGTCGGGGAAGTGGAACACCTCGCGCCCCTCGCGCCCGTGGTCCGGCCCCTTGGCGATGGCGATCAGCGGTACGTTGTCGATCCCCATTTCGGCCAGCGTATCGCGCACGGTCGACATCTGCCCCTTGCCGCCATCGAGCAGGACGAGATCGGGCCACACGGTCTCGTGGCTGTTGCGTTTGCCCTCCTCGCCATCGGGATTTTCGGCGAGATTGCGGAAGCGGCGCTGCATCACCTCGCGCATCATGCCGAAATCGTCGTTGGTCTGCGCAGTCTTGATGTTGAACTTGCGGTACTGGCCTTTCTCGAACCCCTCCGGCCCCGCCACGACCATGGCGCCCACCGCCTTGGCGCCCTGGATATGCGAGTTGTCGTAAATCTCGATGCGCTGCGGCGGCTCTTCGAGTTCGAGGAATTCGGCCAGATCGCGGTTGAGCTTCGCCTTGGTGCCCGACTCCGCGAGCCGCCGATCCAGCGCGTCGATCGCGTTGCGCTGCGCCTGCTCCATCAGCCGCCGCCGGTCGCCACGCTGGGGCACCGAAATCTCGACCTTGTGCTCTGCCGCCTCGCACAGCGCCTGCGCCAGCAAATCGCCCTCGGGCAGCGCCCGGTCGACCAGCACGGTGCGCGGCGGAGGCACTTCTTCGTAGAACTGCATGATGACGCGAGCGAGGACTTCGTCCTTGTCGACATCCTGCGTGTGCGTGGGGAAGAACGCGCGGTGGCCCCAGTTCTGCCCGCCGCGGATGAAGAACGCCTGCACCGCGATCTGCCCGCCCTTGGCAGCGAGCGCGAAGACGTCCGCATCGCCCACCCCGGTCGCGTTCACGGCCTGCGCGCCCTGAATGAAGGTCGCCGCGCGCAGCCGGTCGCGCAGTATCGCGGCGGTTTCGAAGTCGAGCTTCTCCGCAGCCTCTGCCATCTGCTTTTCGAGGTCCTGCTGGACGGCAGAGGACTTGCCACCGAGGAAATCCTTGGCCTGCTGGACCAGCTCTTCGTACCCGGCCTCGTCGATCCGCCCGACGCAGGGGGCCGAGCAGCGCTTGATCTGGTAGAGCAGGCAGGGCCGGTCGCGATTGGAGAAAAAGCTGTCTGTGCAGGATCTTAGCAGGAAGAGCTTCTGCAACGCATTAAGCGTCTTGTTGACCGAACCCGCGCTGGCGAACGGCCCGTAGTAATTGCCCTTGGCACGTCGCGCCCCGCGATGCTTGTGGATGCGCGGGAAGGCATGATCGGCGCGAAGCAGGATGAAGGGAAAGCTCTTGTCGTCGCGCAGGAGCACGTTGAACGGCGGGCGGTAGCGCTTGATGAACTGCGCTTCGAGCAACAGCGCGCCCGCCTCGCTGTTCGTCGTCACGATCTCCATGCTGCGCGTCTGGCTGACCATCCGCTGGAGTCGATTGGTGAGCGCGTTGATCTGCGTGTAGTTCGCCACGCGCGCCTTCAGGCTGCGCGCCTTGCCCACATAGAGCACGTCGCCGCGCGCATCGAGCATGCGGTACACGCCCGGGCGCGGCGGCAGCGTTTTCACCGTCTCGCGGATCGCCTTGACTCCGGCTTCCAGATCGGGCTGCGCGCTCGCGACCGTATAGGCGGCACGTTCCTCGTTGAAACGCTCCTTGCCACGCGGGTCGTGGGGACGGTTGGCCTTGCTGTCCGACATGGCCCGCTAGATAGGCGGCCCGCTCGCTGCTTGCCAGCGCGCGGGGCGGGTTATCCGCGCAGGCCGTCCGTTCGGTCGGAAACCCCGTCGGTTCGGCCACCCCGGCCCCTCCGCGATCCTTTCGAGTATCGCGGGGGACTCCGGGATGCGCCGGTCAGAACAGCTTGCGAAACTCTAAGGAAACCGTTCGCCCGAGCGGATCGATCAGTGCCGGCTGGAAGCGGGTGGGAGTAACCCCGTTGCCGTCGACCACATCCTGACGCGTGTTGAAGAGGTTATCGACCCTCAGCGAGAGGCGCGCACCCTTGAAGAAGCCCGGTGTCTCGCCGGTAAGCCATTTCTGCTGCTCCAGGTTCGCGAACAGCCGCAGGTCGAACGTCACGAGATCGCCGAAATAGAGATCCTGCGCACCGGTCGTGTCGCTGCCGTCGACCCGGGTCGGCCCCTGGTATTTGCCGCTAAGGCGCGCGCCAACGCCTTCGTAGAACAGCCCGCCCTCCAGTTCGACCTGGTGGCGCGCCACCCCGCCCGACTGGCCGGAGGCATCGCCATCGAGGAAGTCCAGTTCGGGCACGCCCGCCGCGATCAATGCCGTGTTCTGGAATTCGATCGAGTGATAGAGGCTCAGGCTCCAGCGGCCCTGACCGTCGCCTCCGCCGAACGGCCCGCCACCGCCACCGCCGCGACGACCGCCGCCACCGCCGCCGCGCCGCTGGCCTTCGCCAGCTTGCGAACCCTCCGCCTGACAGATCGCCGTGCGCAACCGGGCAAGACGTTCTTCGTTTACCGTCCCGTCATCGTTGGTCAGCCTCTGGCGGAGGCCCTCGGGCAGCTTGGCAAGGTCGATGGGCGTATCGGGTGCCGCGCACAGCGCTTCGCGGATCGCCGCAACCTGCTGCGGATCGAAACCACCGGGGCCGCCGGGGCCACCGGCGCCATCGGCGGTACAGATTCGCTCGCGCGCCTGTGCCAGTCGTTCCGGGTTGACCGAACCATCTTCGTTGGTCAGCCGGTCGCGAATGAAGGGCGGAAGCTGCGACAGGTCGGGCACCGTGCCAGGTTCGCTGGCGCAGAATTGCTCCCGCATCTGCTGGAACTGTTCGGGCCCCATGCGCCCTGCGCCGCCGGGCGGGCCGCTCGCACCCGCTGCGGGAGGACCACCGGAACCGCCGCCGCCGGGGCGTCCACCACCGCTGCCGCGCGATTCCTCCTCTGGCCGAGCCTTGCCGACCTTGCCGAACAGGTTGATGCCATAGCGCAGGCGACGGCTGTTCCGCTTGGCATAGGTGATCGGCGTCTGGTCGACCGCAATCAGCGTTCCCGCACCGTCACGCGTCACGCGATCGGGGAATGCCGCCTCGATGTCCGCAGTGAGGAGGGGGAAGCTCTCGGTCGTATTGCGCGCGTTATTGTCGAAAAACTCGACCAGAATGCTCGCCCGTTCGAACAGGTCGAGATCGTAATTCGCGCTCAGCTTGAAGTCGTTCTGGTTTGACGCGGGCAGCGCGGCGTTGCCGCCGGTCGTAACGGTCGCCAGCACATTGTCGCCGGTCGCGAAATCGAACACCGGCACGTTGAACGTCTGCACATTCGGAGCGCCGAGTTCGGTCAGGCTGGGGGCAGCATCGCGGTTGACCCACGTCGCGCCCAAGGTCAGCCGGTCGGTGATATTCCATGTCAGGCCCAGCGTCAGGTCGGTCAGCGTGCCGAAGTCGGAAAGCTGATCGACGCCGAATGCTGCATTCAGCGTCAGGTCGCCGATCGCATCGAGGAAGCCTTCTCGCCGACTGGTCAGCGGAATTCCAAGGTTGATCCCGCCATTGATACGCCCGCGAGTCAGCTGGACCCCGCCAAGGGCAGTACGCGTGTCGTCGCTTTCGATACGGTTCCATTTGTAACCGCCATCCAGCGTCATGTTCACTTCGCCGCCCGGCAGCAGAAGCGGCGTGCCGCGTAGCGTGGCAAGCGAATCGATCGTGTAGGTCGTGCTGTTGGAACGGTCCGCTCCGGTACCCGGAATGACCGGCAGCGGGCCGTCGATCTCGATCAGGCCTGCATCGACCTGGTCCTGCAATATCGAGAGGTCGCGGCGCCGATCGATATCGGTCTGGCTGTCGCTGTATGTGCCGTCGAGCGTGGCATCGAAGTCGAAATCGCCGATCCTCTGGCGATAGGCTCCTCCGCCGGAAATCGTGGTACTTCGCGTACGACGGGTCAGCGGGTCCGCATCGACCGTGCGAACCTCGCTCTCGGTTCCGTCGGTCAGTGTGACGATTTCCAGCCCCGACAGAGAGCGCGAATAGTTTCGCGCCGCCGAAAGGTTCGCCGATATCGCCTTGGCATCCGCGCCTTCGCCGATCGCGGTGTTGAACGACCCTTCCAGCTCGTAGCTTTCCGACCCGCCTTGCAGACTGCGGAACGTGGCCGGATCCGGATCGGTTGCAACCGTGGGCTGGGTGCCCGGCGTCTGCACGATATCCCGCTCCGCCTCGGTCAGCATGCTGGTGGTGTTGAACTCGGCGGCGATATTGATCCGTTGCGGGCCGCTGATCGAAAGCTGCGACACCTCGATTTCGCCGTTATCGGTGCCACCTTCCAGCGAGCCGCCATATTCGACTTCGATTTCGCGGGCCTTGAAATTGTCCTTCAGGATGAAATTGATAACGCGCTGATCGGCCGGATAGCCGTACTGCAGCGCAACCTCTTCGGGGAAGACTTCGACCTTCTCGATCGCTTCGGGCGGGTATCGGCGCAGTTCCCTGAAATTGGCGATCCGCTGACCATTGACTAGGATCACCGGGCGTCCGTCCCCACGTCCCCGACCCGATCCCGTCTGCGGGCCCAGCTGGGCGATCAGGTCCGCCAGCGAATCGGCACCGTAGGATGCGATATCGGCCTCGGTCAGTTCGATGACCGGGGGCACATCGGTGTCGACCGAACCGCGCTGCCGCTGGGCCGTCACGACGATTTCGGTCTGGTCGCCGCTCTGTTCGGGCTCGGCGGCCTGGTCGATGGCGGGGCCATCGCCAACAGCGTCCTGCGCGAGGGCAGGCATGCAGATGACCGTGGCGAGCGCAACCGCGGAAACCCGGGTAGCAAGGCGGGGAAGAGACGTCATTTTGGGCGTAGTTCCTGAATTATCCTGCATCCGCCCCGGGGCATTGGGTTGCAGGCGAAAGAGCGAATTGCAATCTTCGGTGCGTAACGGATTGTCGCCCGTTCCTTTCCCATTGCTGACGCGCACTTTCCTTTTCGCGCCATGATCGCTAAATCGCCGCAAAATTCGACGAACTGCATAAGGACACGACCAATTCATGGCTAAAGAAGAGCTCCTCGAAATGCGTGGCAAGGTGGTCGAGCTGCTGCCCAACGCAATGTTCCGGGTCGAGCTCGAAAACGGCCACGAAATCCTCGGTCACACCGCGGGCAAGATGCGCAAGAACCGCATCCGCGTTCTGACCGGCGACGAAGTGCTGGTCGAACTGACTCCGTACGACCTGACCAAGGGGCGGATCACCTATCGGTTCATGCCGGGTCGCGGCGGACCTGGCCCGCAGAACAACCCGCCTTCCTGATCCACCACATGTAGAGCGGATCGTGACGCCGCGCCTGATTCTCGCCAGTTCCAGCCCGCGCCGACGCGACCTGCTCGCGCAGATCGGCGTGATCCCGGACGATATCCGCTCACCCGACATCGACGAGGTCCCGCGAAAGGGCGAGCTGCCCCGCCCCTATGCCGAGCGTATGGCGAGCGAGAAGGCACTCGCCGTGCCGCGATCGCAGGACGAGGTTATCCTCGCCGGAGACACCACCGTCGCGGTCGGACGACGCATCCTTCCGCAAGCAGCCTCCGAAGCCGACGTTACCCGCTTCCTGCGACTGCTTTCGGGCCGCCGCCACCGGGTCTATTCGTGCATCTCGGTCATCGACGCGAGTGGAACCCAGCGCACGCGCTGCGCCGCCTCGCAGGTCCGTTTCAAGCAGCTTTCCGACGAAGAGATCGCTGCCTATGCCGCCGGTGGCGAAGGCATCGGCAAGGCCGGCGGGTATGCGATCCAGGGACGCGCGGCGGGCCTCATCGACTTTCTCTCCGGCAGCCATTCGGGCGTCGTCGGACTGCCGCTGTTCGAAACGCGTGCCCTGCTGAAGGCGGCGGGTATCGCGCTTGGCTGAGCGGCGGCCATGACCTGGCTGGTCGAGCGCGGGATCGCAGAGACCCGCGCCATCCTGGTCGAAGGCGAGCATGTTCGCGCCGCAAGGCTGCAATGGCCCGGCGATATCGAGCTTGGCGTGACGACCGCACGGCTGATCCAGCGCCGCGCAGGGGCCCGGCGCGGAGTCGCGCGCACCGCCGAGGGCACCGAGATCAATGTCTCGGGCCTGGCCCGCGACGCGAGCGAGGGGCGCGAAATTGCGGTGCGCATCACCCGTGCTCCGATCGCGGAAAGCGGCCGCCTGAAGCGCGCGCAGGGCACCCAGCTCCGCGACGGAGCGAGCGACGCGGCCTCGCCCTCCTTCATTCCCGACGGCACCACGGTCCACCGCTTCCCCGCCGGTGCGTGGGAGGACGTGTGGGCCGACGCGTGGACCGGCGAGGTCGCCTTCGCGGGTGGATCTCTGATCGTCAGCCCGACGCCTGCGATGTGCGTCATCGATATCGACGGCGACCTGCCCGCGCCCGAACTGGCGCTGGCCGCGGTTCCGGCGATTGCGAGTACCTTGCGCCGATTCGATCTGGCGGGGTCGATCGGGATCGACTTCCCCACCCTTTCCGAAAAGGCGCACCGGCGGGCGGTGGATGATGCGCTCGGGCAGGCGCTGGACGACTGGCCTCACGAGCGCACGGCGATCAACGGCTTCGGCTTCGTCCAGCTTGTCGCCCGCCTCGAAGGACCCTCGCTGCTCCACCGCTTCCACTTTCACCGCGCAGGAGCGGCAGCGCGGATGCTGCTGCGGCGCGGCGAACTGGCCGAAGGCGCAGGCCCGCGCCTGCTGCTGCGCGCGCACCCGGCGGTCGCGGACCGACTCGCCCCCGAATGGCTCGCCGAGTTGGCCCGTCGCAGCGGACGCAAGGTCGAGGTCGAACGCGACGCGATGCTTGCACTCGATGCGGGGCACGCCCAAGTCCTTGCATCATGAGCGAAGCCACACGCCCCCTTTCCAAGCGCCCCTGCCCCATCTGCAAGTCCCCTCGCCAGACCGACGAATACGCGCCGTTCTGCTCCGCACGCTGCCGCGACAAGGACCTGAACCGCTGGTTCAACGACGGCTACAGCGTGCCCGGCAGGCCTGCCGATCCCGAAGAGATTGCCCGCGAACAGGATTGAGCGCGGGATAGGGCTTGCCAAGCGCCCGAGGCTTCGCCATAGGCGCGCACTCATTCGCTCGCCGGACCATCCGCCGCCAAGGCAGGTCCGTCGTCGTGGCGACGCCCGGGTAGCTCAGTGGTAGAGCAGACGACTGAAAATCGTCGTGTCGGTGGTTCGACTCCGCCCCTGGGCACCACGCCCCTTCCTTCCAGACCAACACGTCGCCAAGCGGCAGCAGATGTCGATGCAGGCATCGCGTCTTGCCCCCGGCACGCGATCGCTGCGTCCTATCCGCGGCGTGCAAAGAGCGACAGGGTGACACGTGTCACCCAGGTGTCACCCTGCCAGCCGGGGAAAAGGCACTCTATTTTTCAATATCTTACGAGGAACGCTCACCCGTCAGGGTGACAGATCGGCGTTTTTTCGGCGTTTTTCTCGGGCGTCACGCAGCACGTCCATGCGGATCAGCTTCGCACAAGCGCGTCCCCGCGCAAAGGCGGAACGGCGCGGCCTTCCAGCAGGTGCCCGACGGTGAGAATGAGCACGTCGGGCCTAGCGGATCGGCAGGCTGTAGGAAAATCGGGACGCCGCCCTCCCGAAACACCCACGCTTCCCACGCATTGTTCGATCACACATCGAACACACGCAAAGGGAAACCCATGACCAAGATCCTCGTCCTCTATTACTCCTCCTACGGCCACACATCTGCGATGGCGGAAGCCGTGGCCGAAGGCGTGCGCGACGGCGGCGGCGAAGCCGTGATCCGCCACGGGCCCGAAACCGCGCCTGAAGAAGTCGCGAAGAACGCTGGGTTCACCGGGATGCCGGGGCACGACGAGATCGAGGGTCCGGACGCGCTGACCGAGTACGACGGTATCGTGGTCGGCAGCCCCACCCGTTACGGCCGCATGACCAGCCAGATGGCCTCTTTCTGGGACCAGACTGGCGGACTGTGGATGAAAGGCGCGCTCGTGGGCAAGGTCGGCGCGGCATTTACCTCCACCGCCAGCCAGCACGGCGGGCAGGAGACGACGCTGCTCTCCATCCTCACCAACCTGCTTCACATGGGCTGCACCATCGTCGGGCTCGATTACGGGTTCCAGGGCCAGATGGGCGTCGACGAGGTCAAGGGCGGCGCGCCCTACGGTGCGACGACGATCGCAGGCGGAGACGGCAGCCGCCAGCCGAGCACGACCGAGCTGGACGGCGCGCGCTATCTCGGCAAGCGGGTCGCGCAGACGGCGGCCAAACTGCACGGCTGATTGCGAATCGGACAGGACGGCGCGGCTCGCCCTCGCGGGCCGCGCCGCGCCTGTTTCGGACGAAGGCGTGACACACCTGACACGCTGTCCTGCCGCGAAAAACCGAGCCAGCCACTGCCCGTCGATCGGGCACGGCCAGAGCTCGGCTGCGGAGGACGCCATTCTCCCAAGCTAGCGAATCTCCACGCCTTTAGGACAGCTTGCGGTGAGACAACCCACACTCCCTTGCCATGCCAAGTACTTTATGTTTTAAAGTGCGCGTCGTAACAAAGGAGAGTGACATGATTCGCCGATCCCTCTGCGCCGTAACTGCGTTCGCCGCGCTCGCCGCTGCCGGCCCCTCCCTCGCGGGCGATGTAACCGTCACGCTGACCGATGTGCGACCGGACGCGGGCGACCTCTACATCAGCCTGCAAAGCGAAGATCAGTTCATGCAGGCCGCAGCCGTCGCGGGCGAGAAGGTGGTCAACCCGCAGACCGATACGGTGACGGTGACCTTCCGCGATGTCCCCGATGGCCGCTACGCCATGTCGGTGTGGCACGACATCAACGGCGACGGCACGTTCAACATGGGCCCGCAAGGCCCCGCAGATGGCTGGTCGATGATCGGCGCGGACGATCTGCGCGGGATGCCGACATTCGCGAAGAACAGCTTCTCACTGTCAGGCAACGCCTCGCTTACCGAACGCGTACACTACCCGGAGGATAGCCAATGACCGCCGCATCGGCCCCAACCGCGCAGGACGATCTGCGCATGATGCGCGAACTGGCGGAGGAAGGGCGCAGCCGCCCGCTCCTCTCCGGCCGCCACCTGCTGGTGTTCGGCGCGGCGATCGCTCTGGCGAGCCTGCTGCACGGGGCTGTGCTGGCAGGCATTTTCGCCTGGCCGCCCGTTGCCCTGCCGATCATCTGGCTAGGCCTGATCACTCCCGCCGTAATCGCGAGCCGCGTGTGGCGACCCGCCCCGGGCGACTGTCCGCAGACGATTGGCAACAAGGTGGAACAGGCGGTCTGGCAGGCAGGCGGTGCTTTTCTGGGCGTGGTGTCGCTTTCGACGCTTGCCCTCGCCTACCTGAGGCTCGAACAGTCGGGGGAGACGATGACCTTCTTCCTGATGAGCATGATCGCGCCGATCACCTTCGGCGTTTACGCCACCGCGCTGGCCGCCAGCGCAGCCGCCGGGCGCGTGCCTGCGTTGAAAGCCTACGCCGCCCTCGCGATGGTGTTCGTGGTCGCCAGCGCGCTGACCGCGGGGACCGCGATCCAGTTCGTCGTCATGGCGGCGGGCGCAGTGGTGGTATCGGTGCTGCCCGGGCTGATGCTGCTCAAGCGCGAGAGGGTGGCCCGTGGCTGATCCGCCGCTCGATTACCGGGCGATCGACGACACGATCCACGGGCGCGTCAGGCTGGCCACGATGGCCTACCTCTCGGGCGCGGAATGCGCCGATTTCGCGGATCTGCGCGCACGCACCGGGGTGAGCGACGGCAACCTTTCGGTCCACCTGCGCAAGCTGGAGGATGCGGGCTACGTGACGATCGAGAAGCGCTTCGAGGGGAAGAAGCCCGTCACCACCGCATGCCTGACCGACGCGGGGCGCGAGGCGTGGATCGTCTATCTCGACCGGATGAAGGCCATGCTGTTCGGGGACGACGCGGAGTAACGGCAAAGCCCTCGCCCCTTCCCGCCCGTCTCGCACGCGGCTAGGCAGGGTGCATGCACACCGCCGCCGCAACCGCGCTTTCGCCCTTCGACATCGCTGCGATCCTCGTCGTGGCGGCGGCGGTCTTTGGCTATATCAACCATCACTATATCCGCCTGCCCCATGTCATCGGGCTGACGATCATGGGCGCGCTGGCGTCGGTCGTGCTGACGGTTCTCAACGCGCTGGTGCCCAGCATCACGCTGGACGAGACGGTTTCCGGCCTGCTCGAGCAGATGAATTTCACCCAGACGCTGTTGCAGGGGATGCTGAGCTTCCTGCTGTTCGCGGGCGCGCTGCATGTCGATCTGGAGCGGCTTAAGGCGGACTGGCTGCCGGTGCTACTGCTCTCCACCGTGGGCGTGATCATCTCTACCCTCGTGGTCGGCGCGGCGGCGTGGGGCGTGGGGATGCTGCTCGGCGTGCCAATCGCGCCGATCTGGTACTTCGTGTTCGGCGCGCTGATCTCTCCCACCGATCCCGTCTCTGTCCTCGGCGTGCTGCGCGAAGAGAACGTGCCCGCCTCGCTCCAGAGCGCGGTCGCGGGCGAGAGCCTGTTCAACGATGGCGTGGGCATCGTGGTCTTCACCATCCTGCTGGGCGCGGCGGTGACGGGTGCGGATTTCAGCCTCGGCGAAGGCGCGCGGCTGTTCGTGATCGAGGCTGGCGGCGGCGTGGCGATGGGGCTCGTGATCGGCTGGCTGGGCTTTCGCGCCCTGCGGTCGATGGATGAGTACACGCTGGAAGTGCTGATCACGCTGGCGGTGGTGATGGGCGGCTATGCGCTGTGCACCCAGCTGCATGTCTCCGGCCCGCTGGCGATGGCGGTTGCCGGACTGCTGATCGGCAACCACGGTGCCAATCTGGCGATGAGCGACCTGACGCTCGACTACGTCAACAAGTTCTGGGAGCTGGTCGACGAGGTGCTCAACTCGGTCCTGTTCCTGCTGATCGGGCTGGAGGTGATCGCACTGGTCCCCGGCGTGCGAGAGCTGCTCTTCGGCCTTGCCGCGATCGTGATCACGCTTGTCGCGCGTGCCATCGCGGTGGGCGGCGCGATCAAGGCGATCCCTGCGGCCCGCCTTTCTACCCCGGGTTCGGGCCGCGTGCTGTGGTGGGGCGGCCTGCGCGGCGGCATCTCGGTCGCACTCGCGCTGTCGCTACCCGCGGGGAGCACGCGCGACCTGCTGCTGGCGGCGACCTTTGCGGCAGTGTTGTTCTCCGTCCTCGTCCAGCGCACTACGCTGGGCAAGCTGATCGATAGCCTCAAGGCCGCGCATTCCCCCGTGATGGACGGGAGCGGGCGCGGCGCGGATTGAAGCGACACGCGTTTGGCTGTACGGCGAGCCGATCCGCCCCGGCAGGGACGCGCCGCGCAGGTGCCGTTCGCGATGCCGGGGCGCAGTCATTTTTGCTAAATTGCGCAAGGTAAGCCCATGTCCCGTCGCCGCCAGATCTACGAAGGCAAGGCCAAGATCCTCTACGAAGGGCCCGAGCCGGGCACGCTGATCCAGTATTTCAAGGACGACGCGACCGCCTTCAACGCGGAGAAGAAGGGCACGATCAACGGCAAGGGCGTGATCAACAATCGCATCAGCGAATACGTTTTCACCCGCCTCGGCAATATCGGCATCCCGACGCACTTCATCCGCCGACTCAATATGCGCGAACAGCTGATCCGCCAGGTCGAGATCATCCCGCTCGAAGTGGTCGTGCGCAACGTCGCGGCGGGTTCGATCTGCAAGCGGCTGGGCCTGGAAGAAGGCGAGCCGCTGCCGCACTCGCTGATCGAATATTACTACAAGGACGATGCGCTGGGCGATCCGCTGGTCGCCGAAGAGCACATCGCCTGCTTCAACTGGGCGAGCCAGGACGAGATGCAGGACATGGCCGCGATGGCGATCCGCATCAACGATTTCATCGCCGGGATGTTCGCCGCGGTCGATATCCGGCTGGTCGACTTCAAGCTCGAGTTCGGCCGCCTGTGGGACGGCGACTACAGCCGCGTGATCCTGGCCGACGAGATCAGCCCCGACGGGTGCCGGCTGTGGGACATGAACTCGGGCGAAAAGCTCGACAAGGATCGCTTCCGCCGCGATCTGGGCGGCGAGGAAGAGGCCTACCAGGAAGTCGCCCGGCGCCTGGGCGTGCTCCAGAACGACGACAACGCGCCGGGCGAAGTCTTCGACCTGTCGGCCCACCGTGGCCGCATGCGGACCGGCGCCCCGAAGAAGAAATAGCGCCAGAAGTCGTGAGCATCCGCTTCGGCCGCGTTGCGCTTCACGCGGGGCGACGCTAGGCGACGGGTCGCATTCACTTACCGGACGACGAAAGCCCCTGCCGATGAAAAAGCGCATTTTCGTGACCCTCAAGCCCGGCGTGCTCGACCCGCAGGGCCGCGCGGTTCACCACGCTCTCGACGGGCTCGGCTATGCCGGCGTCAACGACGTGCGGATCGGTCGGCTGATCGAGCTCGACGTGGCGGACGACGTTTCTGACGAGACGATCGCCGAGATGTGCGAGAAGCTGCTCGCCAACATGGTGATCGAAAATTACCGGATCGAGGATGCGGCCTGAGCCATGAACAGCGCGGTCATCACTTTCCCCGGCTCCAACTGCGACCGCGACATGATGGTCGCGCTGCGCGACGTGTTCGGCAAGGCACCGACGCAGGTGTGGCACCGCGACACCGCGCTGCCCGACAACCTCGATTTCATTGCCCTGCCCGGCGGTTTCTCTTACGGGGATTACCTGCGTTCGGGCGCGATGGCGGCGAACAGCCCGATCATGCGCGAAGTGAAAGCGGCGGCGGAGCGCGGCGTGCCCGTGCTGGGCGTTTGCAACGGTTTCCAGGTGCTGACCGAAGCAGGCCTGCTGCCCGGCGCGCTTATGCGCAATGCGGGGCAGCATTTCGTGTGCCGCGATGTCGCGCTGAAGGTGGAGAACGCGCAGACGCTGTTCACCGCCGCCTATGATGCCGGCGAGACGATCACCATTCCGGTCGCCCACCACGACGGCAATTATTTCGCCGACGAGGCCACGCTCGACGCGCTGGAAGGCGAGGGCCGCGTGGTTTTCCGCTACACGCAGGCGACCAACGGCTCGCGCCGCGATATCGCCGGGATCGTCAGCGCGGGCGGGAACGTGCTCGGCATGATGCCGCATCCCGAACGCGCCATCGACCCCGCACATGGCGGTACCGAAGGACGGCGTCTGTTCCAGGCTGTCATGGAAGGCCTCGCCGCAACGGCGTGACCCGTCCGATCAGGCGCGCAGGGCCTGATAGTCGCGATCGAACAGGGCGCACGCGTCGACGCTGGTCATCGGGCGTCCGAAATGGAAACCCTGAATCCGGTCGCAGCCCATGTCGCGCACCAGCTTCGCCTCTTCCTCGGTCTCTACGCCCTCGGCGGTGGTCTTCATCTCCAGGCTTTGCGCCATCGCGACCACCGCGCGCACGATCGCCAAGCTCTCGCTGCTGCCCTGCGCGGCCCCCTGAACGAAGCTGCGGTCGACCTTGATCGTGGAGAATTGCAGCTTGCGCAGATAGCCGAGCGAGGAATAGCCCGTTCCGAAATCGTCGAGCGCGACCTGGCAGCCCAGCGACATGACCTTGCTGAGCGCAACCCGCGCGACTTCGGTATCGTTCAGGAAGATGCTTTCCGTCACCTCGATCTCGAGCCGGTGCGGGTCGAGCCCGCTGTGCGACAGGGCTTCGACCACCGATTCGACGAAATCAGGCTGGACGAGCTGCTCGGGCGAGACGTTGACATTGACCTTCACGTGATCGGGCCAGAGCATTGCCTCGCGACAGGCGTTCTGCATCACCCAGGTGCCGATGGGCACGATCAGACGGGTATCTTCGGCCACGGGGATGAACTTTGCGGGGCTGACCAGCCCGTGTTCGGGGCTGTGCCATCGCACCAGTGCTTCGAAGCTGACGACCTTTTCGGTCTTCGCGTCGACCACCGGCTGGAAATTGAGCATCAGCTCGTCTCTTTCGAGCGCCTTGCGGAGCGAGAATTCGAGCTGGCGGCGTTCCTCCGCATCGGCGTGGAGCGAAGGCTGGTAAGCGAAGTGGACGCCGCGCCCGTCATCCTTCGCACGGTAGAGCGCCAGATCGGCATTGCGCATCAGCTCGTCCACCGTCTTGCCGTCGCGCGGCGCGAGGGCGGAGCCTGCGCTGGCACCAACGAAGAGGGTGTGGTTATCCACCTCGTAGGGCTGAGAGAGGCGTTCGATCACTCTGCAGGCGATCGCGTCGACTTCGCCGTAGTCACGTACTTCGTGAAGAACGATGCCGAACTCGTCGCCGCCCAGCCGGCCACAGATATCCGCCTCACCGACGACCTGGCGCAAACGTTGCGAGACCTGTTCCAGCAATTTGTCGCCGATGTGGTGGCCCAGCGAATCGTTGACCGCCTTGAACCGATCGAGGTCGACCATCAGGAATGCGCACCGCCGGCGGGATTCGCGCGCTTCGTCCATCGCCGTATTCAGCGCCTCGTGCAGCATCAGCCGATTGGGCAGTGCGGTCAGCGTGTCGTATCGCGCCAGGTAGGCGATCTTATCGGACGAATTGCGCTGCGCCGTCACGTCGGAGCCGACGCCGCGATAGCCGAGATATTCGCCCTTTTCGCCCACGATCGGTGTGCCGGACAATTCCCACCAGCGACGCTCGCCCCGCACTTCGACCTGGACCAGCAGGTTGGAAAAGCTCTCTCGCGACTTGATATGGTCAGCGAGATCGCGAAGTCGCATCGCCGCAGGGTCGGTCTCCGCCATATTGCCGGCAATCAGGCTGAAGAAGGGTTGTCGTTCGAGCTCGGCAGCGGTGGAGCCCATCGCATAGGCGAAGCGCGGCGATGCCGAGCGCACGCGCCGGCTCGGGTCGATCTGCCACAGCCAGTCGGCCTCGTTCTCTCCGAATTCTCTCAGGAGCAGCGAAACCGTGTGGGTTTTTTCGAGCAGCAAGCCTTCCGCGACCGCAAAGCGCAGGAAGTCCGTCGCCCTGATCCACACCGATCCGTAAGCGAAGAACGTGAAAAACGCGACGAATACGATCATGTCGTCGTGCCCCGCGAGCCAGAAGCCCGTGGCAGCACCCGCCGCCAGCAAGGTGATGAAGGCATAGGCGCTCAGCGGCACCACCCCCATCATGACGACACCCCCGATCGCGATACCGGCGCCCAGCACCAGCCCGCGAATTGCCATTTCCGATCCTGCCACGAGGTGCAGCAAGGGCATCAGGCTGGCCCAGCCCACCCCCAGCATGATGCTGCCGAGGAGGTGAGAGCGTGCCTCGCGCACGGTCAGGGCGGGCTCGTCGATCTGAAGGATGTACGCGTCGCGTCGGGTGTAGATGTACAGGCTGACGGCAATCCAGGTGACCCAGCAGGCCATCAGCGGCAGCGGGAGATCATCCGCGAACATCACCAGCGCGAGCAGTGCGCCAGCGACATGTCCGGCGATCCGAGGGCCGCGGAGCCTTGCGAGTTCGCGATGCTGGAGCAGCCACAGGCGTGGCCAATCGAGGCCCGGCCCGGCCTTCAGGCCGAACACTGCCGTCACCGGCAACCGCTGGCGCAAGGCCGGGTCTTCCAATGCTGTGTTATCGCTCACCCACGGGGGCGTATCGATAAATGGTTAGGTCCGGGTAAAACCCAAGCGACTTGTCAGATTTTTTATTCGACCGTCACCGATTTCGCGAGATTGCGCGGTTGATCGACATCCGTACCCTTCACCAGCGCCACATGATAGGCCAGCAGTTGCACCGGTACGGCGTATACCAGCGGCGCGATCAGCGGGTGGACACGGGGCATCTCGATCGTGGCGAGGCAGCCCTCGCCCGCTTCCTCCAGCCCCTCACGGTCTGAAATCAGCACGATCTTGCCGCCGCGCGCGCGGACTTCCTGCATGTTCGACACGGTCTTTTCGAACAGCGGGCCAGACGGCGCGATCACGATCACCGGCACATGCTCATCGATCAGCGCGATCGGCCCGTGCTTCATCTCGCCGCTGGCGTAGCCTTCGGCGTGGATGTAGCTGATTTCCTTCAGTTTCAGCGCACCTTCCATCGCCATCGGATAGTCCGGCCCGCGCCCGAGATAGAGCACGTCGCGCGCGGGCGCGATCAGGTGGGCCATCGCGGCAATATCGTCGTCGTGATCGAGGGCGCTGTTGAGTGCGGCGGGCGCTTCGAGCAGGTGGCGCACCACCTCCTGTTCCTCGGCCCGGTCCATTCCGCCCTTCACCACCGCGAGCTTCGCGGCGAGCGCGGCGAGCACCGCCAGCTGGCAGGTGAACGCCTTGGTCGAGGCGACGCCGATTTCCGGCCCCGCGTGGATCGGCAGCAGCAGGTCCGCCTCGCGCGCCATCG